>NZ_UXAW01000028.1 GCF_900609055.1 Pseudogemmobacter humi | reverse complement strand
GCGGCTGACCGGGGCGGCGCTGCCGGGGCTGGCATATTGTGTCGGCGACCGCACGGCGGATGCGGCGGCGGAACGCGGGTTCAGCGCGATTTCTGCCGGAGGCGATGCGGGCGATCTTCTGCGGCTGATCCGGGCGCAGCCGGGCGAGGGGCGGCTGCTCTATCTGCACGGCGAGGACCGGGCGGCGGATCTGTCGGCAGGGCTGGCGCCGCGCCCGGTGGTTTCGCTGACCGCCTATCGCCAGGCGGCGGCGGGGCTGAGCGATGAGGCAAGGCAGGTTCTCGCCAGCGGCGCGCGGGTGGTCGTGCCCCTGTTCTCGCCGCGCTCGGTTCGGCTGTTCCTGGCGGCGGCCGGGGGGCTGGATCTGGCTGGCGTGGTGCCGGTGGTGATCAGCGAAAACGCCCGCGCGGAACTGCCGCCTGCGCTGGCCGGGCGCGCTGTGGTCGCCGCGCGGCCGGATGGGCCGTCGATGATGGCGGCGATTGGCCGCTGTTTTCCGGGGGGATCGCCTTGAACCCCGGAGGCGCAAAGGCTTACCTTGGAACCAGGTCGCAACCGGCGGAGTTCACCAGCCATGGCAGATGAGGAAAAGCCGGTCCCCGCGGCAGAGAGTGACAGCCCGACCGTGATCGTCGAGGCGGTTCCCGAGGATATCCCCCCTCCGCCCGGGCCGGTGGCGCCGCGCCGTCGCGGTGGCTTTGTCGCGCCGCTGATCGGCGGGGCGCTTGCCGGAGTGATCGGCTTCGGCCTCTCGCATTACAATGTGCTGAACCTGCGGGGCGAGATCGACCCACAGGCGACAGAGGCGCGCTTTGCCGCGCTGGAAGCTGCGCTGCAAAAGACGGAAGCCGCCGCCGCAACCGCCGCTGGTCGTGCCGATGAGGCGGCCATTCAGGCGCAAACCGGCGCGCAAGAGGCAAAGGCGCAGGTTGCGGGTTTTGCTGAGCGGCTTGAAGCTCTCGACGCCGCGCTGGCGGCGCTGCAACAGGCGGCGCCCGACGGCTCGGTGCCACCCGCCGCCTTCGCCGCGTTGCGGGCCGAGGTCGATGCGCTGAAAGCCGCGCCGTCTGCGGGCGGGATGGATGCCGAATCCGCGCGCAGCCTGATTCAGCAGGAACTCGACGCCCGCGCCGCCGAAGTGACCGCGCGGGCAGAAGCCGAGGCCGAGGCCCTGCGCGCCGAAGCACGCCGCGACGCCGCGATGCTCTCGCTGCGCGAGGCGGTGGCGAACGGCCAGCCTTACGCCGGGGCGCTGGCGGACCTCGGCCTCGCGGATGTGCCCGCGCCGCTTGCGGCCCATGCCGAAACCGGCCTTCCCACGGCAGCGGGCCTGGCCGACGCCTTCCCCGAGGCCGCCCGCGCCGCGCTGGAATCCTCATTGCGGGCGGATGCAGACGACAGTTTCGGAGACCGCGCCTGGTCGCTCTTGCGGATCGGCACCGGCGCGCGCTCGCTGACCCCGCGCGAGGGGACCGATCCGGATGCCGTCCTGTCGCGCGCCGAAGCGGCGGCGAAAGCGGGCGATCTGCCGCTGGCGCTGCAAGAGCTGGCGGGGCTGCCGGAAGCGGGCCGCGCGGAAATGGCAGACTGGATTTCGCAGGCGCAGAGCCGTATCGCGGCCGATGCCGCGCTGTCCGCGCTGCAATAAGGAGGACGCAATGCTCTGGTCTCTGTTGAAGATCGTCGTCTTCCTCGCGCTGATTGCTGCGCTTGCCGTTGCCGCGGCGATGCTCTCGGAGCAAGGCGGCCAGGTCCGGCTGTGGATCTTCGATCAGGAATTCACCCTCGGCCCGGTGGCGGCGATCCTGGCGCTGGCGGCGGCGGTGCTGCTGGTCTGGCTGGGGCTGAAACTGGTCGGGCTGCTCTTCGCGGTGTTCCGCTTCCTGAACGGCGACGAGACCGCGATCAGCCGCTATTTCGACCGCAATCGCGAAAGGCGCGGCTATGCGGCCCTGTCCGAGGGGATGATCGCGCTGGCCTCGGGCGAGCCGACGCTGGCCATGGCCCGCGCCCGCACCGCCGAGCGGCTTTTGCACAAGCCCGAACTGACGCTGCTGCTGACCGCCCAGGCCGCCGAGGCCGCGGGCGACAGTCGCGCCGCGAGCGAGGCCTGGAAGAGCCTGCTTTCCGACGAGCAGACCCGTTTCGTCGCCGTGCGCGGGCTTTTGCGGCAGAAGCTGGCGAAGGGCGACACCGCGACCGCGCTGAAACTGGCGGAACAGGCTTTCGCGCTGAAGCCGAAACATGGCGAGACCCAGGACATCCTGCTGAAACTCCAGGCCGAGGGCGGCGACTGGGCCGGCGCGCGCGGCACATTGTCGCAAAAGCTGCGCTCGGGCGAGTTGCCGCGCTCGGTCTATCGCCGCCGTGACGCGCTGCTCGCGTTGCAGGAGGCGAAGACCATTCTCGACGAAGGCAGCACCATTGAAGCGCGCGAGGCAGCGATCGAGGCGAACAAACTATCGCCTGATCTGATCCCCGCCGCCGTGATCGCCGCGCGGGCGCTGGTGACGAAAGACGACCGCAAAGGCGCGGCGCGCGTCCTGAAAAAGGCCTGGGAGGCGCAGCCGCATCCCGATCTGGCCGCTGCTTTCGCGGCGACAGAGCCGGCGGAGAGCGCGTCCGAGCGGCTGAAACGGTTCCGCAGCCTCCTGGCCTCGCGCCCCGATCATGAGGAATCGCGGCTGACCGAGGCCGAGCTGCTGCTTGCGACCGAGGATTTCCGCGCGGCGAAGGCGGCGCTCGGCACTTTGCCCGAGGATCACCCGACGCAGCGCGTTCTGGCGATCCTCGCCGCCGCCGAGCGCGGTATGGGGGCCCCGGATGCCGAGGTGCGCGGAATCCTCGCGCGGGCGCTGACCGCCTCGCGCGGGCCGGAATGGTGCTGCGACAAATGCGGCACCGTCCATGCGCAATGGGTGCCGATCTGCGCCTCGTGCAGCGGTTTTGACACGCTGAGCTGGCGCGAGCCCGAAGGCCTCCGGGCCAGCCGCCCCGCCAGCGGCGCGGAACTGGCGCCGCTGCTGTTCGCGGCCAGCCCGCCCGCGCCCGAACCGCCACCGGTGCCGGTGGCGGAGCTGCCGCCCGCAGAACCGGAGCGGCCCGCGCCGGAACCTGTGGCGGCAGACGAGGGCCCATATGAAACCCCGGACGAAATTCTGCGCCGGGCGACCTGAGGCTGAAAATTGGGACTACACAGCGCCCGGGCCAGATGCTATCAGCAGCCCCGGATCGGAGATGCTTTTCCGAGACCGGCCGGCACAGTTCATCTGGCAGCGCATGTCTTCGCAACGGGATCGCCCGCGAATGATATGCAAACCCCGGTGGCGCTGGTTGTAAGACGAGCAGGTCCATAGCAAGGCCTGCAAATGGAAGCGTGCCGCTGTAGCTCAGCTGGTAGAGCACGTCATTCGTAATGATGGGGTCGGGGGTTCGAGTCCCTTCAGCGGCACCACGCTTCCAGGATTAATCCTCCAGTTCCGGAAGCTTACGGGGCTCGACGCCCAGCACGACGGCCAGCTTGCCCACGATCAGCACGGTCGGGTTCCTGACGCCGCGCTCAATACCGTTGACATAGGTGCGGTGCAGGTCGGTGTCGAAGGCAAGCTCCTCCTGCGAGATGCTTTTCTGCTCCCGGTAACGCCTCACGTTCCTGCCCACGACCGCCTTGATGTCCATGCGGGCATAGCGCGGAAACGCATACTATCGGTCTGCAGACTATGAGTCACACACCTTAGTTCCGCCGCATTCATTCGAGCGAGGACTGCCGGGTCTACCCTACTTTCCCAAGCTCCGGCCGAACACCATAAGACTGGCTTGCCGGGCACCTCCCGATGGCTACTCTTGAAGGTCTTTCATTTCCAGGTGGCTTTGATCGAGCTATCCTTGCTGGGCTATGCGCTCACTAGGCTCAGGACTCGTTCTGGATCATAGCCAGAAGAAGACCGTTGCGGCGAGCATGATGGCTGAGAAGAAGGTTTCCGGGCACCGGTCGTATCGGGTGGCGACATCGAGCCATTGAGGCGCCATTGGTTCGAGCCCAATGGCGAGGTCCAATCCTTCAACCGCCCAAACATGATCTCGATGCGGTTGCGCCGTTTGTAGCGCCGCTTGTCATATTTGACGGCTTTCTTGCGGGATTGAGCTACTCCCCGATCCTTGGACAGTTTTCGAGGATGTTTAAGCTACTGCCTGCGCCTGCTGGTCGGTTTCGATGCTGTTGAAGTAGACCACGGCGG
>NZ_UXAW01000106.1 GCF_900609055.1 Pseudogemmobacter humi | reverse complement strand
GGGCTGCGCTCCGCCGCGCGTTCGGGGGCGGGTTTGGGCAGGGTGACCACGTTCCCCTCCATCCGGTCCTCAAAATCGACCGAATAGCCGAGGCCGGGCAGGATCTCGCGCAGATCGGCCTCCAGCCGTTTCAGCTGCACCTGGGTCTGGCGTTCCTCGGCTTCGATGTCGGTCAGCCAGCGGCGCAACTCGTCGCAGGTGGCGCGCGCCAGCGCCAGCCGGTCGGTCAGCGCCGCGACCTCTTCCTGGCGCTGGTGCAGGAAGGTCTTCGCCCGGGCGACCTTCACGTCGGAATAGGCGCGCGCCAGTTCGCGCGTTTCATGGCTCATCTGCGCCGCGAGTTGCAGGAGTTCCGGCTCCAGATGGGCGAAATCGGGGTGCTGGCGCAGGTGCTCCATCCGGGCGCGCACGGATTCGAATTCAGACGACAGGGCGAACACCCCGGCGCGGTCGGTGGCATGGGCGAGGCGATAGGCCCGGCTGACATCCTCGATCCCCATGGCGAAGCTGCGATGCGCGCTTTCCAGCCGCGCCATCCGCGCATTCGCCGGCAGCCAGAACAGAAGCGACAGCGCCGCAAGGGTCAGCCCGATCTGAAGCCACATGCCGGCCTGCGGCAGCGCCTCGCCGCCGAACGAGAGCGCAAGCTCCGGCCAGGGCAGCCAGCCGAGCACCGCACAGGCCGTGGCGAAGACGAGGCTGACCGCCACCAGGATCACGAAAAGCTGCGCCGCGGCCCGCCCGGCCTCGTGCAATCTGCGCCAACCCCGCTCACGTGGAAACATGCCCAACCCCCGTCATGGCAGGCTCAGCCAAAAAGCGGCGGGGGCGATCTTGCAAGCGTTTTCCGCGATCCCGGTGCCTGGGCGGATCATTCCCTGCCCGGACCGCAGATTGTTCACATCATGGAAACCCGGTTCAACCTGGCCGCGTGCTCAGGCGCCGGCGGCCAGCGCGCGGAACACCGCCACGGCGCAAGCCACGAGAATCGCAACCAGATGCGAGATCACCCAGGCATGGATCCAGACCGGGGCGGGCCAGCGGTTCCAGACCTGCTGGCTCCAGGCGCCCAGAAGCCCGAACCAGCCGAGGGCCGAAATCATCAC
Organism: Pseudogemmobacter humi; assembly: GCF_900609055.1. Lineage (GTDB taxonomy): Bacteria > Pseudomonadota > Alphaproteobacteria > Rhodobacterales > Rhodobacteraceae > Pseudogemmobacter > Pseudogemmobacter humi. The sequence goes on along the minus strand of NZ_UXAW01000106.1, from coordinate 20,023 downwards.
CGAAATCCGCTGCGCGATCGGATCGGCGAAGGACTGCGGCAGCACAAGCCACAGCAGCAGCAGAAGCGCCATCACCGCCAGCCGCAGACTGCCCGGCTCGCGCCGCCGCGCCCCGGCAATTCCGGCCCCCGCGACCAGCGCCGGAAACAGCACGAGCAGCCAGCCCATGACCGGCGAGGGCGTCAGCACGCGGTCGAGGAAGCCCGGATCCATCGCCTCAGCGCACCGAAGGGATCGGCCCCTCGGCGCGACCGTGGATGAATTGCTGAACGTAAGGGTCTGACGTTGCGTCCATTTCCGACACCGGCCCGGTCCAGCGCACGATGCCGCCATGCAGCATGGCGACATGATCGGCGATGGCGCGGACCGAGGTCATGTCATGGGTGATCGTCATCGCGGTGGCGCCCATCTCGCTGACGATCTCGCGGATCAGATCGTTGATCACGCCCGACATGATCGGATCAAGGCCCGTGGTCGGCTCGTCGAAGAAGATGATCTCCGGGTTGGCCGCGATGGCGCGGGCGAGGCCCACGCGCTTTTGCATCCCGCCCGAAAGCTCCGCCGGGAAAAGATCGGCCACCTGCGGCCCGAGGCCCACGCGGCGCAGCTTTTCGATGGCGATCTCCTTCGCCTCGGGCTTCGGGCGTTTCAGGCTGCCGCGCAGCAGGCGGAAGGCGACGTTTTCCCAGACGGTCATCGAATCGAACAGGGCCGAGCCCTGGAACAGCATGCCGAACCGGGCGAGGAAGGCGTCGCGCTCTGCCTGCGCCACGTCGTGACCGTCTAGCAGGATCGTCCCGCTGTCGGGTGTGATCAGCCCGAGGATGCACTTTAGCAGCACCGATTTCCCGGTGCCCGAGCCGCCGATGATCACCATGCTCTCGCCGCGGCCGATCCTCAGATCGACCCCGTTCAGCACCCGGTTGGCGCCGAACGCCTTGTGAACCCCCGTCAGTTCGATCATGCCGAGAAGAACACCTCCGTCAGCAGGTAGTTGGCGGCAAGGATCAGCACCGAGGCCGAGACCACGGCCGCCTTGGTCGCCGCCCCCACGCCCTGGGCGCCGCGGCCCGAGTTCATCCCGTGCCAGCAGCCCATCAGCGCCACGATGAAGCCGAAGACCGCGCCTTTGACGAGGCCCGAGCCCACGTCCCAGACCTCTAGGAAATCGGCGGTGTTCTTGAGATAGGTCGCGGAGTTGAAATCCAGCCGGGTGATGCCCACCAGCCAGCCGCCCATGATGCCGATGGAATCGCCCACCGCGACCAGCACCGGCACCGTCAGCGTGGCCGCCAGCAGCCGCGGCGCCACCAGATATTTCATCGGATCGGTCGAAAGCGTGGTCAGCGCGTCGATCTGCTCGGTCACCTTCATCGTGCCAATCTCGGCCGCAATCGAAGACGCCACCCGCGCCGCCACCATCAGCCCGCCCAGGACCGGCCCAAGCTCGCGCGCCATGCCGATGGCGACGATCTGCGGCACCACCGCCTCGGCCCCGAAACGGTTGCCCCCGGCATAGATCTGCAAGGCCAGAGCGCCGCCGGTGAAGATCGCGGTCATCCCCACGACCGGCAGCGAATACCAGCCGATCTGCATCACCGCCTGGCCGAATTCGCGCCAGTAGAACGGCGGGCGCAGCATATGGCTGATCGCGCTGGCCGCCCAGAGCGTCACCCGCCCGATCAGCGCCAGCAGATCGAGGACCGGCCGGCCGATCCCGGCCAGCGCCCCCGCCACCAGATCGGTCATCCGCGGCTCTCCTGGTAGCGGCGGGTGTAGCGGTTGCCCAGCGAGGTCAGGATCTCATAGCCGATGGTGCCGGCCGCATCGGCCAGATCGTCCACCGTCTGATGCGGGCCAAGGATGTCGAGCGTTTTCGGCACCTCGCGCAGATGCGTCACATCGACCGTGATCAGATCCATCGAGACCCGGCCGACCAGCGGGCAGGGCGTGTCGCCGTCCCACAGCACCGCATTGTTCGACAGGCTGCGCAGCAGGCCGTCGGCATAGCCCGCGGCCACGGTGGCGATCAGCGAGGGCGCGTCGGGCTCCCAGGTGGCGGAATAGCCGACCACCTCGCCGGGCAGAACCTCGCGGGTCTGGATCACCGGCAGCGAAAGCGTGACCACGCGCTGCGCCATCTCGAACGGCCGGCCGCCATACATGCCGATCCCGGCGCGGGTCAGATCGAAATGATATTTCGGACCCAGCAGAATGCCGCCCGTCGCCGCGAAACTGCGCGGCAGGCCGCTGCCGTCGGTCATCTCGTGGAAGGCCTCAAGCTGGCTGAGGTTCATCGGATGGTCGGGCTCGTCGGCGCAGGCCAGATGGCTCATCAGCATGACCGGCCCGGCCTCGATCAGAATCGGCGCCACCGCCTGCCATTCCACCGGCTCCACCCCCAGCCGGTTCATCCCGGTATCAAGCTGCACCCCGAACGGATGGCCAGGCAAAGCCTCCAGATGCCGGGTGATCTGCTCCAGACTGTTGAGCATCGGCGTCAGATCCAGATCGTGCAGCATCTCGGTATCGCCGGCCATATGGCCGGAAAGCACGTTGATCTGCGGCCCCGGCCCGAGCGCCTGACGCACCGCCGCGCCTTCCTCGGCGACGGCGACGAAGAAGCGCCGCGCCCCGGCCCAGGCCAGAGCCCGGGCCACCTTGCCCGCGCCAAGCCCGTAGCCGTCGGCCTTGACCACCGCGGCGGTCTGCACCTCCGGGCCGGAAAGCCGGTCCAGCGCGCGCCAGTTGGCGGCGAGCGCGTCGAGATCGATGGAAAGGGTCGCTGTGGCCATGATGGGTCTTTCTCGGCACTCGTCACTGTCGGGTCAAGGGGAAAGCGCGCGCCCCGCACAGACGTCGGCTGCCTCCGGCGGGGATATTTAAGGACAGAAAATATCCTGCGCGACCCTGTTCATTTTCTGTCTCTAAATATCCCGGGGGTGAGGCCCGCAAGGGCCGAGGGGGCAGGGCCCCCTCTTCCGCAGATGCCGCCAGAGCCGCCGGTTCAGAACCCGCCATCCGGCCCGGCGCCGCCGTCCCAGGGCCGCGCGAGATTGCCGAAGCGGGTGAAACGGCCCTCGAACGACAGTTCCACCGAGCCGATCGGCCCGTGGCGCTGCTTGCCGAGGATGACCTCGGCCTTGCCGTGGCATTGCTCCATCACCTGCTGCCAGGCGGCCATCTTCTCCAGCTCGTGATCGCCCGGCTTCTCGCGTTCCTTATAATATTCCTCGCGATAGACGAACATCACCACATCGGCGTCCTGCTCGATCGAGCCGGATTCGCGCAGGTCCGACAGTTGCGGCCGCTTGTCCTCGCGGCTTTCGACCTGGCGCGACAGCTGCGACAGCGCGATCACCGGGACGTTCAGCTCCTTCGCGATCGCCTTCAGCCCTTGCGTGATCTCGGAGACCTCCTGCACCCGGTTCGCCTCCGAGCTTTTCGACGAGCCCTTGAGAAGCTGAAGATAGTCGATCATCAGCACATCCAGCCCATGGGTGCGCTTGAGCCTGCGCGCCCGCGCCGCGACCTGGCTGATCGGCAGCGCCGGCGTGTCGTCGATATAGAGCGGGCAGCTCTCCAGCGTTTTCGCGGCATCGACGAACCGGCGGAATTCGATCTCGGTCATGTCGCCGCGGCGGATCTGCTCGGACGGCACCTCGGAGGCTTCGGACAGGATCCGCGCCGCCAGCTGCTCGGCCGACATCTCCAGCGAGAAGAAGCCTACGACGCCACCCTCGACCGCGCCTTCCGATCCGTCGGGCTTGCGCCCGCGCTTGTAGGCTTTGGCGATGTTGAAGGCGATGTTGGTCGCGAGCGAGGTCTTTCCCATCGAGGGCCGCCCGGCGAGGATGATCAGGTCGCTGTCGTGCAGACCGCCCATCTTCTTGTCGAGATCGATCAGCCCGGTCGAGACGCCGGCCAGCCCGCCGCCGCGCTGATAGGCGGCGTTGGCCACATTGACCGCATCGGTCACCGCCTTGAGAAAGCTCTGGAATCCGCGCTCGGCGACGCCCTGTTCGCCCAGTTTGTAAAGCCGCTGCTCGGCTTCGGTGATCTGCTCTTTCGGCTCGCTGTCCACCTCGACCCGGCCGGCCTTGTCGGCGATGTCGCGCCCGAGCTGGATCAGCTCGCGCCGCACCGCCAGATCGTAGAGCATCTGGCCGTAGTCGCGCGCGGCAAAGGCCGAGATCGCGGCGCCCGCCAGCCGCACAAGATAGGCCGGGCCGCCCAGTTCCTTCAGCCCGGGATCGTCTTCGAGAAAGGCTTTCAGCGTGACCGGCGAGGCCAAAGCGTTCTTCTGGATCCGGGCCGAGGCGATCTCGAAGATGCGCCGGTGAACGGGATCGTAGAAATGCGCGGCCTTCACCACGCTGGCGATGCGGTCGTAAATGTCGTTGTTGACGAGGATCGCGCCCAGAAGCTGCTGCTCGGCCTCGATATTGTGGGGCAGCGCCTCGGTGGCCGGGGCCACTGAGGCCGGCAGATCGGAACGGATTTTTGCGACTTCACTCATACACGCCTGCTCCCTCTGACATGGTTGCCTTAGCCTGTCGAACCGTTCAGAGGCAATCGGGACAGGTCTGTCGAAAAGCCTGTGGAAAAGGGCGCGCCCGCGCCTGCCCGGATGCGCCCTCTGCCAGATGTTGTGGTTTTCCGCGGGATCTTACCAGATCCCGCCGATTCGCGGCAGGGTTTTCCCGGACCTGTCCACAGGCCCGCCCCCGGATTTCCGCGGCTTACGGCTGTTTCCCGCGCGCCGCCTGCCAGGCCCGGGGATCGTTGAGGAAATCCTCGACACCGGCCAGGGTTTCGGCGTCGAACGATCCCTGCGCCTTCGCCTCGGCCAGCATGTCCCACCAGGTGCAGAGCCAGGACAGCGTCACGCCATGTTCGGCCAGCCGCGCCTCGGTCTCTTTGAAGATGCCGTAGTAGAAGATCACGCTGGTATGGCCGCAGGTGGCGCCGGTCTCGCGGATCGCATCGACGAAAGACAGTTTCGAGCCGCCGTCGGTGGTCAGATCCTCGACCAGCAGCACGCGCTGGCCCTCGGTCATGGTGCCTTCGATCCGAGCGTTGCGGCCGTAGCCTTTCGGCTTTTTCCTGACATAGGTCATCGGCAGAGCGAGACGCTCGGCGACGAGCGCGGCGAAGGGGATGCCGGCGGTCTCGCCCCCGGCCACGTTGTCGAAGGCCTCGAACCCGGCCTCGCGCATCACCGTCACCGCCATGAAATCCATCAGCATCGAGCGGATGCGCGGGTAGGAGATCAGCTTGCGGCAGTCGATATAGGTCGGCGAGGGCAGGCCCGAGGCGAGGGTGAAGGGCTCGCGCGCGTTGAAATGCACCGCGCCGATTTCCAGAAAGGCGCGGGCGGTCAGGCGGGCGATTTCCTCTTTGGGCGGAAAGGCGGCGGGGATCATGCGGGGTTCCTCTCGGGGGGCGCTCTTCGGCCCTGACAGGCCTCATCGCTTAAGCGAAGAGACCCGTAAGGGTCGATGAGCGGCGGGTCAGGATTCGACGTGCCAGTGCACGGGGAAGCCGGGGTTGAAGACGGTGACCGGCCCGGCCTCGGTGAGGATCTTTTCCGGGAACTCGGCAGGGGTGTCGCGTTTCACGAGGCGCAGCCGCGTCTCGTTCGCGGGCAGGCGGTAGAACGCCGGGCCGTTCAGCGAGGCGAAAGCCTCCAGCCGGTCCAGCGCGCCCTCTTCCTCGAACACATGCGCGAGCAGCGCCATGGTGTTCGTTGCGGTGAAACAGCCCGCGCAGCCGCAGGCATGTTCCTTCAGTGCATCGACATGCGGCGCGGAATCGGTGCCGAGGAAATAGCACGCCGCCCCGCTGACCGCCGCCCGGCGCAAAGCGAGGCGGTGCTTCTCGCGTTTCGCCACCGGCAGGCAGTAGTAATGCGGTTTGATTCCGCCCACGAGGATATGGTTGCGGTTGATGATCAGGTGATGCGTGGTGATCGTCGCGCCGAGGCGAGGTCCGCCTTCCGCCGCATAGGTGGCACCCTCTTCGGTGGTGATATGCTCCATCACCACCCGCAATTCCGGCAGACGACGGCGCAGCGGATCGAGCACGGTGTCGATGAACACCGCCTCGCGGTCGAAAATGTCGACCTCGGGGGTGGTGACTTCGCCATGGGTGCACAAGGGCAGGCCGATATCGGCCATTTTCTCCAGCACCGGCATGACCTTCGAGAGATCGCGCACCCCGGAATGGCTGTTGGTGGTGGCCCCCGCGGGGTAGAGCTTCACCGCTTTCACCAGCCCCGAGGCGGCGGCGGCCGCCACATCGGCGGGGTCGGTGTCCTCGGTCAGATAGAGCGTCATCAGCGGCTCGAACGCGGCGCCTTCGGGCAAAGCGGCGAGGATGCGCTCGCGATAGGCGCGGGCATCCTGCGCGGTTACCACCGGCGGCACCAGATTCGGCATGATGATGGCGCGGGCGAAATGGCGCGCGGTCTCGGGCAGCACGCCTTGCAGCATGGCGCCGTCGCGCAGATGCAGGTGCCAGTCGTCGGGGCGGCGGATTTGAATGTCGCGATTCATGACATTCCGGCTAACCGAAACCGCGTGTCTTTGCCAGAGCGTTCGGGCAGGATCCTCTCCCGAAACCAGCGGAATACCCGGGGGGTATGCCTCGTCCGGCGAGGGCGGCGGTTCTTCTGCTCGGGGATTCACCGATGCTGGTCGCCGCGGATAAGAGGCCCGGGCAGGGGGGCGTTCCGCGACCCCGTTTGCGCCGCCGGGCGCCATGTGATGCACGGCGGCGAGCCGACTCTGGTCATGGGCTGCATGGCGCGGCCGATCCAGGAGCGGATTGTCGCGCTGCGCGGGGATGCGGGCTTACGACGCGCTCTGAGCGGCCCCGGCCTTTTCGCCAGCCTCATGTGCGCCAGCCTCATGCGCGCCAGTCTCGTGTGCGGCAGTGTCACGGGCGGCGGAAAGCTCGGCGAGGCGGCGGGCGAAACGCGGCGCCTTCATCCTTTGCGTGGCCGACCGGCAGATCGCCTCCTCCAGCCCCGGCCGGCCGCGCCCGGCGGCGGTGGCCAGCAGGGCGCGCAGGTAGACGGCAGAGTCCCGGCGCGCGCGCCAGTGCGCGGCGAACCCCGCCGGGGTCAGACGATCCTCCACCGCCTCGGTAAGGATCCTGTCCAGCACCCCGGCGCTGGCCAGATGGCGCTCGGGCGCGTCGCCGGTCCAGCGCGCGTGCAGCGCCGTGACCCAGGGGCGGCGGAACAGGGCGGCATGGGCGCAATCGGCCGGGTTCAGCGGGTCGAACACCAGCCAGACCTGTCCGGCACCCTCGGTCATGTCGGGGGCATAGCCGTAGCGGCTGGTGAAATCGAGCCGCCGCGCCTCGCGGTGGCGGCGGTCCCATCCGGCGATTTCGGGCGAAAGCGTCGCGCGCGGCGCCAGCAGAAGCGCCCGCGCGCCGGGGGCGGCGACGACATAGCTGGCGGCGGCATAGCCCGCAGGACCGGCACCGTAGAACAGCACCCGGTCGAAATCGTCGAAAAGGGCGTCATCGACCAGGCGGTCGAAATAGCCCCAGACCTCGGGCGCGCGCCAGAAGGTCTCGCCCTCGGCGATCAGGCACAGAAACGACCAGCCCTTTTCCTGCGCCAGCGCCCAGCCCGCGGGCAGGTTGCCCTCGCGCGCGCGGATCGCCTCGGCGCGCTCGAAAGTGACGAGCAGCGTGGTGCCGGTCTCGGCGAAGAAGGCCAGGTGCTTTGGCCCGAGCGGATCGAGATAGCCGTCCTCTTCGGCGATGGCCTCCATCGCGGCCAGCCATTGTTGGCCTGGCCGCGCCGAGAGGCTCTGGGCGCTGAACGGATCCTGCATGATCTCCCCCGGCGGTGGCTGAATCGACGGCGGCTGCCCCGGCGCGACTCTGGCCCGAATATCGCGCCTGGCCGGGGGTGGGGGCAAGCGGAATGCGCGCGCGGGGGGCGCCGGGTCACGAACAGTTTTCGCCGATTGTTTCGGGCAGCGACGATCACACTACCGGAGCGTGTGTCCGCCGCGCCCCTGCACAGAGACGGCGGCGCGCCGGCGCGGGGCCGGGAAGCCGGGCCCGGGCGCGCCGCCGTTTTCCGGGGCGGGATGCGGGAGCTTTGTTCCGCCTCAGAAAAACGCCTGCAAGCCGGTGATCGCGCGGCCAAGGATCAGGGCGTGAACGTCGTGGGTGCCCTCGTAGGTGTTCACGGTTTCCAGGTTGAGCATATGGCGGATCACCTGGAACTCCTCGGAGATGCCATTGCCGCCGTGCATGTCGCGCGCCATCCGGGCCGCGTCCAGCGCCTTGCCGCAATTGTTGCGCTTGATGATCGAGATCATCTCGGGCGCGGCATTGGCCTCGTCCATCAGCCGCCCGACCCGCAGGCTGGCTTGCAGGCCCAGCGAGATTTCGGTCAGCATGTTCGCGAGTTTCAGCTGATAGATCTGGGTGCCCGCGATCGGCTTCTGGAACTGCTTGCGGTCAAGGCCATACTGCCGCGCCGCATTCAGGCAGAATTCGGCCGCGCCGAGAACGCCCCAGGAAATCCCGTAGCGCGCGCGGTTGAGGCAGCCGAACGGCCCCTTCAGCCCCTCGACATGCGGCAAGAGCGCGTCCTCGCCGACTTCTACCCCGTCCATCACGATCTCGCCGGTGATCGAGGCCCGCAAGCTGAGCTTGCCGCCGATCTTCGGCGCCGACAGCCCTTTGGTCCCCTTATCGAGGACGAACCCGCGGATCTTGCCGCCATGGGCCTCGGATTTCGCCCAGACCACGAAGACATCGGCGAGGGGCGCGTTGGAGATCCACATTTTTGATCCGTTCAGCACATAGCCGTTCGCGGTCTTCCTGGCTGTGGTCTTCATCCCCGCCGGGTCCGAGCCCGCATCCGGCTCGGTCAGGCCGAAACAGCCGATCCATTCGCCGCTCGCCAGTTTCGGCAGGTATTTGCGCCGCTGCTCTTCCGAGCCATAGGCGTAGATCGGATACATCACCAGGCTGGACTGCACCGACATCATCGAACGGTAGCCGGAATCGACCCGTTCGACCTCGCGCGCGATCAGCCCGTAGGCGACGTAAGAGGCGCCGAGCCCGCCGTATTCTTCGGGCAGGGTGACGCCCAGAAGGCCCATTTCCCCCATCTCGCGGAAGATCGCCGGATCGGTTTCTTCATCGGCGAAGGCCCGGATCACCCGCGGTTGCAGCTTTTCCTGCGCGTAAGAGCGCGCGCCGTCGCGCAAGGCGCGTTCCTCCTCGGTCAGTTGGTCGTCGAGGCGGAACGGATCCTCCCAGTCGAAGCGGCCCAGATCGGGGGCATCCTTGGCTTTCAGTTTGGGCTTGTCGGACATGAGCGGAATCCTATGCGGCATCTGGCGGGCATTCTTGCATGAAAGCCGCGCGCGGGTGTATCGAAACTGCGTCACGGGTTCATGAGGAAAACTCATATGCTGCCGCGCCGCTATCTGCCCTCGGTCGCCTCGCTGACCGCGCTGGAGGCGCTGGATCGCCTCGGCACCGCCTCAGCGGCGGCGGCGGAACTGTCGCTGACCCAGGGCGCGATCTCGCGGCAGTTGCAGGTGCTGGAGGGCCAGCTTGGCGTGGCGCTGGTCACACGCGAACGCCAGCGGCTGGTGCTGACCCCGGCGGCGCGCGACTATGTGGCCGAGGTGCGCAAGGCGCTGAAGATCCTGTCGGACGCCTCGCTGACCCTGCGGGCCAATCCCTCGGGCGGCACGCTGAATCTTGCGATCCTGCCCGCCTTCGGGATGCACTGGCTGGCGCCGCGGCTGGCGCGGTTCGCGGGGCTTCACCCCGAGGTGACGGTGAACCTGTCCACCCGGCTGCGGCCCTTCGGTTTCGACGGCACCGCTTTTGACGCCGCGATCCATTACGGGCGCGAGGACTGGCCGGGCGTGTCATTCCTGAAACTCATGGACGAGGATATCATCGCGGTGGCCTCGCCCGCGCTGGTGCCCGCGCCGCTGGCACAGGCCACCGAGGTGCTGGCGCTGCCGCTGTTGCAGCTTGACGGGCGCAGCGGAGACTGGGGGCGCTGGCTCGCGCATCACGGTGCGCCGGGGCTGCGCCCGCCCGCCATGCTGTTCGACCAGTTCGCCACCATGGCCCAGGCGGCGGTGCATGGCATGGGGGTGGCGCTGTTGCCGGGCTTCCTGACCGGGGCCGATCTGGAGGCGGGGCGGCTGGTGCCGGTCTTTGGGCCGCCGGTGCGCGCGCATGGCGCCTATTACCTGGTGGCGCCCGCCGGCCGTCCGGGCCGCGCGCCGCTGGCCTCGCTGCGCCGGTTCCTGGCCGCCGAGGCGGACACGGGCGGCTGAGGCGGCGGCGGAACCCTGCCGCTTCGGCTGCGTTGCTATCGCATAACAGGCCCGTCCTCGTGCAGGTTTCCCGGGCAAATACGCCCCCAGCCATGAGAATCGGGCGGTGGCGACCAGAGGCAACAGAGGAAGGCCCATGCGTAAAATCCTGATCTCCTCCACCGCGCTGTCGGTGGCTCTGAGCTCTTTCCACACCATGCCCGCGCGGGCGCAGGTGCTCCAGGAGGATGGCTCGGTGCTCGGGCCGGACGGTGCGGTGATCTGCACGCCGACCGCCGAGATGCCCTGCGATCTGGACGCGATCCTGCGCGCGATGAACATGGAGGCCGATGCGGCGCTGGAAGCCGGGGCCGCCGAAGAGGCCGCGGCCGAAGCCGAAGTGAAGGCCGCTGCCGATGAGGCCGCCCGCGCCGAGGCCGAAGCCGCCGCCGCGGCTGAGGCTGCCGAGGCCGAAGCGAAGGCTGCCGCGGATGAGGCCGAACGCGCCGCCGCCGAAGCGGCCGCCCAGGCGGAAGCTGAGGCGCAGGCCGAGGCGCAGGCTGCCGCCGAGGCTGCCGCTGCCGCCCAGGCCGAAGCCGAGGAAGCCGCCCGCATCGCCGCCGAGGAAGCCGCCCAGGCCGCGGAAGCCGCCGCCAAAGCCGCCGCCGAGGCTGAAGCGGCGCCCGAAGCCGGGGCTGAACCCTCAGCGGAAGCGGACGAGGCGGCCGTCCCCGCCACCGGCGCACAGGAAGAGGCCGCCGAAGAGACGGCGCCAGCCGTCGATGAGGCCGCCCCCGCCGGTGACGCCGCGCCGGATGCGGCCACCACGGAGGAGCCCGCCGCCGATCCTTCCGCCGAACCCGCCGAGACAACCACAACCGATGAGCCGGAGGGCCAGCCCGCCGCCGCTGAGACGCCGGCCGACGAGCCGCTCGACAGCGCCGCCGCCGCGCCTGAGGAGCCGGTCGATGCCCCGGTGCCCGAGGCTCAGGCGGTCGAGACCCTGAGCACCATCCTGACCGCACCGGAATCGGTGACGGGGGGTGCGGATGGCGGGATCGCCGCCGGGGTGGCCGCGGCGGCCGCGCTGCTCGATCCTTCGGCCGCGGGCGCCGCCGCGGAGGACGGCACCGCCGCCGAGGCCCCTCCCGCTTCCGCGCCGGTCGGTGTGATCGAGTCGGTGATTGACGAGGCCACCGCCCGCACCTCGGCCGAAGAGTTCGCCGCCGCCCCGGTCGCGGTGGGCGCGGGCAAGAAATCCGGCCTGTCGGATCTGGAGAAGGTCGGTCTCGTCGCGCTTGGCGCGCTGGTCGTGGGCGCGGTGATCAACGAAGGGCGCAAGGACCAGAAGAAGGTCGTCAGCAATTCCGGCGACCGGGTGGTGGTCGAGAACCCCGACGGCTCTTATGTGGTCTACAAGGACGACGATGCCGTCCTGCGCCGCCCCGGCGTCTCGACCCGCACCGAGAGCTATTCCGACGGCTCCACCCGCACCGTGGTCAGCCGGGCCGATGGCAGCCAGGTGGTGACGGTGCGCGACGCCTCGGGCCGGGTGCTGAAACGCACGGCCTATGACCGGCAGGGGATCGAGACCGTGCTGATCGACGATCTCTGGCCCGAAGAGCCGATCATCGTCACCGAACTGCCGCGTCCGGCGCCCGACCGGGTGACGATCTCGACCGCCGACAGCAATGCCGCGCTGAAGGCCGAGCTTGCCGCGCTGGAGGCCGAGAACCTCGGCCGCAAGTTCAGCCTGCGCCAGATCCGCGAGATCCGCGAGGTGCGGGCGCTGGCGGCGACGGTCGAGGTGGACAGCATCACCTTCGACACCGGCTCTTCGGTGATCCGCTCGTCCGAGGCGAGGAAGCTCGCGGATCTTGGCCGGCTGATGCAGCAGTTGCTGGGCTCGAACCCGCGCCATGTCTTCCTGATCGAGGGCCATACCGATGCGGTGGGCTCGGCCAGTTCCAACCTGCTGCTGTCGGACCGCCGGGCGGAAAGCCTCGCGCTGGCGCTGACCGAATATTTCGGTGTGCCGCCGGAAAATCTGGTGGTGCAGGGCTATGGCGAATCCGAGCTGAAGATCGCGAGCCAGGGTGACGAGCGCGCCAACCGCCGCGTCGTGGTGCGGCTGATCACGCCCCTGATGCGGACGGCCGCGCTGCAATAAGCGGCCGTAAAAAGCCGGGGCCGCGCCGGGATCACCGGCGCGGCCCTTTTCTGTCCGGCTAAGCGGAAGGTCGTCTATTCCCCGCCGACCACCGCGAAACGGGCGCCGCGCGGATCGGTTGCCATGGTGATCCAGGCGCCGCCCGGCACCTCGGCGGGGCCGTGCAGCACCGTGCCGCCCAGTTCCAGGATGCGCGCGCGGGCCGCTCCGGCGCTTTCCACCCCGAAATAGGGCAGCCAGAAGGGCGGTGCGCCCTCCATGCCCGGCATCCCCATCATGCCGCCGATATCCCGGCCCTGCCGGGCGAAGAGCTGATATTTGCCGTCGGCCCCCATATCCATCGCGTCAGAGGCGCTCCAGCCCAGAAGCGCGGCGTAGAAAGCGAAGCCCGCGACCGGATCGGTCGAATGCAGTTCGTGCCAGTTGCCATGGCCGGGTTTCTGCTGGTCGAAGGCCTCTCCCGCCTGCTGGTCCTGCGGTGCCAGCAGGCCGAAGACCGCGCCCTGCGGGTCGGCGAGGATGGCGAAACGGCCGGTGCCGGGAATGTCCTCGGGCGCGCGATGGATCTGGGCGCCGAGGGCCTCTGCCTGCGCCACCGCATCGTCGCAACGCTCCACCGCGAAACAGGTCATCCAGAATTCCGGCATCGGCTCGCCCGGATCCATCAGCCCCGCGACCATCGCGCCGTCCTTCAGCGCGAGGCCGTAATCGAAACCCTCCATCCCGGCGTCCCGGAAGGTCCAGCCCAGAAGCGGGCCGTAGAAGGCGCGCGCCGCATCGGTGTCGCGGGTGGTCAGCTCATACCAGCAGGGAGAGCCATGACAGGACAAGGCTCAGCCCTCCTGGATCAGCGGGGCGAAACCGCCCCAGACCATGCGCCTGCCATCGAAGGGCATCGCCTCGGGGGCCATGTCGGGGTCGTCCTTCGAGCGTTCCTCCATCGACTTGTAGGCCTTGTCGCGGGTTTCCTTGTCGGGCCAGGTCATCCAGGCCAGCACCACGGTTTCGCCGTCCTTCAGATCGACCGCGCGGTGGAAATCGGTCTGCTTGCCCGCGGGCACGTCGTCGCCCCAGCCCGCCACCAGCGTCTGCGCGCCGAGGTCGCGGAAGAACGGCCACCATTTCAGCTCATGCGCCTTGTAGGTCTCGCGGTCCTCGTTGCGCACCGGAATCAGGAATCCGTCGATATAGGCCATGGTGTTCTCCTTTTCGCGCTTGTTTCCGTCAGGCTCGGCGGGTTAGTCATAAAAAGCAACTAAAAACTCGATGAGAGATCGTGACAGGCAAGGCTCCGCCCGCGACGCGCAGTTACAACGAAGGCTGTCTGGCCGCCCATGCGCTGGATCTGGTGGGTGATCGCTGGGCGCTGCTGGTCGTGCGCGAACTGATGCTGGGGCCGCGCCGCTTCGGCGAATTGCGCACCGGCCTGCCGGGGATCAGCGCCAATGTGCTGACGCAGAGGCTCGATGAGATGGAGGCGGCGGGGCTGATCGCGCGTGAGGGCGTGCCGGGGCTTGCGCGCCGTCAGGCCTGGCGGCTGAGCCCGGCGGGCGAGGGGCTCTGGCCGGTGCTGAAAGCCTTCTGCCACTGGGGCGCAGGCCAGCCCGGCCACGATCCGGCGAAATTCATCAGCCCCACCGCGCTGATGCTGTCGATGCGGGCGATGTGCGCGCGCGACCGCGCAGGCAGCCATCTGGTGGGGGTGGAGATGGAAGGCCAGAGCTTTACCATCCGCACTGCGCCCGGCCGCTACGTCGTGGAGCGCGGCCCGGCGGGGCCGGGTGCGCTGCGCTTCGCGGGCGGCACCAATGCGATGGCGATGGCGGTTTACGGGCCAATGCCGCTGGCGGTGACGGCAGAGAGGCTGATCCGCTTCGAAGGCGACATCGTTCAAGGCCAGGCTTTCCTTGACCTGTTCTCGTTGCGGGCCGGGCAGGGGGGCGCTGCCCCCGTCCCCGTTGGGGACTCCCCCGGAATATTTGGATCAGGGTGAAAGGCCTTTCACTTTGGCGGAAATACTCCCGCCGGGGTTATATTTCTGGCTTTGTATGTATATGAAATCCATGCGTTGCGAAGCGTTTTGGCTAACGTGCCAGGGGCGTTAAGCTCTGGACTCATTAAGTTTCAAAGCCAGAATAGGACGGTTGCGACGAGAGCGATGGCTGAGAGGAAGAGGATGGGACATCTGTCGTAGCGTGTGGCACCCACCTCCGGTCCTTGAGCCACTGAGACATGATCCCGATGCGGTTTCGACGTTTGTAGCGGCGCTTGTCGTATCGGACTGTCTTGTTGCGGGTTTTACGTCCGGGGATGCAGGCGATTATGGCGGTCGCTTTTTTCAGCCGGTTCCCCTACACGAAGCAGCACCGTCTTGCGGCCCTCCACAAGCGTGGTGGTCGTCTGGATCGGAGAAATATTGATCACGTCTCGCAAGGTTCGGTCAGAAACGCCAATAAGATGACACCACTCGGCCTGTGGTCGCACCGCCCATCTTTGCCCCACAAACTCCTGGGAAGGGTCCGCCTGAATATCATCCTCAATCAACTTGCAAAGTCGGTCATGCTTTTCCTTTCGGTCGGCGCGCGTCGCTGTTTTCCTTGCATCGGTGGCAAGGATCAGCGACTCTTACGCCGATCTTGCTGCATCGGGGGCAAAAACAGGGGGCGGATACCATTGCCGTGGTCGCCCCCTTTCTCTTTTAGGTCTTTGTCAGCTTCGCCTAGGTGGCAGCGTAAGCCGCGCGGAAGGTGGCTCGGGTTCTGAGCATCTCAGCCAGGGACGCCCTTTTCACGCGCAAGAAAGCGGTCAACCGATCTTCCCCGGCGTCTCTGGCCAAGGCGATCAAGTCCCCAGAGGCGCGCGGGGCACCGTTGAAAAGGGTCTCGGCGCGATCTTCGCCCCAGACCCTGGCGACAAACCAGTGCGTATGCTTCTCAGTCATTGGAATCTCTCTCCGTTAGCCGCGGCGAAAAATTTCTTTTTGAAAATCGAGGGAGAAATTTTTCACCGTTAGCCATTTGCCCCCATTGAAATCATTAAGAAACAGCTCTACCGCCGGAGGCATCCGGCGCGTGGGGGTCAGCGACCGGCCGGTCAGAGGGGCGTACCAGGGGCTTTCATCCTGGCTTAAATACCCCCGCCGGAGGCTTCCCCGGCCGGTCGCGGGCAATACCGCCCGGAGAGGTTGCGCGGACGGCGGGGCCAGGGCAGGAAGGGGGCATGGATCTGTTCGAAGACACCCCCGCCCCGCAGGGCAACAGCCCGGAATTCACCGTCTCGGAATTGTCCGGCGCGGTGAAGCGGGTGATCGAGGGCGAATTCGGCCTCGTCCGGGTCCGGGGCGAGATCGGGCGGGTGTCGCGTCCGGCCTCGGGGCATCTCTATTACGATCTGAAGGATGACCGTTCGGTCATCGCCGCCATCACCTGGAAGGGCCAGGCCGCGCGTTTGAGCGTGCGGCCCGAGGAAGGCATGGAGGTGGTCGCCACCGGGCGGATGACCACTTTCCCCGGCCAGTCGAAATATCAGCTGATCGTCGAGGATCTGGCGCCCGCGGGCGCCGGTGCGCTGATGGCGATGCTGGAGAAGCGCCGCGCCGCGCTCTCTGCCGAGGGGCTGTTCGATCCGGCGCGCAAGAAGCCGATCCCCTGGCTGCCCGGGGTGATCGGCGTCGTCACCTCGCCCTCGGGCGCGGTGATCCGCGACATCCTGCACCGGCTGCGCGACCGTTTCCCGCGCCGGGTGCTGATCTGGCCGGTCGCGGTTCAGGGCGAGCGCTGCGCGCCCGAGGTCGCGGCGGCGATCCGCGGCTTCAACGCCATCGCGCCCGGCGGGCCGGTGCCGCGGCCGGATCTTCTGATCGTGGCGCGCGGCGGCGGCTCGCTGGAGGATCTCTGGGGCTTCAACGAGGAAGTGGTGGTGCGGGCGGCGGCGGAAAGCCGGATCCCGCTGATCTCGGCGGTGGGGCATGAGACCGACACCACGCTGATCGATCTTGCCGCCGATCTGCGCGCGCCCACGCCCACGGCGGCGGCGGAGCTGGCGGTGCCGGTGCGGATGGAACTGCTCGCGGCGCTTGACGGGCTGTCGGCGCGTCTGTTGCGCGGCACGGTGCAGGCGGTTGCGCAGCGGCGCCAGCGGCTCGCCGATCTGTCGCGCGCGCTGCCGCGACCCGAGGCGCTGACCGGATCGGCGGCGCAGCGGCTGGACCATGCCGCGGGGCGGCTCGGCGCGGCGCTCGGGCTGATGGTGGCGCGCCGGCGCGGCCAGTTCGACCGCGCCTCGGCGCATATGCGGCCCGAACTGCTGCTGCGGCTGATCCGCGAGCGCCAGGCGGCGCTGGACCGGCGCGCGCTGGCAGCCGAGCAATGGACGGCGCGGCGGATCGAGCGCCAGCGCGGCGCCTTTGCCAACTGGTCCTCGCGGCTGGAGCCGGCGCTGCACCGGCTGATCGCCGAGGCCGCCCGGCGCGGCCAGGACGGGCGGCTGCGGCTGGCGGGGCTGGAGGCGCGGCTTGAGGCGGCGGCGGATGCGCGCCGCCACCGGCTGGCGGAACGGATCGCCGGGGTGGAGCGGGTGCTGCAAAGCCTCGGCTATGAGAACACCCTGCGCCGCGGCTATGCGGTGGTGAGGGGCGGCGGCCGGGTGCTGACCTCGGCCGCCGACGCCGGGCGGGCGGCGGAGTTGGAGATCCAGTTCGCCGACGGCCGCCTGGCTGCCTTGCCGGTCACGCGGCCCGCGACACCTGCGCGCCGCAAGGACCAGGAAGGCGGCGGCCAGGGCAGCCTGTTCTGAACCCTTTCCGCAGGGAACTGCCGGACCCCGGACTGAGGCTGGGGCGGCAACCTGCTCCTGCCCGCGCCTACCTGGATGCTCATCCGGCTTCGAGGCTGGCGCATTGAGTGTCGAGGGCTGAAAGCGGGGCCGGACCATCCCATTGCCCCCATGCGGCGGATTGCCGGTGCGAAGGGCGCGCGGCTTTGGCCATCCGGTGAACGGCGCCGGAGGGAGCCGAAGGCGAGTTGCGGTGCGGACGCTGGAAACCGGCCCGGGCAAACTCATGCGATCTCAGAGGGATATGAGCATTTTCCCGGTACGCCGTCAGTCTTTCCCGCGGCTTCGCGCGGCGGGGCGGTGGTGCTCTGCCTGTGCGAAGGCGGGCGGGGCCAGGACCGTCCGGAAACCCCGACGGAGATGGGCGGGACGGCTGAGGTCCCTGGGTGTTGCCCTGGCACATTAGGCGGCCGGATCCACGCTCTTCCGGCCTCTCCTTTGGCGAGACGAAGGATTTTCCCCCGATCTGCGTCACCGGAGGCCCGCCCGCCTGCGCGGGTCAGCCGGGGCGGTGCATGTCGGAGAACGGGAGCGGCGCGATCCTCGCCGGGACACTCGCGACCGTGCGATCCGGTCGGTGGCGTGGTTTGTCCGGGCACCGTGCCGCTGCCCGTTGCAGACCGGCGCATGGCTCCGGGGCTGGAAGGGAGGTCCGGAGTCCCGAAGGGGCGGCCGCATATCCGGCGCGGTGCGGACAGGATGGGATCGCCGAGGGACGGCGACGGGCCTTACGCCCCCAGCCAGCCCTCGCAGGAGATCGGCCCCTGGGCGGGGTAGAGCATGATCGGCACCGTGTCGCGCCGCCCTTCGAACCAGCCCATGATCCAGCCGCCGCGGTCGTGATAGGTCCAGCAGACCGGCCGGTCGGGCTTGTCCTCGTAGAGGAAGCAGATCTGCTCGCCGACCTGTTCCCAACTGCCGTGCATGCAGCGGTCGGCGTCGCGCCAGATCACCCGCTGGCCGGGCAGGAAGGTCTCGACCCCGTAAAGGCCGATTTCGGCGTCATGGGTGTCCATGGTGCGGCCGCGGGTCAGCGCGTCGAATTCTGCCGCGCTCAGGGCGGGATCGCTGCCGGGGCCCGGCTGCGGGCGGCTGTCCTGCGCGAGGGCGGGCGCCGCCGTCAGCGCAAGGGCGGTGCAAAGGGCAGGAAGAAACGCGCGCATCGATTCAAACTCCGACATCGGGGGCAGGGCAGGCGAGACCGTCGGTGGTCTGCCCCACCTCGGCGAGGATGCTCTCGGGGGCGGCGCCTTCGGCCAGCGCGCTCAGCCCGTCGCCGTCGCGCCAGAAGGTCCAGCAATGCTCGCCGGAGCTGTATTCGTAGACGAAGCAGATCATCGCGCCGCGCTGGAACCAGCTGCCATACTGGCACTCCTCGGGCGTGGTCTTCCAGCGCACCTTGCGGTTCGGCAGATATTCCTCGATGCCGAAGACGGTGCCGAACTGCGAATAGGTCAGGGTCTTGCCGGTGACGTAGGCCTCGAATTCCTCGGCGCTCAGCGGCGTTTGCGCCAGCGCGGGCGTGGCGAGAAGGGCAAGGGCGATAAGGGCGCGGCGCATTCGGAACCTCCTGCGGGGGCGGTGGATGCGCCCGTCGCGGCGAACCTGGCAGAGCCGGGCGGGGATTTCCAGTCAGGGCTGCGTGAGGGGCGGCGCGTTCTCGCGCCAGCGCCGCAGATGCGGCCCGAGCCTGCGCCGCCAGAGCCGGGGCAGGAAGGCCAGCGTGCAGGCCACCGGCAGCGGCCAGGGCAGGCGCGGCGCCTCGTCCGCGGGCGGCAGGCGCAGCGCGGGATAGGGGCGCGAGGGATGGGCGTGGTGATCGGAATGGCGCGGCGCGTTCAGCATCATCGCCGAGGAAAACCAATGCGCGGTGTTCCAGGAATGGCGCGGGCCGACCGGCTCCAGCCGCCCGTCGGGCAGCCGGGCGCGGCGCAGCCCGTAATGCTGCACGTAATCCGAAACCAGCACCTGCATCTGGGCGTGCAGCCCCAGCCCCGCCCAGGCCAGAACGCCCGGCCAGCCCGCCAGCACGAAGGCCAGCGCCAGCGCGACCGCGCCGCCGGTCAGATAGATCGCGTAAGGGTGCAGGCCCCGGCGCGATTTCGCCCGGGCGCGAAGCGCATCCTCGGCCTGCCAGCCGGCGCGGAAACTGCCCCACCAGGCGCGCGGCGCGAAACGGTAGAAGCTCTCGCCCTCGCGGGCGCTGTTCGGATCCTCGTCCGAAGCGACATGGCGGTGATGCACCAGCCGGTGGGCCGAGGCGTGCTGGCCGAACAGGATCGCCGCGTAGAAGGCCTGGCCGAGGCGGAACAGCGGGCGGCTGGTGCGGTGGATCAGCTCATGCGCCGCCGGATGGCCGACCTGGCCCAGCCAGAATCCCGCGCCGAAGAACATCAGCAGCCTTTGCCCGGCGGACAGCCCCGAAGGCCCCGCCACCGCCCAGGTGGCCACCGCCACGAGCGCCAGCGCCGATACCCCGACCGAGGCCAGCAGAGCATCGGCGCCGGGAAATTCCTGGCCCTCCGGGGCGTCTCCGGCGACGTAAGGGATCAGCTGATCAAGCAGCGCGGCCAGCAGCGCCATGTAGAGAAACCCGGCCCAGAGCCAGACCCCGCCCGCCAGCGCCCCGAGGATCAGCAGCGGCACCGGGGTCATCGCGGCAAGGGCGAAGGCGGCCATCGGCAGGGCGGGGCGGGGG
>NZ_UXAW01000078.1 GCF_900609055.1 Pseudogemmobacter humi | reverse complement strand
CACGAAGGTGATCACGATGAACAGAAGCAACGGAAGAACAAGAAGAAACGCGCGGCGGCGTGAACGCGACTGCGCCCGCGAAAGCGCAAGACGCAGAGGGCGCCCGTCGGCTGTGGTGAGCGGCGCGGTTGCGTCGGACATGTCTCGTTCCCTCTTGCGGCGTCAGGCAGTGGCTGGCTTCCCGGCCCCCGGGCATGGCAGGGGTCACACGCTCTCCTCTTCGCGCCGGACGGAAAGATCCCCGGCCCGGCTACGGCAGGCCACGGCGTGGCAGAGCCACCGGGACGGAAAAGGAGAACGGCGCCCCCTGCCGGGGGCAACCGAAAGCAATTCGTGAAAGGATGCGGGAGCCTGCGGCCCCCGCATCCCGAAGCCTCAGTTGGCTGAAAGCCAGGCGTTGAAGCGCTCACCCAGTTCGGTGTCGCGGTCGACCCAGAAGCCCATATCCGACGCGAGAGCATTGGTCATGTTCTCGGGCGAGGTCGGCAGGTTCGGCGACATCGGCTGATCGGAGCCCTGGATATTGCCGACCAGCGAGGCCGAGGATTTGCGCGGCGGGCCGTAGCTGATGTATTCGGCGGCCTTGGCGGCGGGTTCGCTGGAGGTGGCGAATTTGACGAACTCCAGCGCGGCCTCTTCGTTCGGGGCGCCTTTGGGGATCACATAGCCTTCCCATTCGTAGACCTGGCCATCCCAGATGATGACGAAGGGCTTGTTCTCGGCCACGGCGGCGTTGAAGATCCGGCCATTCCAGCCCATGGTCATGGAAACCTCGCCATCGGCCAGAAGCTGCGGCGGCTGCGCGCCGGCCTCCCAGAACACCGCATCCTTCTTGATCGTGTCCAGCTTGGCGAAGGCGCGGTCCTGGCCCTCGGCGGTTTCCAGCAGCGCATAGACCTCAGCCGCCGGAACGCCATCGGCCATCAGAGCCATTTCCAGCGTCGCCTTGGCACCTTTCTTCATCCCGCGCTTGCCGGGGAATTTCTCGGTGTCGAAGAAGTCGGCGATGGTGGCGGGCGCCGCGCCTTCGGGGAATTTCGAGGCGTCATAGGCGACGATGGTCGAGAAGATATCGGTCGGGATCATGCATTCGGTGATGGTCCCTTCGAGGAAATCCTCGGTCGCCGGAGTGCCGTCGGCACCCGCGGGCAGCGACGCGGCGTCGATCGGGATGATCAGCCCTTCGTCGCACAGCCGCACCGCATCGGCGATTTCCAGGTTGGCGACGTCGATGGTGACATTGCCCGCATCGACCTGAGCCTTGATCGGGGTGGCAGGATTGTCGGCGTCAACCGAGGTCACCTTGATGCCGGTCTTTTCGGCGAAGGGCTTCTGATAAGCCTCGATCTGGCTCTGGGTATAGGCGCCGCCCCAGCCCATAACGGTGATTTCCTGGGCGGCCGCGGGCAGCGCAAGCCCTCCGAGGGCGGTGGTGAGGGCGAGGAATTTTTTCATCTTGGTCTCCCGTGCTGGTTATTTGTGCGCCCCGGTCGGAGCGGTTTCCCTTTGCAGTATCCTTCCCGCGCGCGGCGGGGCAAAGCCCCCGGGCCTCCGGCGCCCGGCAGGGGCAGAGCCCCCCCGGCCGCGCCGCGCCGGGCGGCGTCAGATCACGTCGAGCGCGCGGGCATCCTCGGGATGCCAGCCGACCCTGACCCGCTCGCCGGCACTGAGCCGGATCTGGTCGAGCGTATTGCGGCATTTCACCACGAAATCGTCGGTGCCGGCGACGCGCATCCGGGTGCGCAGGATGTCACCCATATAGATGACCTCCAGCACCTCGGCCTCCAGCGTATGGGCGCCCGCGGGCATCAGCTCGGGCTTGAACTCCACCCGCTCGGGGCGGATCGAGACCAGCGTCTTCTGGCCCTTTTCCGTCACATTCACCGGCGTCGCGTCGATCAGCTCGCCGGTCGCCAGCCGCACCAGCGCCTTGCCGCCCGACAGGTCCTCGATCGTGCCCGGCAGCTTGTTGTTCTCGCCGATGAACTGCGCGACGAAGCTGTTCCCGGGCCGCTCATAGAGATCCGCGGGCGGGGCAAGCTGCTGGATCCGGCCGTCGTTGAACACCGCCACGCGGTCCGACATGGTGAGCGCCTCGCCCTGGTCGTGGGTCACGTAAACCACGGTAATCCCAAGGCTTTCGTGCAGGTGCTTGATCTCGAACTGCATATGTTCGCGCAGCTGCTTGTCGAGCGCGCCGAGCGGCTCGTCCATCAGCACGAGCTTCGGATCGAAGACCAGCGCCCGGGCGAGCGCGATCCGCTGCTGCTGCCCACCCGAGAGCTGCGCCGGACGGCGGCTGAGGAAAGCGCCCATCTGCACCATGTCGAGCGCGCGCCGGATCCGCGTCTCGCGCTCGTCCCGGCCCATGCCGCGCACTTCCAGCGGAAAGGCGAGATTCTCGCCCACCGTCATATGCGGGAACAGCGCGTAATTCTGGAACACCATGCCGATGCCGCGCTTGTGCGGCGGAACCTGGTTGATCGGACGACCGTCCAGCCGGATCTCGCCATGCGTCGCCGTCTCAAAACCGGCAAGCATCATCAGACAGGTGGTCTTGCCCGACCCCGAGGGCCCGAGCATGGTCAGAAACTCGCCCCTGGCGATGGCCAGGTTCAGATCCTTCACCACAAGCGAGACGCCATCGTAGCTCTTCTGCACATGCTCGAAAGCGACGAATGCATCATTACGCGGTTCAGACGTCACAAAATTCCCCCTGGCAAACCCGGCAGCTTCTCTGCCTTGTTGCTCTCGACGTAATCAAATGCCGCAGGCCAATGCAACGGCGAAGTAAGCGCCCGTGCCGCCAGGGCGGCCTGCCCGGCAATGTGACTGAAAAGCGGGCCCCGATCGGTCAATCTGCCTGAGAGAGGGCGCATTTTCTTTCGCGCTTTCGCCAAAGCGCGGGGTTTCGCTCGCCGCGGTGCGGCGTGACGCGATGGTCTTTCCACCGGACCTGGCGCCGTCGATTCGCCGCACCCGCGGATCAGCGCAACCGGAGCGAGAACCCCGGTGGCAGAGAGCCGGCGATGCGGGCCGGATCGGGGGGGGGCGGGCTCCAGATCCTCGCGTCCCTGGCCGGGGTGACGAGAACACCGCCCTGCGCCCCCGGATGCAGCGCCAGCGCGCCGGTCATCGCCAGAAGGGACTGGTCGAAAAGCGGGCAGCCCGGCGGCGGATCCTGCGCCCGGGCGGCGAGAATCACGAGGTCATGCTCTGCGCAGGCCTCCGCCAGCAGCGCCTCTCCCTTACCCCCGCTCAGCACGACCCCGCTCAGCCCGGCGAAGGCGAAGCGCCGCGCCTCGCGCGGGCCGTCGAATCCGGGCCGGGCCGCGGCCTGTTGCTGCGTCGCCAGATCGCCGTCGTTTTCCAGCCAGGTGGTGGCGGTGAAGCCGCCGCCCGACGGCGCGGAAAGCGCGCGCCCCTCCGGCCCCGCCAGCCCGGCCAGCGCGCCGTCCGACGAGATCAGCAGCGCCGGGCGCGACGCCAGCGGCCAGACCGCCAGCCCGCCCAGCAGGACCGCAAGGCCCGCCAGCCGCGCCCGCCCCGGCCAGGCGATCAGCCACAGCCCGCCCAGAGTGATCAGCGGCAGCGCCAGCCGGTGCGGCGCCGGAATCGCGGTGACGGAACCGTCGAACTCCGCCACAAAGTAAGCCACGAACAGGATCCATTCCGAGGCGAGCCCCATCACCCACAAGGGCAGGAAGGCAAGGCCGAAGGGCGCCAGCAGGAAGGCCAGCACGCCCATCGGCATGATCGCCACCCCCATGGCGGGCACCGTCAGCAGATTGGCGAGCAGCCCGTAATCGGCGAAGCGGTTGAAATGCGCCGCCGCATAGGGCGCGGTGGCGGAACCGCCGATGGCCGAACTTGCCACCAGCGTGATCACCGGCACCGTCCAGCGGGGCAACCGCCCGTGCTGCATATGCCGGTCCAGCGCCTGGAAGCCCGCGATCAGCGCCACCGTCGCCGCCATCGACATCTGGAAACCGGGCGCCAGCAGGCTCTCGGGCCGCAGGGTCAGCATCACCACCCCCGCGATCGCCGCCGAGCGAAGCGTCAGCGCCCGCCGGTCCAGCAGCACCGCGACCAGCATCACGCAGGTCATGACGAAGGCGCGCTCGGTCGCCACGTTCGAGCCCGACAAAAGCAGATAGAACAGCGCCACGAAGATCGAGACGAAGGCCGCGATCTTCTTCGCGTTCACCCGCAGCGCGAGCGGCGGGATGCAGGCGATGCTGCCGCGGATCAGCGCGAAGACGAAGGCGGCGAGGAAGGCGAGGTTCATCCCCGAGATCGCCAGGATATGCGCCAGCGAGGAATCGCGCAAAGCCTCGACCGTGGCCTGGCTGATGCCGGAGCGGTCGCCGGTCATCGCGCCGGAGGCGAAGGCCCCGGCCTCGCCCGGGATATGCGCGCGGATCCCCGCCGAGAAGTAACTGCGCAGCCGGCCGATCCATTCCTCGCCCGCCGCAGGCGGCTCCAGCAGCAGAACCGGCGTGCGCGAATAGCCCACGGCGCCGAGTTGGTCGAAAAAGGCCATCCGGCGGAAATCGAAGCCGCCGGGCTCGGCCGGGCCCTGGGGGGGCGCGAGATGGGCGGTCAGGATCACCACCTCGCCCGGCTGCGGCGCATGCCAGCCTTGCCCGCCATGCAGCGAGACCCGCACCCGGACCGGCGTCTCCGCCGCCGCGCGCCGCTCCAGCACCACGCGGTCGAGCGTCAGGCGCATCGCATCGCTGCCCGAGCGGTCGATCTCGACGATCCGCCCCTCGACCGCGCCGTAATAGCGGGTCGAGAGCACCGGCGCGGCCTGGAGCTGGGCGCGCAGACCGGGGGCAAGAAAGCCGAGCGCCAGCGCCAGCAGCGCCGCGCCCGCCGGGCGGAACGGATCGGGCGCCAGCGCCGCGACGGCAAGGCCAAGGACGGCCAGCGCCGCCATCCCCGCGCAGACCTGCGTTCCAGGCTCGACGGGCCAGGCGAACCACAGGCCCACGCCCAGGCCGAACAGAATCGCCGCCAGCGGGAACAGATGGCCGCGCGCCGATTCCAGCGCGTGGAACGGCGCGGCCAGCCGGCCCGGCACCGCCAGAGGCGCGCCCGCTGTGGATGTGTCAGCCACCTTGCCCTTTCCCGCGCGCCGCGCGTAAATGCGCCCCGCAAATCTCCGCAGATCCGGGCCATCCTCGCCCGGCATGGTTTCCGAAAGGTTAATGTCCGCGATGACCGCCCCGGTTGTGACCCGCTTCGCCCCCTCGCCCACCGGCTTTCTGCATATCGGCGGCGCGCGCACGGCGCTGTTCAACTGGCTTTACGCGCGCGGGCGCGGCGGGAAGTTCCTGCTCAGGATCGAGGACACCGACCGCGAACGCTCGACCCCGGCAGCGACAGAGGCGATCCTGAAGGGGCTGACCTGGCTCGGGCTCGACTGGGACGGCGATGTGGTCAGCCAGTTCGCCCGCAAGGACCGCCACGCCGAAGTCGCCCAGGAGATGCTGGCGCGCGGCACCGCCTACCGCTGCTATTCCAGCGCGCAGGAGATCGCCGACTGGAAGGCCGCGCAGGAGGCCGCGGGCGTCTCTTATGCGGTGTTCCAGAGCCCCTGGCGCGACGCCGATCCCGCGACATGGCCCGAGGCGCCCTATGCGATCCGCATGAAGGCGCCGCGCACGGGCGAGACCCTGGTGGAAGACCGGGTCCAGGGCCGGGTGACGATCAGAAACGAGACGCTCGACGACATGATCGTGTTACGTTCGGATGGCACCCCCACCTATATGCTGGCCGTGGTGGTGGACGATCACGACATGGGCGTGACCCATGTGATCCGGGGCGACGATCACCTCGTCAATGCCGCGCGCCAGCAGATGATCTACGACGCCATGGCCTGGCAGGTGCCGGTCTGGGCGCATATCCCGCTGATCCACGGCCCCGACGGCAAGAAACTGTCCAAGCGCCACGGCGCGACGGGGCTGGAGGAATACCAGGTCCTGGGCTACCCGGCGGCGGGGATGCGCAACTACCTCACCCGCCTCGGCTGGGCGCATGGCGATATGGAGATCTTCACCAGCGAACAGGCGATGGAGGTCTTCGATCTGAAAGGCATCGGCAAGGCCCCGGCCCGGCTGGATTTTAAGAAACTGGAAAACACCTGCGGTCATCATATCGCAATGTCGGATGATGCCGCGCTGCTGCAAGAGATTCACGCCTATCTCGCCGCCGCCGGGCTTCCGGCGCTGACCGATGCGCAATCCGCGCTGCTGGAAAAGGCGATGTATTGCGTGAAGGACCGCGCGAAGACCCTGCCGGAACTGCTTGAAAAGGCGCATTTCGCGCTGATCTCGCGCCCGGTGGTGCCCGATGAGAAATCCGCCGCGGCGCTGGATACGGTATCCCGTGGTATACTGGATTCATTGACGCCGCATCTGCAAACTGCTAGCTGGACGAAGGATGCGCTCGAACCCATTCTGAACGGCGTGGCCGGCGAAAACGGCATCGGTTTCGGCAAGCTCGCCGCGCCGCTGCGGGCCGCGCTGGCGGGTCGGGCCGCAACGCCTTCGGTTTTCGACATGATGCTGGTCATCGGTCGGGACGAAACGATCGCAAGGCTCTCGGAGGCCGCGGCCTGACGCCGCGGTGACCCCCCCGAGCCCTGCGGGCCCCCCGGAAACCGGCGGGCCGGAGACAGAAGCTATGACCCGCCGCGCGGCTTGCGCGCCCGGGCCGCTACACGGGGGATGTGTAAGAATGGCAGACAGAAAAGCGACACTGACGCTGGACGGGAAGGATTTCGATCTTCCGGTCCTGAATCCGACGCTGGGGCCGGATGTGCTCGACATCCGCAAGCTCTACGCTCAGGCCGATGTCTTCACCTATGACCCGGGCTTCACCTCGACCGCCGCCTGCGAAAGCGCGATCACCTATATCGACGGCGATCTGGGCGAATTGCTCTACCGCGGCTATCCGATCGAGCAGCTGGCCGAGAAATCCAGCCATGTCGAGGTCTGCTATCTGCTGATGTATGGCGAGCTGCCCACCGCCGCGCAGCTAAGCGACTTCACCCAACGCATCACGCGCCACACCATGGTGCACGAGCAGATGCACAACTTCTTCCGCGGCTTCCGCCGCGACAGCCATCCGATGGCCACCATGGTGGGCGTGGTCGGCGCGATGTCGGCCTTCTATCACGACAGCCTCGACATCAACGATCCCTGGCACCGCGAGGTCGCCTCGATCCGCATGATCGCCAAACTGCCGACCATCGCGGCGATGGCGTATAAATATTCGATCGGCCAGCCCTTCGTCTATCCGAAGAACGCGCTGTCTTACGCCGGCAACTTCCTGAACATGTGCTTCGCGGTCCCGACCGAGGAATATGTGGTCTCGCCGGTGCTGGAAAAGGCGATGGACCGCATCATGATGCTGCATGCGGATCATGAGCAGAACGCCTCGACCTCGACGGTGCGGCTGGCGGGCTCGTCTGGCGCCAATCCCTTCGCCTGTATCGCGGCGGGCATCGCCTGTCTGTGGGGCCCCGCGCATGGCGGCGCCAACCAGGCCTGTCTGGAAATGCTGCGCCAGATCGGCAGCGTGGAGCGGATCCCGGAATTCATCGCCCGCGCCAAGGACAAGAACGATCCGTTCCGCCTGATGGGCTTCGGCCACCGGGTCTACAAGAACTTCGACCCGCGCGCCAGGGTGATGAAGGAATCGGCCGACGAGGTGCTGGGTCTTCTGGGCATCGAGAACAACGAGACGCTCCAGGTCGCCAAGGAACTGGAGAAGATCGCGCTCGAAGACGAATATTTCGTCTCGAAGAAGCTCTATCCGAACGTGGATTTCTACTCGGGCATCATCCTCGAAGCCATGGGCTTCCCGACCTCGATGTTCACGCCGATCTTCGCGATCTCGCGCACCATCGGCTGGATCTCGCAGTGGAAAGAGATGATCTCCGATCCGGCCGGCAAGATCGGCCGCCCGCGCCAGCTGTATATCGGGCCGGAAAAGCGCGATTACGTGGATCTGCGCAACCGCTGAGACAGGGGGCGGCTTCCGGGCCGCCCTTTCCTTTTGCGGCGGCGGCCCGAAATAGGGACGGACCGCCTCACCTTGCAGATCATGCCGCGCGCCGGGAATCTTTCAAACGGCTGTTGCCTCATCCGGACCAACGCCCCGGAGCAGGTCGGGGCGTGAAGGGCATGCGCCGGCTCTTCCAGGCCAGCCAGACAGAGGGCGGGGCTTGCCTCCGGTCGCCCGGCGCGGCAGGAACGGGGCAGGGAAACGGGGCACACGGATGCGACAAAGGCTGATCCTGATCGACCTCGCGCGGACGCTGGCGCTGGCGGGGATGGTGGTGTTCCACCTGACCTGGGATCTCGACATGGCGGGCTTCGTGCCGCGCGGCACCGCGGTCAGCGGCTTCTTCTGGTATTTCGCGCGGATTGTCGCCGGCAGTTTCATCTTCCTCGCCGGGATGGGGCTGTGGATCTCGCATGGCGAAGGCATCCGCTGGCCCGCCTTCGGGCGCCGCCTCGCGAAGATCGCCGCGGCGGCTGCGCTGGTCTCGGCTGCGACATATCTCGCCATGCCCGAGGTCTGGATCTTCTACGGCATCCTGCATTCGATCGCCGTCTCGTCGATCCTGGGCCTTCTGTTCCTGCGCCTGCCCGCGGCCGTGAACCTGGCGCTTGCCGCGCTGATCTTCGCCCTGCCGTGGTTCTTTAGCGCGCCGTTCTTCGGCGGGGTTCTGGTCTGGACCGGGCTTTCCGGCACCCTGCCCCTCACCGCCGATTTCGAGCCGCTGTTTCCCTGGTTCGCGCCCTTCCTCGCCGGCATGGCGACAGCGCGGCTCTTTGCCCGCTACGGGGTCTGGTCCAGGATCGAGCCGCGCGAGACGCCGCTTTTGCGCCGCCTCGGCTGGCCGGGGCGGCATTCGCTGGCGATCTATCTGCTCCATCAGCCCCTGCTGATCGGGCTGGTGCTCTCGGCGGCCTGGCTGTTCGCGGCCTGATCCGGGGCAAAGCCGGGCCCGCGCGCCAGCCGCCAGCGCAGACGCGCGGTCTCGGGCACACTTTCATGCAGCCTTTCGGTCGGATCGCGGCCGATCCGGCGGCGGCGGCGGTAGAGGAACCAGGCGCCCCAGCCCCGCCAGGTGCCCGTCATCGGCGCCGCAGGGTCGCAGGGAAAGCGCATCCGCCAGTTGGCGGGCAGCATCAGCCCCGCGCTCTCGGCCCGGTCGAGCATCCAGACGAGCGGGATGTTCGCCAGCGGCCGCGCCGCCTCATATCCACCGATCTGGCCGCCCACGTCGCCATGGGCGCCGCGGAACCAGACCTGTTCGATATGGGCGCGGCTCGCCTCGCCGCTTTGCCAGAGCACCGGCTCGAACACCACCCGGGTCTCATCCAGCGCCAGCGCGTGGAAACCGTAATCGAGATTCTTCGCCGGATGCGGATTGTGGAAGGCATGGCGGCTTTCGGTCAGCATCCACAGCAGGGGAAAACGCCAGCCGAGCGCCTTGACCGTCTCCCACACGCCGACCATCCGCAACCCCACCGAGAGATGGCAGAAGGCGCGGGCGAAATCCGCCGAGGCCGCGCTCTCGCCGCGCTGGTAATGCCGCCAGGCGAGATGCACATTGCGCTCGGTCGCCTCTTCCTGGCGCAGAAGGCCCACCCGGTCGATCACGCCGGCCAGGCTGCGCACGGCAAAAGCGCCGCGCGAATAGCCGAACAGGAAAATGCGGTCTCCGCTGCGGTAATGGCTGGCCAGATGGCCATAGGCGCGGATGATCTGATCCTCGATCCCGCGGCCTTCGATCACATCCATGATCCGCCGCCAGCCGCGCCAGGGAATGCCTTCGTCATACCAGAGCGTCCGCCCGGGCCGCGGCCCGCCCTCGGCCAAGAGGCGGAAGGTCTGACCGGCGTTCGAGATCTCGTGATCGCGCAGCGAGGACAGGGTGCCGTCAAGGATCACCACATGATCCACCTGCCCGCGCATGCGGCCCGGGGTGGGAGGGGCGGCGGGCGCGACCTCGGGCTGCGGCCGGGGCCGGAAGATCCTGCTGAAAAAGGCGCGAAGCGAGATGGCGGCGGTCCTGTGAGAATTTGCCCGGGTCCAGGAAAAGACTAGCCCCGCGGCGGGTTTTGTCCAGCCGCGGGGCGAAAATCCTGCCGGGAAAACCGCTCAGAGCTTCGTCGACAGCACCGTCGCCATCTGGAGATCGCCAAAGCCGTTGAACCGGCTGTTGGTCACCACCGAATAAGAGCCCATCCCGTGCCAGATCACATAATCGCCCTCGGCGATATCCGAAGGCATCAGGATGTCGCCGGGCAGCCGGTCGACGGAATCGCAGGTCGGGCCGAAGACGATGCGCGGCTCCGGCGCGCCCCGGCGCAGAACGCCCTCGGGCGAGATCACCTGGAGCCGGTCGATCATGCCGATCTGCGGCATCTCGTTGAGCGTGCCGTAGATGCCGTCGTTCAGGAAGACATGGCTGTCGTCGCGGATCGCCTTGATCCGGGCCGCGGTGCTGAAGGCATCGCCGCAGAGCGCGCGGCCCGGCTCGCAGACCAGAGCGGGGCGGTCGGCGCCGAAGGCCTCATCTGCGACGCGGCCGATCACCGCGAAGATCTCTTCAAGCTGCGGCACCACCGCGTGCAGCCGGTGGTTCGGGAAGCCGCCGCCCACGTTCAGCCGGGCGATCTTCACCCCGGCCGTGGCCGAGATTTCGGCGGCCTTGCGGATATAGGTCTCCCATGCGGCCGGATCGGTGCATTGGGTGCCCGGGTGGAAGGTCAGCGAAGGGGTGAAGCCCGCATCGCGCACGATCTTCAGCAGCTCCACCGCCAGTTCGGCGGTCGCGCCGAATTTGGCGCCGAAATTATAGGCCGCGCCGCCGACCGGCAGCTTGAAGCGCACCGAAATCTCGCAGCCTTCCGCGGGCACCATCGCCACCAGCTTCGCCAGTTCCGAGCGCGAATCGACGCTGTAGCTTTTCACGCCCTTCGCCACGGCATGGGCGATCTCGGCGGCCGAGCGCACCGGATTGTGGTAATGGATCGCCGCATCGGGGGCGAGGCGGCGGATCAGGTCGATCTCGAACGGCGAGGCGCAGTCGTAGCCGCGGATCCCGGCGGCGGCGAGATTCTCGATCATCTCTTCGCCGGGGTTCGACTTGACCGCATAGGTCACCAGCCCCGGAAAGCCGTCGATGAAGCGGCGCGCGGCCGCCTGGGCGACCGAAGGCGCGAAGAACATCACCGGGTTTTCCGGCTGATGCAGGCGGATATATTCGGCCGGATCGTTCCAGATCGTCCGTGAAAGTCCCATCGGCGTTTCCCTTTCTGCCAACAAGACGCTTCGCCCTTCCCCAAGCTCGACGGGACGGGCACCTGCGCGGTTTGAAGAAAACCAGGCCAGGTGCGTATGAGCCGCCCTTTTCCTGCAAGAAGGATGCTGCATATGTGTGACAATTTCACCGAACAAAACTATAGATATGTCTGAAACATTCGTTATTATGACTAAAAGACCGGACATATTGCATGGATGACCTCGACAAAAGCCTGATCGGCCTGCTCAGCGCCGACGCTAGGATCTCGGTGGCGACGCTGGCGCGGCGCCTCAAGGTGGCGCGCTCCACCATTCAGGCCCGGCTGGAGCGGCTGGAGAACTCCGGCGTGATCGCGGGATATACGCTGAAACTGGGCGAAGCGGCGCGCGAGGGGCGGCTCAGGGCCAGCGTTCTGGTGACGATAGAGCCGCGCGGCCAGGCGGCGATTCTGACCCGGCTGAAATCGATTCACGAGGTCGAGAAGGTGTTCACCACCTCGGGCCGGTTCGACCTGCTGTTGCAGATCGCCTGCGCCAATACCCAGATCCTCGACCAGGTGCTGGACCAGATCGGCGCGATGAGCGGGGTGAAAAGCTCGGAAAGCCTGATCCACCTCTCGACCCGCATCGACCGCGCGGTCTGAGTGCCCGACCGGTCGCCCGGGGACAGCGGCGGAAGCCTCCGGCGGGGATATTTAGGGTCAGGCCCCATTGATTGTGGTTTCCTGACGTGTTTCAGCAGGGTCTCCTGAGAACCCTTCTGATCAGCAATCTCGTCTGACTGACTGACACGCAGATGCGCGGCCTCAGCCATTTTTCCCCAAGAGTATCCGAAGATCAGAAAGCAGTCCGGGGACTGTTTTCCTGAAGGACGGGCCGCCCACGCGTCGGTGACCGCCGTGTGCTGAGCGGCATAATCTTCATCAATCGATGGAAACGCTGGAGCCGGATGGGGGTGTTTACGCGAATGATGCACTGCCTGGCGTCGGAGGCTGCCGATGAGCAGACAATCATGATCGATGTCGGGCCGGGGCAGCGCCACTGGTTAGGACGCCCCGGCGAAGGGTATCTGAAAGCGCACAGGACGGCCTCCGGCCGCGGGTGAAAAGGGGGTATGGAGGGGGACAGTGGCTGCAGTTCAGCCGCGTAAGCCCCCGGAATGGGACCCCTGATCGGCCGCACCAAAGGCGGTCCTGGCCACCGGACTGCATGCCGTGTCCGATGCGAAGGGCCGCCCGACCGCCCTGTTCGTCACCGCAGGCCCGGTCAGCGACTACAGCGGAGCCGCCGCTCTGCTGCGCAGCTTTCCAAAGGCGGAATGAATGCTGGCGGATCGGGGCCATGATGCCGTCTGGTTCAGAGATGCGTTGAAAGACAAGCGCATAAGCGCCTGCATCCCCTGACGTAAAACCCGCAAGAATACAGTCCGATACGACAAGCGCCGCTACAAACATCGAAACCGCATCGGGATCATGTCTCAGTGACTCAAGGACCTGAGGCGCGTGGCCACAGGCGACGACAGATGTCCCATCCTCTTCCTCTCAGCCATCGCTCTCGCCGCAACCGTCATCTTTTTGGCTGACTGGATGAGTCCAGAGCTTAACGCCTCTGGCACGTTAGGCTCAGGACTCGTTCTGGATCATAGCCAGAAGAAGACCGTTGCGGCGAGCATGATGGCTGAGAAGAAGGTTTCCGGGCACCGGTCGTATCGGGTGG
>NZ_UXAW01000076.1 GCF_900609055.1 Pseudogemmobacter humi | reverse complement strand
CGCCGTGGGCCGGCCCGAGATGATCACCGGCGACATGGTGAAACCCGGCGCCACCGTGATCGATGTCGGCATCAACCGCATCGAGCGTGACGGCAAGACCAGGCTCGTCGGCGATGTCCACTACGACAGCGCCAAAGCCGTCGCAGGCGCCATCACCCCCGTCCCAGGCGGCGTCGGACCCATGACAATCGCATGCCTCCTGGCAAATACCCTCACCGCCGCATGCAGGGCAAACAACCTCAATGAACCAGAAGGACTGACCGCGTGAATATGGTATGAGTGAAAGACGGGCGCCCCCTTGGGGCGCCTTTTGCATTCCGCAAGTTGCAAAACAGCAACCGGGGTTCATTGTAAGGGGTGGGCCTGACGGCTGCCGGTGCGGACAGAACAGGGTAATTCACGCGGTGAGAGATTTCCGCTGTGCGTGGGATCAGCCGGCCCGTGCGTCGCGCTCCCGCAAAAGCGCAACACCCATGCGGCGCGCGCTCAGCCCTGGAACAACTCGCCCTGGCCGGGCTGTCTCGGCGCTTCCAGCCCGAGGTGGCGCCAGGCGCGGCTCGCGAGCATGCGACCGCGCGGGGTGCGCTGGATCAGGCCCTGTTGCAGGAGATAGGGCTCGATCACTTCCTCGATCGCGTCGCGCGGCTCGGACAGCGCGGCGGCGATGGTTTCCACCCCGACCGGGCCGCCGCCGTAGTTTTCGGCCACCAGCGTCAGATAACGGCGGTCGGCGCCATCGAGGCCGATGTTGTCCACCCCGAGCCGGGTCAGCGCCCGGTCGGCAAGCTCGCGGCTGATCCGGCCCCCTGCCTCGACCAGCGCGAAATCGACCACCCGGCGCAGAAGGCGACCGGCGATCCTGGGCGTGCCGCGGGCGCGGCGCGCGATCTCGCGGCAGCCGGCCTCGTCGGCCTCGACGCCCAGAAGGCCCGCGCCGCGCCAGACGATGCGGAACAACTCGTCCTCGGTGTAGAATTGCAGCCGGGTCGGGATCCCGAAACGGTCGCGCAAAGGCGTGGTCAGGAGGCCGAGCCGGGTGGTCGCGCCGACCAGCGTGAAGGGTTGCAGATCGATGCGGACGGTGCGCGCCGCCGGCCCCTCGCCGATCACCAGATCAAGCGCGAAATCCTCCATCGCCGGATAGAGCACCTCCTCGACCACCGGCGAGAGGCGGTGGATCTCGTCGATGAACAGCACGTCGCGCGGTTCCAGATTGGTCAGGATCGCGGCGAGATCGCCGGGCCGCGCCAGCACCGGGCCCGAGGTCATGCGGAACCCGACGCCAAGCTCGCGCGCCATGATCTGGGCGAGGGTGGTCTTGCCGAGGCCGGGAGGGCCGTGGAACAGGGTGTGATCCATCGCCTCGCCGCGCATCTTCGCGCTTTCGATGAAGACGCGCAGATTGGCCCGGGCCTCGGCCTGGCCGACGAAATCCTCCAGCGCCTGCGGCCGCAGGGCGCGATCGCCGTCTTCGGGCAGGCGTTCGGGGCGCAGGGAAGGATCGGGCTGGAGCATGGCCGGAACAATCCCCGAACGGCGCGCGGTTTGCAAGCGGGTAGCGCCTGACGGCGCTGCCTCCGGCGGGGGTATTTAAGTCAGGGTGAAAGGGCTTTCATCCTGATCCAAATACCCATGCGCGGGCAGTCAGGCCCAGGGACCCCGGGAACGGGGGCGCACCCGCGGGATGCCGCTCTGGCGCGCGGGTTGCAGTTTCATCAGCGCCGCCACCCGGTTCGCGGTCGCGGGATGGGTCGAGAACAGATTGTCCGCGCCCTGGCCGTTCAGCGGGTTGATGATGAACAGATGCGCCAGCGCCGGATTGCGCTCGGCCTGGGGGTTGATGCGGGCCCGGGCCAGATGCTCGATCTTTTGCAGCGCCGAGGCGAGCCAGCCGGGATTGCCGCAGATCTCCGCGCCGAGCCGGTCGGCCTCGTATTCGCGGCTTCGCGAGATCGCCATCTGCACGAGACCCGCGGCGAGCGGCGCGAGGATCATCAGCGCCAGCGTGCCGATCAGCCCGCCGGGGCGGTCGCGGTCCGATCCGCCGAAGAGCAGGCCGAAATTCGCCAGCATCGAGATCGCGCCCGCCATGGTCGCGGTGATGGTCATCGTCAGCGTGTCGCGGTGGCGGATATGGGCGAGTTCATGCGCCATGACGCCCGCGATCTCGTCGCGGGTGAGCGAGCGCAGAAGGCCCGTGGTCGCGGCGACGGCGGCGTTTTGCGGGTTGCGCCCCGTGGCGAAGGCGTTCGGCTGGTCGGTCTCGATGATAAAGACCTTCGGGCGCGGCATACCGGCCCGGTCGGCAAGGCCGTGAACCATGGCCACGAGGTCAGGCGCGGTGCGCAGATCGACCTCGCGCGCGCCGGTCATGTTCAGCACCGCCTTGTCCGAGTTCCAGAACGCGAACAGGTTCATGCCGCCCGCGATCACCAGCGCGATCACCGCCCCGGTGGTGCCGCCGATCAGCGCGCCCACCCCCATGAACAGCGCCGTCAGCGCGGCCATCAGAACGAAACTGCGGATATTGCCCATCTTCATCTCTCCTGCCCGGAAGAGATATGCAGGCTGCCCGGGCCGGACAAGATCAGCGCGGAGCGAGCCGTTTCAGCGCCAGCCGGATCAGCGCGGCGGTGTCGGCATCCGGGTTCTCGCCCGAGGCCACCGCCACCGCCTCGGCCGCATCCCCGGCGCCGTAGCCCAGATTGGCGAGCGCCGAGAGCGCATCCGCCGCCGAGGCCGCGCGTTTGGCGCCCTCGCTCGGCTTTGCGGGCTTGCGCGGCGCGGGGGCGGGTTTCGCCTCTTCGATCACTGTATCTTCGAAATCGGCGGCGTCGTTACGTGCCAGCCCGCCGCCCATCGCCATCAGCGAGGGCGCTTTCGATTTCAGCTCCAGGATCACCCGTTGCGCGAGCTTGGGCCCTACCCCGGGCGCGGCCTGGACCGCGCGCGCATCGCCCAGGGTGATCGCCCGCGCCACGCCCTCGGCCCCGAGCGCACCGAGGATCGCCATCGAGGCCTTCGCGCCCACGCCCTGCACGGTCATCAGCAGTTTGTGCCATTCGCGCTCCAGCATCGAAGGGAAGCCGAAGAGTTGCAGCAGATCCTCGCGCACCAGCAGATCGGTATAAAGCGCCACCGCCTCGCCCGCGGGCGGCAGGCCCGCCAGCGTGCGGTCCGAGACATGGACGATATAGCCCACGCCGCGGCAGTCGATCAGCACCGAGTCGATGCCCTTCCAGTCCAGCCGGCCCGCGATCCGCCCGATCATCCCGCCGCCCTCCGCAGCGCATCCTGCAAACGACCGGCGCTTTGCATGTGATGGGCGTGGCAGATCGCGATCGCCAGCGCGTCCGCCGCATCGGCCCCGGCGATCTTCACCCCCGGCAGATGCAGCCGCACCATGTGATCCACCTGCTGCTTGGCGGCATGGCCGACGCCGACCACGGTTTTCTTCACCGCATTGGGGGCGTATTCGCCGACCTCCAGCCCGAATTGCGCCGGCACCAGCAGCGCGATCCCCCGCGCCTGGCCGAGTTTCAGCGTCGCCACCGCATCCTTGTTGACGAAAGTATGCTCGACCGCTGCGGTCTCGGGCCGCCACTCTCCGAACACATGGGTCAGCTGGAAATGCAGCGAGGCCAGCCGCCGCGCCAGATCGCCGGTCCCCGCATCGGAATGGCAGATGCCGTTGGCGACATGGGTGATGCGCGCGCCCGCGACGTCGATCACCCCCCAGCCGAGATTCCTCAGCCCCGGATCTATGCCGATCACCCGCATGCCCGCCCCATTCCTGCTTTTCCTCTGACTAGCACGAAAAGGGAACATCCGCCAATGGGCTTGTTTCCGGATTGCGGGGCGGAAAGGCGGGGCCCGGGCTTCGCCCGGAAACGACGGTTCCGCCTGCACCTCCGACATTTTCTGCACGTGCAGCATGGATCTGCCCGATATTATGGCCGAATTGTGACTTCAGTCATGCAGCGGCTGCATTCCGGGCTTGCTTGCCCATGGCTTGCTTTGCACATGCAGCAAGATTATCTGGCTGTGCGAGAAGCAAGATGCCCTCGTGTTAAGCAGTCTGAAAAAGGAACAGTCCCATGGCCGCCATCGAAACGAGCCGCCCCGCGCCGTTCGGCGCCATCACGACGTATCGCGCCGTCAACGGCTTTACCGGCATCTTTGCCGCGTTCAAAGCCTGGAACGACGCACGCGTCACCCGCAAGGCCCTGTCGAAGCTCTCGGATCGCGAGCTGGACGATATCGGCCTGTGCCGCGGTGACATCGAGATGATGGGGCGTTGAGCGCAGGCTCTTCTCCCCGACCGACGGGTCGCCGGACAATCCGGACCGCCTGACGCGAAAGCGCTGGCGGTCCTTCTGCTTTTTGGGGTCCGGTTATCGGGCCTGGCCAGAAGAAAACCGCCGCACGGCCTGGCCGAGGGCGGTTTTACCTGAAACAGGCCGGGGATCGCGTGGCCGTCAGATCTTCGGGAAGACCTCGCCCAGGAAAGAGGCGATCAGCTTCGTCACCGGATCGGCCGACATGATCCGCGCCGCCACCGGGTCGAAATCGGTGCCGGTGGCCAGATCCGCGAGGCGCTGGTGATAGACCTCATGGCCGACGTAGAAATAGATCGCGCCCTTCATCACCCAGCCCACCGCCAGCACCAGAAGCGCCGCGCGCAGGATCCGCGCCAGCGAGCCCTCGCGCCGGTAAGTGGAGGACCGGCCCAGCGTGCCCTGAGCCTCGAACCCGTAACCCTTGCGATGTGCTTTCTCGATCCGGCGCAGGCGGCCGGAAAACTCTTTGAAATTCGAGTCCGATAAAGACATACCAGTTACTCCCAAGGCCCCCGCCTTAAGGAATTGGTGCGTTCAAATTGTGGCAAATCTGGGGCGGAAGGCGGCTTTCCCGTGAAGAAACGCGGCATTTGTTACATATTTTCAGATAGTTATATCCGTTCCAGCACCAATGCCGACCATTCGCCCAGATCGTTTCGATCGGAAAGACGGAAACCTGAGGCCTCGTAAGCCGCGATGACCGTCTCGGCCTGAATCACCAGCAGGCCCGAGAGAATCACCCTCGCCCCCGGCGCCGCCATCACCGACATCGAAGGTGCCAGTTCGATCAGCGGCCCTTTCAGGATATTGGCGAAAATCAGATCGTAAGGCGCGGCCGTCTTCAGGCGGCGGTGATCGAAGCCTGCGGCCTCCAGGCATTCCACCCGCCCCTCCAGCCCGTTGATCGCGACATTGGCCCTCGCCACATCCACCGCCACCGGGTCGATGTCCGAGGCGATCACCAGCGCCCCGGGCAGCATCTTCGCCGCCGCCATCGCCAGCACCGCGGTGCCCGCACCGATATCAGCGACTTTCGCGGGGCGGAAACCCTGGTCACAGAGCCTGTCGAAAGCCAGCAGGCAGCCGAGCGTGGTGCCGTGATGTCCGGTTCCAAAGGCCATGGTGGCCTCGATCTGCAACGCGACCCGCCCCTCGGGCACCTTGTCGGCATCATGGCTGCCGTAGACGAAGAACCGCCCGGCATCGACCGGGTGCAACTCGCGCTGCACCTTGGCGATCCAGTCCATCTCGGGCAGTTCCGAGACGAGGAAACTTTTCGCACCATAAGCGGTGGAGAGGATCTCCAGCACGATCCCGTCGGGCGGCGCCAGGAAATAAGCGCCGACTTCCCAGAGACCCGAGCCGTCCTCGACCTCGAAAACGCCGACGCCGCAGGGCTCGGGCTCGATCTCCTCCAGCGCCTCGCCAAGCGCGCGGGCATTGTCTTCGCCGGTCAGGGTGGTGAGGGCGGACCAGGTGGGCATGAGAGTTCTCCGCTGGGATCGGTATCGCTGGTAGACCCCGCCCCGCCCGGGGTCAAGCGGCGCGAGGGGGCGCCGCCCCCGTCGCGTTCCGCGACTCCCCCGGGGTATTTGGGTCAGGGTGAAAGGGCTTTCATCCTGACTTAAATACCCCCGCCGGAGGCTTCCCCGGGTTCAGCCCGCGCCGCATTCGGGAATGAGCACCGCCGGGATCAGCCCGCGCAGGGCGTTGCCCACCCAGAGCCGCACCTGCGGCAGGTCTTCGGCCAACAGGATCTCTTCCGGGCAGCCGAGTTCCGCGCGCAACACGCCCGGGAGCAGGCCGCAGGCGAGTGGCGGGGTGCGCAGCCCCTGGCCGCGGTCGAAGAAAACCGTGGTGATGGTGCCCTCGCAGACCTCTCCGCGGGGATTGAGAAAGATTGCCTCGTCGATCCCCGCGGGCAGGGCGGCGCGGGCGGTATCGTGGACCGCGCGGCGGGTGGATTTCACCGAGAGCCAGGGGTCGTCCGGAGAGAGCCGTGTGGTCGCGAGCGTCACCCGCCATTCGGGTTTCGCGGCCGGCAGCGGGTGTTCCTCCCATACCGTCCCGCCTTGTGCATCCAGGGTCAGGCGCAGCCGGACGGGGGCGCCGCCGGACCGGGGCGCGGGCGGCTCGGGGTGGTCCCAGCCGAGGCGGGCGGCGCTGCGGGTCAGCCGCGCCAGATGCAGGGACCAGCGCGGCGCGCGGGCGCCGTCCCA
Source organism: Pseudogemmobacter humi (assembly GCF_900609055.1). GTDB lineage: Bacteria > Pseudomonadota > Alphaproteobacteria > Rhodobacterales > Rhodobacteraceae > Pseudogemmobacter > Pseudogemmobacter humi. The sequence goes on along the minus strand of NZ_UXAW01000076.1, from coordinate 25,050 downwards.
GAACACGGTCTCGATCAGCTTCAGTCCTGGCTGACGGCCGCCTTCACGAAGCGCGCTTTCCACAGCGCCTCCTCCCATTCGCCATCGGCGGTGGAGCCATGCACCACGCCGCCGCCCACATTCATCGTGATCGCGCTGCCGAAGACCGAAAGCGTGCGGATCGCCACCGAGAAATCCGCCCGCCCGTCCGGCGCCATCCAGCCCACCGCGCCGCAATAGACGCCGCGCGGAAAGGGTTCGACCTCGCGGATGATCTCCATCGCGCGGATCTTCGGCGCCCCGGTGACCGAGCCGCAGGGGAACAGCGCCGCCACCAGCGCCGGCAGGCTCGCAGGTTCGGAAAGCTGTCCTTCGACCTCGGAAACCATCTGGTGGACGGTCGCGTAATGTTCGATCGCGTAAAGCGCGGGCACCTTCACGCTGCCGACCCGGGCGATGCGGCTGATGTCGTTCCTGAGCAGATCGACGATCATCAGATTCTCGGCCCGGTCCTTGGGGCTCTCGAACAGATCGCGCGCCAGGGCCGCGTCGCGGGCGGGATCAGCGTCGCGCGGACGGGTGCCCTTCATCGGGCGGGTGACGATACGCCCCCCTTCATCGAGCCGGAAGAACAGTTCGGGGCTGCGCGAAACCACCACCGGCCCCTGGCCGAGATCGACATAGGCGCCGTGCCCCACCGGGCCGGTGCGCCGCAGGCGGCCGTAAAGCCCGGCAGGCGTGCCCGAGACCAGTTCCGCCCCCATCGGGAAGGTCAGGTTGACCTGGTAGCAATCGCCCGCCGCGATATAATCGAGCACCCGGGCGATGGCCGTGCCGTAAGCCTCGCGCGTGATCAGCGGCTCGGGCGCGGTGATGCTCGCCCCTCCCGCCGCCGCATCCATCGCGGCCAGCACCGGTGCGGCATCCCCGGGCGCATCGAACACGCCCAAAGCCACCAGCGGGCCGGGCAGATCGCCGGGAATCAGCGGCGCGAGCTTCGGCTCGGCGGCATAGCCCGCCTCATAGGCGATATATCCGGCAAGCCAGGCGCCCCCTGCCCGCGCAGCCTCGGCGCGCGCCAGCGCGGGCGCGACCTCATCGGCGCCGGCGGCAATGATCACCTCGCGCGGCGCGCGGAAGCACGCCGGCTGGCCCCCGGGCCCATGTTCGACAAGGATCACTGCTGCATCGCTCATATTCCCCGCAGGAATATGCGCAAGCGCCGCGCTGCGCCAGACGGAATAGACACGTCGGTTTGCCCCTTGCGCCGCTGCCGTGTCGTTCTATAACCCCGGACGATTTGCGCACAGCCTGGGGAAGCCGACATGCCGAAGCGGACAGATATCCACTCGATCATGATTATCGGTGCGGGGCCAATCGTCATCGGCCAGGCCTGCGAATTCGACTATTCCGGCGCCCAGGCCTGCAAGGCGCTTCGGGAAGAGGGCTACCGGGTGATCCTGGTCAACTCGAACCCGGCCACGATCATGACCGACCCGGGTCTGGCGGACGCCACCTATATCGAGCCGATCACCCCCGAGGTGGTCGCCAAGATCATCGAGAAAGAGCGCCCCGATGCGATTCTGCCGACGATGGGCGGGCAAACGGGCCTCAACACCGCGCTGGCGCTGGCCGACATGGGCGTGCTGGAAAAGTTCAGTGTGGAACTGATCGGCGCGCGGCGCGAGGCCATCGAGATGGCCGAGGACCGCAAGCTGTTCCGCGAGGCGATGGACCGGCTCGGGCTGGAAAACCCCAAGGCCACCATCGTCGCCGCGCCGAAACTGGCGAACGGCAAATACGACATCGCGGCGGGCGTGGCCCAGGCGATGAAGGATCTGGAGCAAATCGGCCTGCCCGCGATCATCCGCCCCGCTTTCACGCTGGGCGGCACCGGCGGCGGCGTCGCCTATAACCGCGACGATTACGAGGCCATCGTGCGCTCGGGGCTGGAAGCCTCGCCCATGGCCCAGGTGCTGGTGGACGAGAGCCTGCTCGGCTGGAAGGAATATGAGATGGAGGTCGTCCGCGACAAGGCGGACAATGCGATCATCGTCTGCTCCATCGAGAACATCGACCCGATGGGCGTCCATACCGGCGATTCGATCACCGTCGCCCCGGCGCTGACGCTCACCGACAAGGAATATCAGATCATGCGCAACGGCTCGATCGCCGTCTTGCGCGAGATCGGGGTCGAGACCGGCGGCTCGAACGTGCAATGGGCGATCAACCCGGCCGACGGCCGCATGGTGGTGATCGAGATGAACCCGCGCGTCAGCCGCTCTTCGGCGCTGGCGTCCAAGGCGACCGGCTTCCCGATTGCGAAAATCGCCGCGAAACTGGCGGTGGGCTATACACTCGATGAGCTGGACAACGACATCACCCGGGTGACGCCCGCGAGTTTCGAGCCGACCATCGACTATGTGGTCACCAAGATCCCGCGCTTCGCCTTCGAGAAATTCCCCGGCTCCGAGCCGTTCCTGACCACCGCGATGAAATCGGTGGGCGAGGCGATGGCCATCGGCCGCACCATCCATGAGAGCCTGCAAAAGGCGCTGGCCTCGCTGGAGACCGGCCTGACCGGCTTCGACGAGATCGAGATCCCCGGCGCGCCCGACAAGGCGGCGATTTCCAAGGCGCTCAGCGTCGCCACGCCCGACCGGCTGCGGGTGATCGCCCAGGCGATGCGCCTTGGCCTGACGGATGACGAGATCCAGGCGATCACCTCTTTCGATCCCTGGTTCCTCGCCCGCATCCGCGAGATCATCGTGGCGGAACACGAGATCCGCGCCCACGGCCTGCCCGCCACCGCCGAGGGGCTGCGCACGCTCAAGATCATGGGCTTCACCGATGCGCGGCTGGCGAAACTGACCGGCCAGCCCGAATCCGCGGTGCGGCGCGCAAGACGCGGCCTCGGGGTCACCGCGGTGTTCAAGCGGATCGACACCTGCGCCGCCGAATTCGAGGCGCAGACGCCCTATATGTATTCCACCTATGAAATGCCCGCGATGGGCGATGTGGAATGCGAATCGCGCCCCACGGCGGCGAAGAAGGTCGTCATCCTCGGCGGCGGGCCGAACCGGATCGGCCAGGGGATCGAGTTCGACTATTGCTGCTGCCACGCCTGTTTCGCGCTGACCGCGGCGGGCTACGAGACGATCATGGTCAACTGCAACCCCGAGACCGTCTCGACCGATTACGACACTTCGGACCGGCTCTATTTCGAGCCGCTGACGCTGGAACATGTGCTGGAGATCCTGCGGGTCGAGCAGGAGAATGGCACGCTGCACGGCGTGATCGTGCAGTTCGGCGGCCAGACTCCGCTGAAACTGGCGCAGGCGCTGAAGGATGAGGGGATCCCGATCCTCGGCACCACGCCGGACGCCATCGACCTGGCCGAGGACCGCGAGCGGTTCCAGGCTTTGCTCAACGATCTGGGCCTGAAACAGCCCGTCAACGGCATCGCGCATTCCCGCGAGGAGGCCTTCGAGATCGCCGCCCGCGTCGGCTACCCGCTGGTGATCCGCCCGTCTTACGTGCTGGGCGGCCGCGCGATGGAGATCGTGCGCGACGACGCACAGCTTGAACGCTACATCAACACCGCGGTGCAGGTCTCCGGCACCTCGCCGGTGCTGCTCGACAGCTACCTTTCCGGCGCGGTCGAGGTGGATGTCGATGCGCTGTCCGATGGCGAGGCGGTGCATGTCGCCGGGATCATGGAACATATCGAGGAAGCCGGCGTCCATTCCGGCGACTCGGCCTGCTGCCTGCCGCCGCATCAGCTCTCGGCCGAGACCGTGGCCGAGCTGAAGGCGCAGACCGTGCAGATGGCCCGCGCGCTGAACGTCGTCGGGCTGATGAACGTGCAGTTCGCGATCAAGGACGGCGTGATCTACGTGCTGGAGGTGAACCCGCGCGCATCCCGCACCGTGCCTTTCGTCGCCAAGGCGACCGACAGCGCCATTGCCTCGATCGCCGCGCGGCTGATGGCGGGCGAGAAGCTCGCGGCCTTCCCCGAACGCGCGCCCTATGCCGAGGGCGTCGGGCCGGACAGCGCGCTGCCGCTGGCGGATCCGATGACGCTCGCCGATCCGATCACGCCCTGGTTCTCGGTCAAGGAAGCGGTGCTGCCCTTCGCCCGCTTCCCCGGCGTCGACCCGCTGCTTGGGCCGGAAATGCGCTCCACCGGCGAGGTGATGGGCTGGGACCGCAATTTCGCGCTCGCCTTCCTCAAGGCACAGATGGGCGCGGGGATGGTGCTGCCCGAGGCGGGCCGGGTGTTCCTCTCGGTCAAGGATGCCGACAAGACCGATGCGCTGGCCGAAGCCGCGCGCGATCTGGTTTCCATGGGTTTCGCCATCATCGCCACCCGCGGCACCGCGGCCTGGCTGAAGGCGGCGGGGATCGGGGCGGAATCGGTCGCCAAGGTCTATGAGGGCCGCCCGAACATCGTCGACCGGCTGAAGAACAACGACATCGCACTGGTGATGAACACCACCGAGGGCAGCCAGTCGGTCAGCGACTCGCGCGATATCCGCCGCGTGGCGCTGATGGACAAGATCCCCTATTTCACCACCGCCGCCGCCAGTGTCGCCGCGGTGGCCGCGATGAAAGCCCGTGGCGAGGGCTACGGCGTGCGCACGCTGCAAGGCTGAGGCTTCGCTTCCGACATGCGTTGAAGGCGGCAGGGATCTCCCTGCCGCCTTTTCCGTTCCGCGATCCGCGCCCGGGGTTCCCGGCGGCGCCCTGACATGATGGTGAGACGGCGGGTTTCCTCTCAGCCCGGCGCGGCGATCCGGCAAGCGCCCGCTCAGCCCGCCGCCCGGGCGCCGGATATCGGCCGGACGCGGATCATCCGGGCCGGACCCGCGTTCTCTCCGGGTCGGCTGAACGCCTGAAACTATATGAGGAGAGAACCATGAAACGGATCCCGGCATATGCCGCTTTCACTTCGGCCCTGCTTCTTGCGGCCCCCGTCCTGGCCCAGGACGACACCACCGACCCGCAGACCAATGATACCATCGTGCCCAGCCCCGACATTGACAGCGGCACGACCACCCTGCCGGACACCGGAACCACGACGGAACCCGGCGCGACCGAACCCTCGGGGGTTCCGGCCGATCCGCTGATCGAGGACCAGCCGCGCGCCACCCCCGAAGCGACGGACCCGGCCAATGGCACCACCCAGGTGCCGGCGGACACCACCGATATGCCGGCAACGACCGACATGCCCGCCGCCACCGACACGTTCATCGTGCCCGAGGGCTATACCGAACTGACCGACTGGACCGCGGTCACCGCCGACCAGCTGATGGGCGCCACGCTCTATTCGGCTGACGGCTCGAACATCGGCACCGTCTCGGATATCGAGCTGAGCACCGATGGCCCGGTTGCCGGGATCGTGGTCGATGTCGGCGGTTTCCTCGGGATGGGCGTCCATACCGTCAGCCTCGGCGCCGATGATGTGAAGCTGTACCGCAACGAGAGCGGCACCGTGATCGCCCATACCGGCCTGACCTCCGACGCGCTGAAAGCGCTGCCGGAATATGTGAAGCCGCAGTAAGGTTTCGCTTCGCCACCAGGCAAAGGGTCCGCCCGCGCGGGCCCTTTTCACCTGTCCAGGTTGACTTTCCGGGCGTTTCCTGCGCATCCCGTGGGCAACCAGGGGCAGCGCTGCCCCCGATCCCTTTTCCCCGGACACCAGATGACCACATTCGAAGCCCTGGGCCTTTCGCCCAAGATCCTGAAAGCGCTGGAAAAGACCGCGCTGAAACAACCGACCCCGATCCAGGCCCAGGCGATCCCGCAGATCATGCAGGGACGCGACCTGATGGGGCTGGCGCAGACCGGCACCGGCAAAACCGCCGCCTTCGGCCTGCCGCTCCTGCACCGGCTGCTCGACATCGGCCACCCGCCGGGGCCGAAGAACATCCGCGCGCTGATCCTGGTGCCGACCCGCGAACTCGCCACCCAGATCAAGGACAATTTCCTGACCTTCACCCAGGGCACCGCGGTCAAGGTGGTGATGGTCGTCGGCGGCGCCTCGGTCAACCGCCAGGCGCAAAGCCTGCTGAAAGGCGCCGACGTGCTGGTGGCGACCCCGGGCCGCCTGATCGACCTGATCGAGCGCGGCGACGTGAGCCTGGAAAAATGCGGCTATCTGGTGCTCGATGAGGCCGACCACATGCTCGACATGGGCTTCATCCATTCGCTGCGGCGGATCGCGAAGCACATTCCGCTGAAACGCCAGACGCTGATGTTCTCGGCCACCATGCCGAAAGACATCACCGAGATCGCCGAGACCTATCTGCGCGATCCGGTCAAGGTCCAGGTCGCGCCGCCCGGCAAGCCGGCCGAAAAGGTCACCCAAGGGGTGCATTTCATCCCCAACGGCGACAAGGCGCGGCTGCTGGAGGAATATCTGAAGAAACACCCGGGCGAGGCGGCGCTGGTGTTTTCGCGCACCAAGCACGGGGCCGACAAACTGGCCAAGGTGCTGGCGCAATGGGGCTTCAGGGTCGGCGCGATCCACGGCAACCGCAGCCAGAACCAGCGCGACCGCATCCTGACCGAGTTCCGCCAGGGCGAGGTCGACGTGCTGGTCGCCACCGATGTGGCCGCGCGCGGCATCGACATTCCGACGGTGCGGCATGTCTACAACTACGACATGCCGAACGTGCCCGAGAATTACGTCCACCGTATCGGCCGCACCGCGCGGGCCGGGGCCGAGGGCTCGTCGCTCAGCTTCTGCGCCCCCGCCGAGATGGGCGAGTTGCAGGCGGTCGAGAAACTGCTGAAAAAATCGCTGCCGGTGCTGGGCGGCGCGCCCTGGGCGGCCGATGTGGTCGCCGCGGCGCCGAAGCCCGGCCAGAACCGCGGCCAGCGCCCGCAGGGCCAGCGCGGCCCGAGGCCCGGGGCCGGACCGGGCAAACAAGGCGCCGGAAAACCCTCCTCGGGGCCGAAACCCGCAGCCCGGCCGGGCGCTGCTCGTCCGCAGGGCGGCGGCGGCACGCCATCGCGCCGCCCGGGCGGCACCGGAGGCCCCGGCCGCCGCGGCTGAGTTTTCGGAAAACCCACACGGAAGGATACGGGGGAAAGGGGCGCGTCATCTCCCCCCGCAGCTTCTTCGCTCACCCCCCCTGGGTATTTGGATCAGGGTGAAAAGCCCTTTCATCCTGAGATAAATACCCCCGCCGGAGGCGTCCGGCGCGGGCCAGAGGCGCCTCGGCCCCGGCCTTCCGGCCCTCAGACCACCTCGTCCTCAAGGTTCAGTTTCATCTGCAACAGCACCTGCTGGATGGCGATGGTCTCGCGCAGCAGGCGCTTGGCCTCGTTGATGCTGATCTTGCCGTCCGAGATGGCGGAATTGTATTCGCTCATCAGCATCGCGAACCGCTGCGCCAGCGCAACCACATCCTGGTTCACCCCGGTGGTGGTCGGCCCCGTTCGCTCATTGTCATAGGCCAGCGTGATCCCGCGCAGATCGGCCAGCGCGGCGGTGACATGCGGGAAACGCGCCGCCGCTTCCAGCGCGGCCACCACATCGACCGGCATGAAACGGTCGGCATGTTCCGCACTGTCGGAATAATAGCGCCCCAGCGTGGCCTTGGATTTGCCGGTGATCGCGCAGGCCGCCTCGATCCCCACATCCTTGACCAGCGTCTCGGTATGTTTCTTCAGATAGGATTCGACCGACATAACCGCCCTCGCACCGGATTTACGCCCCAGCCTTACTGCGCAAGCGGCCCCTTGTCACCCGGTGGCGGCCTCGCCGTGGCGCGCGGCCTCATGCGCGCGAAGCGCGATCATCGCACCCGCAAGGACGATCAGCGCGATCCCGGCCCAGGCCCGCCAGCCGAGGCTTTCGTCCCACAGGATCCAGCCCCAGAAAGCCGAACTCGGCAGCACCATATATTCGATCACGCTGACCCGCCCGGTATCGGCCAGCTGATAGGCGCGGGTGCACATCCCCACCCCCACCGCCGAGAGAAACGCCTGGAGCGCCATCAGCCCCAGATACCGCGCATCGGGCCAGACCGCGCCGCGCAGCACGAAGCCGTCGCTGCCCGCGGGCACCGGCAGCGGCCAGAGCGCGAAGACCGCCATCCCGATCACGCCGTAAAGCCCCAGCACCACGAAGAAGGCGGCGAGCAGCGTCTCGGGCGTCTCCTGCGCGCAGAGCTTGCGGGTGACGATGTTCGACAGCGCATAGACCACCGCCGCCGCCACCGGCAGCACCGCGGCGAGCGTCGCCCCCGCCAGCGCCGCCGGCCCCAGCACCAGCACGACTCCGAGGAAGCCGAGCGCCACAGCGAGGATCCTGACCGGCCCGATCGCCTCGCCGAACGCGAAGCGCGAGATCAGCAGCACGAAGATCGGCGCGGTGAACAGCCCCGCCGCCGCCAGCGCCACCGGCAGAAAGGCCAGCGCGCCGAAATAGATGAAGATCGCCGTGCCCTGAAGCACCGCCCTGAGCATCACCGCCCAGGGGCGCACTGCGCGCAGCCGCAGCCCCAGAAAAGGCGCCACCAGCCCGATGATCGCCAGCGCCATCAGGCTGCGGGTAAAATGGAACTGCGACAGGCCGGTCTCATCGGCCACCAGGCGGACGAAATTGTCGCTGAACCCCACCATGGCGGCGTAAGTCACCGTCAGCCCCACCGCCGCCATGGTGCGGTCGGGGACAAGCGTCTGAACATTCATCGGAACACGCTCCCTCGCCGGTCATCTGGCCCGTCCCGCCCGCCTTGTGCTCGTCCGAAAACGACATTTCGGCGGGGAAAGCACGGGGCCGGAAAGCCGGGCGTTGTCGCCCGCCCTGCGGGCGGCTAAGGTCCGGTCATGAAAAGACGAGCAGGCAGGCAGACGCTCCCCTCCACCGGCACCGCGCTGAGGCAGTATCAGCGTCTGGAATGTATCGGCCTGTGGCGCGACGCGCCAGAGGATCAGCGCCGCGAAGTGGTGGTGCGCATGGGCGAGGCGACGCTCGTCCTGTCGGATCCCCGGTCGGAAACCGCGCTCAGCCACTGGTCGCTGCCCGCCGTGCGGCGGATCAATCCGGGCCAGCGCCCCGCCGTCTTCGCCCCCGGCGAGGATTCCCGCGAATCCGTCGAGATCGAGGACGAGGCAATGGTCTCGGCGCTGAAAACCGTGCATTCCGCGGTGCGCGCGGCGCGGCCGCATCCGGGGCGGCTGCGCGGCTGGCTGATCGGCGGCACGGTGGCCGCGATTGCGGCGGTGGCGGTTCTGGTGCTGCCGGGGGTGCTGATCTCGCATACCGCCTCGGTGGTGCCGGCGCCGAAACGGGCCGAGATCGGGATGCGCGCGCTCGACGACGTGATCCGGCTGACCGGAGCGCCCTGCGACGGCGATGTGGGCCTGCCCGCGCTGGCGGCGCTGGCCGAGCGCGTCTTCGGCCCCGAGGACACGCCGATCCTTTATATCCTGCCCGAGGGCCTGTCGCGCCCCGCTCATCTGCCCGGCGGCGTGATCCTGCTGCCGAAAGGTCTGATCGAACAGGATGCGCCCGATGCGCTGGCCGGGGCCGCGCTGGCCGAAGGGCTGGCGGCGAAACTCACCGATCCGATGCGCGACATTCTCGACCACGCCGGGCTGAAAGCAAGTTTCGACCTGCTGACCTCGGGCGATCTGCCGGCGGGCGCGCTCGACGGCTATGGCGAGGCGTTCCTGCGCCGCCAGGATTCGCCGCCGCCGCTGACCCGCCTCACCGCCGCCTTCACCGAGGCCCAGGTGCCGCTGACGCCCTATGCGCAGTGGCTGGCCGGCCCGGAAAGCGCCGCGATGCAGGAGGCCGATCCGTTCCGCGGCCTGATCGCCACGCCGCTGCTGCCCGACGACGACTGGATCGCGCTGCAATCGGTCTGCTCAGACGGGTGAGCGCGCTCAGCGCAGGATCACCGCATCCGGGAATCCGGCGCCGCGCACCGCCGCCAGCGCCGCCTTCGCCTCGGCGGCCGAGGCGAACGGCCCGGCATAGACCACCTGCAAAGCGCCCGCTTTGCCGCGCGCCATCGGCAGCCCCAGGGCGCCAAGCCGACCGATCGTGCCCTCGGCATTGGCGGGCACCCCGAACGCGCCGACCTGGACGAAGATCCGCGCGGCCTTTGCCGGAGCCGGTTTCTCCGCCACCATTTTCGGCTCGGATTTGGTGGAAACCACGATCTCCGACCGCCCGGTAAGGCTGCCTTCGCTGAGGCGCACCACGACCTTCAGCGGCCGTTCCTCGACATCGCTGCCCGCGCGCAATTCGGCCGGCACCGTGCGGGTCCAGATCTGGTCCTGGTCGCTCACGCCCTGGACGGTCTGCTTGCCGCGGTTCGGGTTCAGCCGGTCGTCCTCCCAGGCCAGCTTGTAGCCCGGCGGCGGAGCGGGGATCGCATCAGCCGGAACGACCACGATTTTCTTCGCCGAAACGCCGCCGCTGGCCGGAGCAGACGCCGGTTTGGAGGGGCTGACCGCTGGCGCGGCTTTTGCCGCAGCGGGGGCCGGTTTCGGCGCCGCCGCCACGGGTTTGGGCGTGGATTTCGGTGCGGGTTTCGGTGCGGGAACCGGCTCCGCCTTCGCGACGGGCTTCGGCGCGGGCGTTTCGGAGGTCTCGACCGCCCGGCCCGAGGGCGGATAGCCGCAAAGCTGCTTGCGGTCGCGGGTCACCCGCGGCACCCAGGCCTCGCGCCCGCCATGGCCCGCGCGCAGAAAGACGCAGCCGCGACTGTCCACATATTGTTGACCATTATAGCCGGGCGGCGGCAGTTCCGCCGGCCCGCGCAGATCGCCCAAAGCAGGGGAACCCACCACCGCCGCCAGCAGAAGGGCGGCAGAAACAACTTTACCAGACATGATCCACCCCCAGGCAGCCTGCCCGGAATTGTGAATCAGTTTGATTCGCGAGTAAAGGGTATCGGCCCGATTTATACTCTATTTCGTGCCGAACATGCGGTCACCCGCATCACCCAGGCCCGGAACGATATAGCCGTGATCGTCCAGTCGCTCATCCAGCGCGGCGGTGACGATGGGCACGTCGGGATGCGCCGCCTTCATCCGCGCCACGCCCTCGGGCGCCGCCAGCAGGCACAGGAAGCGGATGTTCTTCGCCCCCGATTGTTTCAGAAGCGTCACCGCCGCCGCCGAGGAATTGCCCGTCGCCAGCATCGGATCGACCACGATCGAGACCCGCTCCTCCAGCTGATCGGGCAGTTTCGCGTAGTATTGCACCGGCTGCAAAGTCTCGGGGTCGCGGTAGAGCCCGATGAACCCCACCCGCGCCGCCGGGATCAGCTCCAGGATCCCGTCCAGGAGCCCGTTCCCCGCCCGCAGGATCGAGATCAGCGCCAGCTTCTTGCCCTCGATGGCGGGCGCGTCCATCTCCTGGATCGGCGTCTCGATCCGCCGCGTCGTCATCGGCAGCTCGCGCGTGACCTCATAGGCCAGCAGCAGGCTGATCTCGCGCAGAAGCCTGCGGAAGCCCGCGGTCGAGGTCTCGCGGTCGCGCATGATGCTGAGTTTGTGGCTCACCAGCGGATGGGTGACGATGGTCAGATGATCCGGCATGTTCAGCCCTCCAGCTTCTTTGCAATACGGCTCTTCGTATCCGCGTCGCAGAAAGCCGCGTCAAGCGCCTGGCGCGCCAGCCGCCGGAACTGGCCCTCGTCCCAGTCGAAAGCGCGGTGCAACTCCTCGTATTCGCGGATCATGCTGGTGCGGAAGAACGGCGGATCGTCGGTGTTGATGGTGACGCGCACGCCCCGCCGGTCAAGCTCATGGATCGGATGGGCGCGGAAATCCCGGTAAAGCCCAAGCGCGACATTCGAGCCCGGGCAGACCTCCAGCACCGTGCCCGCCTCGGCCAGTTCATCGACCAGCGCCAGATCCTCGATGGCGCGCACGCCATGGCCCAGCCGTTCGGGCCGGAGCGCGCGCAAAGTATCGCGGATCCCGCCGGGCCCCTGCCATTCGCCGGCATGGGCGGTGATCCTGAGCCCGGCCTCGCGGGCGCAATCGAAGGCCCAGAGGAAATCCGCAGGCGTCAGCAGGGTCTCATCCCCGGCGATGCCGAAGCCGGTGAGGAAATCTCCCGCCGTCTCTGCCGCGCAAAGCGCCGCCCGCTTCGCGCGCTCCGGCCCCAGATGGCGGATGCAGGTGGCGATCCCGCGCAGGGTAAGGCCGCAAGACCGCTCGCCCTCCGCCGCCGCCTCACGGATCGCCGCAAGATACTCGGCCCAGGCCCCCGGGTCACCGCCGCCGCAGAAATCGGGGCTGAGGAAACATTCCGAATAGACCACGCCCGCAGCCGCGCTTTCCTCCATCACCGCCAGCACCAGCCGGTGGTAATCCTGCGGCCCGCGCAGCACCGAACAGGCCGCCTCATAGACCTTCAGGAAATGCGGGAAATCGCGCCAGGCGTAGTTGCCGTCCTTGCCGAAGATCCCGGAAATATCCTCGCGCTTCTCTGCCGCCAGCCCGCGAATGAACGCCGCCGGCGCCGCACCTTCCAGATGCAGATGCAGTTCCACCTTCGGCAAGGCCGCCCATTCGCTCATCCCGCGCCCCCCGACTTCCGCCGCTATGGCTTTCACCCTGATATAAATACCCAAAAGGTATGCCGGCGTTCCGCCACCTGTTCAAGGAACCGGCGGCATGACGGCAGCACCCCTGCCCTGCCGAAATCACAGAAAACTCCGTCCCGTCCCCGTCGCCGCCACCCCCAGATGCGCCGCGACCGAGGCGCCCACATCGGCAAAGGCGCAAAGCCCGATCCCGCGCGCGCCCAGACCGTAGCCCAGCACCGGCACCCGCTCGCGGGTGTGTTCGGTGCCGCGCCAGGTCGGGTCGTTGCCGTGATCGGCGGTGAAGATCGCCAGATCGCCGGGCCGCAGCCGCGCCAGAAACCGCGGCAGAGCCGCGTCGAACCACTCAAGCTGGCGCGCATAGCCCGCCACATCGCGCGGATGGCCGTAAAGCGTGTCGAACTCGACGAAGTTCGCGAATGTCAGGGAACCGTCCTCCGCCTCGCGCCCAAGGCGCGTCAGATGTTCGAAAAGGTCAGCATCCGACTTCCCTTTCCACAGCTTCCCCACCCCCCGCATCGAGAAGATGTCGCCGATCTTGCCGATGGCATGGCTCGCCCGCCCCGCCGCTGCGACGTGATCCAAAAGCGTCGGCCCCGGCGGCGCGATGGCGAAATCGCGTCGGTTCGCGGTGCGGCGAAAGTCGTCGCAGGTGCCGGTGAAGGGCCGCGCGATCACCCGCCCCACCCGCCGCGCATGCAGGATCGGCGCGAGGTCTTCGCAAAGCCGCAGCAGCCGGTCGAGCCCGAACCATTCCTCATGCGCCGCGATCTGGAACACCGAATCCGCCGAGGTGTAGCAGATCGGCCAGCCGGTCTGCCGGTGCTCCTCGCAATACCCCGCGATCACCGGCATTCCGGCGGCATGGTGGTTCGCCAAAGTCCCCTCCACCCCGGCCAGCCGGCAGACCTCGGCAAGGATCTCCGGCGGAAAGGCCGGGGTCTCGTCGGGAAACAGCGTCCAGTCCCAGGGCACCGGCAGACCCGCCAGCTCCCAATGCCCGGATGGCGTGTCCTTGCCGCGCGACACCTCGGTCGCCGCCCCCCACAACCCCTGCGGCGCCGCCGCCAGCCCCGGGGTTTCGGCCCCCGAGGCCAGCCGGAGCGCCGCCCCCAGCCCGAGCGCATCCAGATGCGGCAGATGCAGGGGCCCGCTGCGGCCCTGCTCAGCCCGGCCCTCGGCGCAAGCCCGGGCGATATGCGCAAGCGTATTCGCCCCCTCGTCGCCGAAATCCGCGGCATCGGGCGCGCCGCCGCAGCCCACGGAATCGAGGACGATCAGAAAGGCCCGCGCCATTCAGCAGATCCTTTTCAGAACCAGCGGCCCGTCCCCCGGCGTGGTCATCCCCGAAGCCGCGCCGCCGATCCGATAGGCGCGCTGCACCGCCGCCACCGCGTCGGCCGCCGCCTCGCGCGTCAGCGCATGGACCATGGCAAGCGGCACCCCGGCCCCCGCCTCTTCGCCAAGGCCCGCCAGATCCGAGAACCCCACCGCCGGGCTGATCCGGTCACCGTCGCGCAGCCGCCCGCCGCCGAGCCGCACCACCGCATGGCCCAGCATCTCGCCGTCGATCGCGGTGATATGGCCGTCTTCCAGGGCGGGCACCTCCAGCACCACCGGCGCCGCCGGCAGCCGGTCGGGCCAGCGCTCGACGAAATCCGACGGCCCGCCCTGGGCCGCGACCATCCGACCGAAGGCCTCGGCCGCCCGCCCCCCGTCGAGCGCGCGCAGGATCCGCGCCGCGCCGTCCGCGGCATCCCCGGCCAGACCCGCCAGCGCCAGTACCTCACCGCCGAGTTCCGCGGTCAGCTCGCGCAAGCCGGAGTTGACCGAAGTGCCGGTCAGCGTCTCCATCACCTCGATCACCTCCAGCGCATTGCCTGCCGCCGTCGCCAGGGGCTGGCTCATATCGGTGATCAGCGCCGAGGTCATACACCCCGCCCCCTGCGCGGTGGAGACCAGCGCGCGGGCCAGCCTCGCGGCGTCCTCCTCGGTTTTCATGAAAGCGCCCGAGCCGCATTTCACATCCAGCACCAGCGCCTCCAGCCCCGCCGCCAGCTTCTTCGACAGGATCGAGGCGGTGATCAGATCGACGCTTTCCACCGTGCCGGAAATGTCACGCACCGCGTAAAGCCGCCGGTCGGCGGGCGCCAGATCCGCGCTCGCCGCAACGATGGCGCAGCCGATGCTGCCGACCTGGGCGCGCAGTTCAGGCTCGGACAGGCCGGTGCGAAAACCCGGGATCGCCTCCAGCTTGTCGAGCGTGCCGCCGGTATGGCCTAGGCCGCGCCCTGAGACCATCGGCACATAAGCGCCGCAGACCGCAAGCGCCGGCGCCAGCAAGAGCGAGACGCAATCGCCGATTCCGCCAGTGGAATGTTTGTCCACCACCGGCCCCGGCAGATCCCAGTCCAGCACCCGCCCGCTGTCACGCATCGCCAGCGTCAGCGCGACCCGGCCCTCTTCCGACAGGCCGCGCAGCAGCACCGCCATGGCGAAAGCCCCGGCCTGGGCATCGGTCACCGCCCCCGAGGCGAGGCCCCGGGCGAACCAGGCCAGCGCATCCGCCGGGGGTGTCGCGCCGTCGCGGATGGTGGCGATGATGCCGCGCGCCTCCATCAGCGCGCCGCCAGATGATGGGGGCCGAAGGCGCCGGGCAGCAGCTCTGCCACCGTGGCGCTGCGGGTCTTGCCGCTCAGCGTCGCCATGATGACCACCGCGCCGGGATCGGCGAATTCCGCGATCTTCTGGCGGCAACCGCCGCAGGGCGCCACCGGATCGGGACTGTCGGCGATGACGAAAACCCCGGCGATCCGCCGCTCACCGGCGGCGCACATGGCGGCGATGGCGCCGGCTTCGGCGCAGGTGCCCTCGGGATAGGCGACATTCTCGACATTCACCCCGGTGAACACCGTCCCCGCATCGGTTCTGAGCGCCGCGCCCACGCGAAAGCCCGAATAGGGCGCATAGGCATGCTCGCGGATGCGGGTCGCGGCGTCGCGCAGGGTCTCGGGCATCGGCGTCGTCCTTCTGATCGGGCGACAAGTTTGACGCGAAGCCGGGCGGGCCGCAAGCGGCCCGGTGGCCGTGCCGGCCATGCCTCCGGCGGGGATATTTAAAGACAGAAAATGAAGCAGGCGGCGCATCTCATTTTCTGTCCTCAAATATCCCGGGGGAGTCTGCGCGGCGCGCAGACGGGGGCAGGGCCCCCATACCCGGCTGCGGCGGGGTACGAAGCCGGATTGGAAATGCGCCAGACATGGTTTAAGGCTAAACCACCTGATCGGGAGACGGAAATGTCGGGTGGAATGCAGGACGAGGCGGCGGGCGCGGCGCGGCAGGCGGCGCTTTACTATCACGAATTCCCCAAACCCGGCAAACTGGAGATCCGGGCGACGAAGCCCCTGGCCACCGGGCGCGATCTGAGCCGGGCCTACTCGCCGGGCGTCGCCGAAGCTTGCCTGGAGATCAAGGCCGACCCCGCCACCGCCAGCCGCTATACCGCGCGCGGCAATCTGGTCGCCGTGGTCTCGAACGGCACCGCCGTCCTTGGTCTCGGCAATATCGGCGCGCTGGCCGCGAAGCCGGTGATGGAGGGCAAGGCCGTCCTCTTCAAGAAATTCGCCAATATCGACTGTTTCGACATCGAGGTGAACGAGAGCGATCCGGTGAAACTGGCCGAGATCGTCTGCGCGCTGGAACCCTCGTTCGGCGCGATCAACCTTGAAGACATCAAGGCGCCCGACTGTTTCATCGTCGAGAACCTGTGCCGCGAGCGGATGAACATCCCGGTCTTTCACGACGACCAGCACGGCACCGCCATTGTCGTCGGCGCGGCGGCGACCAATGCGATGATCGTCGCCGGCAAGCGGTTCGATGAGATCCGCCTCGTCTCGACCGGCGGCGGCGCGGCGGGGATCGCCTGCCTTGAGATGCTGGTGAAGCTGGGGGTGAGGCGCGAGAACATCTGGCTTTGCGACATCGACGGCCTCGTCTACCAGGGGCGCGAGACGCAGATGACGCCGCAGAAGGCGGCCTTCGCGCAAGGCACGACCCCGGCGACGCTGGCCGAGGTGATCGCGGGGGCGGATATGTTCCTCGGGCTTTCCGGCCCCGGCGTGCTGACGCCCGCCATGGTGGCGAAGATGGCCGCGAAGCCCATCGTCTTTGCGCTGGCCAATCCCACGCCCGAGATCCTGCCCGACGAGGTGCGCTCGGTCGCGCCCGAGGCGATCATCGCCACCGGGCGCTCGGATTTTCCCAATCAGGTCAACAACGTCCTCTGTTTCCCCTTCATCTTCCGCGGCGCGCTGGACGTGGGCGCCACCACGATCAACAGCGAGATGGAACTGGCCTGTATCGAGGGGATCGCGGCGCTCGCCCGCGCCACCACCTCGGCCGAGGCCGCCGCCGCCTACAAGGGCGAGCAGCTCACCTTCGGACGCGATTACCTGATCCCGAAGCCGTTCGATCCGCGGCTGATGGGGGTGGTGGCCTCGGCCGTCGCCGGGGCCGCGATGCAGACCGGCGTCGCCACCCGCCCGCTGGAGGACATCGCCGCCTACAAGAACAAGCTGGACGGATCGGTGTTCAAATCGGCGCTGCTGATGCGCCCGGTGTTCGAGGCCGCCCGCACCGCCACCCGCCGCATCGTCTTTGCCGAGGGCGAGGACGAGCGCGTGTTGCGCGCCGCGAACGCCATGCTGGAGGAAACCACCGACGTGCCGATCCTGATCGGCCGCCCCGAAGTGATCGCCGCGCGCTGCGAGCGCTATGGCCTGCCGATCCGGCCCGGGCGCGATTTCCATCTGGTCAACCCCGAGAACGACCCGCGCTACCGCGATTACTGGGGCACCTATCACGAGCTGATGGCGCGCAGGGGCGTCACCCCCGACATCGCCCGGGCGGTCATGCGCACCAACACCACCGCCATCGCCGCCGTCATGGTGCACCGCGACGAGGCCGACAGCATGATCTGCGGCACCTTCGGCCAGTATCACTGGCATCTGAACTACATCCGCCAGGTGCTGGCGCGCGGCGGGCTGCATGCCCAGGGCGCGCTGTCGATGATGATCCTGGAAGACGGGCCGCTGTTCATCGCCGACACCCATATCCGCGCCGAGCCCGAGCCGCAGGAGATCATGGAGACCGTGATCGGCGCCGCGCGCCATGTGCGCCGCTTTGGTCTGGTGCCGAAGATCGCGCTCTGCTCGCAAAGCCAGTTCGGCAATATGGACACCGCCTCGGGGCGCAAGATGCGCGCCGCGCTGGAACTGCTGGACGCGCGCGAGCCCGATTTCGCCTATGAGGGCGAGATGAACGTCGATACCGCGCTGGACGAAAGCCTGCGCGAGCGGCAACTGCCCGGCGCGCGGTTCGCGGGGCCGGCGAATGTGCTGGTATTCGCCTCGGCCGATACCGCCTCGGGGGTGAGGAACATCCTCAAGATGAAGGCGGGCGGGCTTGAGGTCGGGCCGATCCTGATGGGAATGGGCAACAAGGCGCATGTGGTGACGCCCTCGATCACCGCGCGCGGGTTGCTGAACATGTCGGCCATCGCCGGAACGCCGGTCTCGATCTACGGCTGACGGGCGGGCGGGGGAGAATCAGACCGCTCCCCTGCCCCGCGCAGTTTGCAAACCACCGGAAATTTTGCGAAGTCCTGTGGTGCGGACAGGGGTTTGCATAATTCGCAGCCCTGCGCCGCGAAATTCTGCAAACATATCCCACCCTGTTTCCGGTAACAAAGTTGCGCCACCCGCGCCGGTACCCTAACACACGCCTCATCGTGGAGGAGGGCAGGCTTATGGGCTACCGTGAGATCTATGCGCAATGGAAAGCGGATCCCGAAGGGTTCTGGATGCAGGAGGCCCGGGCAATCGACTGGGTGAAGCCGCCCTCGCGCGCGCTGTCCGGGGACCGCGCGCCCCTCTATGAATGGTTCGCCGACGGCCTCGTGAACACCTGCTGGAATGCGGTCGACCGCCATGTCGAGGCCGGGCGCGGCAATCAGCTTGCGATCATCCACGAAAGCCCGGTCACGCATCTGCGCAAAGGCATCACCTACCGCGAATTGCAAAACCGCGTCGCCAGCCTTGCGGGCGCCCTGCGCGCCAAAGGCGTGGAAAAGGGCGACCGGGTGATCATCTACATGCCGATGATCCCCGAGGCGCTTGAGGCGATGCTGGCCTGCTCGCGCCTTGGTGCGATCCATTCGGTGGTGTTCGGCGGCTTTGCCGCGAACGAGCTGGCGGTCAGGATCGACGATTGCAAGCCGAAGGCGATCATCGCGGCCTCCTGCGGGATCGAGCCCTCGCGCATCGTTCATTACAAGCCGCTGCTCGACGCCGCCATCGACCAGGCCAGCCACAAGCCCGACTTCTGCGTGATCTTCCAGCGCGAGCAGGAAGTGGCGAAGCTGATCGAGGGCCGCGACCTGGCCTGGCACACCTTTCAATACGGGGTGGAGCCGGCGGAATGCGTGCCGGTCGAGGGCAATCACCCGGCCTATATCCTTTACACGAGCGGAACGACCGGGGCGCCGAAGGGCGTGGTGCGGCCGACCGGCGGCCATCTGGTGGCGCTGAACTGGACCATGAAGGCGATCTACGACATGAACCCCGGCGAGGTGTTCTGGGCCGCCTCGGATGTGGGCTGGGTCGTGGGCCATTCCTATATCTGCTACGCGCCGCTGATCGCGGGCTGCACCACCATCGTGTTCGAAGGGAAACCCGTCGGCACCCCGGATGCGGGCACCTTCTGGCGGGTGATCTCGGAAAACAGGGTGAAGAGCTTCTTCACCGCGCCCACCGCGCTGCGCGCGATCAAGCGCGAGGATCCCGGCGGCGAATTCGTCAAAGAATACAACCTGAAACACCTGAAGATCTGCTATCTGGCCGGCGAGCGCGCCGATCCCGACACCATCGCCTGGGCCGAGCGCCATCTGAAGGTGCCGGTGATCGACCACTGGTGGCAGACCGAGACCGGCTGGGCCATCGCCGCCAATCCGATGGGGATCGAGCCCTTGACGGTCAAACCCGGCAGCCCCTCGGTGCCGATGCCGGGCTATGACATCGAGGTGCTGGACGAGGGCGGCCATCCGGTCGGCCCCGGCACGCTGGGCGCCATCGCGGTGAAACTGCCTCTGCCCCCGGGCAACCTGCCGACGCTGTGGAACGCCGAGGACCGCTTCCGCAAAAGCTATCTGTCGCATTTCCCCGGCTATTATGAGACGGGCGATGCCGGCTATATCGACGAGGACGGCTACCTCTACATCATGGCGCGCACCGACGACGTGATCAACGTCGCGGGCCACCGGCTTTCCACCGGCGCGATGGAGGAGGTGCTGGCCTCGCATCCCGATGTGGCGGAATGCGCGGTGATCGGGGTTTCCGACACGCTCAAGGGTCAGTCGCCGCTCGGATTCCTGTGTCTGAACAAGGGCTGCGACCGGCCCCATGCCGATGTGGTGACGGAATGCGTCCGGCTGATGCGCGAGCGCATCGGCCCGGTGGCCGATTTCAAACGCGCCCTGGTGGTGGACCGCCTGCCCAAGACCCGCTCGGGCAAGATCCTGCGCGGCACCATGGTGAAGATCGCCGATGGCGGCGAATGGAAGATGCCTGCCACCATCGACGACCCGGCGGTCCTGGACGAGATCGCCGCCGCGCTGAAGACCGTCGGCCTCGCCGGGGGCTGAGGGCGCTGCATCGCGGCATCTGGACCTGCCGCCGCCGCCATGGCACCCTCGGGCGCATGTGGCAGGGACGCACAGCAGGAAGCGTGAGACCGGCCGGGACATCCCGGCCGCATTCCCGCGCCGTCCGCCCCTCGCGGAGGCCGATGTGAAACCGCCGCAGATCCCCGTCCTCGTGATCGAGGACACCCCCTCGCTGCAATTCGTCTACCGCTCGGTGCTGACGGCGGCAGGGATGGTGGTCCATGCCGCCGGTTCGGCGACCGAGGCGTTGCAGCAGTTCCACGCCGTCCGCCCCGGGGTGGTGGTGCTGGATCTGATGCTGCCCGACCGCGACGGGCTGGCACTGATGTCGGAACTGCTGGCGCTGAACCCCGATCTCTATGTGGTGGTGATGTCGGCCCAGGGCTCGGTCGACCGCGCGGTGGCGGCGATGCGGGCCGGGGCCTTCGATTTCCTGCTCAAACCCTTCGAGGAGAACCGCTTCCTTGGCGCGGTCCTCGCCGCCCTGGAGGCCGCCGACGAAGACAGCGCGCCGCCCGCCGGCCAGCCCGCCAAACGCCGCCCCGCGGCCACGGGGGATCCCTCGGCCAGCATCGGCTCTTCCGCCGCGATGAAAGAGGTGCATCGGGTGATCGGCTCGGTCGCGGGCTCGATCGCCTCGGTCTTTCTGACCGGCGAAAGCGGCACCGGCAAGGAACTCGCCGCCATCGCGCTGCATGCGCAATCGCCGCGCGCCCGCGGCCCTTTCATCGCGCTGAACTGCGGCGCCATCCCGCACGACCTGCTGGAATCCGAGGTCTTCGGCCATATGAAGGGCAGTTTCACCGGCGCCATCGCCGACAAACCCGGTGCCGCCGCCGCCGCCGACGGCGGCACGCTGTTTCTGGACGAGATCTGCGAAATGGCCCCGGCATTGCAGACCAAGCTCTTGCGTTTCCTGCAAACCTCGATGGTGCAGCCGCTTGGTGCCACCCGGCCGCGCAAGGTCGATGTCCGCATCGTCTGCGCCACCAACCGCGACCCGCTGGAGGCGATCCGCCGCGGCACCTTCCGCGAGGATCTGTATTACCGGCTGCATGTCGTCGCCCTGCATCTGCCGCCCCTGCGCGAGCGCGGCCGCGATGCGGTCGAGATCGCCGAGGTCGCGCTGCGCCGCTTTGGCGCCGAAGAGGGCAAAAGCTTCATCGGCCTCGCGCCCGGGACGCAGCGGATCCTGCTGGAGCACGACTGGCCCGGCAATGTGCGCCAGCTTCTGAACGTGATGCGCAATGTGGCGGTGATGAATCCGGGCGGGCTGGTCACACCCGATATGCTGCCGCCCGAGTTGCGCATCCGCCCCGCCGCCCGGCCCGATCCCGCGCAGGATCCCCTGGCGGGCCTGACCCTCGCCGCCATCGAGCGCCGCGCCATCGAGGCCGCGCTCGCGCGCCACAGCGGCTCGGTGCCCAAAGCGGCGCATGAGCTGGATATATCGGTCTCGACCCTCTACCGCCGGATCGAGGCCTGGAAACTGCGCTGATCAGACGAACTGCTCGCGGATCAGCCGTTCCTCCAGCCCGTGGCCGGGATCGAACAGCAGCCGGTGGCTGATCGCGGCCTCGGACCGCACCACCACCGAGATCACGTCGCGCACCGAATTGCGGCTGTCGGCATCGGCCATCACCGGCCGTTTGTCGGGGTCGAGCACGTCGAACCGCACCTCGGCCAGCTTCGGGATCAGCGCGCCGCGCCAGCGCCGCGGCCGGAACGCCGACATCGCCGTCAGCGCCAGCACATCCGCGCCGATCGGCAGGATCGGACCATGGGCCGAGTAGTTATAGGCGGTCGAGCCCGCCGGGGTGGCGACCAGCGCCCCGTCGCAGACCAGCTCCGGCAGCCGCTCGCGCCCGTCGACCGTGACCCTGAGCCGCGCCGCCTGAGGCCCCTGGCGCAGAAGCGAGACCTCGTTCACCGCCAGCGCCGCCGTCACGCGGCCGCGCACGTTCTCGGCCCGCATCGACAGCGGATTGAGAATCGCCTCTTCCGCCGCCGCCAGCCGCCCGGGCAGATCGTCGTCGGAATAGGCGTTCATCAGAAAGCCGATGGTGCCGCAGTTCATGCCGTAGACCGGCAGGTCGCGGCCGGATTTCTCGCGCAGGGTCTGGAGCATGAACCCGTCGCCGCCAAGCGCCACGACCACGGCGGCGCGGCGCGAGTCGCTCTGGCCGTAACGCGCGATCAGCCGCGCCAGCGCCTCCTGCGCGGGCCGGGCTTTTGATGCCGTGAACCTGATCTTCTGCTGCATCGCGCCCCTCCGTCCGGGCGCAACCCTGACCGCAAGGGCCGGGAAACTCAAGCCTTTGTTCCCGCCGCCGGAACCGCGGCCGGACGGCTTCCCCGGACGTTTTCCGCTGACCGGCCCAGGGCCGGTCCCGCAACCCCGCAGACATCTAGCATATACAATCAACCCTGATCTGCGGAGGCGGCAGCATCTGGCGGATGTGTTTCGCAAGAAGCCGGGGATGCGCCTGCCGCATTGGGCAAAAGAGACAGATGGCAAACACGCCTGTCGCGGCCGGGGCCGGGCCTCCGCTGATCGCCGAAGAGACCGGTGTCCGGCAGAACCCGATCCGATAATGGCTGCGGCGGAAATGTTTGCGGGATGGCAACTCTCCGGCATTTTCCGAAACGGCCATCCCGCAAGCATCCGCGCCGGTCCCGGATCCGGCCGCCCCGGTGACCGCCCGCGATCTGCGGATCGGAGAGCGGCTCATTCTGCCCGTGATCCGTCCTGATGCCTCTGCCAACGCCGGAACATGCCGGTTGCCGCCAGCGTCACGGCAGGACAAAAGACCCTCGGTCACTCGCGGCAATGCGGGGCGCGAGCCGGTCTTTGCATCCGCCGGCCATGACCTTGAGGGTGACGCGCTGTCCGACGAACTGAGCGAAGAGATGCCGCCCCGAAATTCAGTTGTTCCTCCAATCATTGCCTTAGGTGAAATCCGGGTCCTGATCGGGCGTCGCCGGAAGCGGATCTGCCCCCGACAGATCGCCCGGCAGCATCAGACTGGTGCGGTGGCTGACCTGACCCCGCCTTTCAGGAACCGGATCGGGCAGCCATTCCCCTCTTCCATGGCCCAGGCCCCGGGCTAACGCCCTGCGTTCCGGGCCCTTTGCGCGCAGAAGTTCCTCTGCGGATCCGGCAGCGATGATCCTGCTCGTCTCCCGAACGGGCGCGCGAGGCTGGGCTCTCCGCAGGGAAACCCTCCGCTTCCCTCCCGCGGCCTGGCGCCCGCGAAAGAGCCCGCGATTTCCCGCACCCCGCTCGTCCAGGGCCTGCCCCGGCAACCGGCGGGGGCCGATTTCGTCCCTGTCGGGGAAGCGGTCGTTTTCCGGCCTTTCCCTGGCGGGCGGCGTGATCTAAACATCCGGCAAGCATAAATTCGCGCAGCGCCAACGGAGACGTGTATGACCGCCCAGACCCGCGACCCCGGCTTTTTCACCGAGGCTCTTTCCGCCCGCGACCCTGAGTTGTTCGGCGCGGTTCGTTCCGAGCTTGGCCGTCAGCGCGACGAGATCGAGCTGATCGCGTCCGAGAACATCGTGTCGCTCGCGGTGCTCGAAGCCCAGGGCTCGGTGCTGACGAACAAATATGCCGAGGGCTATCCCGGCAAGCGCTATTACGGCGGCTGCCAGTTCGTCGATATCGCCGAGACCCTTGCGATCGAACGCGCCAAACAGCTCTTCGACTGCAAATTCGCCAATGTGCAGCCGAATTCCGGCAGCCAGATGAACCAGGCCGTGTTCCTCGCGCTTTTGCAGCCCGGTGACACGTTCATGGGGCTCGACCTGAACTCGGGCGGGCACCTCACCCATGGCTCGCCGGTCAACATGTCCGGCAAGTGGTTCAAGGTCATCTCCTACGGCGTGCGCCAGCAGGACCAGCGCCTCGACATGGACGAGGTGCGCAAAAAGGCACTGGAGCACCGCCCCAAACTGATCCTCGCGGGCGGCACCGCCTACAGCCGCGAATGGGACTGGGCCGCTTTCCGGGCAATTGCTGATGAAATCGGGGCTTACCTCCATGTCGATATGGCACATATCGCGGGCCTCGTGGCCGGAGGCGTGCATGCCTCGCCCCTGCCGCATGCCCATGTGGTGACCACCACGACCCACAAGAGCCTGCGTGGCCCGCGTGGGGGTATGATTCTCACAAATGATGAAGAAATCGCTAAGAAGATCAATTCGGCGGTGTTCCCGGGCCTTCAGGGCGGGCCGCTGATGCATGTGATCGCGGCGAAGGCGGTGGCTTTCGGTGAGGCTCTGCGCCCCGAATTCAAGGCCTATGCCGCCCAGGTCAAGCAGAATGCCGCGGCGCTGGCGGACGAGCTGATGAAGGGCGGGATCGACATCGTCTCGGGCGGCACCGACAACCATCTCTGCCTTGCCGACCTGCGGCCCAAAAAGGTGACCGGCAAGGCGGCCGAGGCGGCTCTGGGCCGCGCGCATATCACCTGCAACAAGAACGGCGTGCCCTTCGATCCCGAGAAGCCCTTCGTGACCTCGGGCGTGCGGCTCGGGGCCCCGGCGGGGACGACGCGGGGCTTCGGCGAGGCCGAGTTCCGCCAGATCGCGCGCTGGATCGTCGAGGTGGTGGACGGTCTTGCCGCGAACGGCGAGGACGGCAACCACGAGGTCGAGGCGAAGGTGAAAGCCGAGGTCGAAGCCCTCTGCGCGAAGTTCCCGCTCTATCCGGGGCTCTGAGGCGCGGGGGGCGTGACACGGGGAGCGGGGCGGAGCATTCCGCCC
>NZ_UXAW01000036.1 GCF_900609055.1 Pseudogemmobacter humi | reverse complement strand
ACACAGACGCCCCTTCTGAACACCCGGCCCCGGTTTCCGAGGTCAGCACCAGCGCGGTAAACGGCCCTTCGGGAAGAGGCAGCGGCAGGAACTCGGTCCGCATCAGCGGGCTTGCCACCACCCGGACCGCAGAGCCGAACGCCCCGGCCAGATCGCGGGCGAAGCGGCTGGCCTGAGGCTCGGGCCGGGTGTTCAGAAGGGGCGTCTGTGTCACGTTCCGGCATCCGGCATTGTCTGGGACCGGGGCGGATGCTACCTGCGACGGGCGGGGGGCCACAAGCAGGCGACGGATGTGACAACCTTTCTGGGCATAGAATCCAGCTGCGACGACACCGCCGCCGCCGTGGTGCGGCGCGATGCCGCGGGCCGGGCGGAAATCCTGTCCTCGGTGGTCGAGGGCCAGGCCAGCCTGCACGCCCCGTTCGGCGGCGTGGTGCCCGAGATCGCCGCCCGCGCCCATGCCGAGCGGCTGGACCATGCGGTGAGCGCCGCGCTGGACCAGGCCGGGCTGCGGCTGGCGGATCTGGACGGGATCGCCGTCACCGCCGGGCCGGGGCTGATCGGCGGGCTGCTCTCAGGGATGATGCTGGCGCGCGGGCTTGCAGTTGCGACCGGCCTGCCGCTGGTGGCGGTGAACCATCTGGCCGGTCATGCGCTGACGCCGCGGCTGACCGATGCGGTGGATTATCCTTACCTGATGCTGCTGGTTTCCGGCGGGCATTGCCAGTTCCTGGCGGTCGAGGGGCCGGAGACGTTCCGCCGTCTCGGCTCCACCATCGACGACGCGCCGGGCGAGGCCTTCGACAAGATCGCCAAACTGCTGGCCTTGCCGCAACCGGGCGGGCCGCATGTGGAGCGCGAGGCCGGGGGCGGCGATCCGCACCGCTTCCGCTTTCCGCGCCCGCTCCTGGACCGGCCGGGCTGCGATCTGTCCTTCTCAGGGCTGAAAACCGCCGTTCTGCGCGCGCGCGACGAGTTGATCGCGGCGCAGGGCGGGCTGACGGTGCAGGACCGCCGCGACCTCTGCGCCGGGTTCCAGGCGGCGGTGGCGGATGTGTTGGCGGAAAAGACCCGCCGGGCGCTTGGGATGTTCCCCGCCCCGGTGCTGGCGGTGGCGGGGGGCGTTGCGGCGAACACCGTGCTGCGGGCAAGGTTAGAGACTGTTGCAGCGGAAAGCGGCGCGCGTTTCCTGGCACCTCCGCTGCGGCTTTGCACCGACAATGGCGCGATGATCGCCTGGGCGGGGATCGAGCGGCACCTCTCGGGCGCCCCGGCCAACGCCGATATGCCCGCCCGCTCACGCTGGCCGCTGGACGAGGCCGCCGCGCCGCTGATCGGCTCGGGCAAGAGGGGGGCGAAAGCATGATCGGGATCGCAGGCGCAGGCGCATTCGGGACCGCGCTTGCCGTGGCACTGGCCACTGACGGCCGCCAGGTCCGGCTCTGGGCCCGTGACGCCGCCGCGCGCGAGGCGATGCGCCTCAGCCGCAGCGCGCCGAAGTTGCCCGGCATCATCCTGCCCGAGGGGGTAGAGATCCGCGATAACGTCACTGATCTGGCGGAATCCGGCGCCGTGCTGCTCGCCATGCCGATGCAGGCGATGCGCGGATTTCTTGCCTCCACGCCCGAAATCCTCTCCGCCGATCTGGTCGCCTGTTCCAAAGGGATCGACCTCACCACGCTGCAAGGCCCCGCCGAGGTGATGGCCGAGGCCGGAGCCAAAGGCGCGCGCGCGGTGCTGACCGGCCCCAGCTTTGCCGCCGACATCGCCCGCGGCCTGCCCACCGCGCTGACGCTGGCCTGCGACGGCGAACGGGCCGAGACGCAGCAACATCTGCTCTCGACCGCCAGCCTGCGGCTTTACCGGACCGACGACGTGGTGGGCGCGCAACTCGGCGGCGCGCTGAAGAACGTGATCGCCATCGCGGCCGGGCTGGTGATGGGCGCGGGGCTGGGCGACAGCGCGCGGGCCGCGCTGATCACCCGGGGCTATGCGGAAATGGGGCGGCTCGCCGCCAGTCTGGGCGCCCGGCCCGAGACGCTGGCGGGCCTTTCGGGTCTGGGCGATCTGATCCTGACCTGCACCTCGGCGCAGTCGCGCAACTTCTCGCACGGGATGGCGCTTGGCCAGGGCCGCGCGGCGCCGGTCGCCACGGTCGAGGGCGTGGCCACGGCCCGGGCCGCGGTGCGGCTGGCAGAAGCGCGCGGGGTGGATATGCCGGTCACCGCCATGGTGGCGCGGCTGGTGAACCATGAGATAAACTTGGGCGATGCGGTCAGGGAACTGATGTCGCGGCCCCTGAAACAGGAGTGAACCCATGCGCGCAGCGCTGATCTGCATCGACAAACCCGGCCATATCGAGACCAGGAAGGCCAATCGCGAGGCACATCTCGCTTATATCGCCGAAACGGGCCTCGTCGAAATGGCAGGGCCGTTTCTGGACGAAGCGGGCAATATGACCGGCAGCCTCGTGGTGCTGACGGTCGACAGCCTGCAACAGGCGCAGGACTGGGCCGCGAACGATCCCTATGCCAAAGCCGGCCTGTTCGAGCGCGTCGAGATCCGCGAATGGAAGAAGGTGATCGGATGAATTACTGGCTGTTCAAATCCGAACCCGACGCCTGGTCCTGGGACCAGCAGGTCGCCAAAGGCGACGAGGGCGAGGAATGGCATGGCGTGCGCAACTACCAGGCGCGCAACAACATGCGGGCGATGAAGATCGGCGACCGCGGTTTCTTCTACCATTCCAACATCGGCAAGGAAGTGGTGGGCATCGTCGAGGTCTGCCGCGAGAGCACCCCCGATTCCACCACCGACGACCCCCGCTGGGATTGCGTCTGGATCAAGGCGGTGAAGCCCCTGAAACGCCCGGTCACACTGGACGAGGCCAAGGTCACACCCGGACTGGAGAATATGGTGCTGGTGAACAACACCCGGCTTTCGGTCCAGCCGGTCAGCCCCGAGGAATGGGAAATCGTCTGCCGCATGGGCGGCGTCGAGCCCTGAAAAGACAGGAGGGCCCCGCACCCCTACGGGACCCTCCTTCACCCCACACGCTCCCCTGAGCACCGCATGTGTATGAATAGGGTCCCGGGCTTCTGCCCTGTCATCTGAACCATAGCGCAGGGCGCGCGCCGGCTCAAAGCCGAAGCGCGGCGGATTTAGCGCAAATTCAATGCGTCACCCGCGGGTTGGGCAGGAAGATCGCCACGACGCCGATTGCCGGCAGGAAGGCGCAGATCTTGTAGACCGCGACGATGCCCCAGTGATCGGCCAGCACGCCAAGCGCCGCCGCGCCGAAGGCCGCGGTGCCGAAGGCCAGCCCGAACAACAGCCCCGCCACCATGCCGGTGTTCTGCGGCATCAGATCCTGGGCATAGACCACCATCGCCGGAAAGGCCGAGGCCAGCATCAGCCCGGCGACCGAGGCCACGATCACATTCGGCACCAGCGGCAGCCAGGGCAGCATCAGGGTCAGCGGCAGGATGCCGAAGATCGACCACAGGATCACCTTCCGCCTGCCGATGCGGTCACCGATCGGGCCGCCGATGATCGTGCCCGCCGCCACCGCCGCAAGGAAGATGAACAGGCAGATCTGCGACTGCTCGGGCGTCAGGCGGAACCGCTCCATCAGATAGAAGGTGTAATAGCTGGAGAAACTGACCGAATAGATGAATTTCGACATCATCAACACGATCAGCAGGATCATGCCCCGCCGCACCACCACAGCCGGCAGCGGCACCGCCTGGCGCAGACGCGAGCGGCGCGCGCTCAGCCGGTCGGCGCCCACCTGCACATACCAGCGCCCGACGATGGTCAGCAGCAGCATTCCCAGCAGCGCCACCCCGGCGAAAAGCTGAATCGAAAGCTGGCCTCGGCTCATCACGATATAGGCAGCCGCCAGCGGGCCGAGCGCGGTTCCCGCATTGCCGCCGACCTGGAACAGGCTTTGCGCAAAGCCCGGCCGCATCCCCGCCGCCAAACGCGCGATCCGCGAGGATTCCGGGTGGAAGATCGCCGAGCCCAGCCCGACCAGCGCGACCGAGACCAGCACCATGGCGAAACTGCCGGCATGCGCCAGCGCGATCAGCCCCGCCCCGGTCGCCGCCATCCCCGCCGCCAGCGCGTAGGGCAGCGGCCGGCGGTCGGTATACAGCCCGATCAGCGGTTGCAGGATCGACCCCGTGCCCTGGAACACCAGCGTGATCAGCCCGATCTGGGTGAAGGACAGCGCCAGATTTCCCTGAAGCAGCGGATACGAGGCCGGAATCAGGCTCTGCATCAGATCGTTGAGGAAATGCCCCATCGAAACCGCAAGGACGACGGGCACCACCGTGGATTCGGCGGCGGGCAGAGGATGAGTATCGGCAGACATGACAGACCGGAAAAGCAAAAAGCCGCGCCAACATGACGCGGCTTTCGGGAAAAGGCAATCAACCGGAACCCGCACATGCGCAGGTCAGCCGTAAACGGCTTCCTTGCCGAAATGCTTCACCAGCAGATAGTAGAAGACGGCGCGAAACTTGTTGCGCTCGGATTTGCCATAGGTCTCGATGGCGGCTTTGATGCCTTCGTCAAGTGCCGCGCCATCGGCGAGGCCCAGTTTTTTGATGAGAAAATTCTTCTTCACGCGCTCCAGCTCGCTGCTGTCGCTGGCCGCAACGGTCTGTGCGTCATTGTCGTAGATCGTCGGGCCGCAGCCGATGGTGACTTTGGTCAGCAGATCCATATCCGGGGTCACCCCGCATTTGGTTTTCAGATCTTCGGCATATTTTGCGATCAGTTCGTCCCGCTTACCCATCTCGTCCTCTCACTCGTTGTCCCTGATTATTATTGCCCGGAACCAACGACGGCCGGTTCAGGGCCGGGGCGAGTTTAGGCGGTCGGACCCAAACGGCAATGGGGAAAAAATAACGCCCCGCCGCAGAACGGCGGGGCGCGAAGACGGCAGGAGGCCGCTCAGTAGCGGTAATGTTCCGCCTTGTAGGGGCCTTCGACCTTCACGCCGATGTAGTCGGCCTGTTCGGGGCGCAGTTCGGTCAGCCTGACGCCGATCTTCTTCAGATGCAGCCGGGCGACCTTTTCGTCCAGCGCCTTGGGCAGGATGTAGACGCCGGGCTGGTAGTCCTGGCCCTTCGTCCACAGCTCGATCTGCGCCAGCGTCTGGTTGGTGAACGACGCCGACATCACGAAACTGGGGTGGCCGGTCGCATTGCCCAGGTTCAGCAGGCGGCCTTCCGAGAGCAGGATGATCCGCGCGCCCGAGGGCATCTCGATCATGTCCACCTGGTCCTTGATATTGGTCCATTTGTGGTTCTTCAGGCTGGCCACCTGGATCTCGTTGTCGAAATGGCCGATGTTGCCGACGATGGCCATGTCCTTCATCCGGTGCATATGCTCCAGCCGGATCACGTCCTTGTTGCCGGTGGTGGTGATGAAGATGTCGGCGCTTTCCACCGCATCCTCCAGGGTGACCACCTCGAACCCGTCCATCGCCGCCTGGAGCGCGCAGATCGGATCGACTTCGGTCACTTTCACCCGCGCGCCCGCGCCGGCAAGCGAGGCGGCCGAGCCCTTGCCCACGTCGCCATAGCCGCAGACCACGGCGACCTTACCGGCCATCATCGTATCGGTGGCGCGGCGAATACCGTCCACGAGGCTTTCTTTGCAGCCGTATTTGTTGTCGAATTTCGACTTGGTGACCGAGTCGTTCACGTTGATCGCCGGGAAGGGAAGCTGGCCCTTCTTGTGCAGCTCATAGAGGCGATGCACGCCGGTGGTGGTTTCCTCGGACACGCCGCGGATCTCGGCGCGCTGCCTGGTGAACCAGCCGGGGTTGGCGGCCAGGCGCTTCCTGATCTGGTTGAACAGGCAGATTTCCTCTTCCGAGCCGGGATTTTCGATCAGCCCGGTCTCGCCGGCTTCGACGCGGGCGCCGAGCAGGATGTAGAGCGTGGCGTCGCCGCCGTCGTCGAGGATCATGTTGCAGGTGCCGTCTTCACCGCCGAAGCGGAAAATCCGGTCGGTGTAGTCCCAGTATTCCTCAAGGCTCTCGCCCTTGACGGCAAAGACCGGGGTGCCGCTGGCGGCGATGGCGGCCGCGGCGTGGTCCTGGGTCGAGAAGATGTTGCACGAGGCCCAGCGCACATCGGCGCCAAGCGCCTTCAGCGTCTCGATCAGCACGCCGGTCTGGATCGTCATATGAAGCGAACCGGCGATCCGGGCGCCTTTCAGCGGCTGCGACGGGCCGAATTCCTCGCGGCAGGCCATCAGACCGGGCATCTCGGTTTCGGCGATGGTCAGCTCCTTGCGGCCGAACTCCGCAAGCCCGAGGTCTTTGACGATATGGTCCGTGGCCATCCTGCGCTCCTGAAACTGGTTGACGCCCCTTAGCATCCGCGGGCAAAGCGGGCAACCATCGGGCCCGGCAAGCGGCCCACAGCGGAGAGTGACGATGACGGCACGGAAGGCGCGGGCCTGGCAGCGGATGCTTTCGGGGCGCAGGCTGGACCTGCTGGACCCGACCCCGGTCGATATCGAGATCGGCGATATCGCGCATGGTCTGGCCTTTGTCGCGCGCTGGAACGGGCAGACCATGGGCGACTGGCCCTATTCGGTGGCCGAACATTCGCTGCTGGTCGAACAGATCTTCAGCCGCGCCAATCCCGGGATCGCGGCCCGCTGGCAGCTGGCGGCGCTGCTGCACGACGCCCCGGAATATGTGATCGGCGACATGATCAGCCCGGTGAAGGCCGCGGTGGGGCCGTCTTACGGCGAACTGGATGCGCGGCTTTCCGCCGCCATCCATCTGCGTTTCGGCCTGCCCGCCACCCTGCCCGCTGCGATCAAACGCCAGATCAAGGCCGCCGACAACATCTCGGCCTGGCTGGAAGCGGTGCAGATCGCTGGCTTCGCGGAAGCCGAGGCCAACCGCTTCTTCGGCCGCCCCGACCCGGTCCTCAGCCGTGGGCTGGAAATCCGGCTGCGCCCGCCCGCCCTGGTTCGCGCCGCCTTTGTCGCCCGGCACGAGGAACTGCTGGCGCAGTCAGCCTGACGGCACCGCCCCGCAATAATCCAGGATCAGCCCGGAAACATCGTCGGGGAAGCGGTCCGTCCCCGCGAACAGCGCCAGTTCCGCGACCATGGCCTCCAGCAGATCGGGCGAGGGCAGATGCGCAAGGCCCTGCAACAGTTCGCCGGCACCCTGTTCGCCCAGCTCACCCCCTCCGGCGCCGGGGCATTCGGTGATCCCGTCCGACATCAGGAACAGCCGGTCGCCGGGATACAGCCGCAGCGCCGTGTCCTCATAACCCGCGCCCGGGATCAGCCCGACCGGCAACCCGCCCTTGCCGACGATCTCGATCCCGCCGCCTGCCCGCAGGATCACCGGATGCGGATGCCCCGCCTGCGCCAGCCGCAGCCTGCCGGTCTTCAGATCAAGCTCGGCCCAGACCATGGTGAAATACTGCTCGACCCGCAGATCCTCCAGCATCAGACGGTTGAAGGCCGCCATCAGATCGGCCGGCGCACGGATCTGGCGCCGCCCGTCCGCATTGGTGGTAAAGGCGATGTTCTGCTCGGGCGAACCGGCGGAAAGATAGCCCGCCAGCCGCGCCGTCATCATCGCCGAGGCCACGCCATGCCCGGACACATCGACCGACCAGACCCCCACCCGCCGCTCGTCCAGCCGCAGACAGCCGACCAGATCGCCCCCGACATGGCCCGAGGCGCGAATCATCATCGAGGCCGAGGCCCGGCCGAAATCGCGGTGCCGCTCGCGCAGGAGCGTCTGTTGCAGCTTGCGCGCCTCGATCAGATCGCGGTCCAGCGTGTCGTAAAGCCGCTGCAATTCCACCAGCGTCCGGGCCACCACGCGGTTCTTCTCGACCAGTTCGACCTGCATGTCCTGGATGCGCTGGCCCGCCCGCAGCCGGGCGCGCAACTCGCCCGCGCTGACCGGCTTCGAGAGGAAATCGTCGGCCCCCGCCTCCAGCCCGCGGGCGATCTCGGACTTCTCGGATTTCGACGTAAGAAGAATGAAATAGCCGTAATTCTCGCGCGGCAGTTCGCGGAAGGCGCGGCAGAAATCGACCCCGCTCATCCCCGGCATCATCCAGTCGGATATCACGATATCCACCGGATGGGCGGCGCAGATCTCCAGCGCCTCTTCGGCCGAGCCCGCCTCGATCACCCGGTAGCCCCAGCGCCGCAGGCAAACCGCCGTGAGCTGCCTTTGCGCGCGGCTGTCGTCCACCACCAGGACCGAAGCCGCGTGATCCCCGGCCCGCGCCGGATCCGATTTTTCCAGTATGACGGAACTCTGCTGCACGGCCTGCCCGGATCTGCCCTGCCCCTTTCTTGTCCACCAAGGGTTAAACCGAGGTGAAGAGCCGCGGGACAAAGGCGCTCAGCCATTGTTAAACTTTTGGCTGCGATACTGCGGTCCTTCAGACGAATGAGGATTGGATGGACGGCAAACAGGCGGGCAAGCCGCTGATCGACACCCGCAGACTGGCCGAGTTGCGCGACGAGATCGGCGCCGGGGATCTTGGCGAGGTGGTGGCGATCTTTCTCGACGAGACCGATCAGGTCGTCACCCGCCTCCGGGCCGGCCATGCGGCGGATCCGGCGGCCGACCTGCATTTCCTCAAGGGCAGTGCGCTGAACCTGGGCCTGGCGGCCTTCGCGGCCTTCTGCCATCAGGCCGAGCAACGCGCGGCAGCCGACGGCAAAGAGCTGGCCGCGCTTTACCAGGCCTCGAAACAGGCGCTGCACAAGGCGTTGTCCAGCTAGTCGTCAGATCAGGAACTCGGCCAAAGCCTCGTCGTCGGTGATGTCGCGATAGGTGAAGCCTGCCGCATCCATCCGCGCGGTGAAAGCGGCGAATTCGCCGGGCCGTTTCGTCTCGATCCCGATCAGGATCGAGCCGAAATTGCGCGCCGATTTCTTCATATACTCAAAGCGGCTGATGTCGTCGTCGGGGCCCAGCATCGACAGGAACTCGCGCAGGGCGCCCGGACGCTGCGGCATCCGCAGGATGAAATATTTCTTCAGCCCTGCGTAACGCTGGGCGCGCTCTTTCACCTCGGGCAGCCGCTCAAAGTCGAAATTCCCGCCCGAGGTGACGCAGACCACCGTCTTGCCGCGGATCAGATCCGCCAGTTCGGGCAGCACATCGACCGACAGCGCCCCGGCGGGTTCCAGCACGATCCCCTCGACGTTCAGCATCTCCAGCATGGTGATGCAGACCCGGTCCTCGGGCGCCAGCAGCACCTGGTCGGGCGAGAAGTCTTTCAGCCGCTGCCAGGTCTGCTCGCCCAGCTTCGCCACAGCCGCGCCATCGACGAAACTGTTGATCCGCGACAGCTTTTCCGGATGGCCGAGGCGAAACGCCTCATGCAGGCAGGCGCCACCCAGGGGCTCCACGAAACGGAACTGGGTCTGGAACGAGGCCTCGCGCAGATAGCTGGTCACCCCGGCCGAGAGCCCGCCGCCCCCTACCGGCAGCACCACCAGATCCGGCATCCGGCCGAGTTGCTCCAGCAGCTCAACCCCTACGCTGGCCTGACCCTCGATCACGTCCTCATCGTCGAAGGGCGCAAGGAAATGCGCCCCTTGCGCTGCGCACCAGGTCTGGGCCGCGGCGAGCGTCTGGTCGAAATAATCGCCGGTCAGTTCGATCACGACATTCTCGCCGCCGAAGGTGCGGGTCTTGTCGATCTTCTGCTGCGGCGTGGTCACCGGCATGAAGATCGTGCCCTTCACCCCGAAATGGCGGCAGGCGAAGGCCATGCCCTGGGCGTGGTTGCCCGCGCTGGCGCAGACGAAATTCGTCTGCCCGGGCTGAGCCTCGCGCACCTTGCGCATCGCGTTGAAGGCGCCGCGCAGCTTGTAGCTGCGCACCGGCGTCAGATCCTCGCGCTTGAGCCAGATGTCGGCACCATAGCGCGCGGACAGATGTTCGTTCCGCTGCAAGGGCGTTGCGGGGAACAGCTGGCGCAGGGCGCGCGTGGCGGCTTCGGCATCGTTGATGAAATCCTTCATGCGAAAGCCCTGGCGCAAAGCCCGCCGCTTCGCAAGATGCGAACGCGCCCGGCCAGCTTGCTCTTGCAGGCGTTTCCGGCTAACCCCGCGCGAAACCCCGACGGAGCGTTTCCCGATGAAAAAGCCCAGCAAAGTCGTGCTTGCCTATTCGGGCGGCCTCGACACGTCCATCATCCTCAAATGGCTGCAAACCGAATACGGCTGCGAGGTGGTGACCTTCACCGCCGATCTCGGCCAGGGAGAGGAGCTGGAGCCCGCGCGCCAAAAGGCGCTGATGCTGGGGATCAGGGAAGAGAACATCCACATCCTCGACCTGCGCGAGGAATTCGTGAAGGATTTCGTCTTCCCGATGTTCCGCGCCAATGCGGTCTATGAGGGGCTGTATCTGCTGGGCACCTCGATCGCCCGGCCGCTGATCGCGAAACACCTGGCTCAGATCGCGCATCAGACCGGCGCCGATGCGGTCGCCCATGGCGCCACCGGCAAAGGCAACGACCAGGTGCGGTTCGAGCTGGGCGTCGCCGCGCTGGAACCCGGCCTCCAGGTCATCGCGCCCTGGCGGGAATGGGATCTGACCTCGCGCACCCGGCTGCTGGAATTCGCCGAGCAGAACCAGATCCCGGTCGCGAAGAACAAGCGCGGCGAGGCGCCGTTCTCGGTGGATGCGAACCTGCTGCATACCTCCTCGGAAGGCCGCGTGCTGGAAGACCCGGCCGTCGAAGCCCCGGATTACGTCTGCGAGCGGATCACCGCGGTCGAGGACGCGCCCGACACGCCGGAATTCATCGAAGTGACCTTCGAGAAGGGCGATGCGGTGGCGATCGACGGCGAGGCGCTCTCGCCCGCCACCATTCTGACCCGGCTCAATGAACTGGGCGCGAAACACGGGATCGGCATTCTCGATTTCGTGGAAAACCGCTTCGTCGGCATGAAATCGCGCGGCGTCTACGAGACCCCCGGCGGCACGATCCTTTTGGAGGCGCATCGCGGCATCGAACAGATCACGCTCGATTCCGGCGCGGGCCATCTGAAGGATTCGATCATGCCGCGCTATGCCGAACTGATCTACAACGGCTTCTGGTTCTCGCCCGAGCGCGAGGCGCTGCAAGCCCTGATCGACAAGACCCAGGAGCATGTCTCCGGCA
The DNA here is from genome assembly GCF_900609055.1 of Pseudogemmobacter humi. GTDB lineage: Bacteria > Pseudomonadota > Alphaproteobacteria > Rhodobacterales > Rhodobacteraceae > Pseudogemmobacter > Pseudogemmobacter humi. The sequence continues at coordinate 34,477 of NZ_UXAW01000036.1, read as the reverse complement.
CGGTGAAGCTGAAACTCTACAAGGGTATGGCCCGCACCGTGGCGCGCTGGTCGGATCATTCGCTGTATAGCGAAAAGCACGTCACCTTCGAGGAAGACGCCGGGGCCTACGACCAGAAGGACGCGGCGGGCTTTATCCGGCTGAACGCACTGCGCCTGCGTCTGATCGCCACCCGCAACGCCCGCGTGGCGAAAAAGGGCTGATCACTTGGGCAGAGCGGGCGCGGCCAGCCCCTGCTCTGCCCTGAGGAGACCCGCGGCAAGACGGAAGGCCAGCGCGATCTCGTCCGACGCGCCCCGCACATCCGCCAGCAGCCGCGCTTTGCCGGCGAGGATGCCGCTGAACCGGAACACCTCGGGCGCGTGGCGCAGGGTCAGATACCACGCGCTACCCTCAGCCCGCAGCGAATAGAGCTGCAACCCCTCGGTTTCCGCCAGCCTGGTGACGTTTTCCAGCAAATCCCGCGCACCGGGCAGATCGGCCTCAGGCGCGGCCCAGAGCCCGTAATCCATGCCATCCGAATTCATCTCCGCGCGCAACGTCAGGCCTTCGGTGCTCAGCACCGGGCCGACGAACTGGCCGGGCCTGGTGCGCAGATGGTCGGCGATCAGCAGCTTCGGCGGCAGCCCCAGGCTGAGCAACTCCAGCACGAACCCTCTGAACAGAAGGCCCGGGCTGTGGCTGGCATCGCCCGACGGCGCCATATGCGAGACCCGCACCGCCGCGAAACGGAAGGGCGCCCCGGCGAACTCGCCCTCCAGCACATGATCCGCCTGCGTCCGGTTGCCCGCGGGCAGCAGACCCGCAGGCAGGCCGGGGAAGAAATCCTTGTTGTCGGGCGCATAGTTCAGCCCGAAAGCCCCGGCGAGGATCGGCAGAGCCTGGCGGCGCTGTTCGCGGCGCAGCCAGCCCGAGACCGTCCGCGCCAGCAGCAAGGCCAGCGGCGGCAGGAAAAGGATGAAGGCGCTGAACTCTTGCCAGCCGCCGGTCGCCTGATAGAGCAGCGTGACCAGCGTGGCGAAGATCACCGCCACCCAGAGCTGCGCCTTGCGCTGGCGGCGCAGCATCCCGGGCAAGGCCAGTGTCAGGGCCTCGGCGCCGCTCATCATCCCACCTTGCAGGCCGCCATCACCGCCATGTTCAGAATGTCGTTCACCGTGGCCGAGGTCGAACAGATCTGGATCGGCTTCTTCACGCCCGAAAGGATCGGCCCGATCACCGTCGCCCCCGCCATTTCCTGCATCAGCTTGACCGAGATCGAAGCCGAGTGCCGCGCTGGCACCACCAGGATATTCGCCGGGCCGGTCAGGCGGCAGAATGGATAGGCCGCCATCTGATCGGGGTTCAGCGCCACATCCACCGCCATCTCGCCGTCATATTCGAAATCGACGCCGATCCGGTCCAGAACCGAGGCCGCCTTGTGCATCTTGGTCGCGCGCTCCGACACCGGATAACCAAAGGTCGAGAAGCTGACGAAGGCCACCCGCGGCTCTACCCCCATGTTGCGCGCCACGCCTGCGGCACGGATGGCGATGGTGGCAAGATCCTCTTCGTCCGGCCATTCATGCACCAGCGTATCGGTGATGAAGACGATCCGGCCCTTGTGCAAAAGGCCCGTCACCCCCACCGCGCCATGCTCGGCCCGGGCGTCGAACACGTTGTTGATCAGCGACAGCACATGGGCGGATTTGCGGGTCGCGCCCGTCACCAAGCCGTCGCCATGGCCATGCGCCAGCATCAGCGCCGCAAAGACATGGCGGTCGCGCGCGGCCAGGCGGTGAATATCCTGGCGGTCGTGCCCTTCGCGCTGCAAGCGTTTGTAGAGGAAATCCTTGTAGGCATCGAGATGGCGGGCATTGGCGGCGTTCACCACCTCCAGCTCGCGCACCGCATCGCCGAGGCCCGCGGCCTCCAGCTTTTCCTTCACATCGGACTCGCGGCCCACCACCAGGGATTTCCCCAGCCCCGAGCGCTGCCAGGCCACCGCCGCGCGCAACACCCGCGGATCGTCGCCCTCGGCAAAGATCATCCGGGCCTGGGCCTGGCGGGCGCGGGCGTGCAGCCCTTGCAGAATGCTCGCCGTCGGGTCCATCCGCGCCTTCAGGCTGGCCTCATAGGCCCGCATGTCGATGATCGGGCGCCGCGCCGCGCCGGTATCCATACCCGCTTTCGCCACCGCGGGCGGAATCGTGTAGATCAGCCGCGGATCGAACGGCGTCGGGATGATATAGTCGCGCCCGAAGGACAGCTTGCGGCCGTAGGCCATGGCCACCTCGTCCGGCACATCCTCACGCGCGAGCTTAGCCAGCGCCTGCGCGCAGGCGATCTTCATCTCGTCGTTGATCGCGCGGGCATGGATGTCCAGCGCGCCGCGGAACAGATAGGGAAAACCGAGGACGTTGTTCACCTGGTTCGGATAGTCCGAGCGGCCCGTCGCCACGATGGCATCGGCGCGCACGGCATGGGCTTCTTCCGGGGTGATCTCCGGGTCGGGATTCGCCATGGCGAAGATCACCGGATTTTCCACCATACTGGCGACCATCGCCGGCGTCACCGCGCCCTTGGCCGAGACGCCCAGGAACACATCCGCCCCGACCATCGCCTCTTCCAGCGTCCGCGCCGCGGTCACCACCGCATGGGCCGATTTCCACTGGTTCATGCCCTCGGTGCGGCCCTGGTAAATCACGCCCTTGGTGTCGCACATGATGCAGTTCTCATGCCGCGCGCCCATCGACTTGACCAGTTCCAGGCAGGCGATCCCCGCCGCTCCGGCCCCGTTCAGCACGATCTTCACATCGGCGATGTTCTTGCCGGAAATCTCCAGCGCGTTGATCAGCCCCGCCGCGCAGATCACCGCCGTGCCATGCTGATCGTCATGGAACACCGGAATGTCGCAGATCTCTTTCAGCCGCTGCTCGATGATGAAACACTCGGGCGCCTTGATGTCTTCGAGGTTGATCCCCCCGAAGGTCGGCGCCATCAGCTTCACCGCCTTGATGATCTCGTCGGCATCCTCGGTATCGAGTTCGATGTCGATGGCGTTCACATCGGCAAAGCGCTTGAACAGCACCGCCTTGCCTTCCATCACCGGCTTCGACGCCAGCGCGCCCAGATTGCCCAGCCCCAGGATCGAGGTGCCATTCGACACCACGGCGACCATGTTCCCTTTGACCGTGTAGTCGTAAGCGGTTTCAGGATTGGCGGCGATGGCCTGGACCGGAACCGCCACGCCGGGCGAATAGGCCAGCGACAGATCGCGCTGCGTCGCCATCGGTTTCGAGGCGGTGATCTCGTATTTGCCGGGGCGCGGCTCGAAATGATAGGCAAGCGCCTCTTCGGGCGTGGTCTTGGAGCGGGTCATCAGGGAGCCATCCTGTTCTGGGTGCGCGGGTCATAGACCCTTGCCCCCCCGTATGAAAAGCCCGTTTGCAAGGCTTTTCGCCAGCCGCGCGCTTTTGTAGGGTCAGCGCGGCACAAGGGGGCAGCATGTCAGACGAAACCGTCACGCCGATGATGGCGCAATATCTGGAAATCAGGGCGCAGAACCCCGGCGCGCTTCTGTTCTACCGGATGGGCGATTTCTACGAGATGTTCTTCGACGACGCTCTGGCCGCCTCCGAGGCGCTGGACATCGCGCTGACGAAACGCGGCTTTCACAAGGGAGAGCCGATCCCGATGTGCGGCGTGCCCTATCATGCCGCCGAAAGCTATCTGCTGACGCTGATCCGCAAGGGCTTTCGCGTCGCCATCGCCGAACAGCTTGAAGACCCGGCCGAAGCAAAGAAGCGCGGCGCGAAATCGGTGGTGAAGCGCGATGTGGTGCGGCTGGTCACGCCCGGCACCCTGACCGAGGATTCGCTGCTTGAGGCGCGGCGGCACAATTTCCTCGCCGCCTTCGCCGAGGTGCGTGACGAAGGCGCGCTGGCCTGGACCGATATCTCCACCGGCGAGTTCCGGGTGATGCCCTGCCCGCGCGCCAGGCTCGGCCCGGAACTGGCGCGGCTCTCGCCCCGCGAGCTGCTGCTCGCAGATGGCGGCGAGCGCGAAATCGAGGTCATGGCGCAAGAGACCGGCGGCGCCGCCACGCCTTTGTCGCGGGCGTCCTTCGATTCCGCCGGGGCCGAAAAGCGCCTCTGCGCTTTGTGGAATGTGAGTTCGCTGGAAGGCTACGGCAGCTTCACCCGGGCCGAGCTTTCCGCCATGGGCGGGCTGATCGACTATCTCGACCTGACCCAGCGGGGCAACCTGCCGCTCTTACGCCCGCCGGTGAAAGAGGCTGCCGGGCGCACGATGCAGATCGACGCCGCGACCCGCCGGAACCTGGAAATCACCCAGGCGCTGTCGGGCGGGCGTGAGGGCTCGCTGCTCGCCGCCATCGACCGCAGCGTCACCGCCGCCGGCGCGCGGCTGCTGGAACGGCGGCTGTCATCGCCTTCGCGCGACCTGGCGGTGATCCATTCCCGCCACGAATCCCTGCGCTATCTGGTGGAAAAAAGCCGCCTGCGCGAAGATCTGCGCGAGGATCTGCGTCGGGTGCCCGATATCGACCGCGCGCTGTCGCGCCTTGCGCTGGACCGCGGCGGACCGCGCGATCTTGCCGCGATCCGCGCCGGTCTGACCCAGGCGCTGACGCTGCATGACAAGCTGACCGACCCGCCCGCCTTGCTGCGTGAGGCCGCTCAGCGCCTGACCGGCCACGAAGCCTTGGTCGATCTGCTCGACAACGCTCTGGTCGCCGAGCCGCCCTTGCTCGCGCGCGAGGGCGGTTTCATCGCAACCGGGTTCGACGCAGAACTGGATGAAACCCGGCAATTGCGCGACGAGGGCCGCGGCATCATCGGCAAGATGCAGGCGCAATATGCCGAACATACCGGCGTCGCCTCGCTGAAGATCAGGCACAACAACGTGCTGGGCTATTTCATCGAGGTCACCGCCACCCACGAAGATAAGCTGCGCGCCCAGCCCGATCTGTTCATCCATCGCCAAACCACGGCGGGCCAGGTCCGCTTCACCACCGTGGCCCTGTCGGATCTGGAGTCCCGGATCCTGAACGCGGCCAACCGGGTGCTGGAGATCGAGAAACGTCACTATGACGGCCTGAAACGCGCCATTCTCGACGCCGCCGCCCCCATCGGCCAGGCCGCCCGCGCTTTGGCCGAGATCGATCTGACCGCCGGTTTCGCCGATCTCGCCGCCTCGGCCGACTGGGCCGAGCCGAAGGTCGACAACAGCCGCGCCTTCACCGTCACCTCGGGCCGCCACCCGGTGGTGGAACGCGCCCTCGCACGCCAGGGCGGGCAGAGCTTCGTCGCCAACGACTGCGACCTGACCACCGGCGATTCCCCCGCGATCTGGCTGCTGACCGGCCCGAACATGGCCGGGAAATCCACCTTCCTGCGCCAGAACGCGCTGATCGCGCTGCTCGCCCAGGCCGGCAGCTTCGTTCCCGCGGCATCGGCCCATATCGGCCTCGTCAGCCAGTTGTTCAGCCGGGTCGGCGCCTCGGACGATCTGGCGCGCGGCCGCTCGACCTTCATGGTGGAAATGGTCGAAACCGCCGCCATCCTGAACCAGGCCGACGACCGCGCGCTTGTCATCCTCGACGAGATAGGCCGCGGCACCGCCACCTGGGACGGGCTCTCCATCGCCTGGGCCACGCTGGAACATCTGCACGATACCAACCGCTGCCGCGCGCTGTTCGCCACCCATTACCACGAGATGACCCGCCTCGCCGGCACACTCGCCGGGGTCGAGAACGCCACCGTCACCGTGCGCGAATGGGAGGGCGAAGTGATCTTCCTGCACGAGGTCCGCCGCGGCGCCGCCGACCGCAGCTACGGCGTCCAGGTCGCCCGGCTCGCGGGCCTCCCCCCCGCGGTGATCGAACGCGCCCGCGTCGTGCTCGAAGCCCTGGAACAAGGCGACCGCGAGGGCAACAAACCCGCCGCGATGATCGACGACCTGCCGCTGTTCCGCGCCGCCCCCCCGCCGCCCCCGGCGAGGCCCGCGAAAGAAAGCGCGGTAGAGGCGAAACTGAAAGAGATAAGCCCCGACCAGCTCACGCCGATCGGGGCCCTCAGCCTGATCTACGATCTCAAAGCCCTGCTGGACTGATCTTCATCCTGACCCAAATACCCTGCGGGGTATGCCGTCGGGTTCGCCACCGGTTCGAGAAACCGGCGGCATGGGGGGTGCAAAACCCCCGCTCGCGCCCTCAGCCCGGGGTCGAGGACACCCCAACCTGGGCTGGACGCAACAGCCGGTCGTGCAGCATGAATCCTTCGGTCATCACCTGGATGATCTGCCCGGCTTTCGTTCCCGGCACCGGCGCCTCGAACATCGCCTCATGCGCCTGCGGATCGAACACCTCGCCCACCGCCGGGGTGATCGGCTTCATCCCGTGCTTTTGCATCACATTGGTCAGCTCGCGCAGCGTCAGCTCCACCCCCTCGATCAGCGCGGCCGAGGCCAGCCGGCTCTCCTCGGGAATCGCCGCCAGCGCCCGATTGAGGTTGTCGTAAACCGGCAGCAGGTCGCGCGCCAGCCGCGTGCTGCCATATTGCTCGGCCTCACGCCGGTCGCGCTCGGCCCGTTTGCGCGAGTTCTCGGCGTCGGCCAGCGCGCGCATGAACTTGTCGCGATATTCGTCGCGCTCGGTCCTCAGCAGCTCGAAATCCGTATCGCCGATAATCTCTTCCAGGTCCGGCAGATCCATATTCTCGTCAGCATCCTGGGCAGCGTGATTTTCCTGCGCCATGATTACTCCTCGTCCTTCTGGTTTCAGCCTCGCCCGCGGTCGGAAACCATCCGCCCCACAAGCTGCGCCGTATAATCGACGATCGGCACCACCCGCCCATAATTCAGCCGCGTGGGCCCGATCACGCCGATGGCACCGATAATCTTTCGCTCGGCGTTCATATAGGGAGAAACGACCAGACTTGAACCCGAAAGTGAAAAGAGTTTGTTTTCCGAGCCGATGAAGATGCGCACCCCATCGCCTTCCTCGGTGAGTTCCAGAAATTCGGCGATATCGCGCTTGCGCTCCAGATCGTCGAACAGGATGCGGATGCGGTCGACATCCTCGACGCCCGCCGCCTCAAGCAGATTCGCCCGGCCCCGCACGATCAGCCGCTCGGACGACAGGCCCGCGTTTTCCCAAACCGCCAGACCGCTTTCCACCAGATCGCGCGCGAGACTGTCGATCTCTTGCCGGCGCCTTTCGATCTCGGCCCTTATCCGCAGCCGCAGATCGCTGAGCGTCCGGCCCTCGATCATCGCATTCAGGAAATTCGCCGCCTCGCGCATCGAGGAGGGCGTCTGCCCCGGCGGCGGCTGGAACAGCCGGTTTTCCACCTGCCCATCGGCAAAAACCAGCACCACCAGCGCCCGGTCGGCCGAGAGCGAGACGAATTCGATATGCTTGATCGGCGCGGTTTCGTGTTTCGGCGCCAGAACAATGCTCGCGCCCCGGGTCAGCACCGACAAAGCCGAGGAGATATGGTCCAGCAACGATCCCACATCCTGATCGCCCGGCCCCAGCGAGGCATCGATCCGCTCGCGGTCGGCGGCATCGACGGTGCCCATCTCCATGAAACCGTCGACGAACAGCCGCAGCCCCTGCTGGGTCGGCACCCGCCCGGCCGAAACATGCGGACTGTCCAGCAGTCCGAGAAACTCCAGATCCTGCATCACATTGCGGATCGTCGCCGCCGAAACCTGTTCGCTGAACCCCCGCGTCAGCGTGCGCGAGCCGACCGGCCCGCCGGTGGCCAGATACCCTTCGACCACGCGGCGGAACACCTCGCGCGACCGCTCGCTCATTTCCGCAAGAAGTTGTGTCCTGTCTGCCATCTGGTTCGCAACCCGCGCCTTTCCCCCTGAATAAAGGTGCAATGCGCCCGGTCGTCAATCCGCCCCCGTCGATCGGGGTTGCATCGCGGGCCAGCCCTCGCATATCTGGCCTGAATCCAGCGAAAGGACAGAATATGCGCCCCTCGGGAAGAGCACTCGACCAGCTCCGCACGGTTTCGATCGAAACCGGCGTGTCGCTTCACGCCGAGGGGTCGTGCCTGATCCGCATCGGCAACACCCATGTGCTGTGCACCGCCTCGATCGAGGACAAACCGCCGCCATTCCTGCGGAACTCGGGCATGGGCTGGGTCACCGCCGAATATGGTATGCTGCCGCGCTCGACCCATACCCGCTCGCGCCGTGAGGCCGCATCGGGCAAGCAATCGGGCAGAACGCAAGAGATTCAACGACTTATCGGGCGCAGCCTGCGCGCCGTGGTGGACCGACAGGCACTTGGCGAGCGCCAGATCACCGTGGATTGCGACGTGATTCAGGCCGATGGCGGCACCCGTTGCGCGGCGATCACCGGCGGTTGGGTGGCGCTGCGGATCGCAATGAACCGGCTGATGGCGAAGGGGTTGGTGACGGGCGATCCGCTACTGGATCACGTCGCCGCTGTCTCATGTGGTATATATGCGGGCCAGCCTGTCCTGGATCTTGATTACGATGAAGATTCCGCCGCCGGAACGGACGGCAATTTCGTCATCACCGGCAAAGGGAAACTGGTCGAGATCCAGGCCTCGGCCGAGGGTGCCCCCTTCTCGACCGAAGATCTGGCGACTCTGATGGGGCTGGGGCTTCAGGGCACCGCCGCTCTGATCGCCGCGCAGAAAGAGGCAATCGGATGACACGCAAATTCTCCGGCGACCGGCTGGTCGTTGCCACACACAACAAGGGCAAGCTGGAGGAATTCGCCGCGCTGCTGGCGCCTCTGGGCATCACCTGCCTGTCGGCCGGGGAACTCGGGCTTTCGGAACCCGAGGAAACCGAGGACACTTTCCTCGGCAACTGCCGGATAAAGGCGCATCATGCGGCCCTGGCCAGCGGCCTGCCCGCTCTGGCGGACGATTCCGGCCTGACGGTCGATGCGCTCGACGGGGCACCCGGCGTCTATACCGCCGATTGGGCGCAGACCCCTCAGGGGCGCGATTTTGGCATGGCGATGGAAAAGACATGGGCTTTGCTGGAAGAGCGTCAGGCGCCCCTGCCCCGTGCTGCACAATTCCGTTGCACCCTGGTGCTGGCCTGGCCCGACGGGCATGATGAATATGTCGAGGGCGCCTGCCCCGGCGTGCTGGTCTGGCCCCGCCGCGGCGCCGAGGGTCACGGCTACGATCCGATGTTCCAGCCCGACGGCCATAGCCTCACCTTCGCGGAAATGCCCGCCACGCAGAAGAATGCGATCAGCCATCGTGCCCGGGCGGTGGCCGCGATGATGGAGAAATGTTTCACGTGAAACACTCCGCGCCCGAGGACTGGCAAGAGGGCGGCTTCGCCCTCTACATCCACTGGCCGTTCTGCAAGGCGAAATGCCCCTATTGCGATTTCAACAGCCATGTGCGCCAGCGCATCGACCAGGATGAATGGCGGCGGGCCTATCTGGCCGAGCTGGACCGCGCCGCCGCTGAAACCGGGGGTCGGATCCTGCGCTCGGTGTTCTTTGGCGGCGGCACACCTTCGCTGATGGACCCCGCGGTGACCGGCGCGATCCTCGACCGGATCGCGCGGCACTGGCGGCTCGCCAATGATCTGGAGGTAACGCTGGAGGCCAACCCGACTTCGGTCGAGGCCGCACGTTTCACCGGCTATCGCCAAGCGGGGGTCAACCGGGTTTCGCTGGGCCTTCAGGCGCTGAACGATCTGGACCTGCGACGCCTGGGTCGCCAGCACAGCGCCGCCGAGGGGCTTGCCGCGCTGGATCTGGCCCGCAGCATCTTTGAGCGCACGTCTTGCGATCTGATCTATGCCCGTCAGGATCAGGACCTGCCCGCCTGGGAGGAAGAGTTGCGATCAGTGCTCACCCGCGGGCCGGATCACATCTCGCTTTATCAACTGACCATTGAAGAGGGCACTGCCTTCGCCCGACTTTTCGACGCCGGAAAGCTGGCAGGGCTGCCGGACGAGGACCTGGCCGCCGATATGTATGAACTGACCGCGGGAATCTGCGCCGAATATGGGCTTCACGATTATGAAGTCTCCAATTACGCGCGTGAAGGCGCCGAATCACGGCACAACCTCGTCTATTGGCGAATGGGCGATTACCTCGGCATCGGTCCCGGGGCGCACGGTCGGCTGACGCTCGATGGCATAAGATATGCCACCAGCACCCATCGCTCCCCCGAACTCTGGTTGGAAGCGGTCCGCCAGGGCAAGGGCGAACTGCCGCGCGAGGTGATTCCCCGCGCCTCTCAGGCCGTTGAATATATGATGATGTCGATGCGGCTGACCGAAGGCATGTCGCTTGCCCGCTATACCGCCCTGAACGGCGCCCCCCCGAAAGCGATGCGGGAACTGACCGAATCCGGGATGATTCGCATCGAAAACGACCGGCTCGCGGCAACGCCAGCGGGCCGGTTGCTGCTCAACCGCCTGGTGCTGGAACTTTCGGGCGCTTAATCCCGCGCCAGGCCCGTCGGCCCCGAGGACAGCAGCTGGCACAACAGATCCAGCTCTTCGAGGTCTCGGTAGCTGATCACCAGACTTCCGCCGGGATCGCGATGATCGATTCGCACCGACATCCCGAGTTGCGCGGTCAGATCGCCTTCCAGCGCGCGGGTATCGGCGTCCTTTTCCGCCCCCCTGGAGGTCCGCTCTTCCCTGACCGGCTTCGGATCGCCGGCCTCTTTCACCAGTTTTTCGGTCTCACGCACCGAAAGACCCCGCGCCGCCACCGACCGCGCCAGAGACAGCGAATCCGGCGCGTTGATCAACGCCCGCGCATGGCCGGCCGAGAGCGCGCCCTCCCGCACCATCAGCTGCACCTTATCAGGCAAGTTCAGCAGACGCAGCAGATTGGCCACATGGCTGCGGCTTTTCGACAGCGCCTCGGCGATCTTCTCCTGGGTATGGCCGAAGCGATCGATCAGCTGCCGCAGTCCCAGCGCCTCTTCGATCGCGTTCAGATCCTCACGCTGGATGTTCTCGATGATCGCGACTTCCAGCACTTCGGTATCGTCGAGATCGCGGATCACCACCGGAACCTCGTGCAGCTGCGCGATCTGCGCCGCCCGCCAGCGCCGCTCACCCGCCACGATTTCATAGAAATCGCCTTTGGGTCGCACCACAAGGGGCTGGATCACACCCTTCTGCCGCAGAGAATCGGCCAGCGCCTCAAGCCCCGCCTGATCGAAATCCTTACGCGGCTGCAAAGGGTTGGCGCGCAGCTTCGCCACCGGCAGCCTGGAATCCGCCCGCCGTGGTCCTTCGCTTTCCGGGCGCAGATTCACATCCGACATCAGCGCCGACAAACCCCGCCCAAGCCCTTTGCGTTCCATGCTCCGCCTCTTGTTTTCGTTACGAACGCCGCAGTTTCGCGGCAATTTCTTCCGCCAGCGCACGATAGGCCTCGGCCCCGCGCGAGGTCGAATCGTATTCCGTCACCGGCATCGCATGCGAGGGCGCCTCGGACAGCCGCACATTGCGCGGAATGATGGTGCGAAACACCATATCGCCAAGGTTTTCCCGCGCATCGGTCTCGACCTGCTGCGCCAGATTGTTGCGCCCGTCATACATCGTCAGCAACACACCCTCGATCCGCAGGTTCGGATTGGCCGAGCGCCGCACATCCCGCACCGTCAACAGCAGTTGCGACAGCCCTTCCAGCGCAAAAAACTCGGCCTGAAGCGGCACCAGGACCGCATGCGCCGCCACCAGCGCGTTCACCGTCAGCAGCGAGAGCGAAGGCGGGCAGTCGATCAGCACCACATCGAAGGCCATGGCGTCGATTTCGGGGTGGCGCAGCGCGTCATGCAGCAGAAAACTGCGCTTCTCATTCGACACCAGGTCGATATCGGCCGAGGCCAGATCCGAATTCGCCGGGCTGATCCAGAGATTGGGCACCGAGGTCTTGCGGATGATCGTCTCCGGATGCGTCTCGGACAGGATCAGATCATAGGTCGTCAGCTTGCGGTCACCCGTCGCCACCCCGAGCCCGGTCGAGGCATTGCCCTGCGGATCCAGATCCACCAGCAAAACCCGTAAGTTCCGCTCGGCCAGCGCGGCCGCAAGGTTGATGGCGGTCGTGGTCTTGCCCACACCGCCTTTCTGATTCGCGATGGCGATCACATGGGCGGGCAACGGCGGAACATCAGGCAAGGGCATCGCGGCTGGCACGGCGCAGATTCCTCAGTTTCAGGATGGCTGACCCTTTATGGCCCGGATCGCACGCCGCCTCCAGATCGAAGAACCAGTTTTTCCGCGCCACATCCACTTCTTCCTGCCAGGTTTCGCCCTTGGGAAACAACGCCATGCCGTCGGGCGTTCCATGGCGTTCCATAATCTCGCAAAGCATATTTAGGGGGGCTAATGCCCGGGCCGACACTACATCTGCCCCAAGCGGCGTAATCGCCTCGGCGCGTTCGGCGCAGATTACGGTCGGAAGGCCAAGCTGTCGCGCCGCCTCGCGCAAAAACGTCGCCTTGCGCTGATCCGATTCCACCAGAACAATCCGGGTCCGAAGCCCGCGATCCTGAAGCAACACCGCAACGACAAGGCCGGGAAATCCGCCACCCGCACCAAAATCGGCCCAGATCGCGGGCGCGGGAGGAGCCAGCGTCAGAATCCGCGCAGAATCCTCGATATGTCGCGACCAGAGATCCGCCACCGTCGCGCGCGAGATCAGGTTGATGCTCCGGGTCCATTTCTCGGCCAAAGCCGCGAAAAGACGCAGCTTTTCCAGCGCGGCCCCGCTCGCGCGCAGTTCCGTCCAAAGCGCCTGATCCACCGCTCAGCCCGCCAGTTTACGCGATTGCGGTTTGCGCAAAGCCGCGATCAGCAGCATCACTGCGGCCGGAGTCATCCCCTCGATCTGCCGCGCGCGCTGGATATTCTCGGGCCGGACCCGGCTGAGCTTGCCGGACAGTTCGGCCGACAGACCAGACAGCGCGGCGTAATCGAAATCGGCCGGAATCAGCATCGCCTCGTGCTTGCGCAGATCCTCGGCATCGGCGGCCTGACGATCGGCATATTGCGCATAAAGTGCCTCTATTTCGGCCTGACGGCGCACGGTGTCCGGATGATCCACCAGCGCCGGCACGAGCGAATCAATCACCGCCGGATCGTAATCCGGCATCGCCAGCAGATCCCAGGCCGAGCGGCGCGCCCCATCCTGGCTGACCAGGATTCCGGCCTGCGCCAGCTCCTTTGGAGTGAACTTCTGCGATTTCAACAGGCTGGTAACGCTTTCCAGCGCCTTTGTCTTCTCGCCGAACGCGCGGATCCGCTCTTCACGCACACAACCGAGGGCAATGCCCTTTGGCGTCAGCCGCTGGTCGGCGTTATCGGCCCTTAGCGAGAGCCGGTATTCCGCGCGCGAGGTGAACATCCGGTAGGGCTCGGTCACCCCGCGGGTGATCAGATCGTCGATCATCACCCCGATATAGCTGTCGCTGCGCGAGAAACTGACGGGATCCGCGTCACGCATGGTCGCCGCGGCATTCAGCCCGGCGACCATGCCCTGAGCGGCAGCCTCCTCATATCCTGTGGTGCCGTTGATCTGACCCGCAAGATACAGACCCTGGACCGCCCGGCTTTCCAGCGTCGCGCGCAGGCCCCGCGGGTCGAGGTAATCATATTCTATGGCATATCCGGGCTGGGTGATCACCGCCTGCTCAAGTCCGGCAATGGTGCGGACGTAGGCTTCCTGCACCTCGGCGGGTAGCGAGGTCGATATGCCGTTCGGATAGACAGTGGGATCGTCCAGCCCTTCGGGCTCAAGGAAGACCTGATGGCTGTCCTTGTCGGCGAACCGGACCACCTTATCCTCGATGGAGGGGCAATAGCGCGGCCCTACGCCGTCGATATGCCCGCCATACATCGCGCTGCGTGACAGGTTGTCGCGGATGATCTCATGCGTCGCGGCCGAGGTATGGGTGATCCCACAGGAAATCTGCCGCACCAGGGGCTTGTGGTGAAGGAAGGACAGAACCACAGGATCTTCGTCCGCCGGCTGCATCTCCAGCCGGTTCCAGTCGATGGTCCGTCCATCAAGCCGCGGTGGCGTGCCGGTTTTCAGCCGTCCGGTGGTCAGCCCGAGATCGCGGATCTGCTGTGCCAGCCGCACCGAGGCATTGTCGCCAACCCGGCCACCCGGGAGGCTCTTATCGCCGACATGGATAAGCCCGTTCAGAAAGGTTCCGGTGGTCAGAACCACCGCCTGCGCGTGGATCTCTGACCCGTCGGCCAGTGCGATGCCCGCGATACGACCGCTGTCGAGGAGCAAAGCCGCCGCCTCTCCTTCCAGGATCGTGAGCTGGGGCTCGGCCGCAAGCAATCCCTGCACCGCATCGCGATAAAGTCGACGGTCCGCCTGAGTGCGCGGCCCCTGCACCGCCGGCCCCTTGCGCCGGTTCAGCAGACGATACTGGATCCCCGCCATATCCCCGGCGCGGCCCATGATCCCATCCATCGCATCAACTTCGCGCACCAGATGACCCTTGCCTAGACCACCTATCGCCGGATTGCAGGACATGATACCAATCGTCGCGGCCCGCATGGTGACCAGCGCCGTCATCGCGCCCATCCGGGCCGAGGCTGCTGCGGCCTCTGCCCCGGCATGGCCACCGCCCACCACAATCACATCGAAATGTTTCACGTGAAACATCCTCACTTCCCGATACAGAAGCTGGCGAAGATTTCCCCCAGCAATTCGTCCACATCCACCCTGCCCACCAGCACATCCAGCGCCCGAATCGCCTCGCGGAGTTCTTCGGCAACGATTTCCGGCAGGAAATCAGCATTCATCATCCCAAGAACCCGGCGAATCGCAGCGACACCCTGTTCAAGCGCAAGACGATGGCGTTCCCGCACCAGAATACCAGCTCCGGCAACTTTTTCCGAGAGGCGGTGCGAAATCTCGCGCAAAAGCACATCTACCCCCTGCCCGGTGCGGCCTGAAACCGCCAGACCATCACCTTGAGCCGAAAGGTCAGCCTTGGGCGAAACCAGAAGGTCACCTTCCGACGGAGCCAGATAACCCTCTGGTTCACCAAGAAAAATCCGCAGATCCGCCATTTGCGCGCGTTGCACGGCGCGGCGGATGCCCTCCTGCTCCACCAGATCCTGGCTTTCGCGCAGCCCGGCAGTGTCCAACAGGGTCACGGCCAGCCCGTCGAGGTCCATCCGCACCTCGATCACATCGCGCGTGGTCCCGGCAATTTCCGAGGTGATGGCCGCTTCACGCCCGGCCAGACGGTTCAGCAGTGTGGATTTCCCGGCATTCGGTGCGCCGACGATTGCCACCTCAAACCCTTCGCGGATACGCTCCGCCGCATTCACCGCGGCGGCTTCCCGTTCCAGTTCTGCCAGCAATTCCAACAGGATCGCACGAACTTCGGGCGTGACATCGACCGGCACATCCTCATCGGCAAAGTCGATGGTGGCCTCGATCAGCGCGGCGGCACGGATCAGACGACCGCGCCAGATCTCCACCCGCTTGCCGATCTCACCTGAAAGCGTCCGCAATGCCTGTTTGCGCTGCGCCTCGGTTTCGGCATCGATCAGATCCGCGAGACCTTCGACCTGGGTCAGATCCAGCATGCCGTTTTCCAGCGCGCGGCGCGTGAATTCGCCAGGTTCGGCCAGCCGCGCGAGGCCGGTTTCTCCGATAGCCCGCAGCACTGCCGAAACGACGGCAATACCTCCGTGAAGCTGGAACTCCACAACCTTCTCGCCGGTGAAACTAGCGCCTTCCTCGAAAACAAGCACCAAAGATTGATCCAATACCTCGCCCTGCCACGAGATATTGCGCAAAGCCGCCTGCCGCACGCGCGGCACCGAACCGCAAAAGGCGGCGCAGATCTCATGCGCCGCCGGGCCGGAAATTCTGATGATCGCGACGCCCGCTCTGCCGCGGGCCGTCGCGCTGGCATAGATCGTATCCGCCATCGCAACCCCGCTGGCGCAAGACTCAGGTGTTCATGGAATCGAAGAATTCCGCATTGGTCTTGGTCTGCTTCAGCTTGCCAAGCAGGAACTCGATTGCATCGGTGGTGCCCATCGGGTTCAGGATCCGACGCAGAACATAGGTCTTCGACAGGTCGGATTTCTCGACCAGAAGATCCTCTTTCCTCGTGCCGGATTTGAGGATGTCCATCGCCGGGAACACCCGCTTGTCGGCGACCTTGCGGTCGAGCACGATCTCGGAGTTGCCGGTGCCCTTGAACTCCTCGAAGATCACCTCATCCATCCGCGAGCCGGTGTCGATCAGCGCGGTGGCGATGATGGTCAGCGAGCCGCCCTCTTCGATGTTCCGCGCAGCCCCAAAGAACCGTTTCGGGCGTTGCAGCGCGTTGGCATCGACGCCGCCGGTCAGCACCTTGCCCGAGGACGGCACCACGGTGTTGAAGGCCCGGCCGAGACGGGTGATCGAATCAAGCAGGATCACCACGTCGCGCTTGTGTTCAACCAGCCGCTTGGCCTTTTCGATCACCATCTCTGCCACCGCGACGTGCCGGGTCGCCGGTTCGTCGAAGGTCGAGGACACGACCTCGCCCTTCACGCTGCGCTGCATGTCGGTGACTTCCTCGGGCCGCTCGTCGATCAGCAGAACGATCAGATAGCATTCCGGGTGGTTCGCCGCGACCGAACGGGCGATGTTCTGAAGCAGCACCGTTTTACCGGTACGCGGCGGCGCCACGATCAGCGCGCGCTGGCCTTTGCCGATCGGCGCCACCAAATCGATGATCCGGGCCGAGCGATCGCGGATCGTCGGATCCTCGATCTCCATCTTCAGCCGCTCATCAGGGTAAAGCGGCGTCAGGTTGTCGAAATGCACCTTGTGCTTGGCGCGTTCGGGATCGTCGAAATTGATCTTCGTCGCTTTCACCAGGCTGAAATAGCGCTCGGTTTCCAGCGGAGCCTTGATCACGCCCTCGATGGAATCGCCGGTGCGCAGGCTGAACTGCCGGATCATCTCGGGCGAGACATAGATATCGTCGGGGCCTGGCAGATAGTTCGCCTCGGGGCTGCGCAGGAAGCCGAAACCGTCCTGGAGCACTTCGAGCACGCCATCGCCGCCGATCTCGTAGCCCTCTTCGGCATGTTCCTTGAGGATCTGGAACATCATCTCGCCCTTGCGCATCGAAGGGGCGTTCTCGATCTCCCATTCCTCGGCCATGGCCAGAAGATCGGCCGGGGTCTTGGCTTTGAGATCGGAGAGATTCAGACGTTCGGTCATGGAGAATACCTGCGGACGGCGCGTGACACTCACGCGGGCCGGATCTGGCTTGAAATCGGGAGGCGCATCGGCCGGACGGCTTTGCTGGCAAGGCAGATAGGGGCTTTGCATCTCAAAGTCAACGCCGCCGGGGGTCAGGCGGAAAACGGGTCAGCCTTCATCTTATATTCATAAAGAAAGAGAAAAGATGATGATGATGTTGGGGCAGGGGATATCGGGATTTCGGCTTTTCCCCATGGGTTTTCCCGGGGTCAGCCGGTTGTGGAAAGGCTGTGGGTAAAGAGAGAAGAAAATCTGAAAACGGATAATAATCATTGTAAATCAAAGCATTATTATGGGCAACTTTGATCGGGATTGTTTTGGACAGGGGGATGATAACCTGCTCTGTCCCAAAGCCGTGGAAAATGTCATGGTCCTTGGGATAAGATCGGAGCGGCTTTCGCGCCAGGCGCCGGTTCAGATGTTCTTCCCCATTCTGCCCCGGTTCATCCTGACCGGAACCGCAGGAACGAAACCGGATTTTCCACAGAATGACCCCCGAGAAAGCTGCCCGCCTTTTGCCGCCCCTTGTGCTCGCTTCGACCTCGGCGACGCGGATCGCCATGCTGGAGGCCGCCGGTCTGAGCTTTGAGTCCCTGCCCGCGCGGGTTGATGAGGAATCGATTCGCCGCGCGCTGGAGGCCGAAGGCGCCTCGCCCCGCGACATGGCCGATACCCTGGCCGAGGTGAAAGCGCGCAAGATCGCGGAGAAGCGCCCTGATGCGCTGGTGATCGGCTGCGATCAGATCCTGGAGTTGAACCGCAGGATCTTCGCCAAGCCCGAAACCCCGGAGGAGGCGCGGGAAAATCTGCTGGCCCTGCGGGGCAAGACACACCGGCTCTTGTCGGCCGCGGTGGTTTATGAAGAGGGCAAGCCGGTCTGGCGTCATGTCTCCGAGGCGCGGCTGACGATGCGCGACTTCTCGGAGGCTTATCTCGACAGCTATATCCCGCGAAACTGGGAAAAGATCCGCCATTCGGTCGGCGGATACCGGCTGGAGGAAGAGGGCGTCCGGCTGTTTTCCGCGCTTCAGGGCGACCATTTCACAATTCTCGGCATGCCGCTTTTGCCGCTCTTGTCCTGGCTCTCGCTTCGGGGGATCATCCCGGCATGACCGAACTTGCGAAAATTCCGCTTGCCGGGGTGATTGGCCATCCGATCGCCCACAGCCGAAGCCCGGCGCTGCATGGATACTGGCTGAAACGCTATGGCCTGCCGGGGCATTATATTCCGATGGATGTGGCGCCGCAGGATCTGGAGCACGTGCTGCGCACTCTGCCCCAGATGGGATTTGTCGGGGTGAACATCACCCTGCCGCATAAAGAGGCGATCCTGTCGATTGCCGATATCATCACCGACCGCGCCGCGCTGATCGGGGCGGCGAACACGCTGATCTTCCGCAAGGACGGCAAGATCCATGCCGACAACACCGACGGTTCGGGCTTCATCGCCAATCTGCGCCAGAACGCGCCGCATTGGGATCCGACCGCCGGGCCCGCCGCGGTGCTGGGCGCCGGCGGTGCGGCGCGTGCGGTTGTCGCCGCGCTGGTCGAGGTCGGCGCGCCCGAGATCCGCATCGTCAACCGCACCCGCCCGCGGGCCGAAGGGATGCGCTCGGATTTCGGCGCCAAGGTGGTGGTGCACGACTGGACCCATGTCGGCCAGATGATCGAAGGCTGCGCGACGCTGGTGAACACGACCTCGCTCGGCATGACCGGCAAGCCGGATCTGGTGATCAACCTTGACCGCCTGGATCAGCGCTGCCTCGTGACCGATATCGTCTATGCGCCGCTCAAGACCCAGCTTCTGATCGAGGCCGAGGATCGCGGCTGCACCGTGGTCGACGGGCTCGGGATGCTGCTGCACCAGGCGGTGCCGGGGTTCGAGCGCTGGTTCGGCAAACGTCCGGTGGTGGATGAGGAAACCCGTCAGGCGGTGCTCTCCGCATGACGGCGTTTCGTCTTGGGCTTACCGGCTCGGTCGGGATGGGAAAATCGACCACCGCCGCGCTGTTCGTGGCTGAGGGGATCCCGGTCTGGGATGCCGATGCGGCTGTGCACCGGCTTTATGCCCCCGGCGGCGCGGCGGCGGATCTGCTGGCGCCGCATTTCCCGGCTGCCGTTGCGGATGGCAGTGTTTCACGTGAAGCACTCAAGGCCGCGCTGGCCATCGATCCGTCCCGGCTGGGGGTGCTGGAATCCCTTGTCCATCCGCTGGTGGCAAAGGATCGGGCGGCCTTTCTGGCCTCGGCCAGCTCCGACATCCTGGTCCTCGATATCCCGCTCTTGTTCGAGAAAGGGACCGAGGCCGAATGCGACGCCACCCTGCTGGTGACCGCGCCGCCCGGGATCCAGCGCGCCCGCGTCCTCGCCCGCCCCGGCATGACCGAGACGCAGCTTGCGCTGATTCTGTCGCGTCAGATGCCCGACCGAGAGAAACGCGCCCGCGCCGATCATATCGTGGAAACCCTGTCCATTGAGAGCACCCGCGCTTATGTTCAGGCGCTGATCGCCCATATCAGGGCGGAGCGGGGGGCAGCGCATGCGTGAGATCGTTCTGGATACCGAGACCACCGGCTTCGATCCCGAAACCGGCGACCGGATCGTCGAGATCGGCGGGGTCGAGCTGTTCAACCACCTGCCCACCGGGCGCACATATCACCAGTATATCAACCCCGAACGGGCGATGCCGCAGGAGGCTTTCGAGGTCCACGGCCTCGGCGATGATTTCCTGCGCGACAAGCCGGTTTTCGCGCGCATCGGCCAGGATTTCGTCGATTTCGTCGGCGATGCGAAACTGGTGATTCACAACGCCGCCTTCGATATGAAATTCCTGAATTTCGAGCTGAAGCGGATGGGTCTTGGGGTCATCCCCTGGGAGCGGGCCATTGATACCCTGGCCATCGCGCGGCAGCGTTTTCCGGGCTCGCCCGCTTCGCTCGATGCGCTTTGCCGCCGTTTCGGGGTGGACAATTCCCGGCGCGAGAAACACGGCGCGCTGCTCGACAGCGAAATCCTCGCCGAGGTCTATCTGGAGCTGATCGGCGGCCGTCAGCCTGATCTGGTGCTGGCGCCCTCCGGCGGCGGCCGTGGCGCCGCGCAGGGTGCGGAACAGGACTGGCGTCCCCGCCCGCGCCCGGCGCCGCTGCCGTTGCGTCTCTCTGACGCCGAGGCCGCCGCCCATGCCGCTTTTGTGGAAAAGCTGGGCCCCGGCGCGATCTGGCTGAAACGGGTCTGAGCGCCGCGAATTACGGCGGTTTCGCGCCTTTTCCTTAAAACCCAAGCCTTTAAGCGGCTGTTCACCGCGCCCTGCCAGACTGGCTCCGGGTGAGTGAAAGGGGTGTTGAAATGGCCGGGCAAGGCAATGCTCAGCCGGTCATCATCAAACGGAAGAAAAAGGTCTCGGGCGGCGGTCATCACGGCGGCGCCTGGAAAGTGGCTTATGCCGATTTCGTGACCGCCATGATGGCGTTCTTTCTGTTGATGTGGCTGCTGAATGCGACGACGGAAAAGCAGCGCAAAGGGTTGTCGGATTATTTCAATCCGACGATCCCGATCAACCGGGTCTCGGGCGGGGGAGAGGATTCGCTGGGGGGGGAATCCATGTTCACCGAGGAACAGAGCGCGCAGAACGGAACCGGCGGAATCTCGGATAGTCGCGGCGGCTCCGGTGAGGCCAGCGCCGAGGCCGAGATTCTGAAAACCGTCGAGAAAGAGCTGTTCGCCCAGGGCGGAGAAAGCCGGACGATGGAGCAGCTTCTGCGCCATGTCGTGACCCGCGTCACCGACGAGGGTCTGGTGATCGAATTGTTCGATCTTGACGATGCGGTGTTGTTCCAGGGCCAGAGCGCCGATCCGACGCCGGCCACTCTTGCACTGGCATCGGTGCTGGCCGAGGCGCTGAATCTGGCCACCAACAAGATCGCCGTGAACGGTTTTGTCCAGACTTACCCGGTGACCCTGGCCGATAATCCGTCGTGGGAGCTTTCGTCGGACCGCGCCCGCGCCATGCGGCAACTGCTGGAAGAGGCTGGTATCCAGGCGCCGCGGTTTCAGCGGATCGGCGGTTTTGCCGACCGCAAGCCCGCCGTGGCCGATCCGGCGGCAAAGCGCAACAACCGGATCGAGATCGTGCTTTTGCGCCGCGACAGGTGATGAGAAAAATCTGAGGAATTAGCGGAAATTTAGGATCCTGCCTTCAGTCTGCATCAAAGTCATGCAGCAGAAAGGTGCGATTGATGACGATTTCCTCTGCGCTTGCCGCGGGTGTGGCCGGGCTGAACGCCAATGCCACCCGGCTGGCCACCATCTCGGACAATATCGCGAACTCAGGCACTTATGGTTACAAACGGGCTCATGCGGAATTTTCCAGCATGGTCATCACCAATTCGCGCGGCTCGGGCGTCTATTCCGCGGGCGGCGTGCGGGCCTCGACCGTCCGCCTGATCGAAGAGCGGGGCGGCCTTGTCGGCACCTCGCATCCGCTCGATCTTGCGGTATCGGGGCGCGGCATGCTGCCGGTGCTGCCCGAGGTCATGCTTGGCGCCGGCGCCGGTGATCGTGCCCTTCTGATGACCACGACCGGCTCGTTCCGCACCGATGCGAACGGGGTGCTGAAAACCGATTCCGGCCTTGTGCTGATGGGCTGGCCGGCCACATCGGACGGCACGATTCCGGTCTTTCCGCGCGACACGATCACCGGCCTCGTTCCGGTGGTGATCAATGCCAACCAGACCTCGGGCGATCCGACCACGCAGATGACTCTGGGCGTGAACCTGCCCGCCACCGCGACCGAGCCCAGTGCGGGCGGCGATGCCCTGCCCTATGCGGTGGAGTATTTCGGCAATCTCGGCACCTCGGAATCGCTCGATTTCAGCTTCACGCCCACGGTCCCGGCCGCGGGCTCGCCCAATTCCAACACCTGGACGATGGTGATCCGCGATTCGGCCAGCAACAATGCGGTGATCGGCGAATATGTCCTGACCTTTGACGATTCCCGCGCGGCGGGCGGAACGCTGGCGACGGTAACCGCCGCGAGCGCCACCCCGCCCTGGCCCGCCTATGATTCCGCCACCGGCACTCTGCCGCTGATGGTCGCGGGCGGGCCGATGAACGTGGCGATCGGCCGGGTCGGCGATCCCAACGGGCTGACCCAGTTGTCGGACGAATTCGCTCCGGTGCAGATCACCAAAGACGGCTCGCCGGTGGGCAATCTGACCACGGTCGAGGTGAACGCCAACGGCTATATCACCGCCACCTACGACACCGGTTTCACCCGTGTGCTGTATCAGATCCCGCTGGTGGATGTGCCCAACCCGAACGGCCTCGTCTCGCTGCACAACCAGACCTACCAGGTCTCGCCGCAGTCGGGCTCGTTCTTCCTCTGGGATGCGGGCGACGGGCCGACCGGCTCGATCGAGGGCTATGCGCGCGAAGGCTCCACCACCGATGTGGCGGCGGAACTGACCTCGCTGATCCAGACCCAGCGGGCCTATTCCTCGAACGCCAAGGTCATCCAGACCGTGGACGAGATGCTTCAGGAAACCACCAACATCAAACGGTAAACCGCCATGAGCATCACCTCGGCCCTCAACAGCGCGCTGACCGGCATTTCCGCGACCTCGCGGCAGGCCGAGGCGATCTCGTCAAACGTGGCCAATGCCACCACCCCGGGCTATGCCAGACGCTCGGTTTCGCTCTCTGCGCTCAGCCTGGGCGGCCAGGGCCAGGGCGTCCGGGTGGTGGGCATCACGCGCCACAGCGACCTTTATCTGATCAACGACCGCCGAAGCGCCCAGGCCGCGGCCGGCGACAGTGCGGTCCGGGCGGGTTTTTTGTCCCGGCTGGAAAATATCCTTGGCGACACCGAGGCTGCGGGCTCGCTGGTCTCGCGCGTTCACGCGCTGGACCAGGCCCTGCTCGAAGCCGCCAGCCGCCCGGAATCCGAGGCGCGGCTGAGTGCGGCGGTCACCGCCGCGCGGGCTTTGGCCGAGGGGCTGAACTTTGCCAGCGATGCGATCCAGGCCGAGCGACTGCGGGCCGATCAGAACATCGCAAGCGCGGTCGAAAGGCTGAACACCGGGCTGAAACAGGTGCAGGAGCTGAATTCCGTCATCGCTTCCTACAGTTTCTCGGGGCGTGAAACGGCGGCGCTGATGGACCAGCGTCAGCAGATCATCGACGGTATCGCCGCGATCGTTCCGCTGAAGGAAATCCCGCGCGAGGGCAATCAGATCGCGCTGGTCACTACGGGCGGCGCGGTTTTGCTGGACAGTTCGGCGGTCGAGATCGGCTTCACCGCGGTGCATACTATCGTGCCGGAAATGACCATCGGCAGCGGCGGTCTCTACGGACTGACGATCAACGGCAAGCCGATGGCGACCACGGGTCCGGCCAGTCTGATCCAGGGTGGCGAGCTTGGTGCGCTTTTTGCGGTGCGCGACGGGCTGGCGGTCGAGGGCCAGGCGCTGCTCGACACCATGGCGCGCGATCTGATCGAGCGGTTCGGTGATCCGGCTGTGGACCCGAGCCTTGCGACCGGCGAACCCGGCCTGTTTACCGATGGCGGGCTTGCCTTCGATCCGGCGCTGGAAACCGGCCTTGCCTCGCGCATCCGGCTGAATGCTGCACCCGACCCGTTGCAGGGGGGCGACCTCTCCAGGCTGCGCGACGGCATCGGTGCGACGGGGCCAGGTCCTGCGGGCAACAATACGCTTCTGACCGCATTGTCCGGCGCGCTGAACCAGTCGCGCTCCACCGGCTCGGCACTGATGCCGGGCAGCCGCACTCTGCCCGGGCTGGCTGCGGATATCCTTTCGCGTGTGTCCTCGCACCGGATTTCTGCGGATACAGAACAGTCGTTCACCTCAGCCCGTTATGCCGCGCTCGGCGATCTGGAATCCGCTGCGGGCGTGAATATCGATGAGGAAATGCAGGCGCTTCTGGTAATCGAGAAGAATTTTGCGGCCAATGCGAAAGTCATTCAGGCCGTGGATGAAATGATCAGGACATTGCTGGGATTGTAAGATGGACCGTATCAGCTCGAACCCGTTCCTGACCCCGGCGCTGGTGCGTCAGGGCGCCGATCTGCGGGCGAAACTTCAGGCGACCACGCAGGAGATGGCTACCGGCAAACAGGCCGATACCGGCGCCACGCTGCGGGGCGATTTCGGCCGGCTGGCCGCGACCGATCATGCGCTGGCCCGGATCTCCGGCTATACGGCCGCGACCAGCGAACTGACGCTGACCGCCAGCGCGATGCAAAGCGCACTGGCGATGATCTCGCAGGCGGCAGAGCAGCTTGGGAGCAATCTTCTGAGCACGGCCAGCGGTCTCAGCGCCCCGCAACTGGCTGCGGTGACATCCAGCGGGATGCGGGATTTCGAGACCGTCATCGCGGCGCTCAACACCCGGGTTTCTGAACGTCCGGTCTTCGGCGGGGTAAATTCCGCCGTTGCACCGCTGCCCGATGCGCAAAGCATTCTCGGCGCGCTGGAAACCGCAATCGCCGGAGTAGCGACGCCCGAAGATATTTCCGCGGCCGTCGATTCCTGGTTCGCTGGCGCCGGCTATGAGGCGCTTTATACGGGCGGTGCGCCCGTGGGGGGGATCGCGGTCGCGGCAGGCGAGACGGCATCCCTGCCCTTCACCGCGCTTGATCCCGCGATCCGGGAAACCCTCGCCGGTTTTGCCAAAGTGGCGCTGCTCGACCGCGGGTTGCTTGCAGGCGATCACGCGGCACGGGCGGCCTTTGCCTTGGGCGCGGGGGTCGATCTTCAGTCGTCCTCGGATGCGCGGGCGGTTCTTGCCGGCCGCATCGGCACCACCGAAGAGCAGCTTTCCCGCGCCCAGGCCCGTAATTCGGCTGAGAAGTCTGCGCTTACGCTTGCGCGAACCGCGCTGATCGAGGCCGATCCCTACGAGGCCACCGTGCGGCTTGAGGATCTGGAAAGCCGGCTGGATGCTTTCTACACCATAACCGCACGGCTCTCGCGCCTCAGCCTGACGGAGTATCTGCGGTGATCCGCCTTTTTCTGGCGCTGGCCTTCCTCTGGCTTGCCGGTCCTCCGGTCGGGGCCGAGCCGGTGCGCATCAAGGATCTTGTCGAAATCGACGGCGTGCGTGGCAATGACCTGGTCGGCTATGGCCTTGTGGTGGGGCTGAACGGCACCGGCGACGGGATTCGCAATTCGCCTTTCACCGAAGAGATCATGGCCAACCTGCTGGAACGGCTGGGTGTCAACGTCGCGGGCGAGGATTACAGGCCGAAAAACGTGGCCGCGGTTTTCGTCACTGCGACGCTGCCTCCCTTCGCCCGTGCGGGCGCGCGGATCGATGTCACCGTCTCGGCCATCGGCGATGCCAAAAGCTTGCTCGGCGGCACGCTGGTGATGACGCCCCTGAACGGCGCCGACGGGCAGATCTATGCGGTTGCGCAGGGAACGATCATCGCTGGCGGCATCTCGGCCGAGGGCAAGGCCGCACGGGTGGTCCAGGGCGTGCCGACAGCGGGCACCATTCCCTCGGGCGCGCGGGTAGAGCGTGAGGTCACCTTTGATTTCACCCAGGTGTCGGTGCTGCGGCTGGCGTTGAAAACGGCGGATTTCACCACGGCGGCGCGGATCGAACAGGCGATCAACCGGGAATTCGGCGGAAGGTCGGCCGCGATGCTGGACGGTGGCACAATCGCGCTGGACCTGAGCCGGATCGGCGGCGGCTCTCCCGCCCATGCTATCGCCAGGATCGAATCCCTGCGGGTCGATCCGGAAACCCGCGCCCGGGTGGTGGTGGATCAGCGTTCGGGCACCATCGTGATCGGCGCCGATGTCCGCATCAGCCGCGTGGCGGTGGCCCAGGGCAATCTGACGCTCAGGGTCGAGGAGCGTCCCGTCGTGGTGCAGCCCAACCCGTTTTCCGAGGGCGAAACCGTCGTCGTGCCGCGCAGCTCGGCCGAGATCGCGACCGAAGGCAGTGGCCTTGCCGAGGTGGCGGGCGGCACAAATCTGTCCGAGGTGGTGGCGGGGCTGAACGCGCTTGGCGTGCAGCCGCATGACATGATCGACATCCTGAAAAGCATCCACGCCGCCGGGGCGCTGCACGCGGAATTCGTGATCCAATGATATTCTATAAAATTCATAATCCTCTCCAGAATTATGAATTTCACACCAGGTAAAATCCGCCATAGGGTCCGCGCATTCAGACTTCGGCGGAACCATGCAGATTTTCACTCTCCCGGCCTCACCGGCCCTCGCCCGACTTGAACAGGCTGCGCGAGAGCGAATCCTGATCCTCGACGGCGCGATGGGTACGCAAATTCAGCAGCTTGGCCTTGGCGAGGAGGATTACCGGGGCCAGGGCTCCGGCCATGTCTGCCGTCACCACTCCGATCATCCGCAAAAGGGCAACAACGATCTTCTGATCCTGACCCAGCCCCAGGCCATCGAAGACATCCATTTCAACTATGCGATGGCCGGGGCGGATATCGTCGAGACCAACACCTTTTCGGCCACCACCATCGCTCAGGCCGATTACGGGCTGGAGGCGGCGGTTCATGATCTGAACGCCGAGGGCGCGCGGATCGTGCGCCGCGCGCTGGACCGGGCAACCGCGATCGACGGCAGGCCGCGCTATGTGGCGGGCGCGGTGGGGCCGACCAACCGCACAGCCAGCCTCAGCCCGGATGTGAACAATCCCGGCTACCGTGCCGTCAGCTTTGAGGATCTGCGCCGCGCCTATGGTCAGCAGGTGCGCGGGCTGATCGAGGGCGGCGCCGACATCATCCTGATCGAGACGATTTTCGACACGCTGAACGCCAAGGCGGCAATCTTCGCCTGTTTTGAAGCCTTCGCCGAACGCGGCCAGCGCCTGCCGGTCATGATCTCGGGCACGATCACCGACGCCTCGGGCCGCACGCTCTCGGGTCAGACGCCGACTGCCTTCTGGCATTCGGTGCGCCATTGCCGCCCCTTCACCGTCGGATTGAACTGCGCGCTCGGCGCCAGCGCGATGCGCCCGCATATCGCCGAACTTTCCGCTGTGGCCGAGACCTTCACCTGCGCCTATCCGAACGCGGGCCTGCCGAACGCTTTCGGCCAGTATGACGAAGGGCCGGAGGACACCGCCCGTCAGGTGGAGGATTTCGCCCGCGACGGGCTGGTCAATGTGGTCGGCGGCTGCTGCGGCACCACGCCCGACCATATCCGCGCCATCGCTGAATCCGTCACCCGTCACAAGCCGCGCGAGGTTCGGAAATGAGCCGATACCTGCGCCTTTCTGGGCTGGAGCCCTTTGTACTGACCCCCGACATTCCCTTCGTCAACGTGGGCGAGCGGACCAACGTCACCGGCAGCGCGAAATTCCGCAAGCTGATCACCAACCGCGACTATGCCGCCGCGCTGGACGTGGCGCGCGACCAGGTGGAAAACGGCGCCCAGGTCATCGACATCAACATGGACGAGGGGCTGATCGACTCGAAAGCCGCTATGGTCGAGTTCCTGAACCTGGTCGCTTCCGAGCCCGACATCGCCCGGGTGCCGGTGATGATCGACAGTTCCAAATGGGAGGTGATCGAGGCCGGGCTGCAATGCGTCCAGGGCAAACCGATCGTCAACTCGATCAGCCTGAAGGAAGGCGAGGAGCAGTTCCGCCACCATGCCGGCCTCTGCCTCGCCTATGGTGCGGCCGTCGTGGTCATGGCCTTCGACGAGACCGGCCAGGCCGACACCTTTCAGCGCAAGACCGGGATCTGCTCCCGCGCCTACCGCATCCTGACCGAGGAAATCGGTTTCCCGCCCGAGGACATCATTTTCGATCCGAACATCTTCGCGGTGGCGACGGGGATCGAGGAACACAACAACTACGGCGTCGATTTCATCGAGGCCACCCGCTGGATCCGCCAGAACCTGCCGCATTGCCATATCTCGGGCGGGGTCTCGAACCTGTCGTTTTCCTTCCGCGGCAACGAGCCGGTGCGCGAGGCGATGCACGCGGTCTTTCTCTACCATGCCATCCAGGCCGGGATGGATATGGGCATCGTCAACGCCGGGCAGCTTGTGGTCTATGACCAGATCGACCCGGACCTGCGCGAGCGCTGCGAGGATGTGGTCCTCAACCGCCGCCCCGACGCGACCGAGCGGATGCTGGAGATTGCCGAAAAGTTCCGCGGCGGGCCGAAAGAGGAAAAGGTCCGTGACCTTGCCTGGCGCGACTGGCCGGTGGAAAAGCGGCTCGAACATGCGCTGGTGAACGGCATCACCGAATTCATCGAGGAGGATACCGAGGCCGCGCGGCTGGCCGCGGAACGCCCGCTGCATGTGATCGAGGGCCCGCTGATGGCCGGGATGAACGTGGTTGGCGACCTGTTCGGCGCCGGCAAGATGTTCCTGCCGCAGGTGGTGAAATCGGCGCGGGTGATGAAACAGGCGGTCGCGGTGCTGCTGCCGCATATGGAGGCCGAAAAGGCCGCTGGCGGCGGCACTGGTCGCGAAACCGCGGGCAAGGTGCTGATGGCCACGGTGAAGGGCGACGTGCACGACATCGGCAAGAACATCGTCGGCGTCGTGCTGGCTTGCAACAATTACGAGATCATCGACCTGGGTGTCATGGTGCCGCCGCAGAAGATCCTTGATGTCGCGCGCGAAGAGCAGGTGGATGTGATCGGCCTCTCCGGTCTGATCACGCCCAGCCTCGACGAGATGGTCCATCTGGCGTCCGAGATGGAGCGCGAGGGGTTCGACATTCCGCTCCTGATCGGCGGGGCGACCACCTCGAAAGTGCATACCGCGGTGAAGATCGCGCCGCGCTATCTGCGCGGCCAGGCGGTCTATGTGCTGGACGCCAGCCGCGCGGTGGGCGTGGTCAGCCAGTTGCTCAGCCCGACGCAGAAAGACGGCTACATCGACGGCATCCGCGCCGAATATGTCGAAGTGTCCGAGCGTCACGAACGCGCCGAACTGGCGAAAAAGCGGCTGCCGCTGGCCGCCGCCCGCGCCAATGCGATGAAGATCGACTGGGCGGGCTACAGCGTCCCCGCCCCGCGGTTCACCGGCGCCAAGGTGATCGGGGACTGGGATCTGGCGGAAATCGCCGGTTTCATCGACTGGACCCCCTTCTTCCAGACCTGGGAGTTGAAAGGCGTCTACCCCCGCATCCTGGAGGACGAAAAGCAGGGCGAGGCCGCGCGCCAGCTTTACGCCGACGCGCAGGAGATGCTCTCGCGCATCATCTCCGAGAACTGGTTCCGCCCGCGCGCCGTGCTCGGCTTCTGGCCGGCCAATGCGGTGGGTGACGATATCCGTCTCTATACCGGCGAAAATCGCGCTGAGTCGCTGGCCATGCTGCACACGCTCCGCCAGCAGACCACCAAGCGCGACGGCCGCCCGAACGTGGCGCTGTCGGATTTCGTCGCGCCCGAGGGCATTCCGGATTATGTCGGCGGTTTCGTCGTCACCGCCGGGCCCGAGGAAAGCGAGATCGCCGCCCGTTTTGAGCGCGCGAACGATGATTACGGCGCGATCATGGTGAAGGCGCTTGCCGACCGCTACGCCGAGGCCATGGCCGAGATGCTGCATATGCGGGTGCGCCGCGAGTTCTGGGGCTATGCGCCGGATGAGACTTTCACCCCGCAGGAACTGATCGGCGAGCCCTACTCCGGCATCCGCCCGGCCCCGGGCTATCCGGCCCAGCCCGACCATACCGAGAAGATCACCCTCTTCCGCTTGCTCGACGCCGAAAAAGCCGCCGGGGTGCAACTGACGGAAAGCATGGCGATGTGGCCGGGCTCTTCGGTCTCGGGCATCTATATCGGCCATCCCGCCAGCTATTATTTCGGCGTGGCCCGGGTCGAGCGCGATCAGGTCGAGGATTACGCGCAGCGCAAGGCGATGCCGGTGGAAGAGGCCGAGCGCTGGCTGGCGCCGGTCCTCAATTACATTCCGGTTCAGGCCGGGAAACTGGCGGCGGAATAGGTCCGCCGCTTGACCGCGGGGCGGCCTTGGGCTAGCCCGCGCGCGATCCCCCTGAAACGGAGCGCCCCGATGGCCAACCCCTCCATTCTGATCCTCGCCGGCGACGGCATCGGCCCCGAAGTCATGGCCGAGGTCAGGAAAGTCATCGCCTGGATGGGCGACAAGCGCGGCATTGCCTTCGATGTCTCCGAGGATCTGGTCGGCGGCTGCGCTTATGACGCCCACGGCACACCGCTGACCGACGCCACCATGGCGAAGGCGCAGGCGGTGGACGCCGTTCTGCTCGGCGCGGTCGGCGGCCCGAAATACGACAAGCTGGATTTCAGCGTGAAGCCCGAGCGCGGCCTGCTGCGCCTGCGCAAGGAGATGGACCTGTTCTCGAACCTGCGCCCGGCGCAGTGCTTCGACGCGCTGGCGGATTTCTCCTCGCTCAAGCGCGAGGTGGTGGCCGGGCTGGATATCGTGATCGTGCGTGAGCTGACCAGCGGCGTCTATTTCGGCGAGCCGCGTGGCATCTTCAAAGAGGGCAACGAGCGCGTCGGCATCAACACCCAGCGTTACACCGAATCCGAGATCGCCCGCGTGGCGAAATCGGCGTTTGAACTGGCGCGGCGCCGCTCGAACAAGGTCTGCTCGATGGAGAAGGCCAATGTGATGGAATCCGGCATCCTCTGGCGCGAGGTGGTGCAGGAAGTTCACGACCGCGATTACCCGGATGTTCAGCTGTCGCATATGTATGCCGACGCCGGCGCGATGCAGCTTTGCCGCTGGCCGAAACAGTTCGATGTGATCGTGACCGACAACCTGTTCGGCGACCTGCTGTCGGATGCGGCGGCGATGCTGACCGGCTCGCTCGGCATGCTGCCCTCGGCCTCGCTCGGCGCGCCGATGGCGAACGGCCGTCCGAAGGCACTCTATGAGCCCGTTCACGGCTCGGCCCCCGACATCGCCGGGCAAGGCAAGGCCAACCCGATCGCCTGCATCCTGTCGTTCGCGATGGCGCTGCGCTATTCCTTCGACCTCGGCGACGAGGCGACACGTGTCGAGAAAGCGGTCGAGAAGGTGCTGGCCGACGGCGTGCGCACCGCCGATCTGATGGGCCCCGAGGGCGGCACCCCGGTCACGACCGGCCAGATGGGCGACGCCATCCTCGCCGCCCTGGACGCAAGCCTCTGATTTCGCCGCGCGCGGGAGAGCTTTCTCCCGCGCGCTTGCGTTCCCCCTTGCATCTTCTGCGGCAACCGTCTAATCCCGCGCCCACGGTCGGAGCGTAGCGCAGCCTGGTAGCGCACCTGCTTCGGGAGCAGGGGGTCGGAGGTTCGAATCCTCTCGCTCCGACCAATTTCCCGCTGTGAAGTTTCACAAAGTCTTGCCTTTTGTTCCAAAAGGCGGCTCCTCGGGCGGGGGCGTGAGCTCTTCTGGCTGAGTTTTCTGGACGGATCGCCTTGGTGCGGAACTCCCAGACTTGAAGGCTGATCAGCGCCTTAACCGGTCAGATCGATGAGGCGATCAGTGCTCGCCGCTCGGATTTTCCCTTTCTATGTGGTGTCACCGAAAGCGACTGCTCGGACGCAGCGCCGCGCTTCGTCGGCATGATTGCTGGGGACAAGCGGTCGCTTACGGTTTGAAGCCTATATGCCGCCCTCGCTTGCCCTGCGGCTACTTGATAAAATCGAACAGCGAAGATTCCTCGACCCGTCCAAAGCCGTGTTCGTGATCTTGGACGAGCATGGGGAACTGGTCGGGCCAGCAGAAGATCGGCACCCTAAAGCCATGATGATCGAACAGTCGCCGCCACAAGATTCAACGGAGGCGGCAGCATCCCGTGACATCCGGGATCAGTCCCCCTTGAGCAACATCCAGCCCTCGACACCCAGCCCTTGCGCGACCCGATAGAGGTTGTCGATGGAAATGTTCTGTTCCGACCTTTCGACTGCGCTGAGATAGGTCCGGTTTAACCCACACTCGTGCGCCAGATGCTCCTGCGACCAGCCGCGCTCAGCCCGAAGCCTGCGCATGTTCCGCGCCACGATGTCTCGCAGGGGGCTTCTGGGGGTGGCCTTCATGCACAATGCTATTGTGCACCGACGCTTTTAACTCTACCTGTTTTAAGATACATTCGGCATCGAGGAGGCCGCCATGCCATCGCAATGTCCGCATTGCATGACAGAAATCCACGCCGAGGCTTCTATCTGCCCTGCCTGCGGGGCGGTCCGGGGCGTGTGGGGCCGTTCGGTCGAGAGCTGGCGGCGGGCGTCGACCTTCATGCTGGGAATGGCGGCATTTTTTATCGTTGCAGGCATGGTCTTTGGCACATGGGTGGCGTCAGACTACTCGACAACCTGGTTCGACGGGCTGATCGGCTTTCTGCTCCTTTCGCCTTTCATGCTGTTCTCAGGTGGTGTCGGTCTGTTCTTGCGCTACGTGATCCCCCGCATGCCGGAAGGTTGGTATAGATGAGGACCGCAAAGCAAAAATCGGTCGGCGCCCCGAAGCCCACCTCGATCTGCCCTAGCGTCGGGGAGCGCAAATCCCAAGGGTTCGAGGCTCTGCCTCGCGACATCGCCATGTGGCTACTGATCGCCCGGACGCTACAGCCGATCCTGACTGAACGAATGTTTCTTGGCCACGATAGACCATATCGCCGCTGCCCCCGAAGCGCGCCGACGGCGTAGTCCGCCCGTAACATTGAAAGGAAGTCGTCATGGGCATCGACCACGACAATATCTGTGCCTTGCAGGCACAGGTGCAGACAGACAGCTTTAAGCGCCAAATCGACGAGAAGCTGAACACCGTGCCCCAGGCCTCGGACATCAAGCTATGAGCGCGGTGGCGGATCGGATCCAGAGCATGACCACTTGGCTGGAGTTCCTGCGGGCAAATCCGGACAGCGACTTCGAGTCGGTGATGGAACTGCATGTCCCGATGAGCGTGCAGGTCGAGATCATGCGCAAGGCCGAGGAATTGGGGATCACCCGGGTCGATGTGGTGCTGTCCGCGCTGGCGGACTACGGTATCGCCCCGGGACTTTCTGTGTGAACGGGCGGTATGGCGCGGTTTCTGGTCTGGAGCGATCTTCACGATGAATTCTGGGACGGCTTTGACCTGCCGGATCTGTCCGCGCCGGTGGATGGGGTTCTGATCGCAGGCGACACGCACACGCGCGGTCGTCACCTGGACATCCCGGCTGCGGCGGCGCGCAAGTACGGCTGTCCGGTTGTGGTCATCTGGGGCAACCATGAGGCCTATGGCTCGATCTGGTCGGAGCTTCTCGCCGAGGAAGCGCGGCAGATTGCCACCCTGCATGCCGAAGGGCTCGACATCCGTGTTCTGCACGGGGCCTCGACCCAGATCGCCGGGGTGCGGATCGTCGGCGCGACGCTGTGGACCGACTTCAAGCTCTATCCCGGGCTGGAAGCTCTGGCGCGGACTGTCGTCCCGCGCTTGCTCAACGACTACCATGCCATTCGCACCGCACCCGGCCGGCTTTTCACCAAGGCCGACATGCTGGTGCTGCATGCGGAACAGAAGGCTGCGGTGTTCGATGCCCTGGCGCAACCACATCCCGGCCCCACCGTCGTCATGACGCACCACCTGCCGGTGCGGCAGCTCATTCACCCCGCCCGCGAGATCGGCCGCGACCAGGATCGCGCGCTCAGCGCCGGGTTCGCCAACAACCTGTGGGACGAGACCAAGGCCCACGACATACACAGCTGGATCTGGGGGCACAGCCACGAGGGCGACGCCTGGACCGGCCAGGGCGATCACGGGCCGATCCGCTTCGTCACCAATCAGCGCGGCTACCCGGGCGAAGAGGCGGGGTTCGATCCGGCGTTTGTGCTGGAGGTGTAGCTGGTGGCAGGGGTGGTGCGGTATCGCCCTTGTCGCGCAAGATAACCCGAGCCTTGTCGCATCCGGGGTATCGCAAGGGAGATAGGGCCATGGCCAGCCATCCGGACCGTCAGGCGCTTGATGACTGGGCAATCTATGGCCCTGCAAACCCGCGGCTCACGGAACTGGTCGGACAGCTGGCGCTGCGGCATGATCTCCGCTCGGCTGATATCGAAGCAAGGATCGAAGCTGGCTTGCGGGTATGGCTACAGAGGCTGGAGGTTGCCGAAGAGGGTATCTAGGCTCAGGACTCGTTCTGGATCATAGCCAGAAGAAGACCGTTGCGGCGAGCATGATGGCTGAGAAGAAGGTTTCCGGGCACCGGTCGTATCGGGTG
>NZ_UXAW01000004.1 GCF_900609055.1 Pseudogemmobacter humi | reverse complement strand
CTGAGAGGTTTTCTGCGGCGGCCATACAATTCTGCCTCTCGATCAAGGTGTTGTTCGGGCTGCCGCCACGTCAAACGACAGGGTTTGTGGAGAGCCTGCTGGCCCTGTCTGGCCTCGACTGGCCCGTGCCGGATTACACCACGCTTTGCCGCCGGCAGAAGCACCTGAAGGCGCAGATCCCATATCGTTCGGCGTCCGGGCCGCTGCATCTGCTGGTGGACAGCACCGGGATAAAGTTCCCGGGGATCGGCGAGTGGCAGGTTCGTAAACACGGGGCCAGCCGCCGCAGGCAATGGCGCAAGATCCACATTGGCATTGACGCTGATACACTTGAGGTTCGGGCGGTGGAGATAACCAGCAACCGTATCGGGGATGTCGAGCCGGTGAAGCGCCACCGGTTCGAGCGAACCGGCGAGGGGTATTGCCGGATCTGCTGGCACAGATCCCTGCGGAGGAACAGATCGGCAGCGTCACCGCCGATGGCATCTGTGATACCAAGGGTTGTCACATCGCTATCGCGGCCCGAGGTGCAGATGCCGTTATCCCGCCCCGCCGGAATGCCCGGGACTGGAAGGGACAGGATCCCGGCCTGCAAGCCCGCAATGAGGCCTTGCACGCCTGCAGACGCTTCGGCCGGGCCAACTGGAAGAAACTGTCCGGATATCACCGACGAAGTCGGGTGGAGGCCAAAATGAGATGCCTCAAGCTTCTGGGAGAGCGCATCATGGCGAAAGACTTCGACCGGCAGGATGCAGAGGTTCAGATCCGCATCGTGTCGCAGGTTCTCTCGAACCAATGGCATTCACCTGCTCCGCATGAACCGCTTCACATCACTCGGGACGCCAGAGACCGTCCGCATGCGCTGAAAATATCTGGGAAAGGGACAAGTCCGGC
>NZ_UXAW01000006.1 GCF_900609055.1 Pseudogemmobacter humi | reverse complement strand
AAAACAAAAAGAGCTGCCGTTTTTGACGGCAGCTCAGTTCAGGAGCGGGAAGGGCAATCCCGCTCCTGAGGACGATGTTATCAGGAGAGCAGCGCGCCGGTTTGCGCGTCGTCGAGCAGGCTTCCGGCCCCGCCGAGCAGACCGCCCAGCAAGCCGCCGCCGCCGAGCAACCCGCCCAGCAGACCGTTGTCGCCGAGGACCGGATCAAGCAGACCGCCGTCGCCGCCCAGCAGACCACCCAGCAAGCCGCCGTCACCGCCGAGGAGGCCACCGACGAGGCCGTTGTCGCCGAGGATCGGGTCGAGCAGGCCACCGTCACCGCCGAGCAGACCGCCCAGCAAGCCGCCGTCGCCGCCGAGGAGGCCCCCGACGAGGCCGTTGTCGCCGAGGATCGGGTCGAGCAGACCACCGTCACCGCCGAGCAGACCACCCAGCAAGCCACCGTCGCCGCCGAGCAACCCACCGCCCAGCAGCCCGCCGAGCAGCCCGTCCGGGCCGAGCACGCTGTCGAGCAGGCCGGTCAGCACGCCGTCGCCGCCGAGCAGCGGCTGCAGCAGCCCGCCGTCGCCCAGCAGACCGCCGAGCAGATCGCCCAGCACATTGGTCAGCGGGCCGTCGGTGCCCTCGATCTCGCCGCCCAGCAGACCCGCCAGCAGCCCGTCCGACAGCACCGCCACCGCGCCGAGCAGATCGCCCGCCGTCAGCGTGGCCAGCGCGCCGTCGATGCCCGCGGTCAGGCCGGTCAGCAGCTCCTGCACGCCGTCCAGCGCCTCGCCGACCAGCGCACCTTCTTCAAGCAGCGCGCCCTGGACCGCGGTCAGCAGCGCGTTCACCGCCGCGCCGACATCCGCGTCGTCCAGCGCCGCCAGCGCCTCGGAGAGCCCGGTCGCCAGCGCAGCCGCCGCCACGGCGGTGCCGCCCTGGAGATGCGGGATCAGGCCGCCGGCATCGCCCGCGTTCGGATCGCCGCCGAGGATGCCCTCGATCACCTCGGCCAGCAGACCACCGGCCCCGGCCAGCGGCGTGCCCGCCTCCAGCCCGTCGAGCAGCGCCTGGAGCCCGGCCTCGACGCCGGCGACCAGCTGGTCGAGCGAGTCGCCGACGGTGTCGAGCAGCCCGTTCTCGCCGCCGAGCACTTCGGCCAGCGTGTCGAGCAGCGCATCGACGGCCCTGGCGATATCGGCGTCGAGCAGATAGGCCTCGGCCTGGCCGATGCCTGCGATCAGGCCGGGAATGATGGTGCTGACACCCTCAAGCACCTCGCCGAGGACAGAGAGCGAATCCCCGTCTCCGTCTCCGTCTCCGTCTCCGTCGCCGTCACCATC
>NZ_UXAW01000009.1 GCF_900609055.1 Pseudogemmobacter humi | reverse complement strand
GTGCGGGCAGAGCAGACCGGGGGGTGGTGATTGACATACAGCCATAATCACGTTCTATACATACTTTAGTGATGGCATCCCATCCTTACAACGAATTTCACATGCGGAGGACCGGAATGCTCATCGTTCTATGCGCGATCGCGGTCCTGGCCGAACTCCTGGCGGGCCTCCTGGTTCTGGGAACCGGCGGGGGCTGGCTCGCCGCCTTCGTCGCCGCGCAGGCGGCGGGATGTGCCGCCGTGGCGGGGGCCGCAGCAATCGCAAATGCACCGCAGCGCATCCGCAGGCACGGGGTCCGCACCGGCCGCCGCCTGACCAATCACACGTAACTGATCAATCCAGGAAGAAGAACGATGGCAACCATTAGAATCGCGGCTGAGAAGCCCTCGGATTTCCGCATCACCGCCCGGGCCGACCAGGTGAGCCGCTTCACCAAAACCGGCGACGACCTCGTCGTCCATCTGGTGGACGGCAAGCAGATCGTCATCGGGGATTTCTTCGTCAAGGGCCCGAACGGCGAGGTCAGCCGCCTGCTCTATGAAGACGGCAGCTACAGCGGCGTGGACGGCAACGCCCAGACCGTCGAGGGCGAGGCCGCGGGCATCGGCACCGGGCTTGCGAACGAGGAGATGATCGCGATGGGCGTGGCCGG
>NZ_UXAW01000018.1 GCF_900609055.1 Pseudogemmobacter humi | reverse complement strand
CTGTGAGTTCCGGGACGAGTGTGAAGAGGTCGCCGACGAGGCCGTAGTCTGCGACCTGGAAGATCGGGGCCTCTTCGTCCTTGTTGATCGCGACGATGATCTTCGAATCCTTCATCCCCGCCAGATGCTGGATCGCGCCCGAGATCCCCACCGCGACATAGAGGTCCGGCGCCACCACCTTGCCGGTCTGGCCCACCTGCCAGTCGTTCGGCGCATAGCCCGAGTCGACCGCGGCGCGGCTGGCGCCGACCGCCGCGCCCAGCTTGTCCGCCAGCGCCTCGATGATCGCGAAGCTCTCTTTCGAGCCGATCCCGCGGCCCCCCGAGACCACGATCTTCGCGCTCGTCAGCTCGGGGCGGTCGGAGGCCGCCACCCGGTCCTCGACGAAAGCCGAGAGATCGCCGCCCGCATCGCCCGTCACCGCCTCGACCGGCGCGGAGCCGCCCGCACCCGCGGCCGCGAAGCTGGCGGTCCTGACCGAGAACACCTTCGTCGAATCACCCGATTTCACCGTCTGAATCGCATTGCCGGCATAGATTGGCCGCTCGAAGGTTTCGGAATCGATAACGGCGGTCACATCCGTGATCACCATCACATCAAGCAGCGCCGCCACCCGCGGCAGCACGTTCTTGCTGAACGCCGTCGCCGCGCCCGCGATATGGCCGTAGCCGCCCGCGCACGAGGCCACCAGCGCCGCCAGCGGCTCGGCGAGACCATGGCCGAAGGCCGCGTCCCCGGCGTGCAGCACCTTCGCCACGCCCGAGAGCGTCGCCGCTTCCGCCGCCGCTTCCGCCGGGCCCGCCACCAGCAGGTGGATTTCGCCCAGGGACGCCACCGCCGTCAACGCTTTGGCAACCGAATCGGTGGCAAGCTGCCCCTCGTTCACATCCGCAATCAGGAGAACGGCCATCAGATCACCCCCGCTTCGTCTTTCAGCTTCGCCACCAGCTCGTCGACCGAGCCGACCCGCACCCCCGCCTTGCGGCCGGCCGGTTCCGTGGTTTTCACCACCGTCAGCCGCGGGCTGACGTCCACGCCGTAATCGGCGGGCGTCTTCGCCGCCAGGGGCTTTGCCTTGGCCTTCATGATGTTGGGCAGGCTGGCATAGCGCGGCTCGTTCAGCCGCAGATCGACCGTCACCACGGCCGGCAGCTTCACGCTGATCACCTGAAGCCCGCCGTCCACCTCGCGGGTGACCTGGGCCTTATCGCCCTCGATCGACAACTCGCTGGCGAACGTGGCCTGGGCCTGGCCCAGAAGCGCCGCCAGCATCTGGCCGGTCGCGTTCATGTCGTTGTCGATCGCCTGCTTGCCGCACAGGACAAGGCCCGGGGCCTCTTCCTTCACCACCGCCGCGAGCAGCTTCGCCACCGCGAGCGGCTCGATATCGGTGTGAACGTCGGCGGCCGCCTCGATCAGGATGGCGCGGTCGGCCCCCATCGCGAGCGCGTTCCTGAGCGTCTCCTGCGCCTGTTTGACCCCGATCGAGACCACGACCACCTCGGTCGC
>NZ_UXAW01000035.1 GCF_900609055.1 Pseudogemmobacter humi | reverse complement strand
CCGCCGTGGTCTACTTCAACAGCATCGAAACCGACCAGCAGGCGCAGGCAGTAGCTTAAACATCCTCGAAAACTGTCCAAGGATCGGGGAGTAGCTCAGTGTAACGTGTTGTTGTATATGTAAAATCTTGCCGAAGGGGCAGGATTTGAACCTGCGGCCTTCAGGTTATGAGTCGTGTCGAACGAGCCATGAACAATTGCGCTCGTTTGTGTATTCCTTCGACATTTCCGCCAGTTGCCAAGAGGGTCCGCAAAGACGACCTGCGCGCGGATTGTCAGGATTGCACACCGGTTTTCACCCTCGTGCTTCCACCATGCTTCCAACGGGCGGCGATATGATGTTCCGGTAGCACCGCCATCATCCCTCGATCTGTGACCAGAACCCGGACTTCCGACCGTGCTCGTTCTTCAGACGCGCAACATAGGCGTCATGCGTCTCGACCGGCGCGAAGTTCTCGATCCGTCCGGCAAGATCGCCACAGGTGGCCAGATGCTGTGCCGCGTAGCCGTAGCGTTTCGACCTGGCCTTGCTCAGCGTGAAGTCGATCATCGCTCGCAACGCCAATGTCGCGGCCAGCGGATGTCGCTCTGACAGTGCCTCGGCTGCAGGAACAAGGAACTCGTAGTGATCGCCGTTGATCTCCTCGTGCCGATCGAGGAGCAGGCGTGCGGCATGGTCCAGGGACGGCCAGTCGAGAAAGAACCCCAGCGCCGGAAGCAGGCCGGGATGCGCGGCGGCATGTGCCATCGCCCGCTCCTCGGCCTCGATGTCCTCGAAATCCGGCAGCCGCTTCAGATAGGCGCGCAGGTGCTCGACCGATAGATCGCGTTCGAAGCACGCCCTGCGGAACGCCTGCGCCTCATCCTTGCGATCCAGTGCCTCCAGCACCCCGAGCCGGGCGTCCTGCCACTCGGCCGGGATCCAGCGTGCCTCGTTCACTTCGGCCCGCTCGATGAAGCCGAGCGCGTCCCCTGCCCTGCCAACCGCCAGCAGGCGCTGCGCGATCTCAGCGGCGATCTTTGGCACCTTACGGGTCTTCGGGTCATACTGGGCGATGAAGCCGTCGACATCGCCCTGCACATCGGCGATGTCCTTCAGCGCCATCTCGACCGTGCTCTGGCGCGCGCGTTCGTCCATTTCATGGGCATAGCGGGTGCCGCCGCTGCCCCAGCCGACGGCCTGCCACTAGCTCTTTGGCGGAGCCGGCACGGGCGTGCGCCCGAGCTCCTCGACCAGCCCCTTGAGATGCGCGACGCCCTCGGGCCCCAGCGCCGGGGCGATGATGTCGATCAACCCGTCGTACTGACCAAAGCCGTTGTCCTGCAGCGCATCGAGAACCTGCCGCGCCAGCGCCTCCGGTCGGGTCCGGCTGTCTTGGCCACCTCGCCCAGATCGGCGCAGGCCTGGTGGAAGATGTCGATGACGATGCCGCTCGAGTCGTCGCAGCGCTGGAACACCGGCATGGCCAGCCCTATGAACCGCCAGAGAAGGACCAGCGCCTCGCGGGAATCCTGCGGGGCGACCTGCTCCATGATGGCCCGGCGCTGCGTTTCGAGATCCTTGACCAGCGGCTTGCGGTTCTGCCAATCCACGAAGGTGCGGGCGCGCGCGATGCTGATCAGCCGCTTGGTGATTTCCCGGGCTGCCTCCTTCGGGCCTTGCGTCCCGGCAAGCGCGAGACGCAGTTGCCGCTTGGCTGCGGCATCGCCGGTGCTGATCTCGATCAGCAGTTGCGCCAGGCATTCGGCGCCCAGCGCCTCCAGGTTCTTTGCGTTCAGGGTGGTTTTCGGGGCCATCGGGATTCCGCTTCTTTTTGCGGACTGTAACCGCGTGGCGAAAGGACCGGAACCCGCGCCGTGATTCGCACCACCCGTCAGTTCCGCTCGCGCATGCGATCCAGCGCCTGCGCACCACCACGCAGAACTTCCTTTCTATTCGCAATATCAATGTGTTCGTTGACTAACCCCACGCATTGCGCACTGTGGAAGCCAGACAATCGAGAAGCCGATTTCCCATGCCCAAGATCACCAAGCGCATCGTCGACGCCGCCGAGACCCAGCCCGCCGAATACTTCATCTGGGACAGCGATATCCCCGGCTTCGGCCTCCGGGTGCTGCCCAGCGGGCGAAAGGGCTATGTCGTGCAATACCGCGCCGGACGCCGTTCGCGGCGGACCAGCCTCGGGCCGAGCACAGTGCTGACCTGCGAGCAGGCGCGAACCCGTGCCATCACCATCGCCGCCGCCGCCCGCAACGGCGAGGACCCTGCCGCCGAACGGGACGCCGGGCGCAGGGCCATCACGATCAAGGAACTGGCCGAGCGGTTCGACAAGGAGCACATCGCCATTCGCGTGAAGGCCAGCACCGGCAAGGAATACCGCCGAAACCTGCAGCGCTTCATCCTGCCCGCGCTCGGTCAACTCGCGGTCACGGGGATCACCCGGGCGGATGTCGCCAAGTTCCACCACGACCTGCGGCACATCCCCTATCAGGCGAACCGCTGCCTCGAGGTGATTTCGAAGATGTTCGGCCTCGCCGAGATGTGGGGGCTGCGTCCGGACGGCACCAATCCGCGAAAGCATATCCGGAAATACCCTGAAGAAAAACGCGAGCGCTTTCTCAGTGCGGCCGAACTCCGCCGGATCGGCGAGGTTCTGCGCGAGATGGAGGCGGAGGGGATTTAACTGCCCTCGGCCATCCTCGCCGCGCGCCTGCTGATCCTGACCGGGTGTCGGCCGAACGAGATCATGACTCTGACATGGGCATACGTCGATCTGGCCGAGCGCGTTCTGCGCCTTCCGGATTCCAAGTCCGGCGCCAAGATTGCCCACCTCGGACAGCCCGCCGCCGACCTGCTCCGCGACGCTCAGCGCATCGACGGGAACCCGTGGGTCATCTTCGGCACCCTGCCGGGCAAGCGTCTCAGCGATCTCCAGCCCTTCTGGCAGCGCGTCCGCGCCCGCGCCGGCGTCAAGGACGTGCGCATCCACGACCTGCGCCATACCTTCGCGTCCACGGCCGCGGCCTCGGGTCAGGGTTTGCCGATGATCGGCAAGTTGCTCGGGCACACGCAGGTCCAGACCACGGCGCGCTACGCCCACCTCGCCGCCGAGCCGGTGAGGATGGCAGCGGATGCGGTGGCGCAGAACCTCAGGCAATCCTTGGGATAATCGCGCAGAGCTCGGTGGGCACTCCCTCCTTTCAGTCAGAGACCGAGCCACCGCGGAATTGGCATATTCAGATCCAATACGCAGTAGGCTAACCTACAGCATATTCCACCATTGATAGCCCGCTTGCGCGCGCCTACCTTCTGTAGCGATTCTTACAGAGGGATTTCGATGCGCCTCGCTGACGCCTGCACTATCCACACCGGCTATACGGTCCGCGGCAGACTGGAGCCGGCGGTGGCTGGGGGCGTGCTGGCAATTCAGTTGCGGGACATATCCCCCGAGGGCATCGTCGATCCCGAGCGGCTCGCCCGCGTCCAACTGGAGGGCCTTGCCGAGCGGTACTTTGTCCGCACCGGCGACGTGGTGTTCCGCTCGCGCGGTGAACGAAACACGGCCTCCGCGCTGGACGAACGCCTGCAAGAACCCGCCCTTGCGGTACTCCCGCTGATGATGCTGCGTCCGAAGCGTGATGTGGTGACGCCGGAGTATCTGGCGTGGGCCATAAACCAGCCTTCCGCCCAGCGCCATTTCGACAGCGCGGCACGCGGCACCAACATCCGAATGATCCCGCGATCCAGTCTCGACGATCTCGAGCTCAATGTCCCCGATATCGAGCTTCAAGAAAAGATCGTCGCGGTCGATGCGCTGGCCGAGCGGGAGCGGGAGCTCACCCAACTCGCCGCCGCCACGCGAAGAACGATGATCAGCCTGCTCCTCGTCGAACGAGCGAACGGCATGCGCCCCAAGACGAGGCAGGAAAGGACGTCCAAATGACCGATCAACTCACTCAACAGCAGGTCAACCAGACGGCCTGGGCCGCATGCGACACCTTCCGGGGCGTCGTCGATGCCGGACAGTACAAGGACTACATCCTGGTGATGTTGTTCCTGAAGTACATCTCTGACCACTGGAACGATCACCTCGAAACCTATCG
The DNA here is from genome assembly GCF_900609055.1 of Pseudogemmobacter humi. GTDB lineage: Bacteria > Pseudomonadota > Alphaproteobacteria > Rhodobacterales > Rhodobacteraceae > Pseudogemmobacter > Pseudogemmobacter humi. Next base: position 8,567 of record NZ_UXAW01000035.1, on the reverse strand, counting down.
CAAGCAGTATGGCGGGGATGAAACCCGGATCCGCCGCAGGTTGGAGCGCGAGCGCTTCGTCCTTCCCGAAGGCGCCAGTTTCTACGACCTCTACGAGGCGCGGAACGAGCCCAATATCGGCGAGCGGATCAACATCGCGCTTGAGCGGATCGAGGATGCCAACCGCGCCAAGCTCGAAGGCGTGTTCCGGAACATCGACTTCAACTCCGAAGCCAACCTAGGGCGCGTCAAGGACCGCAACCGTCGCCTCAAGAACGTGCTGGAGGACTTCGCCAAGCCCGCGCTCGACCTGCGCCCCAGCCGCGTGACCGAGGACATCATCGGCGAGTGCTACATCTACCTGATCTCGCGCTTTGCCTCCGACGCTGGCAAGAAGGCCGGCGAGTTCTACACGCCCTCCGCCGTCTCCCGTCTGCTGGCGAAACTGGCGGCCCCGACGCCGGGCGACACCATCTGCGACCCGGCCTGCGGGTCCGGATCGCTGCTGATCCGAGCAGCGGAGGAGGTCGGGTCCGAGAACTTCGCCCTCTACGGCCAGGAAGTGAACGGCGCGACCTGGGCGCTGGCGCGGATGAACATGTTTCTCCACGCCAAGGATGCCGCGCGCATCGAATGGTGCGACACCCTCAACAGCCCCGCACTGGTCGAGGGCGACCACCTGATGAAGTTCGACGTGGTCGTGGCCAATCCCCCGTTCAGCCTCGACAAATGGGGTGCGGAGAACGCGGACACCGACCCGTTCAAGCGCTACTGGCGCGGCATCCCGCCGAAGTCCAAGGGCGACTACGGCTTCATCACCCACATGATCGAAATCGCCAAGCGCCAGAGCGGCCGGGTGGCCGTCATCGTTCCGCATGGCGTGCTGTTCAGAGGCGGGGCCGAGGGGCGTATCCGTCAGGCGCTGATCGAGGAGAACCTGCTCGACGCGGTGGTGGGGCTGCCCGCCAACCTGTTCACGACCACGGGCATTCCGGTGGCCATTTTGGTCTTCGACCGCTCCCGCGAACAGGGCGGCGACAACGAGAGCCGACGCGACGTCCTGTTCATCGACGCCAGCAAGGCGTTCATGTCGGGCAAGACCCAGAACGTGATGGACGAGGCTCATATCAACAAGGTGCTGGAAACATACGCTGCGCGGGCGGAGATCGGGAAATACTCGCACAGCGCCAGCCCGGAAGAGATCGCCGAGAACGACTTCAACCTCAACATCCCCCGCTATGTCGACACCTTCGAGCCGGAGGAGGAAATCGACGTGGCCGCATTGCAGAAGCAGATCAACACGATCGAGGCCGAGCTGGCCGAGGTGCGGGGCAAGATGGCCGGCTATCTCAAGGAGCTGGGCGTCGATGTCTGAGGGCGAACTGATCCTTTACAGCACCGAGGACGGCGCCGCGACCATCGGCCTGCGGGCCGTGGACGGAACCGTTTGGCTGAGCCAGCGGGAGATCGGGGAGCTGTTCGACAAGGACGTGCGCACCGTGAACGAGCACATCCGTAACGTTTTCGCCGAGGGTGAGTGCGATCCGGGGGCAACTATCCGGAAATTCCGGATAGTTCAAACCGAGGGCACGAGGCAGGTCGAACGCGAGGTCGACGCCTACAACCTCGATGTCATCCTGTCGGTCGGCTACCGGGTCCGCTCGGCGCGCGGTACGCAGTTCCGTCGGTGGGCCACCACTGTCCTGCGCGAATACCTGGTCAAGGGTTTCGCCATGGACGATGACCGGCTGAAGCAGGCCGAGCAATGGGATTATTTCGACGAGTGGCTTGCCCGCATCAGGGATATACGCGCCTCGGAGAAGCGCTTCTACCAGAAGGTGCGCGACCTCTACACGACCGCCATCGACTACGACAAGACGTCAGAGCAGGCGCAGGCCTTCTTCAAGAAGGTGCAGAACAAGATGCTCTGGGCGGTCACGGGCAAGACGGCCGCCGAACTGATCGAGAACCGCAGCGATCCAAGCGCCCCCAACATGGGCCTGACCAGCTGGAAAGGCTCGGTCGTTCGCAAGGGCGATGTCGGGACCGCCAAGAACTACCTGAAGGCCGAGGAGGTCGAGGAACTCAACCGCATCGTCGTGATGTACCTCGACTACGCCGAGGACCAGGCGAGGCGCCGCCGCCCGGTCAGCATGGCCGAATGGGCCGACAAGCTCGACGCCTTCCTGTCCTTCAACGAGCGCGACGTGCTGACCCATGCCGGGCGGCTGCGGATGGACGTGGCGCAGAAGCTGGCCGTCGAGCGGTTCGAGGTGTTCGACGCCAACCGCCGCGCCGCCGAGGCACTGGCGGCGGATGAAGCGGACATCGCTCAGCTGGAGGAGATGGAGAAGGCCGCCAAGGAGCGGAAGAAGGCTGGCAGCGATGAATAACTTTTCAAAGCCGACCAACTGGCAGACGGTAACCCTAGAAACGCTTGTTGCCGACACCCAACTCGGAACGACCGAACGTGGGGAAGACGAAGGCGGCTCGAGTATCGACCTAATCAAGATGGGCAATCTGACATGGGGCGGTCTCGCCTTGGTCGAGGTTGAGCGTGTATCACTCCGGAAACTGAACGGACAGGCTGATTTGCTGCAAGTAGGCGACCTGCTCTTCAATACTCGCAATTCGGCTGACCTTGTGGGCAAGTCTGCCATCTGGCGCGATTCAAACATACAAGCGACATTTGATAACAATATCAATAGGATTCGCCTACTTGACTTTGCGCATCCGGAGTTCTTTGGCGCATATCTGAATACCGGGGGTGGAAAGAAGAGCGTTCAATCTCTCGCTGTGGGAAGTACAAGTGTGGCGGCGATTTATTGGAAAGACCTCCGCAAGCTAAAGGTCCCGCTTCCCCCACTCCCCGAACAGCGCAAGATCGCCGAAATCCTGCGGACATGGGACGAGGCCATCGAGAAGTTGGAGGCGCTGCGGGCGGCGAATCTTCAACGTCGCATCTGGATGCGCACTCATCTGTTCACGGGTCGCGCGCGGCTGCTTGGTTACACGGGCGAGTGGCGCGAAGTCGCTCTCGGCGAGGTGCTGACCGAACACGGCCTGCAAGGCACCGGCGCGGAGGAGGTCTTTTCCGTGTCGGTCCACAAGGGCCTGATCAATCAGATCGAGCACCTCGGTCGATCCTTCGCCGCCGCAGAAACCGGCCATTACAACCGCGTCCTGCCGGGCGATATCGTTTACACCAAGAGCCCGACCGGAAACTTCCCGCTCGGCATCATCAAGCAGAGCAAAATCTCGGCAGAGGTGATCGTGTCGCCGCTCTACGGAGTGTTCACTCCCGCGACCCGCGCGCTCGGCGTCATCCTCGATGCCCTGTTCGAGTCCCCGATCGCCGTCCGCAACTACCTGCACCCGCTCGTTCAGAAGGGCGCCAAGAATACCATCGCGATCACCAATCGCCGCTTCCTCGAAGGCAAGCTGCGCCTGCCGAAGGACCATGCCGAGCAGTCTGCCATCGCCGAGGTGGTGGAAGTATCGCAAGCCGAACTCACCGCCATCGAGGCGGAAATCGAAGCCCTCACCTGCCAGAAACGCGGCCTGATGCAGAAGCTGCTGACGGGCGAATGGCGCGTCGCTGTCTGAAGGAGAAGCGCATGGCCAAGAAACACATTGAGATGGCGATCGCCTACGACTTCGACGGCACGCTGGCGGACGGCAACATGCAGGAACACCAGTTCCTGCCCGATATCGGCATGAAGCCCAAGGATTTCTGGGCCGAGGTGAAGCGCCTCACAAAGGAACATCAGGCGGACGAAGTGCTCGTCTACATGAATCTGATGCTGCGCAAGGCCGCCGCCGCCGGCGTTCCGGTGAGGCGCGACGATTTCAAGGCGCGGGGCAAGGCGATCCAGCTGTTCGAGGGGGTCGAGGACTGGTTCGACCGCATCACCGGCTATGGCAAGGCGCAGGGTGTCCGGGTCACGCACTATCTTGTCTCGTCGGGGAACGCCGAGATCTTTGCCGGGACGCCTATCGCCTCCAGGTTCGCCCAAGTCTATGCGTCGAAGTTCATGTTCGACCAGAACGGCGTTGCCGCCTGGCCGGCGCTTGCCGTCAACTACACGACCAAGACGCAGTACCTCTTCCGCATCAACAAGGGTGCCTTCGACCTGAGCGACAACAGCAAGGTCAACCAGTTCGTCGAGAAGCGTGACAGGCCCGTACCCTTCGAGAATATGGTGTTCATCGGCGACGGCTCGACCGACATTCCCTGCTTTCGTCTGGTCAAGGAACAGGGCGGGCTTTCGGTTGCGGTGTTCAAGCCCCACACCAAGGGCGCGCGCGGCAAAGCCGGCAACTACATCAAGGATGGCCGGGTCCACTGCGCCGTGCCCGCGATCTACACGGACGGGAGTGAGCTGGACCGCGTCATCAAGGCGAACATCAACGCGGTAGCGGCACGCGCGGCGCTGTCCGGGCTGTTTTCGGAGGGCCCACAATGACCTTCGACGCCGCCGAGAAGCATCAGTCGCAGATCCCCGCCCTGCAGCTCCTTGTGGCGCTGGGGTTCACGCCGCTGTCACAGGCGGAAGCTGTGCGCCAGCGCGGCGGTCGTCTGCGCAACGTTGTGCTCGATGACGTCCTTGCGGACCAGCTCCTGCGGATCAACAGCTTCACCTACCGAGGACGGGACTATCCCTTCGACCTCGAGGATGCGCACGAGGCCATCCGGCGCTTGAAGCCCACACCTGACCGGCAGAAGGGCCTGCGTGGGACCAATCAAGACATCTACGACACCCTCGTCCTTGGCACGACCATCACCAAGACGATCCAGGGAGACTCGAAGTCCTATTCGTTCCGCTATGTCGATTGGGAGACCCCATTGAACAACGTCTATCACGTGACTGCCGAAGTCTCCGTCGAGCGGACGGCCAGCACCCAGACCAAGCGATGCGACATCGTCGCCTACGTGAACGGCATCCCGTTCCTCGTGATCGAGAACAAGCGGCCGACCGAGAGCCTGAAGAAGGCCGGTAGCCAGCTGATCGGCTACCAGAACGAAGACAACATCCCGCAGCTGTTCCACTTCGCGCAGCTTCTCATGGTAATGAACCGTGTCGAAGCGCGCTACGCCACCGTGGGCACGCCGCGGCAGTTCTGGCAGACGTGGCGGGACGAGGAAGACCGGGACGAGATCATTGATCCGCTGGCCAATCGGCCGCTCACCGCGGTGGAGGCCGACGCGGTCTTCTCGGGCGACTTCGCCTTTGCCCGCGCTCATTTCGAAGCCCTGGCCGCCGAAGGTGCGCGCGCGATCACGGCCCAGGACCGAGCAATCCATGCGATGTGCCGGCCGGAACGCCTGCTGGACCTGATCCGTCGCTTCACCGTATTCGATGGCGGCGCACGCAAGGTCGCGCGCCACCAGCAGTTCTTCGGGATCCGCAAGGCTGTCGAACGCGTCCGCCAGTTCAATATGGACGGCCGCCGCAAGGGCGGCGTGATCTGGCACACCCAAGGGTCGGGCAAATCGCTGACTATGGTGATGCTGGGGCGCTCTCTCGCGCTCGACAAGGCCATCCCCAATCCGCGCATTCTGATCGTCACCGACCGCGACGATCTCGACAAGCAGATCAAGGACACATTCAAGTCTTGCGAACTGGAACCCGTGCGGGCAACCAGCGGCGCCCATCTGATCGAGCTGATCCGAAACCGGACACCACTTGTGACGACAATCATCAACAAGTTCGATACGGCCGCCAAAGCTACCGAGGACGTCGACGAGGATGCCAACGTGTTCGTCCTGGTCGACGAGAGCCATCGCTCGCAGACCGGTCGGTATGGCGGTCACAGCCAGTTCGCCACACGGATGCGCCGGCTGCTGCCGAAGGCTTGCTATCTCGGCTTCACCGGAACGCCGCTCCTAAAGAAGGAGAAGAATACGCTCTCGACCTTCGGCGGCCTGATCCACAAATACGCGATCGACGAGGCTGTCGCCGACGGGGCCGTTGTGCCGCTACTCTATGAGGGACGGCTTGTCGAGCAGCAGGTCAATGGCGGCGTGATCGACAAGTGGTTCGACAAGATCAGCGAGGGCTTGACACCCAGCCAGAAGGCCGACCTGAAGCGCAAGTTTTCCCGCATGGACGCGCTCTCAAAGACGGGCCAGGCGATCCGGGCGAAAGCTTTCGATATCTCGGAGCACTTCCGCCAGCACTGGCAAGGCACGGGATTCAAGGTGCAGCTTGTGGCGCCGTCCAAGGCCGCAGCTGTCCGCTTCAAGGAGGTGCTGGACGAAATCGGACACGTCACCAGCGAAATCGTCATCTCGCCGCCCGATGACAACGAGGGCAACGAGGAGGTCGACAAGGAATCGAAGGACCTGGTACGCAGTTTCTGGGCGCGCATGATGGCCCGGTACAAGACCGAGGACGAATATACCCGGCAGATCATCAATGCATTCAAGGGCTCTGGCGATCCGGAGATCCTCATCGTCGTGTCGAAGCTGCTGACCGGGTTCGATGCGCCACGCAACACCGTGCTCTATGTGTGCAAGTCGCTGCGCGAACATAACCTTCTGCAGGCGATCGCCCGCGTGAACCGGCTCTACGAAGAAGGCGCGACCGAGAAGCAGTTCGGCTTCATCATCGACTACGAGGGGCTGCTCGGAGAACTCGACACGGCGCTGACAACCTACAGCGCCTTCGAGGGCTTCGACGCCGCCGATCTCGCCGGCACGGTCCACGACGTGCGTGAGGAAATCCGGAAGCTGCCCCAGCTGCACGATCAACTCTGGGACCTGTTCAAACCGGTCAAGAACAAGAAGGACATGGAGCAATTCGAGCAGTTCCTGGCCGATGAGGCGATCCGGCAGGATTTCTATGAACGACTGAAGGCGTTCAGTCGCTGTCTCCATATCTCGCTGTCGTCGGACAAGCTGTTCGACGTCTTTGACGAGGCGAAGATCGACGCCATGAAGAAGGACTGGAAGCAGTTCTCCGAGCTGCGGCGCTCGGTTCAGCTGCGTTACCAGGAGACCGTCGACGTCAAGGAGTTCGAGCCGAAGATCCAGAAGCTGCTGGACGACCATGTCGTTGCCATGCCGGCCGAAACGATCATCGAGATGGTCAACATCAACGACCCGGACGCCCTGAAGGCCGTGGTGGAGGAAACGGGCGTCTCCGAGGCGTCGAGGGCGGACCGGATTGCTAGCGCGACGCGCCGGACCATCACCGAAAAAATGGATGAAGACCCGACCTTCTACCGCAGCTTCTCGGAGCTGTTGGAGGAAACAATTCGCGACTATCGGGCCAAACGGATTTCCGAGCGGGATTACCTCAAGAACGTAGTCGATCTGGCCAGCAAGGTCGCCCGCAAGGATCGGGGGCGCGAGGTGCCGGATGCGATCAAGGGCAACGACGATGGGCAGGCGTTTTTCGGAATCCTAGAAGGCGCGCTCGCGACCGATGATGGCGAACCGATCGAGGCGGCTGAGGTTGCCGCCATCGCGCTCACGATCATCGATATCATCAAGTCCCATCACATCGTCGACGTCTGGTCCAACGACATTGCTCAGAACAAGATGCGCAACGCTATCGACGACTATTTCTTCGACATCCTTCGTGATGAACGTGGCATCGCATTACCGGTTGAGGTGATGGACGATATCGAACTCAAGATCATGGACCTCGCACGGGCGCGGTTTCCGGGATGACGGCAGAGCGGCACAGCGTGCAATACGGTGAACACAGGATCGAATTCGCCATTTTGCGACGTGAACGGACGACGCTGGAAATCGCTGTCGAGCCGGATGCTTCCGTTGTTGTCGCTGCCCCGCAGGATGCTCCGCTGGTCGCGATCGAGGAGAAGGTGCGCAAGCGCGCTGCGTGGATCCGGCGTCAGCAGCGGTATTTCATCCAGTTTCTGCCGCGCACCCCGGATCGCCAATATGTGGCAGGCGAGACCCATCTCTACCTCGGACGCCAGTATCGACTGAAAATAGTGCCCCACGTCCAAGCGGTCGTGAAGCTGACCCGGGGCTTCATCGTAGTCCAGACACACAGGCCCGAACGGGCCGATTTGACACGCGAGCTTGTCGAGCAATGGTATCGAGAGCGGGCTCATGCGAAATTCGGCGAGCGCCTTGAACTCAATCTTCTGCGCTTCCCGGCGCCTGATGACTTTCGCCCCAAGAGTTTGATCGTCCGCCAACTGCGGCAGCGCTGGGGCTCGATGTCGCCGGCCTCGCGCCTTCTGCTCAATCGACGCCTTATCCAAGCCCCACTGGATGCAATCGATTACGTCATCACGCATGAGCTTTGCCATATCGCCGTGCCGCACCACGGGCCAGAGTTCTTCGAACTGCTGGACCGCATCCTCCCAGATTGGGAAAAACGCAAACATCGGCTCGAACGAAAAATGGCGTAAGCGGGCGTCGCGCTGAAAGTCGAGGCGTCACTCATCGCCACGGCTGATCATTCGTGGATCGATTTCCGGCTCGTCCCACTTCCCTGCGACGGCCATCCAACTGAGCTACTCCCCGGAAATCGGACAGTGACGGAAGCTACGATCTGACGTTTGCTGGTCTCCAATGACGAGGAGATCAGGAATGCGGAAACGCAGGA
>NZ_UXAW01000010.1 GCF_900609055.1 Pseudogemmobacter humi | reverse complement strand
CGACGCGACCTACCTCAAGGCGCACCGCACGGCGTCGAGCCTACGGGTCAAAAAAGGGGGCGTGCGCGCCAGATCGGACGAACCAAAGGCGGCATGAACACCAAACTGCACGCGGTTTCCGATGCCAAAGGACGACCGATTGGGTTCTTCATGTCGGCCGGTCAGGTCAGCGATTACACCGGCGCGGCGGCACTGCTGGACAGCCTGCCGAAGGCGGGGTGGCTTCTGGCCGACAGAGGCTATGACGCCGATTGGTTTAGAGATGCCTTGAAAGGCAAGGGGATAAAGGTCTGTATCCCCGGCCGGAAATCCCGCAAGAAAGCCGTCAAATATGACAAGCGGCGCTACAAACGGCGCAACCGCATCGAGATCATGTTTGGGCGGTTGAAGGATTGGACCTCGCCAT
>NZ_UXAW01000063.1 GCF_900609055.1 Pseudogemmobacter humi | reverse complement strand
GGTTCCTGCGTTTCCGCATTCCTGATCTCCTCGTCATTGGAGACCAGCAAACGTCAGATCGTAGCTTCCGTCACTGTCCGATTTCCGGGGAGTAGCTCAATGCTCTGTTTTGGTGCATTGCTTGGTGGCATCATATCGCTCGCCGCCGGATCGGCACTCAGGACTCTCCTGGTTTCTGCCACGAGATCGGGCAGAGCGGCTGCGGCAGGTGTTTCGAGAAACCGCTCGAAGACCGCCGCCACAACCTCGGAAGTTTCGGGGGGCTGAGGCCGTGTGAGTGTGGATGGCGTGGGAACTTCCGATACGGAAGCCGGCGCGACGACCGGTTCGGCAAGAGACGCATCGACGAGCGTCGGGCGACGCAGGCTAACAGCCAGTCCGATGCTCAAAATGGCGATGCAGCCGACGGCGATGAGGAAGTGTTTCAACTTTAGTGATTTAATGGGAAGCATTGGTTTTCCTTGGTCGTTTCAGAGCCGTCCGAGTTTGGGAGCTTTTATTCGGGATTCTTTATGCGATAATAAAATCGACCCAGGCCGTGCGGACAGCGCCTGGAGATTTCAGCAGCAGGGTTTCATTTATCTCTTTCGCTATCCCGTCGGTCATTCTGGTCTGCCCGCCCAGGACGCGCGCTTCGGCGGCATCATTGTCCCAGAATTTCGTGACCGTCTTCTCATCGGCCTCGACCGCGATGAGCCGGTAATGTACCGGCGTCCTGCGGATGATGAGCGGTCGGGCCCCGGCCCCAGGAAGGCTGAAGCGGCGATCCTCGACTTCGATCAGCGGCATCACGATGCTGGGGGACAGCACTTCTATGACATGGGTCAGATCCATCCGGAACTGTACCAGCGCTATATAGCGGCCCTGGGTTGCCTGAAGGGTGATCTCCACAGGCTCGCCAGGATGCAAGACGACGGTCAATGGCGCCTCTTCCTCGGCGCCGCCGATGCCGCGCTCGCGCCGGGCGCGTCGCAGCCCGACCGTCAATCCGGTATCCACGCGCCGTTCACCCAGCAGTCGGATAAGGCGCCGGCGAGGGTTGACCTCATAAATGCCAACTCCGTGTTCGCGCAGCTTATTAAGGAATTCGTTGCGGTCGGTGATCTCGAAGATCCGGTGATCCAGACCATAGATCGCCAGACCGAACCCGTCGATGATGCGGCTGGCATCGCCAATGCGCAGCGGCCGCTTGCCATTACAACGTTCGGTCACGCCGGAGGGGTTGATCTGCAGAATTTTGCCAACATGGGCATAGGTGCGTTCGGCCGGACGCAGAACGGGTGCCATGACTTCGTGAATAGAGTCGATCTGCATCTTGAACGGAGCAGTGCCGGCAGAGCCGGGGGGCTGGGGTGCGGGCTCTTCAGACACGATTTCCTCGATCAACTGACGGGCAATCCGACAAGAGCCGGTCCCGATGCCGGGACAATAAGATATGAGTCACGATCAGGGGCTTTCGAAATATTTCGTTTATTTGCGAAAAATACGCATGATACTGAATAATGTGCTGTGCGTTACGTTTTTTCTATCAGGCGGTGTAGCATTGAAAGGCCACCCAGAATCTGAGCGAGGAATATTTCACAATATCGTATACTTGGCGGGTCGCGAAGGCCAGGGCCCCGGGCGGCTCGGATCCTGAGGCAAGAGCTCGATGAGTGCGGATAGCGATTTCCGTAGCGGCAGCGTCATCGACCAGCCAGTGCGCGGCGATCACGTGGCGGACATCCCTTTCATGCAGCCATGCGGCCAGGCTGGTGCCGCCGCTATGCCCGGCACTGTCGCATCCCGACAGGAATACGAGGGTAGTGCCTCGCAGATCGGCGGATGGCGGGAACAGGGCATCCATACCGATCGGATCGTCCTCGGCCCGTGTCGCGCAGAAGACGGCGAGGTCATCCTCGCGCACCTGGGAATGGGCGGCGATGTGCAGGATAGCTGGGGCGGGCGTCAGAGCTGGGCCGATCATATCGCGGCGGAGTTCGATGATCTGCCCGCCGGATGGGCCGCCATAGAGAGAAAGAACAGCCTGCGCCTCCACCTGGGGGCCAGACAGGGGCTTCTCTCCCTGCCCGCCGGAATAAAGAACACGCAGTGCGCCACTTCCCGGGGAGGGCCTGTCGCTATACTCAGGCAGGACAGTACCGGTGCGAACAACCAGACTGTGGCGCATGGCCAGTGGAACCCCTTCCAAGATCGGGGCCCCGAAGGGCAGTGCGGCAATCGGCCTCGCTGTGAACAAGTTAAGCTGGCGCATCCCGCGCAAAAGACTCGCGACGGGCCCGAACAGCGTCTGCCCTAGCATTTTGCGTTCCGCAATGGCATCTCCTTCGGAGCGGATTGCCGGTTCAGCTGATGCACCATCTGCGCGGCCGGCTCCAGCAGCAGATCGACCGACTCCGGGGGCTGACCATGCACCTCGCGGATTAGCTGTCTGTCTTTCACGCGAAAGGCGATGGTGCATTCATCCGCTGCCATTGGACCAAAACGCGTGGCATGGGCGGTCAGGGCAAGGCCCGTAACCAGATCGTGGAAGCGGGTTCCGCGCTCAGCCTCGTCCGGACCTGCAATGCCGAGAACGGCTTCGGCCTCCGCGGACACCTCTGCGATCCTGGCATCGGGAGCCCAGTCGCGAAAGCCGGATACTGCGTTCAGCAGCCATGCTCCAGCATCACCTGTAGGCTGTTGAGCTTTGCTGCCGCCCGACTGTAGTCATTTGCCGCCAGAACTGCCTTCAAAGGCTCCAGAACCGACAGAAGGATCCGGCGCTGGCCCTGTGCCTCCAGCGGATCGCGCGGCAGCATCGCGGCCATCGTCTCGATGCGCCGAAAGAACAATGTCGTGACCAGCAACGCCGGGCCGGGCCGCCCCAGCCGGAACAGCGCAGCCCCAAGATGTCCGAGCAAAGCCCGCCCCCCCCGCGCCGCCTCGAACCCCAGCAGGCGCAGCACCCGCGCGACCAGATCCGGATCTATGCTGTCGGCGGCGATCTGGATCTGAAGCCGGACCATCGCATCTTCCGCCTGTGCGGTCAGCGCGGCACTGTCGGGCGGCATTGCATCCAGACAGGCGGCCGCCCTGTCGGGCGTGCCTATCAGCAGCCAGGGCAGCGCCGCAGAACGGTCGATATACGGCGGCACCCATTGCGCACAACGCCCCAGAAAGGGCCGAGGTCTGGGAAAGGCAGGTCGCGAATTCCTCGTGATCGCCGCGGCTTCGCGGTGGGAACAGGCGCGCGATGGCAAGCGACATCTGGATGTAGTCATCCTCCCCCCATGGCTGACCCAGAACAATCTGGCCGAAGTGCAGACCATCATGTTTGATAAGGTTGACAGGCCGGAGCTGCTGGAAATGGCGCAGGCCAATGTCAATCCGGCGCTCGCCATTTTTCGCGAAGCCGGTGCCGACAATTATGTGACTGCAGCTGAAAACACGCTGGCTGAAATTGAAAAAAGGCTTAAGCTGAACCGCATCGAACCTGCCGAAGGCTGATTGCGGTATGTTTCGCAGCAATGGGTGCGGTTTCCGCAGCCACGTGGAAGTTGGCCTCGGGTTCCTCCCTTGGACCTCGAAATCTTGTTTCTGCGCCTGTTCAAGGTCGGGTAGGGTATGTCAGACCGCGCAGGATAGCTCAGGTAGATTACGGCGGTAGCTTGCCCCCGCAACCAACTATACTCGTGATGAAGGATGACCCGCAGCCTCGGCGACTTGCGCATGAAGATCAGGGGATCCCATATAATAACGCCCGGGATCGCCTCTTGCCGCGACCCAGGTCTATCGCTATAATTCTTGTATCTCACTTGACGCACAAAGCTGTAATATAGCGGGTAGCACTCGTGGAACCGAGATAAGTGATTTCAAAATCTTACAGGGATAATCCCACCCACTCCATCGGGGATTTCCAGAGACAGAAAATGACCCGGAGCCGCGCCTGCTCATTTTCTGTCTGAAAATATCCCGGGGGAGTCTGCGCATTGCGCAGACGGGGGCAGGGCCCCCTTCCCCGGCTCAGACCGCGCGCGCCCCCCAGAGGATCACCGCCGCACCCGTCAGCGCGAGGCCCGCTCCGGCGAGGTCGGTCAGACGCGGCGCCTGGCCCTCGGCCAGCCAGAGCCAGAGCAGCGAGGCCGCGATATAGACCCCGCCGTAAGCCGCATAGCTGCGCCCGGCATGGGCGGGCGGCGTCAGCGCAAGAAACCAGGCGAAAGCCGCCAGCGCCACCAGCCCCGGCACCAGCCAGAGGGCCGGGGCGCCCAGTTTCCACCAGGCCCAGACCGCGAAACAACCGGCGATCTCGGCCACGGCGGCCGCGATGTAAAGCCCTGCCGTCATGGCGCCATCCTCATGTCCGCGTGCCCCTTCCCCGTACCGTCAACCGTTTCCGGCCGGTAAGCGCTTTGCGCCCCCCGTCGCGCCCGCGCCTTTCCCCGGTGGCTCACCTGCGAGCCGCCTCATCGCACCAGCCGGTCGCGATCAGGCCCCGAGCGCAGGCCCCGCCCTCACGCGCCCGACCCGTCACGCCAGCGGTTCACGATCGGATAACGGCGGTCGAGCCAGAAGGCGCGCTGCGTCAGCCTCGGCCCCGGCGCCGACTGGAAGCGCTTGTATTCGCTGATGTAAATCAGGTGCTCCACCCGCTTCACCACCTCGGGGTCGAAGCCCTGCGCCACCAGATCGGCAACCGAGCAATCGCCCTCGATCAGCCCTTCGAGGATGCGGTCCAGCACCTCATAGGGCGGCAGGCTGTCCTCGTCCTTCTGGTCGGGGCGCAACTCGGCCGAGGGCGGTTTGGTGATCACCCTGGACGGGATCACCACTCCCGCCGGGCCCTTCATCCAGGGCCGGTGGTTCTCGTTCCTCCACCGGGCGGTCAGGAAGACGCGGGTCTTGTACATGTCCTTGATCGGATTGTAGCCGCCGTTCATATCGCCGTAGATCGTGCAATAACCGACCGCGACCTCGGATTTGTTGCCGGTGGTCAGCAGCATGCCGCCGAATTTGTTCGACACCGCCATCAGCATCACGCCGCGCAGGCGGGACTGGATGTTCTCCTCGGTGATCCCGGGCCGGGTGCCCTCGAACAAGGGCGCCAGCGCCTCGCCCACCGCCGCCCGCGCGCCCGAGATCGACACCGTATCCAGCCGGCAGCCGAGCGCGCGCGCCACCGCCGCCGCATCGTCGAGCGAATGGTCCGAGGTGTATTCCGAGGGCAGCATCACGCAATGCACATTCGCCGCCCCGAGCGCATCGACAGCAATCGCCGCGACCAGCGCGGAATCGATCCCGCCGGAAAGACCCAGCACCGCCCTTTTGAACCTCGATTTCGCCATGTAATCGCCAAGGCCCATGACGCAGGCGCGGTAATCGGCCTCGCCGATCGGGGGGATATCGTGGATGGCGCCCGGCTCTGCCTCCCAGCCTTCCGGCCCGCGATGGAAGGTGACCAGCTCGGTCAAAGCATCGAACTGCGGCATCTGCACCGCGAGCCTTCCGCCCCGGTTCAGCACCATGGAAGATCCGTCGAAGACCTGATCATCCTGGCCGCCGACCATGTTGAGGTAAACCAAAGGCAGCCCGGTCTCGACCACGCGGGAGACCATCAGATTGAGCCGCAGGTTCGGCTTGCCGCGATGGTAAGGCGAGCCGTTCGGCACCAGCAGGATCTCGGCCCCGGTCTCGGCCAGCGTCTCGGTCACGTCCTGGTGCCAGGCGTCCTCGCAGATCGGGGTGCCGATGCGCACCCCGTTCACCACCCAGGGGCCGGTCACATCAGCCGAGGCGAAGAGCCGCTTCTCGTCGAACACCGCGTCATTGGGCAGGTGGTGCTTCAGCACCCGGGCCGAGACCTTGCCGCCTTGCAGGATGTAATAGCCGTTGAAGAGCCGGCCGCCCTCCCAGACCGGCCCGCCGATCCCGAGCGCGGGGCCGTCGGCGCAGTCGCGCGCCAGTGCCGCGATGGCGGCGATTGCGGCGTCGCGGAAGGCGGGTTTCAGGATCAGGTCCTGGGTCTGGTAGCCGGTTATGAACATCTCGGTCAGCGCGACCAGATCGGCGCCTTTCTCGCGCCCCTTGGCCCAGTATTCGCGCGCCGATCCGGCATTGCCTTTGATGTCGCCCACCACCGGATTGGCCTGAACCATCAAGAGCCGGAATGCGTCAGCCATCGGAATCTCCCCTAAGCGCCTGATCCGCTTCTAGCAGATCAGAGGGGCCGCGAAACCCTTGCAGGCGCGTTCCCCCGGCATCACGGCCGCGCGAGGCGGCGCGACTGGACTCGCGCCCAGCGCCTGCTTAGGCTGCGCGCGAAATCCACACCGGAGACGTCACGCAATGCGCATTTTCCCGGCAACGCTTCTCGCCGTCACACTTGCCGTTCCGATGGTGCTGTCCGGCCCCGTTCTCGCCCAGTCCGAGAGCGAGATCATCACCAAGCAATATGACAACGGCTCCGTTTACGAAGGCACCTTCAGGAACGGCCGTCAGCATGGCCAGGGAACCTACCGCCTTCCGAACGGATACGAATATTCCGGCGAATGGGTGGATGGCGAGATCCGGGGCCAGGGCAAGGCGCGCTATCCGAACGGCTCGGTCTACGAGGGGCAGTTCGACAAGGGCCAGCCCCATGGCAAGGGCAAGATCACCTTCGGCGACGGCGGCACCTACGAGGGCGACTGGATCGAAGGCAAGATGACCGGCGAGGGGGTGGCGACCTACCCCAACAACGCGGTCTATACCGGCAGCTTCCTCAACGGTCAGCGTCACGGCAAGGGCGTGTTGCAGAACGAAGGCGGCTACCGCTACGAGGGCGACTGGATCCAGGGCGTCAAAGAGGGCCAGGGCAGGATCGTCTATGCCGACGGCACCACCTATGACGGCGCGATGAAGGCCGACGAGCGCGCGGGCCAGGGCACGCTGATCATGCCGAACGGCCTGACCTATACCGGCGCATGGGCCCTGGGCCAGATCAACGGCCAGGGCAGGATGACCCAGCCCAACGGCGACAGCTACGAGGGCGATTTTGTCAACGGCAAGCGCGAGGGCAAGGGCAAGGCCATCCATGCCTCGGGCGATGTCTACGAGGGCGACTTCAGGGCCGACAAGCGCCACGGCCAGGGCAATTTCGCCACGAAGGACGGTTTCAAATACGAGGGCTCCTGGGTTGAGGGCCGGATGGAGGGGACGGGATCGGTCACCTATCCCGACGGCTCGGTCTATGTCGGCGCGATGAAGGCCGATCAGGCCCATGGCCAGGGCGCGATCACCTATCCCGACGGCTCGACCTACCAGGGCGGATGGGCGAACGGGGTGATCGAGGGCAAGGGCAAGGCGACCTATGCCAACGGCCAGGTCTACGAGGGCGATTTCGTGAAAGCCCGCCCCGAGGGCCGGGGCGTGATGACCCGGCCCGACGGCTACCGCTACGAGGGCGACTGGAAGGCCGGTCTGCGCGAGGGCACCGGCAGCGCCACCTATGCCAACGGCACCGTCTACAAAGGCGATTTCCGGGCCGACAAGCGCGAAGGCAAGGGCGAGATGACCACGACCGACGGCTTCCGCTACATCGGCGACTGGCTGAACAACCAGAGCGAGGGCCAGGGCGTGGCGACCTATCCTTCGGGCGACATCTACGAGGGCGGCTTCAAAGCCGACAAGCGCCACGGCCAGGGCAAGATGACCTACAAGACCGGCCAGATCGCCGAGGGCACCTGGCAGGAAGGCATCCTGACCGCCCCCTGAAGCGCGCTCCGGCGTCAGTGCCGCTCTGAAGGGGGCATCGAGCCCCCTCCAGAGCGAGCCTCCGGCGGGGATATTTTCAGACAGAAAATAAGGCGATTGCCGATCCGGTCATTTTCGGTCCGAAAGGGCTCTGTTGCAGAAATGGGCTGACGGTTGGGGTTCCCCTATCCCCGGACAGACTTATCCCACGACCTCTGTAATGGGCGTGTCGAGCGCG
>NZ_UXAW01000011.1 GCF_900609055.1 Pseudogemmobacter humi | reverse complement strand
GCCACGATGGCAAAGGCAAAGTTTGAACGGAATAAACCGCACGTCAACATCGGGACGATCGGTCACGTTGACCACGGCAAGACGACTCTGACGGCTGCGATCACGAAATACTTCGGTGAATTCAAGGCCTACGACCAGATCGACGGCGCTCCGGAAGAGCGTGCGCGCGGGATCACGATCTCGACGGCGCATGTGGAATACGAATCGGAAAACCGCCACTACGCGCATGTCGACTGCCCCGGCCACGCCGACTATGTGAAGAACATGATCACCGGCGCCGCGCAGATGGACGGCGCGATCCTCGTGGTGAACGCGGCCGACGGCCCGATGCCGCAGACCCGCGAGCACATCCTGCTCGGCCGCCAGGTGGGTATCCCCTACATGGTCGTCTACATGAACAAGGTGGACCAGGTCGACGACCCGGAACTGCTGGAACTCGTCGAGATGGAAATCCGCGAGCTGTTGTCGTCCTACGAATATCCGGGCGACGACATTCCGATCATCAAGGGCTCGGCACTGGCGGCGATGGAAGGCCGCGACAAGGAAATCGGCGAGGATTCGATCCGCGCGCTGATCGCCGCCGTCGACAGCTACATCCCGACGCCCGAGCGCGCGGTTGACCTGCCGTTCCTGATGCCGATCGAGGACGTGTTCTCGATCTCGGGCCGCGGCACCGTGGTGACGGGCCGGGTCGAGC
The DNA here is from genome assembly GCF_900609055.1 of Pseudogemmobacter humi. Taxonomy (GTDB): domain Bacteria; phylum Pseudomonadota; class Alphaproteobacteria; order Rhodobacterales; family Rhodobacteraceae; genus Pseudogemmobacter; species Pseudogemmobacter humi. The sequence goes on along the minus strand of NZ_UXAW01000011.1, from coordinate 454 downwards.
GCGGCGTGATCAACGTCGGCGACGAGGTCGAGATCGTCGGCATCCGTCCGACCTCGAAATCGGTCTGCACCGGGGTCGAGATGTTCCGCAAGCTGCTGGACCGCGGCGAGGCCGGCGACAACATCGGCGCGCTGCTGCGCGGCGTGGACCGTGACGGGGTCGAGCGCGGCCAGGTTCTGTGCAAGCCGAAATCGGTGAACCCGCACACGAAGTTCGAGGCCGAGGCCTATATCCTGACCAAGGAAGAGGGCGGCCGCCACACGCCGTTCTTCGCGAACTACCGTCCGCAGTTCTACTTCCGCACGACGGATGTGACCGGGATGGTTCAGCTTCCCGAGGGCACCGAGATGGTGATGCCGGGCGACAACCTGAAATTCGTGGTCGAGCTGATCGCTCCGATCGCGATGGAAGAGAAACTGCGCTTCGCGATCCGCGAAGGCGGCCGCACCGTCGG
>NZ_UXAW01000038.1 GCF_900609055.1 Pseudogemmobacter humi | reverse complement strand
CCTCGGTGGTGCGCCCGGCGTCGATGATGGGCGGCGCCCGCGCCCCCGCCGAGGCGATCGCGGTCGACAAAGAGAAGAAGCGGCGCGAGCGGCTGATGGAGCTCAAGCTCGAAATCCACAAGCGCCTGCTGGAGAACCTGAACCTCTCGGCGCTGGAACATGCCTCCGAGGCCAGCCTGAAATCCGAGATCTCGGCGCTGGCGGGCGAGGCGCTGGACGATCTGTCGGTCGCGCTGAACAAGGACGACCGCACCACGCTGGTGCAGGAACTTTACGACGAGGTGATGGGCCTCGGCCCGCTTGAGCCGCTGCTGAAGGACGAGACGGTCAACGATATTCTGGTCAACGGGCCGAAGCGGGTCTTTGTCGAACGGGCGGGCAAGCTGGAACTGTCGGACATCACCTTCCGCGATGAGCGCCATCTGATGCGCATCATCGACAAGATCGTCTCGGCCGTGGGCCGGCGCGTCGATGAATCGAATCCCTATTGCGACGCGCGCCTTGCCGACGGCTCGCGCTTCAACTGCATGGTGCCGCCGGTCGCCGTGGACGGCTCGCTGGTCTCGATCCGTAAATTCAAGAAGGAAAAGCTGAAGATCGAGGACCTCGTGCGCTTCGGCGCCTTCACCGAGGAGATGGCCGCCTATCTTCAGTCGGCGGTGTCGTGCCGGCTGAACATCATCGTCTCGGGCGGCACGGGCTCGGGGAAAACCACCACGCTGAACGCGCTGTCCTCGTTCATCGAAAACACCGAACGGGTGCTGACCATCGAGGATACCGCCGAACTCCAGCTGCAACAGGTCCATGTCGGCCGGATGGAAAGCCGCCCGGCCAACGTCGAGGGCAAGGGCGCGGTGACGCAGCGCGACTGTCTGCGCAACGCGCTTCGGATGCGTCCCGACCGGATCATCGTGGGGGAAACCCGGGGTGAAGAGGTCATCGACATGCTTCAGGCGATGAACACCGGCCATGACGGGTCGATGACCACGATCCACGCCAACAACCCGCGCGACGGCATCAGCCGTCTGGAGAACATGGTCGCCATGGCCGGGATCGAAATGCCGCTCAAGGCCGTGCGCAGCCAGATCGCCAGCGCGGTCAATCTGATCGTCCAGGCCTCGCGCCTCCAGGACGGGACGCGCCGGATGACCAGCGTGACCGAAATCACCGGGATGGAGGGCGAGGTGATCTCGATGCAGGAGATCTTCCGCTTCGAGCGCCTCGGGGTCGAGCCCTCGGGCAAGATCATCGGCCGTTTCAACGCGACCGGCATCCGTTCGGCCTATTCCGACCGCTTCCGCCAGTGGGGCTTCGACCTGCCCGCCTCGATCTACGAACCCATCGTTTAAGGCAGAGATATGACCATCTCCATCGCGCCGCTGATCTATATTCTGGTCTTCATCGCAGTCATCGTGCTGGTCGAAGGCATCTATCTGACCGTCTTCGGCAAGTCGATCAGCCTCAACAGCCGCATCTCGCGCCGCCTGACGCTGCTGGAGAAGAACGGCAACCGCGAACAGGTGCTGGAACAGCTTCGCAAGGAGATGAACCAGCATCTGAACTCGAAGAACATCCCGCTTTACTCGGTCCTGGCGAAAAAGGCGCAAAGGGCGAACATCGCCTTCTCGCCGGTGCAGCTGATGGGAATCATGGTGGTGCTGGCCGGGTTCGCCTTCCTCGGGCTGACGGTGGGCACCGAGGCGGAACTGGCGATCCGGATTCTGATCGCGGTGGGCATGGGCGTGGGCGGCGTCTATGTCTGGGTCAACAACAAGGCCAAGAAGCGCATGTCGCTCCTTGAGGAACAGCTTCCCGACGCGGTCGAGCTGATGGTGCGCTCGCTGCGGGTCGGCCATCCGTTCTCATCCGCCGTCGGCATCGTCGCGCGGGAGGTACCCGATCCTCTGGGCACCGAATTCGGCGTGATCGCCGACGAGGCGGCCTATGGCCGCGACATCGGCGAGGCGCTGAAAGCCTTTGCCGAGCGGATGGACAGCCAGGACCTGCGCTTCCTTGCGGTGGCGGTGACGATCCAGCAACAATCGGGCGGCAACCTCGCCGAGATCCTCGAAGGGCTGGCCAAGGTGATCCGCGCGCGGTTCAAACTGTTCCGCCGGGTGCGCGCCATCACCGCCGAGGCCAAATGGTCGGGGATGTTCCTCTCGGCCTTCCCGATTCTCGCGCTGATCATGATCAACGTGATCCAGCCGAACTACTACGACGACGTGAGAGAGACGCCCGCCTTCATTCCGGCGGCGCTGGTGGTCTGCGTCTTCCTGGTCATCAACGTGATCTTCATGAAGATCATGGTCAACATCAAGGTCTGAGGTCCGGGTCATGCTTACATCCGTCAACGAATTCCTGACCGGACTGCTGGGACCGCTGGGACCGCTGATCGCGGTGGCGTCGTTCGGCCTGCTGCTGGTCGTGATCGCGCTGCCGTCGCTGATGAAGAAGCAGCGCGACCGTTTCGCCGAACTGCGCGAGGAGACCGGCGGCCGCCCGGCCGGCACATCGGAAAGAAAGCTGCGCCGCGCCACCAGCGGCGACCGGCTTGAGAAATACGCCCATCTGCTGGAGCCGCAGAAAGCCGAGGAATTCTCGGCCCTGCGGCTGAAGCTGATGCGGGCGGGCTATCACGACAAGGGCGCGGTGCGGATATTCCACGCCGCCAAGATGGTGCTGGGCGTGGGCGGCATGCTGCTTGGCCTGATCTATGCGCTCTTGCAGACCACCGGCACCGAAGAGGTCTCGACCCAGACCCTGATGCTTTACACGGTCCTGCCCGGGGCGATCGGCTATTACCTGCCGAAATACTGGATCGACAAACGCGTGACCAAACGCCAGACCGAGATCATCGAGGGCTTTCCCGACGCGCTCGACATGATGCTGGTCTGCGTCGAGGCGGGGCAGTCGCTCGACCAGGCGATCATCCGCGTCGCGCGCGAAAGCCGCGCGGGCTATTCGGCGCTGGCCGACGAATTCGACATGGTGTCGAACGAGATCAAGGCCGGCAAGGAACGGGTCCAGGTGCTGAAGGACATGTCCGAGCGCGTGGGCGTGCCCGATGTCGCCTCTTTCGTCACCACCTTGGTGCAATCGGCCACCTTCGGCACCTCGATCGCCGAAGCCCTGCGGGTCTATTCGGCCGATATGCGCGACAAGCGCGTGATGCGGGCCGAGGAAAAGGCGAACATGCTGCCCACCAAGCTGACGCTGGGCACAATGCTGTTCACAGTTCCGCCGCTGATGATTATCCTGATCGGGCCTTCGGTTTATGGTATTGCGACCATGCTGGGCCAGATGAACGCCAATTGAGGCCAGGGAATTGCCGAGGATCGCTTGACAAGAACAGCCGTGCTGCTGCTGGCGCTGACCGGCCTTGCCGCCTGCGGAGACGCCGGCGGCCTCGGTTCGTCGCGCAATGCCCCTTACGGGGTGGACCCCGGGGGCGAATCCGTCGACGGGCTGCTGGTCGGCCACCGGCTGATGGAAGCGAACGAGCCGGAACTGGCGCTGAAAGCCTATCTGCGCGCCGCCGCCGAGGACGGGATCACCGTCGATACGCTCTCGGCGATCGGCTCGGCCAATCTCGCGCTCGGCCGGATGGGCCAGGCCGAACAGATCCTGCGCCGCGCGCTGGAAATCGATCCGCGGTTCGTGCCCGCGCTGAACAATCTGGGCGTGGTGCTGATGGAGCGTGGCAAGACCGGCGAGGCGCGGGTGGTGTTCCAGCAGGCCTATGCGCTCGACAGTGGCCAATCGGACTCGATACGCGACAATCTGAAACTGGCTATCGCGCGGACCGAGGCCAATGTGTATGATGGCGGGAATGAAGAAAAAGGCGAGTTCCAGCTCGTCCGCCGCGACAAGGGCCAATATGTGCTTCTGACGCAGCTGTAAGCCGGGGCCGCTGTCTAACGAGCAGTAAACAAAGGACGCAGAACATGCGCCACCCAGGTCTTGTAGCGCTGTGCATTGGCGGCACGGTATTTCTTGCCGGTTGTCAGGGTTCGACCGATGCGCAGGTGCAGCGCGCCGTCAAGGACGTGAACGTCATCGACGAATCGAACCTCAACGACATCATGCTCACCATCGGCGATCCGAACGAGGCGGTGAACTATTTCCAGGGCGCGCTTCAGAAAGATCCGGGCCGGGTCGATCTGATGCGGGGGCTGGCGAAATCGCTGGTGCGCGCGAACAAGCCGCATGAGGCCGCCCAGGTCTGGGAGAAGGTCGCCGCCCATACCGAGGGCACCGCCGACGACAAGGTGATGCTGGCCGATGCGCAGATCCGCTCCAATCAGTGGGACAAGGCCAAGGCCACGCTCGGCACCGTGCCCCCCACCCATGAAACCTTCGACCGCTACCGGCTGGAGGCGATGATCGCCGACAGCGAGAAGAACTGGAAGAAGGCCGACAGTTTCTACGAGATCGCCAGCGGGCTGACCACCAAACCCTCGGGCGTGCTGAACAACTGGGGCTTTTCCAGGCTGACCCGCAAGGATTACGCCGGGGCCGAGCGGCTGTTCATCCAGGCGCTGACCTATGATCCGGCGATGTTCACCGCCAAGAACAACCTCGTCATGGCCCGCGCGGCGCAGCGCAAATACGATCTGCCGGTGATCGAGATGACCCAGTCCGAGCGCGCCGAGCTTTTGTATACAGCGGCGCTGTCGGCGATCAAACAGGGCGATATCGCCGTCGGCAAGGGGCTGCTCCAGCAGGCCGTCGACACCCATCCCCAGCATTTCGAGGCCGCCGCGCGCAGCCTCGCCGCCCTCGATTCCAATGTGAAGCTCTGATCCCATGACCATGCCAACCGTAAACCAGGCGCTGTGGCTGCTGCCCTTCTGCCTGCCGATCGCGCTCTGGGTCGCTTACACCGATCTGAAATTCATGAAGATCCGCAACCATGCCGTGCTGGCCATGGCGGCGGTCTGGCTGATCCTCGGCTGGCCGGCGGTCGGGCGCGATCTCTGGCTCTGGGGGCTTGCGATCATGGCGATCGTGCTGGTCCTCGGCTTTGTCGGCAACATGATCGGCATGTTCGGCGCCGGAGACGCGAAATTCGCCGCCGCCATGGCCGGGGTCTTTTCCGGCGGCGATCCCTGGTTCATCGCCGCGCTCTATGCCGCCTGTTCCGTCGCCGCCCTCATCGGCCAGCGCATCGCGCGGAACATCCCCGCCGTGCGCCGCGTGGCACCCGACTGGACCAGCTGGACCTCGAACAAATTCCCGATGGGGCTGGCGCTCTCGCTGATGCTCATTCTCTATCTTCTCGCCGCCTTCCTGCCCAAAGGCTGACATTTTTTCCTGCGATCCAGCTGTTGAAACGGGCCGTCCCGAGGGGCGGCCCGGCCGTTTCAGGGGGTCGTGATGAACGTGCAGCTTACCCAGACCGAGGCCGCTTCGGGCGTGCAGCCGCCGCCCTCGCCCCGGTCGCTGGAGGACACCGGCATCAACCAGGTGATGCTGCGCGACCTTCTGCTGAAAACCATGTTCCGCACCAACCTCGATTCGTGCAGCGCGATCTCGCGCGCGCTCTGCCTGCCGGTGCCGTTGACCCAGGAGCTGATCGACCTCGCCCGCGGCCAGCGCCTTCTGGAGGCGACCGGCACGATGCACGCCAATTCCGGCAATGAGATGGGCTATCAGCTGACCGACGCCGGCAAGAGCCGCGCGCTCGACGCCTTGTCGCAGTCGGAATATTACGGCGCGGTCCCGGTGCCGCTGGAGCAATACGGCGTCCAGATCAAACGCCAGTCGATCCGCAACATCAAACTGACCCGCGATCAGCTGATGGCCGGGATGGGCGGTCTGATCCTGCCGCCCGAGATGATCGCCAACCTCGGCCCGGCGGTGACCTCGGGCCGCTCGATCCTGATGTATGGCCCGCCGGGCAACGGGAAATCGTCGATCTCGCACGGCATCCGCAAGGCGATCGGCGACAAGGTCTATGTGCCGCGCGCCATCGAATATTCCGGCCAGGTGATCTCGGTCTACGACCCGATCGTCCATGCCGCGGCCGAGGCAGCGGTGGACGATCCCAACAGCCTGCGCCGCACCTCGACCCGTTTCGACAACCGTTATGTGTATTGCGAGCGACCCTCGGTGATCACCGGCGGCGAATTGTCGCTCGACATGCTCGATCTGGCCTATAACCCGACCTCGCGCACCTATCAGGCGCCGCTCCAGCTCAAGGCGACCGGCGGGATCTTCATCATCGACGACCTTGGCCGCCAGGCCGAGCCGCCGCAGAAGATCGTCAACCGCTGGATCGTGCCGCTGGAGGAAAGCCGCGACATCCTTGCGCTGCAATCGGGCGAGAAATTCACCGTGCCCTTCGACACCCTGGTGATCTTCTCGACCAACTTCCACCCGAACGAGATCTTCGACGGCGCGGCCTTGCGGCGGATCTTCTTCAAGATCAAGATCGACGGCCCGAGCCAGGACATGTTCCTGAAAATCTTCGCGATGGTGGCGCGCAAAAAGAAGATGCCGCTCGACGAGCGGACGCTGATGCACCTGCTGAAGGTGAAATACCCGACCATCGACATGAATTTCGCGAATTATCAGCCGACCTTCCTGATCGACCAGATGATCGCCATGTGCGAGTTCGAGGGCCTCCCCTTGCAGATGACCCCGGATCTGATCGACCGTGCCTGGGGCAACATGTTCGTCCGCCAGGAAGAGATCGCGCACTGAGCTCTGCCCATGCCGAGGTGATGAGGGTTTCCAAGGAACTGCTGAATGAGCATCCGCTTTATCCCCGCACAGAGATCAATGACCCGCTGACGCTTTCCATCGGCCTCTCTGGCGGCTCCGGCACCGGCAAGACCTATTCCGCCCTGCTGATGGCACGCGGCATTGCTGAGGTGGTGACTGGCCGCCAGGGCGCTCCCATCCTCGTTGCTCATCACGGGCGCAATAGCGCACCATGCAGGAGGAGGCTTTGCGAGCGGCGCAGACACAGAAGTGGCTGCGGAAACCTGAACAGCCTTGGTAAGTGGATTTTCCGAGGAGCGGCGGCATGATACTGCGAGCGAGGAGAAGACCATTTGAAGAAGACCGCGCCGGAACCGCAGGCCGGCATTCAAGGCAAAGGTGGCGGTAGCCGCGATCAAGGGCGCGAAGCCCCTTATCGAGTTGGCGCAGGATTTTGACGTGCATCCGAACCAGATCAAGCGGTGGCGCGACCAACTGCTTGAGGGCGCGCCCCTCTTTGAGCTGCTGCTGGTTTCGTGGACACGAAGATAAGATCGTGACCAAGGAACTGGAGAGTGGATATGACGAGACGGAAGTTCAGCCGTGAGTTCAA
>NZ_UXAW01000024.1:2256-4542 GCF_900609055.1 Pseudogemmobacter humi | reverse complement strand
ATATCGAGGGTATTTTGCAATTCCCATTCTGTGAAATGGGATGCGTACTGGTTCCATTCCTGGGTTTTCATCTTGATATAGGCGTCGGAGAATTCGGTGCCCAGGGCGGCTTTGAGTTCCTCGTCGGCGTCGAAGGCGCGGATGGCGTCGAGGAGGTTGAGCGGCAGTTTCGGCGCGTCCTTGATCAGGTGGCCGTCCTTGTACATGTCGATGTCCGAGCGCGGGCCCGGATCGGCGTTGGTGCGGATGCCGTCGAGGCCGGCGGCAAGGATCACCGCCTGCATCAGGTAAGGGTTCGAGGCGCCGTCGGGCAGGCGCAGCTCGAAGCGGCCCGGGCCGGGCACGCGCACCATATGGGTGCGGTTGTTGCCGGTCCAGGTCACCGAATTCGGCGCCCAGGTCGCGCCCGAGGTGGTGCGCGGCGCGTTGATCCGCTTGTAGCTGTTGACGGTCGGGCAGCACAAAAGCGCCAGCGCCGAGGCGTGTTTCATGATCCCGCCGAGGAAGGCGCGGCCCTGATCCGACAGGCCAAGCTCTTTGCTGTCGTCGGAGAAGGCGTTCGACTTGCCGTCGGGCGACCAGACCGAGATATGGGCATGGCAGCCGTTGCCGGTCTTGCCGATCAGGGGCTTGGGCATGAAGGTCGCGCGCAGCCCGTGTTTCTCGGCCAGCACCCGGGTCATGAACTTGAAGAAGGCGTGTTTGTCGGCGGTGGCCAGAACGTCGTCGTATTTCCAGTTCATCTCGAACTGGCCGTTGGCGTCCTCATGGTCGTTCTGATAGGGCTCCCAGCCGTTCACCAGCATGGCGTCGGCGATTTCCTTGATCAGATCGTAGCGCCGCAGGATGGCGTTCTGATCGTAGCAGGGCTTGACCGCATCGTCGAATTCATCGGCCACGCCGCGCCCGTCGGGCCGCAGCAGGAAGAATTCGGGCTCGACCCCGGTCTTGACGCGCAGGCCCATGGTCGCGGCCTCGGCCACCAGTTTGCGCAGCACGTTCCGCGGCGCCTGGTCGAGATCCTGGCCGCCCATCACGCAGTTCGAGGCGACCCAGGCCACTTCCGGGTTCCAGGGCAGCTGGATCACGGTCGAGGGATCGGGGATCGCCAGCATGTCGGGATGCGCCGGCGTCACATCGAGCCAGGTCGCGAAACCGGCGAAACCGGCGCCGTCCTCGCACATGCCCTCGATCGCCTCGGTCGGCGCCAGCTTGGCGCGCTGATACCCCAGAAGATCGGTGAACGAGATCATGAAGTAGCGGATGCCGCGCTCTTCGGCATAGCGCTTCAGCTCGGCTCCGGTTTGGGGTTTTTCCCTGACGTGTCCTTTGTCCAAGGCCATCCTCTTGATTCCCTGTTGTGTCGTTTATGATGAAGGAAGCCGGCCCCGCGGGGGCCGGCTTCGCCTTGCCTGGCTCAGAAGCCCGAGCGGCCGGGGATCCAGCTGGTTCCCGCCAGCGGCACCCCCGCCATGGCGGCGGATTCCAGCGTCAGCGCGCAGAGATCCTCGGGCTCCAGGTTGTGGACATGGTTCTTGCCGCAGGCGCGGGCGATGGTCTGCACCTCCAGCGTCATCACCTTGAGGTAATTCGCCAGACGCCGCCCGGCCTGGACCGGATCGAGCCGGCTGGCCAGATCGGGGTCCTGGGTGGTGATGCCGGCCGGATCCTTGCCCTCGTGCCAGTCGTCATAGGCGCCGGTGGTCGAGCCGAGCTTGCGGTATTCCTCTTCCCAATGCGGATCGTTGTCGCCAAGCGCGATCATCGCCGCGGTGCCGACCGAGGCCGCATCGGCGCCGAGCGCCAGCGCCTTGGCCACATCGGCCCCGGTGCGGATCCCGCCCGAGACGATCAGCTGCACCTTGCGGTGCATGCCCAGATCCTGGAGCGCCTGGACCGCGGGGCGGATGCAGGCGAGGGTCGGCAGGCCGACATTCTCGATGAACACGTCCTGGGTCGCGGCGGTGCCGCCCTGCATCCCGTCGAGCACCACGACATCGGCCCCGGCCTTCACCGCGAGCGAGGTGTCGTAATAGGGCCGCGTGCCGCCGATCTTGACATAGATCGGCTTCTCCCAGCCGGTGATCTCGCGGATCTCAAGGATCTTGATCTCCAGATCGTCGGGGCCGGTCCAGTCGGGGTGACGGCAGGCCGAGCGCTGGTCGATCCCCTTGGGGAGGTTCCTCATCTTCGCAACCCGGTCCGAGATCTTCTGGCCCAGAAGCATGCCGCCGCCGCCGGGCTTGGCGCCCTGGCCGACCACGACCTCGATCGCATCGGCCCGGC
>NZ_UXAW01000024.1:0-2159 GCF_900609055.1 Pseudogemmobacter humi | reverse complement strand
GCGCAGGTCATCGGGGTTCATCCCGTAGCGCGAGGGCAGATACTGATACACGAGCTTCTGCGAATGGCCCCGCTCCTCGGGGGTCATGCCGCCGTCGCCGGTGGTGGTCGAGGTGCCGGCCAGCGTCGCGCCGCGGCCCAGAGATTCCTTCGCAGCCCCCGAGAGCGCGCCGAAGCTCATCCCGGCGATGGTGATCGGAATGTCCAGCGTGATCGGCTTCTTGGCGAAACGGGTGCCGAGCACGACCTTGGTGTCGCAACGCTCGCGGTAGCCTTCCAGCGGATAGCGCGAGATCGAGGCGCCAAGGAACAGAAGGTCGTCGAAATGCGGCACCCGGCGTTTGGCGCCGCCGCCCCGGATGTCGTAGATGCCGGTCGCCGCCGCGCGGCGGATCTCGGAGTTGATCTCGTTCGAGAAGGTCCAGGACTGGCGCGGAACCGTCTGCGGGATCGTTTTTTGCGTCTCGTCTTTCATGGACATGTCCTCAGTAGGCCGACGCATTGTCGATATTGAAGTTGTAGAGCCTGCGGGCCGAACCGTAGCGTTTGAACTCCTCGGGCTTCGCCGGGGCGCCCGAGCGTTCCAGCAGGTCGCGCAGGATCTCGATATGCTCGGGGCGCATCTCTTTCTCGATGCAGTCGGCGCCCAGCGATTTGACCGAGCCGCGCACGAAAAGCCGCGCCTCGTAGAGCGAATCGCCAAGGGCGTCGCCGGCATCGCCCAGCACCACCATATTGCCCGACTGCGCCATGAAGGCCGACATATGGCCGATATTGCCGTAGACGACGATATCGATCCCCTTCATCGAAATGCCGCAGCGCGAGGCCGCATTGCCTTTGACGACGAGCAGCCCGCCGTTGCCGGTCGCCCCGGCATACTGGCTGGCGTCGCCTTCGATGATGACGGTGCCCGACATCATGTTCTCGGCCACGCCGGGGCCCGCCGAGCCCTTCACCGTGACGGTGGCCTGTTTGTTCATGCCGGCGCAATAATAGCCGGTCGAGCCCTTCACCGTCACTTCGATCGGCGCGTCGAGCCCGACCGCGAGGGCATGGCTGCCGCGCGGATTGACGATCTCCCAGGCGGTGGCATTGGTCTGGCCGGCTTGCGCCTGGAGGGTGGCGTTCAGGTCACGCAGCGTGGTCTGTGCAAGATCGATGGTCTGCATGTCAGTGCTTCCAGAAATAGACGGTGGCGGGTTCGGGTTCCCAGACCCGGGCGTTCTCGATCCCGGGCAGGTCGACCAGCGCGCGGTATTCCGAGCCGAAGGCGACATACTGGTCGGTCTCGGCCATCACGGCGGGTTTGCAGGCGATCGGATCGCGGACCACGCCGAAGCCGTCCTTGGTGCCGACCACGAAAGTGTAGAACCCGTCGAGGTCTTCCAGACCCGCGCGAAGCGCGTCGCCCAGATCCATGCCCTGGGCCAGCTTGTGGCTCAGATAGGCGGCGGCGACCTCGGTGTCGTTCTGGGTCGCGAAGCTCAGCCCCTCGCGAATCAGCTCGCGGCGCAGGGTGTTGTGGTTCGACAGCGAGCCGTTGTGCACGAGGCACTGGTCCATCCCGGTCGAGAACGGATGCGCGCCCATGGTGGTGACCGCCGATTCGGTCGCCATGCGGGTGTGGCCGATGCCGTGGCGCCCGCTCATCTTCGAGACCTCGAACCGCGCCGCCACGTCTTTCGGCAGGCCGGTTTCCTTGTAGATCTCGATGATGTCGCCCGCGCTCATCACCCGCACGTCCGGGCGCAGCTCTGCCAGCGCCGCGCGCGCGGCGCCCAGCTTCTCGCCCGCGAGCCGCAGGATCGCATGGCTGTCCTTGCGCTCCATCCCCACCTTCGTCCCGATCGCCTTGCCGAGATCCTCGGCCAGACCCGCGAAATCCTTCTCCGCATTCGCCGACTGCACCGTCAGCTTGCCCTCGCCGTCAGCATCGGCGCCGTAAATGGCGATCCCCGCGCTGTCGGGACCGCGGTCCGTCATCGTGATCAGCATCGTGGTCAGCATCTCGCCCAACTTCGGCTCCAGCGACCGGTCCTTCAAAAATAGCCCGACAATGCCGCACATGGCTCGTCTCCCTCTCCATAACGCTCTGGCGCAATCAGCATCGTAAACCTACCCAATAAACTAGCAAGAAATATTTTTGCATGTGGGGAATAT
>NZ_UXAW01000025.1 GCF_900609055.1 Pseudogemmobacter humi | reverse complement strand
CATCAGCGAGCCACGACGCTTCAAGGCTCGACTGTAGCTCGACCAGTTCGTCGTGCGGAAAAGAGGGATCGGTTTGCTCATGGGGCCAACCTAACCCCCTGACTCACAAACATGAATCCGTAGGTCACAGGGATAGCGCAACAAAGCCAAGGCAATCCACAGAGTTCCACTTCGTGGCGCATTTCCAGACCGTCAAAATTCGCCATCCGGCCTGCCGCAGCTGTTCAACCTTGACGATATCACGTTGATGGTTGCCATGGAACTTGGCAATCCAGAACTCGGCGCGGGTGCCGGGAATGCGGAAATATCTGCATCCTGAGTGAGCATGCCAGAAGCAGCCATGGACGAAGATGGCCGACCGGAACCTCGGCAATACGATATCCGGTCGCCCGGGTAAGCCGCCGACATGAACCCGTATCGCAGCCCGCTGGCGTGAAGCCCACGCCGGATCAACATTTCCGGCTTGGTGTCCTTGCCCCCGATCCGCGCCATCATCTCGGATCGGGTCATCGGGGGCCTGCGCTCAGCCACGCAACTTTCTCTTGGGGTGCAGAGCCACCATGCCGTCGATCCACGGAGCCATGGCTTCGGCGATGGCAACAGCGACAGGTGCCGCAACGGCATTGCCGAACTGCCGATAGGCTTGGGTGTCCGAAACGGGAATCTTCCAGGGCCGGTTCGAGCCGGGCTCATCAAACCCCATCAGGCGTGCGCATTCGCGCGGGGTGAGGCGCCGGGGAATACTGCCGGGCTGGGCGATGAGGATCTCGGACCCGTCCTTGTAGTATCTGGCGCTCAGCGTGCGGGCCACATTGTCCGGGCTACAGAGGCCAAAGCCGAAACCGTTGCCTGCTGCTTTGTGCTTCGCCGCGTATTTCTGCAGGTATTCCCATAGTTTGGGCGTCAGTGTGTATTTCGACGCGACTTCCGCTTTACGCCCGACCGTGTAGGGTTCTTCGGCTATTTCCGAACCATCCCCCGGATGCAGGATGCTTTCGAGCCGAGGGTTCGGCTTCGCAGGCAGAACCACGCCATCAAGCGAGAAGTCCGCTCGGACATCTTCCCGGAATCCGACGATGAAGATCCGCTCGCGGTGCTGTGGAACCCAGTGGCGCGCATCGATGACTTTGTAGTCGATCACATAACCCAGCTCGTTCAGCGCATGAGTAATGACGCGGAAGGTGTTGCCCTTGTCGTGCGACAGCAGGTTCTTGACGTTTTCGAGCAGGAAGGCCTTCGGCTTGTGGTGACGCAGGATGCGGACGACGTCGTAGAAAAGCGTGCCCTGGGTCTCGTCCGCAAAGCCATGTGGACGCCCGAGCGAGTTTTTCTTCGAGACCCCGGCAATCGAGAAGGGCTGGCAAGGAAAGCCGGCGAGCAACACATCATGGGCGGGGATGTCGGCCTCGTGGATGGCGGTTATGTCGCCGTTCACCTCGTGTGTGTCATCCTCGAAGTTCGCCTTGTAGGTCGCCTGCGAGAACTTGTTCCATTCGCTGGTGAACACGCAGGTCCCGCCGATCCGCTCGAATCCCACCCGCAGACCACCAATTCCTGCAAAAAGGTCAATGAATTTGAACCCTTGGCTTGCCATACTTCCACCGCGCTCCCGCACGTGCGCCACCAAAGCAGGGCGCGCACGCATTTTGTCGACCATCTCACTAACAGAGTGTGTGGCAGGTGACAGAAAAAATCCAGGTCCGTTCTGGCCATCAAGCAACAATAACGGCGCGTTTCTGTGGAAAGCCGCAAGGCTATCACCATCTGCTGTCGGCCCCCTTCGGGCCCGCAAGCATAATGATGGTCGGATTGATCACTTCAACTCAGCATCCGTGCGACCGATATGGCCAGAGGCGTCGAGGCCGACCGCTTTTTCGGTGTTGTGCATTTCGCTGAAGAAGACTTCCTCCTCAGGTCGCGGCTCGGACATCTTCGCGAGAAACCGATCCGACCAGACCGCCTTTTCCTCGGCGCTCAGGGCCGTCGTCTCCAGCTCTCCGGCCAAGGCCCGGGAGATACGACCGTGGTCAAATATGCCGTATCGTTCAATGGCGCGACCGATCCGTGCCCAATGCGTGATCTGGCCTGAAAGCGACCGGCTCCGGATTTCAGCCTCGATACGTGCATCATCGACAAGTTTGTCGTCAGCAAGTTTGAGGGATTGAGACATTAGGGAACCTCCCGCATCCAAAGGTGGCATTTTGCAACCAAGCCTTCAACATCGCTTGCCCATCTGATCGACGATTTAGTTGTGGCGTGCTGTCAGGCATGGGTCGTCATTATCGCACCAAAGAGCAGCCATAAGTGGTCCTCGGCGCATGGTGGAGGCGCAACGTTGCTTTCCATCACCATGATCTCTATACCAATTGCAGAGATGAGGGCGCGGGATATTCCAGTTACCCCGGATCATCTCGCAGCCCGCCCCATGGCGGGCTTAATTTTTACTTTGGCTTCTTGCTGCGCTTCAGCCACCCAGGTTTCAAGACGCAAATGAGCAATAGTCGCTGGCTCAATTGCTTCCTGATGCCACTGCAGGTGGACGTCAAGCCATTGTGGAATATCAGAAAATGATACGACCATTGCGGGTTGTGCCACTATTGCCTGCCACTCTTGGGGGCCGCTGGAAGGGCACAGGCGCGTGCAGCGGGACGTGATCGTTGCTCCCTCACCTAGGCGTGCATGGGAAGGTTGAGAATGAATGCCCGATCAATCTCTCGTTCGGGCATTTACATCGTCAGCACCACACGGGCACCTGCAACGCATTCAGGTGCATGAAGCCCCGGCCGAGGGCCTCAATGCACCATCCTCGGCATCGGTGCCCTGGCCGCATTGGCCAACTGCGTGATCTGACGCAGGCTGATGCCCTCTGGCCGCTCCGCCATCGACATGACGAAGTCGCGACAGCGGACCAGATCGGCCGCCCGCGTGTTCTCCCGCTCGACCAGCAGATCAAAATGCGCGACGGCATCCGCCGCCGACAGCTTCGGCAGGACGAACAACCGCGAGCGATCGCGCAGCGGCTCCGGGATCGTATCGGCGTCATTTGCGGTCATGACCCAAACCACCCGCGACATATCGAAGGGGATCCGGTAGAACGGGCATTCGAAATGCCGCGCCGTCCCCGGCTCCAGCATCTGCAGCAGCGAGGTCGTGATGCTGGTCGAGCCGCTCCTGGTGCCATAGGCTGTCCGAGCCTTGTCGATTTCGTCCACCACCATGATCGGATTGGCGACCCTGGTTGCCAATATCGTCTCGACAGGAATGCCGGGCTGTTCCGCGCCCCAACCCTTCTCGGTGCCCGAAATCCGAAACCCGGCACTGCCGCCTCCCACGTCGATCATGCGGACCGGCGCGTCGAGAAGGCGTGCGATAGTGCGGGCATAATGCGATTTCCCGATGCCGGGTGGCCCGGCAAGGATGACCGGCGGCAGCGAACCCCCCGCTCGCCTGATGCAACATGGCGCAGCATCTCGTTCATCACCCAGGTCGAGACCTCTCGCATCCAGCCGCTTTCAGCGTGCAACTTCGCGGCAAGCTGATGGACTTCATGCTCCGACGCCGGACCGACCAGCCTGCCACCCTCGCGGGCAAGTCCGGAGATCGCGGCCAGGGCGGGCTTCTTGATCGACGTCAGTCCAGCCACACGCATACGGCGCGACCATGCATCTTCCGCAAGGCTTTTGAGCTTCCTCTCCTCGCTGAAGTTGAGCTTGATCGGTTTATCCGCACCCAGCCGGTCGCGGCGCATACGCAGGAAAAACGCCCTGAACCGGGCCTCGACCTCCTCTTGGGAAGGAACGACCAGCAGGCTGGGCAGCACTGCAAAGCGGGTGTTGACGACGCTAGTCATGTCGATGCGGCCCCTCACGATGCGGGTGCCGGGCTTTGATGCAGGACGCAGAGGCCGCACTGAGGCTATGACGGGATTTGATGCTGGACATGTCGGAACTCCTGTTGGGAAAAGCCCAAGAGAGCCGCAGGCGGAACGCCTGACCATGATGGTATCAATGCTGCAGGAAGACGGGCAGAAATGATCGGCCCCGGGGGAAACGGGGTCAGTTGGCGCGTATGACGCCCTGATTATGCCGAATACACTGTTTCATAGTGGCGGAATACGTAGCGCGACCGCGCCGCAGCGTCAAGATCGTATTGGGGCGTTTCTGATCCATCTATCTGATATAAAATAAAACGCGTCCTATTTTTTTCAAGGCAACGCGTTACTGTTGCCGCCCCTGTGGTTCAATTCAATGGTTGCGCTGCTCCTCACCTGCTGCATAACTGGACCGCATCGGCAGTTCATGACACCCAATGCCTCCTCCTATATTGATTTCCCATGGCTTTCCTCCCCACCCCCTCGACCGGCACCCCGCGAAACGCTTCATTCCTTCGTGTCCCGGCTCGCAGCCTCCAAGGGCGTGTCCACCTCTGACTTCTACCTGGACATGGGCGTGTCTCTGAGAAGCATGGCGATCCTCGATGAGGAGGCTGTGGCAGCAGTTGCCCGATGGGCCGGTCTGAACGCCATCGAAATGGACGAACTCCTGTCCAGGACGGGCGTGCCCTCTGGCAACATCCGCATGACCTTCAGAGGCCAGATTATCGGCTCCCGGGCGCTGCGTAATCCCGAGATGCGCGGATGTCGGAAATGCCTTGCCAAGGATGCGCAGCGCAATCCAGATTTCCCCCTCAAGGAAATGGTCATGCGGGGCGACTGGCTTTTCCGCGACGTGACCATTTGCATTGAGCACCGAACGCCTCTGGAGGTTCTGTGGACGGAACACACGCGGGCCATGCGCTTTGATATTGGCTCCCGGCTGTCGGAAATCGCTCCCAATCATCAATGATGAAGCGTTGCCTGGGGCCGAAGAGGACCCGTCGGAATATGATGTCTGGCTGTTTGATCGGCTGACCCTCGGCCAGGATCGGACCTGGCTCGGGGATCATTATGCCGCAACGACGACCTGTGGGCTTGTCGGAACAGCGCTGATGGGGCTGAAATCAGCCGTGCTGTCGGATAGTCGCTTGCAGGCCCAAGCGCTGAATACTGGATTCCCCGCGCTCCAGCCTGATGTTGAGACCTTTCGGGCAACACTTGACGCTCTGGTTGCCCGAGCCGACGGACCGCTCGCAGCGCCGCAAAAGGCATTTGGTCTACTTTATTCCAAATTTGCACGAGATCTTGCTGAGAACGTGGAGTTCGCGCCCTTCAGAACGGAAGTTCGCGAGTGCGTCCTCGCACATTGGTATTACGCTGCTGGCGAGGTGTTGCTTAGGCTCAGGACTCGTTCTGGATCATAGCCAGAAGAAGACCGTTGCGGCGAGCATGATGGCTGAGAAGAAGGTTTCCGGGCACCGGTCGTATCGGGTG
>NZ_UXAW01000027.1 GCF_900609055.1 Pseudogemmobacter humi | reverse complement strand
CCGCCCCGGGTCAGAGCCGGATCACAGCAGCCCGGCATCGCCACAGATCAGCTGGGCGATCTGCTCATGGCCGTATTTGTTCGGATGCAGCCCGTCCATCGTCCAGACGCCGTTATTCGTGACCAGATCGGAGGGGCTGGTCCAGCTGGGTTCGGGGCTCATGTCCCAGGCCAGATCCCCCAGGAGATCGACGGTATGGACATTGTTGCGGCGCCCGACCTCGGCAATCGCATCGCGCTTGCGCTGCCAGGAGCCCGACAGCGACCAATAGGTGCCAGAGCTGCGCTTTTGCGGCAGATCGGTGCAAAGGATCAGGATGGGTTTTCTGAGCGCATCGATCTTTGCCGTCTTCTCGGCCTCGGTCTCGGTGCCGGTCAGGCCGGCGCGGGCCCTGATATTGGCGTAATTCCCGAGGATCTTGCGCACCGTATGATCCACCGCCTGGATGAAGCGGGTGCCGCTGTAATCGGCGGCGATATTGGTGGGCGTGACGATGCTTTCGCCGGAAACCGAGCCGTCAAACGTGCCGACCGTGCCCGGCGCGCCATCATCATTGCCGCCGGGCAGATAGATGATGACATCGGGATCATAGGTCCAGATCCGGCTCAGCCGGCTGTTCAGCGCGGTATTCGCGGCCGACTGACCCTGAAAGCCGCCATTATAGACGCTTGCTCCGGTCAGCGTCTCGAAGGCGGTTTTCGCAAAGCCGTAATCGGTCGAGAACCGGCTGTCGCCGTAAAGGATGATCTTCGAGGCCGCGTTCAGTACCGGGCGGCGGCGGATCTTGCGGCATGAGCTGTCCCGGCTGCCGGCCAGGGTCGGCGGAGCGGCCATGCTGTAGCGGGTGACCGGCACCGGGCCGCGCGCGCTGTTGGGATAGTTGCGCGCGGCGGTGACCGGATGGATGGCGCTGGCCCGGCTGAGGCGGATCAGCCCGGTGCCTGCGGGGGTGACGAAGGTGCCCTGGCGGGGAGAGGGGTTGCCTCCCGTCCCGGCCTGGCCGGAGATATAGGCCCCGGCGGCGGTGTAACAGGCGATATGGGCCACGGCACTATGGGCCGAGATGTCGAAGATCAGGCTGACCCCGGCCTCCATCCGCATCAGCTGGCTCATTTCCCAGTTGCCCGAGCCGTCATTGACCACGCCGCCGGTGGCGATCGCCAGATAGCCGGGCGACCATTCGGCAAGGGCGAAAAGATCGGTGAGGGTGCTGCCGGTGGCCGCGACCTTGCCCGAAAGTCCGGTCTCCCCGATCCGGCGCCAGCCCGCCGGGCTGGCAGACCAGCTGTAGCGCCCGGCATTGGCCACCGTGCCGCCGGCGACAGGATCGGTATGCGTGCCGGTGTCGAGATCGAGCACCTCGGCGCCGGTGCCGGT
>NZ_UXAW01000046.1 GCF_900609055.1 Pseudogemmobacter humi | reverse complement strand
GCGGAGGTCCAGGTTCGTGTTGCCGTCCTGAACGGTTTCACCGCGCTCGACACGCCCATTACAGAGGTCGTGGGATAAGTCTGTCCGGGGATAGGGGAACCCCAACCGTCAGCCCATTTCTGCAACAGAGCCCTTTCGGAGCTGCAAAGATCTATACCTGCGGCCCCCCGGCTCTGGTCCGGGCCTGTCAGGATTTCGTCCATGCGCAAGGCACCCCGCCCGGGAATTGCCATGCCGATCCCTTCACCAGTCAGACCGCGGAACAATTCCTGAATTCCGCCTGACCGGGCGCATAAATCACCCGTCAGCTTCGCTCAGGGAATGACGCGAAAAGGAGGTGCATATCCGGCAAAACGACTTTTCGGAATTGCGCCCGGCCTGGCCCGGGCTCCTCGCCACCAGATCTCTCAGACGAATAAACACAAACCGACAGGGAAAAGACGATGGTAGCAATACATGAGGAAGCCGAAGCAACCCGGCATGAGATGCGCAGATCCCTAACGTGGAAAGGCGCCTTCTGGATCGCAAGCGGCGCGCCCGCCTTCGTGCTGTTTTCGATCGGCGGCCTTGCCGGCACGGTCGGCCAGCTTGCGATCTTCATCTGGGCGATCTCGATGACGATGGGGTTCATCCAGTCGTTCACCTATGCCGAGATCGCCGGCCTGTTTCCGAACAAAAGCGGCGGCGCCTCGATCTACGGCGCCTCGGCCTGGGTCCGCTACAGCAAGATCGTCGCGCCGCTGTCGGTCTGGTGCAACTGGGTGGCCTGGACTTCGGTCCTGTCGCTGGGCTCCTCGATCGCGGCGGCCTATGTGCTGAACACCTTCGCCGCGGCGCCCCCCGCCGGATCGTCCGAGGCCATGGCCTGGATCGCGGCCAACGCCCCCTCGCTTGCCGGGCTGAGCCAGGACGAGCAGATGGCCCGGGCGGTTGCCGCGCTGACCCCGGCGATCCGTGACTGGACGCTGTTCCACGGCCAGATCGGCCCGGTCTCTTTCTCGCTGAACGCAGCCTTCTGGATCGGCGCGGCCTTCATGCTGCTGGTCTTCGCCATCCAGCATCACGGCATCCACCGCACGGCGCGGGTGCAGAAATACCTCGGCCTCGCCGTCATCATTCCGCTCGCCATCGTCGGCCTCGTGCCGATCCTTCTGGGCAAGGTGGATGTGACCAACTACCTGCCGATGGTGCCGCCGACCGGAGAATGGAATCTGACCGGCTGGACCATCGTCCTGTCGGGGATGTTCCTTGCGGGCTGGTCCACCTACGGGTTCGAGACCGCGGTCTGCTACACGCGCGAATTCGTGAACCCCGGGCGCGACACCTCGCGGGCCATCCTCTCGGCGGGCCTGTTGTGCCTTGCCCTTTTCATCCTGGTGCCCTTCACCTTCCAGGGGGTGCTGGGGCTGGAGGGCGTGACCCG
The DNA here is from genome assembly GCF_900609055.1 of Pseudogemmobacter humi. Taxonomy (GTDB): domain Bacteria; phylum Pseudomonadota; class Alphaproteobacteria; order Rhodobacterales; family Rhodobacteraceae; genus Pseudogemmobacter; species Pseudogemmobacter humi. The sequence continues at coordinate 31,407 of NZ_UXAW01000046.1, read as the reverse complement.
GCCCGACATCGCCGACGGCTCGGGCGTGGCCCGCGCGCTGGCCTTCATGGTCGGAGGCGGGCCGATCATCCTTTATGCGCTGATCCTGATGATCGTCTGCGCGGTTCTGCTGTCGATCATGACCTCGATGGCGGGATCCTCGCGCACGCTTTATCAGGGGTCGATCGACGGCTGGCTGCCGCGCTTTCTGGGCAGGCTGAACCATCACGGCGCCCCCACCAATGCGATGTGGACCGATCTGGTCTTCAACCTGTTCGTGCTGGCGGTGGCGGTGGCGGATGTGACGAGCTTTTTCTTCCTGCTCGCGATTTCCAATGTCTGCTACATGACCTTCAACTTCCTGAACCTGAATGCGGGCTGGATCCACCGCATCGACTCGCCCGACCGGCCGCGGCCCTATCGCGCGCCGACGCTGATCCTGGCGGCGGGAACCGTGCTTTCCTTCGTCAACGCCATGTTCGTGGGCGCCGGGGCGAAGATCTGGCATCCCATGGCCCTGTGGGCGGGTCTGGGAACCGCGCTGCTGATCCTGCCGATCTTCTGGTATCGCCATTACATCCAGGACGGCGGGCGCTTCCCGTCCGAGGATGCCGACAGCCAGGGGCCGAGGCGCGCGGGCGTCCTGCCCTATGTGGCGCTGCTTGGCGGGCTGGGTGTGGTGCTGCTGGCCAACTGGTTCTTCACGCTGGACTAGGCCCCCCGGGCGGCGGTCCGATCCGCGACCGCCGCCTGCCCCGCCCCGCGCATCAGCCGCGCTTGCGGGTCAACAGCGCCAGCGCGGCGAAAAGGCAGACCGACAGCGCCAGCAGCATTGTCGCGGCGGCCATGATCGTCGGGTTGATCTGGTCGCGGATGCCGGAAAACATCTGCACCGGCAGGGTGCGCTGCTCGGCCGCGGTCAGGAACAGCGCCACCACCACCTCGTCGAACGAGGTCGCGAAGGCGAAGATCGCGCCCGAGATCACCCCGGGCAGGATCATCGGCAGCGTGACGCGGAAGAAGGCCGAGGCGCCCGAGGCGCCAAGGCTGTGCGCCGCCCGGGTCAGATTGGTGTCATAGGTCGACAGCGTCGCGGTGACGGTGATCACCACGAAGGGCGTCGCCAGCGCGGTATGGGCCAGCACCAGCCCGGCGCGGGTGTTGGTCAGGCCGAACTGGCCGAAGAACAGATAGCTGCCGACCGCGACGATCACCACCGGCACGATCATCGGCGAGATCAGAAGCGCCATCACCACGCGCCGCGCCGGGAAATCCGGCCGCGCGATGCCAAGCGCGGCCAGCGTGCCCAGAGTGGTGGCGAGGATCGTGGTCAGCACCGCCGCCAGCGCCGAATTGAGCATCGCGTCGAGCCAGCGCGGGTTGCCGAACAGATCCTCATACCAGCGCAGAGAATATTCCCGCACCGGCAGGGTGAAGAACGGATCCTGCGAGAACGAGAGCGGCACGATGATGAAGATCGGCGCGATCAGGAACAGAAGGATCGCCGCCGCGAAAGCCACCACCAGCACGCGCATCAGCCGCTCGGCGGGGGTTGCATAGGAAGGAAGCCACATATCCGTCACCCCAGTCTGATCTTGTCGGCGCCGACGAGGCGCAGGAACAGGCCATAGATCGCCATCGTCACCACCAGCAGCACCACGCCGAGCGCGGCGGCGAGGCCCCAGTTCAGATCGCGGTTGATGTAGGTCGAGATGAAGTTCGAGACCATCTGGTCCTGCGGGCCGCCGACCAGCGCCGGGGTGATGTAGTAGCCCAGCGACAGGATGAAGGTCATCAGGCAGCCCGCCACCACGCCGGGCAGGGTCTGCGGCGCATAGATCCGCCAGAAGGCCGAGACCGGCCCGGCGCCCAGCGAGCGGGCGGCGCGCAGCTGCGTCGCGGGGATCGAGCGCATCACCGACCAGATCGGCAGGATGGTGAACGGCAGCTGAATATGCGTCATCGCGGTGACGGTGCCGATGCGGGTGAAGATCAGCTGCACCTTCTCGGAGGTCAGATGCAGCCCCATCAGGATCGCATTGATCACCCCGTCGGATTGCAACAGCACCACCCAGGCCGTGGTGCGCACCAAAAGCGAGGTCCAGAGCGGCAACAGCACCATCAGCAGCATCACCGCGGCCACCCCTTTCGGCGCGATGGTCAGCACCCAGGCCACCGGATAGCCGAGGATCAGGGTGAAGGCGGTCACCATCCCGGCCACCAGCAGGGTGCGCCCCAGCACCGCGAGGAAGATCGCCTGATCCGGCGCCACACTTTCCAGCCCGCCGGTGGCGGATTGCTTCAGATCGACGGCGGCCAGCAGGTAAAAGGGTGTCAGTTCCGCCCCGTTGCGCCGGATCACCGACCAGGTTTCCGGCGCGGCCCAGAGGCCGTCCTTTTCAAGGAAGGTGTCCCTGTAGGGCCCCGCCTCCATCGCGGCGACCATCCGGGCGGCGGCCAGAACCTTGCTGCGCATCCCGGCGATCTCATAGTTCAGCCTTTTGCCCACCAGCGCGGCGGTGCTGCTTTCCTGCGCCGCCCTCAGATCGGCGGCGAGCGCGGCGAAGACCGGCTCTTCGGGGGTGGAGCTTCCGTCCCAGCCCTCCAGCGCCGTCAGGGTCTGCGGCAGCACGCTCCGGGTCTCGGGGTTGTCGACCGCGGTGACCAGCAGATAAAGGATCGGCGCCACGAAGGCCGCCAGCAGGAAACCCACCAGCGGCAGCGCCAGCGAAAAGGCCGCGCGGCGGGCCGGGCGGGCGGCGCGGCGCACCGCGACGAAGGTGCGGATACGCCCGATGTCGGGGGAGATCCCGGGGGTTGCGGTCATCTCTCAGCCCTCCAGCAGCCGGCAATCGGCGGGTTTGCAGGCCAGATGCACGGTTTCCCCGGGGTGGAAACTGCGGGCGGCGGCCACGGGGATGCGCGCGGTGACGGTCTCGCCGCCGAAGGCCGAAACCGACAGCCGCATATGATCGCCGAGGAAGAACACATCGGTCGCGATGCCCGAGAACAGATTGGCGCCGGGCGGCAGGGTCTCTTCCGCCAGCATGATGTTCTCGGGCCGGACCGACAGCGACAGCTCGCCCGGCCCGGCGGAACCCGGGGCGCGCATCGCCGTGCCGTCGGCCATCCGCACCACCGTGAACCCGCCCTCCTGCCCCGCCGGGCTGCACCGCATCGTGTTGTTCTCGCCGATGAACCCGGCGACGAAACGGTTCGCGGGCGCGTTGTAGAGGGTCTGCGGATCGGCAAGCTGCTGGATCCGCCCGTCGTGGAACACCGCGATCCGGTCGCTCATCGTCAGCGCCTCGGACTGGTCGTGGGTCACATAGACCATGGTGATCCCGAGCGAGGTTTGCAGATGTTTGATCTCGACCTGCATCCGCTCGCGCAACTGCTTGTCCAGCGCGCCGAGCGGCTCGTCCATCAGCACGAGCGAGGGCTCGAACACCAGCGCGCGCGCCAGCGCCACCCGCTGCTGCTGGCCGCCCGAAAGCTGCGCGGGCCGCCGCTCGCCCATGGCGTCGAGGCCCACCCGCCCCAAAGCCTGCGCCATCTTCGCCGCCGCCGCCTGGCCGCGGATACCGCGATAGCGCAAGGGGAAGGCGACGTTCTCGGCCACCGTCATATGCGGGAAAAGCGCGTAGTTCTGGAACACGAAGCCGATGTTTCGCTTCTCGGGCGGCAGCCTTTCCACTGGCTTCCCGTCCAGCATTATGCGCCCCAGCGTCGGGCGCTCGAAGCCGCCCAGCATCATCAGCGTGGTGGTCTTGCCCGAGCCCGAAGGCCCGAGCATGGTGAGGAACTCGCCCCGCGCGACATCCAGATTGAGGTCTTTCACCACATACTGAAGGCCGTCGTAGGATTTCTTCACCTGCTCGAAGCGGACGAGCGCATCTGGCCCGCCGGGGCCGGGAATATGCTCGCCGGTCATGATGCGCTCCTCTCTCATCGTCTTACTGCGCCAGCCAGGTGGTGAAGCGTTTGCGGATCTCATCGCCGTTGTCGGCCCAGAAAGCGTTGTCCAGCGTCAGGGCGACGGTCATGTTCTGCGGGCTGGTCGGCAGGTTCGCGGCATCCTCGGGCGTGACATATTCCGCCGCCGAGACGCGGACCGGGCCGTAGGGGATGTATTTCGTCGTCGCCGCCAGCACCTCGGGCCCGACCGCATATTCGATGAACGCCATCGAAGCGGCCAGATCCTTCGCCCCCTTCGGGATCGCCCAATAGTTGGAATCGAGGATCTGGTTGTCCCAGACGATGCGGAAGTCCTGGCCTTCCTTGTTGGCATTGTAGATGCGGCCGTTCCAGGCCGTGGTCATCACCACCTCGCCCGAGGCCAGGAGCTGCGGCGCCTGCGCGCCCGCCTCCCACCAGACTGCGCTGGATTTGATCGTGTCGAGCTTCGCGAAGGCGCGGTCCACCCCCTCGGGCGTGGAGAGCACCTCATAGACCTGATCCGCGGGCACGCCATCGGCAAGCAGCGCGAATTCCAGATTGGTCGCCGGATTCTTCCACAGACCGCGCTTGCCGGGGAATTTCGCGGTGTCGAACAGATCGGCGATCACCGCCGGGCCATCGGCCAGCTTCGCGCCATCCCAGGCCAGCGCGGTGGAATAGACGATGGTGCCGACCCCGCATTCCGAGGTGGTGCCGTCGAGCCAGTCGCTCTGATCGCCGATCTGCGCCCAGTCGATCCGCTCGAAGATCCCGTCGTCGCAACCCTGGAGCAGCGTCGGCGCATCGACATCCACCACATCCACCGTGGTGTTGCCGGAGGAGATCATCGCGGCGATCCTGGCGATCTCGCCGCCGTATTCCTGTTCCTCGACCCGGATGCCGGTGGCGGCGGTGTAGCTTTCGAACACCGCGCGGCGCTGCGCCTCCTGATAGGCGCCGCCGAAGCTCATGACCGAGACCGAGCCCTCGGCCAGGGCGGGCGTGCCAAGCGCCAGAAGACCCAGAGCCGTCAGCGCGGGGCGGGTGAATGCATGGTTCATGGTTTTCTCCCTTGTGGAAAGCCCGGCCTCGCGCGGGATGCGCGGGCGGGCCGTGGCGCGGCTCTTGGCGGCCGCCTGAATGCGGGCGCGCAGGGTTTGCCCCGCGCGCGCCGTCGTTCACTTGCGGATGATCAGATGATCCGGGCCATAGGCGAAGCCGGTGATATTGGTGTTGCCCTTGTTGTTCCCGTCGGTGATCACCAGGATGTCGTGCTCGCGGTAGCCCCCGGCGCCGGGCCGGCCCTCGGGGATGGTGATCATCGGCTCCATCGAGACCACCATGCCCGGCTCCAGCACGGTGTCGCAGTCCTCGCGCAGCTCCAGCCCGGCCTCGCGGCCGTAGTAATGGCAGAGCACGCCGAAGCTGTGGCCATAGCCGAAGCTGCGGTATTGCAGCAGATCGTGGGCCGCATACATCTCGTTGAGTTCCTTCGCGATCTCGCTGCATTTCGCGCCCGGGACCAGCAGCTCCTTGCCGCGGTCGTGCACGGCGCAGTTGATGTTCCAGAGCCGGATATGCTCGTCCGTCGCCTCTTCGGCGAAGAGGGTGCGTTCCAGCGCGACGTAATAGCCCGCGACCATCGGGAAACAGTTCAGGGACAGGATGTCGCCCCGTTCGATCCGGCGGCTGGTGACGGGATTATGCGCGCCATCGGTGTTGATGCCCGACTGGAACCAGGTCCAGGTGTCCAGCAGCTCGCCCTGCGGCCAGACCTTCGCGATCTCGCGGATCATCGTCGCGGTGGAATGCAGCGCCACCTCATGCTCGGGCACGCCCACCGCCATCGCCTCGACGCAGGCCGCGCCGCCGATATCGGCGATGCGGGTCATCTGCGTGATATGGGCGATCTCTTCCGCGGATTTGATCATCCTGAGCCGCATCGAGGCCCCGGCGATATCGACGAATTCCATGTCGGGGAACTCGGCCTTCAGCAGCGCCAGCGTGTCCAGCGTGATGTGGTCGAACTCGATCCCCAGCCGTCTGACGCCTTTGGTCAGCCCGCGGATGGCATGAAAATAATTGTCCTTCTGCCAGTCGGTATAGGTGACGTTCTTTCCCCCGAAGGTGCGCCGCCAGGGCTGGCCGCCGTCGATCCCCGCGCTGATCGAGGTGGAGTTGTCCTGGTCCACCAAAAGCCCGTAGCGGCGGCCGAACTGGCAGTAGAGGAAGTCGGAATAGTAGTTCACGCAATGGTAGCTGGTGAACAGCGCGGCATCGACGCTTTCCTTTGCCATATGGGCGCGGATGGCGTCCAGCCGGCGCTTCATCTCGGCATCCGAGAAGGTCGGCACCGCCTTGCTGCCGTTTTCCACAAAGTTCTGAAGCCGTTCGCGCCGCATGTCCATCCTCCTGCCAGTCGCCGGGCCGGGGCGGCCCTTCGACCATCACAAAGGCGGGAGCGGGGTCTCTTGTCAAAAGACCATATTTCACCATAGCATGAGGAAATATAATGCTGAGGACGCCATGGCCGCACCGCTGAACGCCCTTCGCGCCTTCGAGGCGGCGGCCCGGCTGGGGTCGTTCAAGGCCGCCGCAGATGCGCTTTTCGTCACCCAGTCGGCGATCAGCCACCAGATCCGCCATGTCGAGGACTGGCTGGGCAAGCCCCTGTTCGCGCGCGAAGGCAACCGGACGCGGCTCTTGGACGAGGGCGCGGAACTGGCGCGCAGCCTGTCGATCGCTTTGGCCGAGATCGAGGCGGCCTGCCGCCGCGCCCGCGCAGCACCCGCCGCGCAAACCCTTGTGATCGCGGCGATTCCCTCGATTGCGATGTGCTGGCTGATCCCCCGGCTCAGCCGGTTCCGCGCCGCGCATCCGGAGATCGAATTTCGCGTGGTCTATGCGATGCACGGCCGCGACATCGACTTCGATGTGGTGCATATGGCCTTCGTCTTCGCCACCGAAGCGCCGCGCATCCCCGGCGTCTCGGGCACCTACTTTCTCGGCGGCGAGAGCGTGCCGGTCTGCGCGCCCTCACTGGCGCAACGGCTGGGCTCCGGCCCCTGGACGGCGGCGCAGATCATGGCGCTCGGCCTGCTGCATGACGATGAAACCGCGGGCTGGCAGATCTGGCTGAACGAAATGGGAGAGGATGTGGCGGACGCCATCCACGGCGCGACATTCGAGGATTTCAACCTGCTGCGCGCCGCCGCGCTGTCCGGCCAGGGCGTCGCGCTCTGCCCGCTGGCGATGATGGAGGCCGATCTGCGATCGGGCAGCCTTGTCCAGTTGTCCGGTCACATCATCGGCTACGGCTGGGACTATTACCTGCTGTCCACCCTGACCGCGGGCCCCGTTCTTGCGGGCCATGCCCAGGTGTTCCGGGACTGGGCGCTGGCCGAACGCGGGCGGAGCTGCCCGTGATGGCACACGGGTGGCGCCCGGTCCGGGTTCAGCGCGCCAGCAGGCCGAGGGCGACCGCGAGGCAGACCGGCAGGGCGGCAGACAGCCCCCGGCGGCGCGTCGGGCCAAAGGTCAGCACCATGGCGAGGGCAAAGGCCGCGACCGTCGCCATCCCGAGCCAGGCCGAAACCGCGATGGCCGCCTCGGGCCACCAGACCAGCGCGGGCCAGAGCGAGGCGGCCAGCAGAGCCGCTCCGGCAAGACGCCAGAGGCGCTGGCCCGCGGCACCGGGTTTGCCGCCGCGCAGCTCCTCATGGTGGCGCGGCATGGCGAGGGCGAGCGCGACAAAGCCCGCATAGCACAGGACAAGCGAAAGCCAGGGCAGCATGGTCATTCTCCCGGCACGCGGCTGACGGGCGCGCGCCTTGCGGGCCTTCGCGCGGGCTGACGGCCAGGACGCGCCTTGCGCGCCGCATAAAGGCAGGCGACCCCGCTCACCAGCGCCACTAGGTCCACCGTCGCCAGCACCAGATCGCCCCGCCACAGCGCGAGCGGCAGGTTCGAGGGTCCGGTCAGCGCGTTCAGCACCGGCAGCGCCAGGAAAAGCGCGGCGCTCAGGCCGAGTTGTTCGCTCCAGGCCCGTTCCGGGCCGCGCAGGAAAGGATGGACCGCCGCCACGGCCCAGATCAGGAAGAAGGCCAGGATCTCCAGCCCGGCGCGGTCCGCTGCCCCGGCCGGGATCAGCCGGTTGGCCCAGAAATATCCGGCCGTCGCCAGCACCAGCCCGGCGATGCCGCCGACGTTGAGCCGGTCGACCAGCCGCAGACCGAAGGGCTGCACCCCGGATTTTGCATGTTTCGCCGCCCGTTTCGACACCCAGAGCACCATGCCGCTGCCCACCATCACCGTGCCCGCCAGCCCGGCGATGAAGAACAGCCAGCGCAGCCCGGTATCGGCGAAACGCGCCCGGTGCAGCGCGCCGAGCGCCATATCGACCTTCGCCACCACCGAGGCCTCTGGCCGCCCGGTCTCTTCGATCAGCGCGCCGGTCAGCCCATCGAAGCGCATCCGCTCGACCCCGTTCGCGCCCGAGCCGCTCTGCACCGCCACGGTGGAGTTGCGCTGCGGGATCAGCACGATCTCGGGCTGCCCGGTATCGAGCTTCCCGATCTGGATCCGCCCGACCGGCATCGCCCAGGCCGCTTCGGCCCGCGCCATCAGCGGCGGGACCGCGGTCAGTTGCGGCAGCTCATGCGGCGCGGGCGCCCCGGCCACGGCGGCGGGCTGGCCCGGTCCGCGCCCGGCGGGGCGGTCGACCACCAGCGGCATCAGCGTGGCGACGAACAGCACCAGCCCGGAAAAGGTGATCATCACATGATAGGGCAGCGCCAGCACCGCGGTCATGTTGTGCATGTCGAGCCAGGAACGCTGGCCCTTTCCGGGGCGGAAGGTGAAGAATTCCTTGAAAATCTTCTTATGGGTGATCACGCCCGAGATGATCGCCACGAACATCGCCATGGTGGCGATGCCGACGATCCAGCGCGCCAGCGCGCGCGGCAGGCCGTAAAGCTCGAAATGGAAGCGGTAGAGAAATTCGCCGCCCGCCGTCTCGCGCGGGTGCAGCACCGCGCCGGTGGTGGCGTCGATCACCGTGGCCGGTGCGCCGCGCCGCGCCTCTTCGCCGGGCTTCGTCCAGGACAGGGCAAGGGCCGGGTTGCGCTCGTCGGGCAGGGTGATGCTCCAGACGGCGGCATCCGGGGCCAGGTCCGCCAGCCGGTCGAGGGCAAGCCCCACGGGATCGGCCCCGACCACCGATCCGTGCAGTTCGGGCTTCATCCACCAGGTCACCTCGCTGCGGAAATAGGCGATGGTGCCGGTCAGGAAGATCGCGAACAAGAGCCAGCCGAGCAGCAGCCCGGTCCAGGTGTGCAGCCAGGCCATCGACTGGCGGAAACCGTTCTTCATGCCGCACCCCCGGGAACGAACCAGACGATCAGCGCGCAGACCGCCGAAGAGCCGAGGATCCAGGCCCAGGCCCGCCCGGGCTGCCGGGTCGAAAACGCAACTATCGCGGCCAGCGCGAAGACCACGAAGGACAGCATCAGCGCAAGCTGGCTGGCATCGCGCGGCGCCATCGGCACAAGGCGTACGAAGGCGAGGACGAACAGGTTGGCCAGAAGATAGCCGCCGAACACCGCGGCAAGGCTGCGCGAGGCGACGCCGAGCCGCTCGTGCATATCCTGAGAGAGTCGTCGAACGGGCGGGCGGGCGCTGGCTGGCATGTCTGGATCCGCGATGAGGGGTCTGGAAATGAAACCGCCCCGGCGCGGCCGGGACGGAGGGAAAATGGCCCGCAGCGGGGAGCGGCGCCGCGGGCCGGACGCGCCTCAGCCCTGCGGCACGAGGCGGATCAGCCGGTCGCCCTCGGGGTCCTCCTCGCCGCGGGCCTTGTTCACGGCGAAGACCACGCCCTCGGGGGTGACGGTCAGATGGTTGGGGAAAGATCCGGCATCGAGATTGGCAGTGATGCTGCCGCTTGCGGCATCAACGACGGCGATCGTGTCCGAGGCCCGGTTCGCGACATAAATCTGCCCCGAGACCGGATCGAAGACGAGGTTCAGCGCCTGCGCCCCCACCGGCGTGTCGAACAGCACCTCGCCCGTCGCGCCGTCCAGCGCGATCACGTCGTCGCTGCCCTGCGAGGCGACGAAGACCCTGCCCCCCGCCGGATCGACCGCGACGCCCGAGGCGCTCTTCGCCCCCGGCAGCGCAAGGATCGTCGCCTCGCGCGTGGCAAGGTCGATCCGCGCCAGTTCCGGCGTGCGCAGCGAAACGGTGTAGAGCTGGCCCTTCGCGGCATCCAGCGCGAGGCTCATGGTGCCGAACTGGCCGCCGCGCTCGGCGGATTGCAGCTCGAACCCCTCCAGCTTCTCAAGGCGCGCCAGATCGAATTCCTCGATCCGGGTGCGGTGGGTGCTGACGTAGGCGCGGCCGCGCGCGGCGTCGATCACCACGTCGCGCGGCTTCCCGACCGAGCCGGCCTCGAACTGCTTCACCAGCGACAGGTCGTCCTGGCGGTAGACCGCCACCGCAGAGGCGCGGGTGTTCGTCACCCAGATCGTGCCGTTCTCATCATCGACCCCGATGCCGAAGGCGCCGTAAATGCCGTTCGCCTCATCCGCGAAGGGGGTGGCTTCGGCCAGAACCTCCAGCGTGGCGGCGTCGAATTTCATGATCTTCGAGGTGCCCTTGTCGCCGCGCCCGCTGGCCGAGACGGTGAAGACCGCGCCGCTCTTCGCGCTGTAGGCAAGCTGATAGACGCCGGGCGCGGTCTTCGCAGATGCCGTCTCGTAACGCTCTGCGCCCGAAAGCGGCAGCTCGGGCGAGATCTTCAGATCCGCCACGGCGGCGCTGTCGGGCGCGGCGGCCTCGACCACCACCGGATGCTGGCCGATCACCGCATCCCCGGGCAGGGTGAAGCTGAAGGTGAAGGCGCCCTCGGCATCGGCCGCGAGAGGCGCAGGCGACAGCGGCTCGCCGCCCCGGCTGAGCGTGATCTCCTGGCCGGGGACAAAGCCCGATCCGCTCACCACCACCTCGCCGCCGGCATAGGCGGGGCTGCGGTCGGGGCCGGAAAAGGCAACCTGGCCCGTGAAGGGCGCGGGCGTGTCGAAAACGGGCTCGGCACGGGCGGCGGCGGTCGTGGCGAGAAGCGCGGCCATGACCATCGCGGGGCGGCAGGGAAGCGGAAGAAGCATCATCGTACATCCGGTTGTCGGAAAGGGGGGGGAACCGGCCGCCGTCCCGGGCGGCCGGGAATGGCTCAGAAGGTAGAGGTCAGACCCACGTAGAAGCGGCGGCCATCGTTGTAATTGGTGGTGCCGAAGGTCTTGTCGCCCAGGTTGTAGACCGCGAACGAGCCCATGACGTTCTCGTTGAAATCGTAGTCGACGCCGATGTCGAAGATCGCATGTTCGCCGATCTGGCCGCTGCCGGTATCGAAGGTGGCGCTGCGGTATTGCGCATTGCCCCAGAGCGAGAGCGCGTCATTCGCCTGCCAGTCGATGCCCAGATTGGCGACATGCAGCGGGCTGTTGTTGAACCGGCTGCCGACCGCCGCGCCTTTGGTCACCTTGCTGTCGGCATAGGTGTAGTTGAAGGCGAAAGCGAAATCGCCCAGCGTCCAGTCCACCGTGGCCTCGACCCCGTTCAGCTCGGCCGCGTCGCGGTTCACATACTGGTTGATCCATTTGATCGGATCGGTCCCTGAATTGACGCCGCAATCATAGGTGTAGGGAGGCACCGAGCCCGGAACCGCAGGGTCGACAGAGTTGGTGCACTGGCGCTCGGTGGTGATCTTGTCCTTGAACCGGGTGTGATAGGCGGTCAGGCCGACCTGCACGCCGCCCGCGCTCTCCCAGATCACCCCGATCTCGACGTTGGTGCTTTCCTCGGGCTTCAGCCCGGTGTTGCCCTGGTCCCGCGCCCGGCCGTCGCCGCCCGAGGGCTCGAAGATGTTGCTGTCGGCCTGTTTCAGCGTCGGGGTTTTATAGCCGCCCGAGACGCCGCCCTTCACGGTCAGCGAATCCGACGCATGCCAGACCGCATAGAGACGCGGCGTGACATGCGAGCCGTAGCGCTCGTTCTCGTCGTAGCGCAGGCCGAAGGTCAGGGTCAGATCGTCGGTCAGGTGGAAATTGTCCTCGCCGAACACCGCCCAGTTCCAGCGCGTCATCTTCGGATTGACATTGACGCGGTTGGGCGAATGTTTCGTCGTCTCGTCGCGGTAATCGAAGCCCAGGGTCAGATCGTGGCGGCCGAGGCTGAGATTGGTCTTGCTGTTCAGGTTCAGCATCTCATAGCCCGAGACGTTCGAGCCGTTGATGAAATCCACATCCTCGTAGGTGACGAAGGAGCTGGTCTCGTAGCCCTCGCCCCAGCTCAGTTTGTGGCCAAGCGAATGGTTCCGCCGCTCGACCTCGACGCCGCCGGGCGTGCCGCCGGGGGTCAGGTTGACCGTATCGCTGGTGCTGGAGACGGTTTCGAAATCCAGCTTCTGGTTCGGGTCGATGGACCAGGTCAGACGCGCGCCCAGCGTCTTGCGCTCGGTATCCTGCGCCTGGGTCGACACCGCGCCGGCCCGCCCCGCCACCAGCATCGCAGGTTTCGAGCGGTCATGGAGCGAGCCGAACAGCGCCAGTCCCAGCCGGTCTTCGATGACGGGGCCGCTCAGGTAGAACCGGCCCTCGTGCGAATTGCCGGCGCCGCTGTTCTGGAAAGTGGTATGCCCCAGCGTGAGCGAGCCGGACCACACGTCCGAGACGGGTTTGGTGATGATGTTGATCACGCCCCCGGAGGCTGCGGTGCCGTAAAGCGAGGACATCGGGCCGCGGATCACCTCGATCCGCTCGATGGCCGAGGGCGGCGGCAGATAGGACATGGCAAGGCCCGCGCCGAAACCGTTGTAGGTGGCCTCCTGCGAGTTGCCGATCGGCTTGCCGTCCACCAGCGTCAGCACATAGCTTTCGCCGAGGCCCCGGATCGAGATCGTCTCGGCGCCGGACCGCGACGAGGGCGAGCCGACGATCACGCCGGGCACGTCGCGCAGCACATCTGCGATGGAAGCGTAGGGTTTCGAGGCGATCTCCGCCCCGTCGATCACCGTCATGGTCGCGGGCGCGTCGGGCAGGGCCTGGGCCTGGCCGGTGGCGGTCAGCACGATGGTGCCGAGGTTCTGGACCTCTTCCTCCTCCTCATCAGCGGCCTGGGCCAGGGCGGGCGCGCTCATCTGCGGCAGCACCGCGGCCATGGCGACAGCCCAGACCGGCAGGCACGACAGCAGCCCGGCTTTCGCGGTCTTCGGTGTGATCTTCGGCATTCTCATCTGCGTCCCCTCTCCGGCGGCCCGGAACAATTCGCTGTTACGAGGCCTTCACGCAGAGCGCCCGGCGGCACTGAACCGCCGCCAGAAAGTTTTTTTGTCGGATTTTCCGCAAACCCGCCGGGCCGCCCCCCGGAATTGGCGCGAATATGCAACATTCTTCCCCGGCAGCACCCCGGGCCGGGCCCGCCGAGGTAGACATCGGCGGGCGGTGGAAATATGCAGGACGCCAAGCCGGATGCGCCCCGCCGCGCGCCATGCCAAGGTATTTCCCCTTTTCATGGACCCGGCCTCAGCCATGTCTTCCTGCGATACCGAAAAGCTCGGACAGCTCTACAGCGAGGAAGGCGACCGGCTGGAACGGCAGATCGCGCGGCGCACCGGTAATCCTTCGATCGCGCGCGATCTGGTGCATGACCTGTTCTTGCGGGTGTGGGAGCGCGCCGCGGGCCTGTCGGGCAGCCCGGCGGCCTTCCTCAACCGCTCGGCCCGCAACATCTCGATCGACCATCTGCGGCGCGAGAAGGTGCGCAGTTCCCACGCCCTCGCGACCCTGGCCCGGCAGCCGCAGCAGGATCCCGCGTTCGAGGCGGTTTCGGCCCGCCAGTCGGAAGAGGCGGTCAGGCGCGCGATCCGCGCCCTGCCCGAAACCACGCGGCGGCTGTTCCTGATGAACCGCGCCGAGGGGCTGAGCTTCCACGAGATCGCAGCCCGCTGTGGCATGTCGGAGCGCAACGTGGCAAAACATATGGCGAAAGCCGTGGCAAGCTGCGCCAGGGCGCTGGAAGACCTGCGCAACGAATGAGGTCGGCTGCCTTGGCGCGAAACTCCGCTTCCCGGGACGAAAGGCGCGCGGCGGCCGCCCGCTGGCTGGTGGCGATCGCCGCCGATCCGGCGGTGGAACGAAGCCCTGCCCTCTGCGCCTGGCTGGAGGCCGATCCCGCCAATGCCCGCGCGCTGGACGATGCCCGGCTGGTCTGGCAGATCGCGGGAACGGTGGCGCCGGAACTGGCGGCGCCCGCGCCGCGCCGGACGTGGAACTGGCCGCGCCTGCTGCGGCCCGCGGGGCTTGCGCTGGCGGCTTGCGCGCTGGCGGCGGTCTGGCTCGACCAGGTGCGCCCGGATCTGCGGCTGCGGCTCAGCGCGGATCACGTCAGCGCCCCCGGCCCGCTGCGCGATCTGGCGCTGGCCGACGGCAGCCGGGCGCTGCTCGACGGCGGCTCGGCGCTGGATTTCGCCGCCGATGCCGCGGGCCGGATCGCGACCCTGCGGCAGGGCGCCGCCTGGTTCGACGTGGCAAAGGACGGCCGCCCCTTCACCGTCCGGCTGGGCGAGACCGAGATCCGCGCGCTCGGCACCCGGTTCGGCGTGCGCGATTGCGGCGCCTGCGTCGAGGTCACCCTGGAGGAGGGCAGCGTCGAGATCGCCGCGCCGGGCTTTGCCCCGCTCCGCCTTTCGCCCGGCCAGCAGCTGCGGCTTCTTCCGGGACAAGAGCCCCGGGTGGCCGGGGTCGATGCCCCCGAGGCGCTGGCCTGGCGCGAGGGGCGCTATGTGTTCTACGATGTCAGCCTGCGCGAGGTCGCCTCGGTGCTGGCCCGCCACGGCGCCGGAGCGATCTTTTTCGCCGACGAGACGCTGGCGTCTCGCCCGATTTCGGGCAGCATCGGGCTGGAAGACGCCGGGGCCGAACTCGGCGCCTTGTCCGAGGCGCTCGGCTTTCGCATCATCCCCCTGCCCGGCGGCAATCTTCTGATGTGACGCCGGGGCGCCCGCCCTTTCACCGCCAGCCGCGACGCCAGCACTAAAAACCGCAACCCGCCGGTTCAGTGCCATGCCCCCTCATGCGTGAGAAAAGGGCGAAGCCGTCTGCGCCGGAGGGCGACAAGGACAAGATGCAGTATTCCGCCGCCTTTGCCCGCATGACACGGACCGCCCGTCTGGCGGCTCTGCTGCTGGCGGGTGCGGCCTGCGCCGGATCGCTGCCCCCCGCGGCACGGGCCGATACGGCGGCGGGCTTCGACCAGCCGCCCCTGCCGCTGGCGCAGGCGCTGAACCGTATCGCGGAACGCGCCGGGATCTCGGTGGTGATCGAGGGCAGCGCGGCGGGGCTGACCAGCCCTGCCCTGCGCGGACCGCTGACCCTTGACGGGGCGCTTGAGGCCGCGCTGGCAGGCAGCGGCGCCAGCTATGGTTTCACCTCGGACGGCAGCCTGACCGTCCGCCTGCCCGCCGCACCAGACGAGGATCCCGGGGCGGGGGTGAAACTCGGGACCATCGTCCTCAGCGCCACCGGCCATCCGCAGCAGCTTGCCGATGCCCCGGCGGCGATGACGGTGATCCCCTCCGCCGGGCTGGAGACCCGCGCCACCGCGAGCCTTGCCGATCTGATGCGCAACGTGCCGGGGCTGGCGGTGTCGGGGCCCGGCCGCGAGGGGCTTCCCGCCATCACCCTGCGCGGCATGGGGCAGCCCTATGTGCTCTTCATGATCGACGGCAGACCGCTGAGCGCCTCGGAAGAGGCCAGCTACAACGGCCACGGGCTGAACAGCAAGATCGGCTTCCTGCCGCCGGTGGCCGCGCTCGACCGGATCGAGATCATCCGCGGCCCGATCTCGGCCCTGCACGGGTCGGGCGCCTCGGGCGGCGTGATCAATGTCATCACCCGCGACATCCCCGAAACCTGGGGCGGCAGCGTCACGCTCGGCCGCAGCATCGCTTTCGACCGGCTGTCGGGCGGCGGCGGCGAGGGGCGCTTCTTCCTTGGCGGGCCGCTGACGCCGGGCGGCCTCGGGCTGTCGGTCTACGGATCGGCGAACACCCGCGCCGAGGACGACCGCGCCGCGACCGGCTATCTCAGCCAGGGCCAGGGCGCCGCGCGCCGGACCATCCTCGGCGCCCGGCTGAGATGGGCGCCGGATGCGGTCCAGTCCTTCGATCTGGATCTTCAGCAAAGCCGGCTCGGGTTCAGCCGCACGCTGCTGAGCGCCCGCGCCGCAAGCGAGACCCTGGTGCGCGACCGCATGGCCAGCCTGACCCACCGCATCGCCTGGAGCGGGCGCGCCACGACCACCAGCTTCCTGCAATGGGAAGAGACCGATTTCCGCTCGGGCTATGTCAGCGGCCATGACGCGCTGACCTTCAACACCCGCTCGTCGCTGGCCTTCGGCGAACAGACCCTCTCCTTCGGCTACGAATACCGTTTCGAGCGCACCCGCCACGCCCCCGAGCGGCTGATCGGTTCACCGGGCACCAGCCCCGAGCGCTGGCACCAGTCGCTGTTTGTCGAAGGCGATCTGCGGCTGGCCCCGGATCTGAAGCTGAC
Organism: Pseudogemmobacter humi; assembly: GCF_900609055.1. GTDB lineage: Bacteria > Pseudomonadota > Alphaproteobacteria > Rhodobacterales > Rhodobacteraceae > Pseudogemmobacter > Pseudogemmobacter humi. The sequence goes on along the minus strand of NZ_UXAW01000046.1, from coordinate 14,881 downwards.
GCTGGGCCTGCGCGGCGACCGCAACGAGAATTACGGCAGCGCGCTGACGCCGCGCCTGTGGCTGGTCTGGCATCTGTCGCCCGAACTGACGCTGAAAGGCGGGATCGGCAGCGGCTATCGGGTGCCCGCGCTGAAACAGGCCGACGATGCTGTGGCCGAACCCTCGGGCGGCGACGGCCGCTCGCGCGACCGCGGCAACAGCGCGCTGCGCCCCGAACGCAGCACCAATCACGAGATCGGCCTGATGTGGGAGCGCCCCTCGGGCCTTCAGTTCGGCGCCACCCTGTTCCACACGAGATTCACCGACCGCATCGCCCGCACCGATCTGTGCCGCACCCCGGCGGGCGAGGCTCCGGCCTGCCCGCTGAACGGGGTGAGTTACGTCGCCGTCACCCAATATGTGAACGAAGACAGCGCCAGGCTGCGCGGAGTGGAGCTGACGCTGGATGTGCCGCTCGGCGATCTTCGGCTGAACGCGAATTACACCTGGTCTGATTCAAAGGTGACGCGGGGCCGCAACCTGGGCCGGCCGTTTCACAACCTGCCGCGCCATATGCTGAACCTCGGCTTCGACTGGGCGGCGGGTGAGCGGCTGAGCCTCTGGGGCCAGGCGCGCGCCCGCAGCCGGGCCGCAGCGCTTGGCCGCAGCGCGGAGATCCCCGGGCATGTGATCCTGGATCTCGGGCTGACCTGGGAGGTCACCGAAGCCGTCAGCGGTGCGCTGGCGCTTTACAACGTCACCGGCAAGACGCTCGACGACGTTCTGCCCGACGGGCGCCGGCTCTGGCTGGGCCTGAGCGCCGAATTCTGAACCGAGGGCCTGCTGCGACGCCGCCTGCGGCACCAGCCACATGCCGCTTCCCGGTGCGGTATCGCCCCGCAGCGGGCAGCGGCAGGCGCAGGAGAGGCTGTCCTCGGTCAGCACCCCGGCCGGTGGGCCGCAGGCGATCAGGCGGCCCTGATCCGGAAGCGCGATACGATCAGGATTGCGGAACAACCCCTGCATCAGCCTGCCCGAGACCGCCATCCCTGCGCCGGTCAGCAGTCCCATGGCAAGGCGGGGCACAGGGATGTCCATCAGGATCAGCCGGTGCCGCTCCGGCAGAGCCGTCAGCCAGCGGAACGCCTGCGCCACCCGGCGGGAGCGGTGGTTCCGCTTTGGCGCCATAAAGAACCTTGTCACCTGCGACAAGCTCCCTTCCGATCTTCGCACCGCCGCATGACGGAAATAAGCGGGGCGAGCACACCGCCCGCCCCGGCTGCATATTCCTGTGGTGAACGGCAGATCAGGCCATCATTCCGCCGCCGTACGAAGCGCCGGCCCTGCGATGTCGAACCGGTCTCCAACCGTCAGCCCGAGGCGGGCGGCAAATTCCGCAGCGCTCATCTTTTCGCCCTGAGCGGTGCGCACGCGACCGATCCGGACCAGCCCGCCCTGCAACGCGATCTGCACCTTGCCGTCGGCGATTTCCGCGATGGTGCCGGGCTTTCCCCTCACATCGGCAAAGCGGCGCGCGGGGGTGAGGTGGCTTTCATAAATCCTGATCTTCTCATCGCCGATCAGCGTCCAGGCACCGGGTGCCGGATCGCAGCCCCGGATCAGGTTATGCACTTCCTGGGCATGGGCCGCCCAGTTGATCCGGGCCTCGGGGTCGCGGCACCAGCCCTCATAGCTGGCAAGCGCCTCATCCTGAACGGTTTCGCTGTGTTTGCCGGCAAGGATCAGGTCGGCCGCCTCCAGCATCGCCGCCACCCCCATCGGGAAGAGCCGGTCGAAATAGACCGTCCCCAGCGTGTCATCCGCCGAAACCGGCGTGGTTTTCTGCAAGACGATATCGCCCTCATCCAGCCCGTCATTCGGGCGGAAGATGGTCAGGCCGGTTTCCGCCTCGCCGCGGATCAGCGGCCAGTTGATCGAACTGGGTCCGCGATATTTCGGCAAAAGCGAGGGGTGGTAACAGATCGCCCCATGTTTCGGGATGTTCACGAAACCCTGCGGCGCGAATTGCAGCACATAGGCCATCACCGCGAGATCGACACCCAGCGCGCGCAGGGCTTCCGCCGCGTCAGAGCTGGTCAGATTGGGCAGCTGGAAGGTCTTCACGCCCCGCTCTTCCGCCGCAAGACGCAGCGGATCGGGCTTTGCCCCCGGCTTTTCCGGGGCGCAGAAGACGGCGGCGACATCATCGCCACGCTCAAGAAAGGCATCGAGAACGGATTTGCCAAAGGCCTGCTGGCCGATGATTGCGATACGCATCGGGTGGTTCCTTATCGGGATATGGGGAAAAGCGGGGTCCGGACGGGATGAAACCGGCAGACGGACCCCGAAGTCGGCCTTGGGAAAAGGCCGGAGGGAGCTTCAGAAACCGATCACGCGGGTCCGGTATTGATCCAGACCACCTTGGGTTCGGTGAAATTGTCGATGGCCTCTTCGCCATGTTCGCGGCCAAAGCCGGAATCGCGCACGCCGCCCCAGGGCAGGCGAATGTCGGTCGGGCCGTAGGTATTGACCCAGACCGTGCCGGCCTTCAGCTTGCGGGTGAAGCGATGCGCCCGGGTCATGTCGGCGGTCCAGACCCCGGCGGCGAGGCTGTAGACGGTGCCATTCGCCAGACGCAGCGCGTCGTCGTCATCCTTGAACGGCACCACAGCGGCGACCGGACCGAAAATCTCCTCCTGCGAGATGCGCATCTCGTGGCGGACATTGGCGAAGACGGTCGGCTCGATGAAATAGCCCTGATCGCCGTGGCGGGCCCCGCCGGTGACGATCTGCGCACCTTCTGCACGGCCGATCTCGATATAATTCAGGATGCGGTTCATCTGCACTTCCGAGACCACCGGCCCCATCGAGGTGCCGGCCTCCTGGGGGTTCCCGAGCCGCATGCCTTTGGCGCGCGCCGCCAGCTTTTCCGCCACCTCGTCATGGATCGATTCATGCACCAGGATGCGCGATCCGGCCGAGCAGACCTGCCCGGTGTTGAAGAAGATCCCCGAACCCGCTGCCCTGACCGCCGCGTCGATATCGGCATCGGGGAAGATGATATTGGCGGATTTGCCGCCCAGTTCCAGCGTGACGCGCTTGAGGTTCCCCGCCGAGCCCTGGAGGATCTGCCGACCGACGACCGGCGAGCCGGTGAAAGTCACCTTGTCGATATCGGGGTGATCGACGATGGCCTGGCCCGCCACCTTGCCGAAACCCGGCACCACATTCAGCACGCCCGGCGGCAGCCCGGCCTCAAGCGCCAGTTCCCCAAGCCGGATCGCGGTCAAAGGCGTGATCTCGGCGGGTTTCAGAACCACCGTGCAGCCGCAGGCCAGGGCAGGCGCGATCTTCCACATGCCGATCATCAGCGGGAAATTCCACGGGATGATGGCACCCACCACGCCGAGAGGCTCGCGCACCGTATAGGTCAGCGCATCGGGGCGTGCGGGCACCACGGTGCCGGTGATCTTGTCGGCCCAGCCTGCGTAATAGGTCAGCGTGTCGATCACCGCCGGCAGATCCTGACGCCGGATCGCGGACACCGGCTTGCCGGAATCGAGGCTTTCCAGCTCGACCAGTTCCTCGCTGTGGGCGCGGATCACCTCGGCGAAGCGCAGCAAAAGCGCGCCCCGGTCGGCGGCACGCATCGGGCCCCAGACCTCCTCGAACGCCTTCCGGGCGGAAGCGACGGCAAGATCGACATCTTCGACACCCGCCTCGGCCACATCGGCCAGATGAGCCCCGGTCGCGGGGTTCAGCGTCTCGAATGTGCGACCCGAGCGGGCCTGACGCGCTTCACCGCCGATCAGCAGCGGATAGGTTCCGCCGTTTCTCTGGTCGAGCATTGCTTCCTCCATGTTATGCATATCTGTTCATATATTTGTCGGACAACCCGCGCTTCTCCTGGAATTGTCCGTTGAATCCATGCTTACCTGGATGAATAAATCTGTGAATATGATACAGTTTGCATGAATCACAGCGCCTGAACCGGAACCGGACTTCCAGAGTTGCGGGCGAAAGATAAGAATGGAAATGCATATGTCGGACAGATCGGTCAGGGTCGAAATCGCGCCGGTCTGGGCCTTTCAGCGCAACAATCCGCAGGAAAGGCTGGAGATCACTCTGGGGCTTTTATCTGACATCCGGAACACCGGAAAACTCTCTGAAGCCGCAGCCCGGGCGGGGATGTCTTACCGCCACGCCTGGAATCTGCTGATCAAATGGTCGGATTTTTTCGGCTCACCGCTGGTCGAGCGCAAGCAGGGCAGCGGCACCAGCCTGACCCCTTTTGGCGACAAGCTGGTCTGGGCGGCCGAGCGGCTGGAAGCGCGGCTGCGGCCGCTGTTGCAAAACCTCGCGCAGGAACTCCAGACCGAGGTCAACCAGACCCTCGCCAGCGGACGACTGGAGCTGCGGGTGCGCGCAAGTCACGGATTTGCGGTGCCGAAACTGCGCGAGCTGCTGGCAAAGAACGGCGATTCGAGCGTCGATTTCCGCTATGTCTCCAACTCAAATTCGCTGGTCTCGATGGTTGAGAATACCTGCGACCTTGCGGGCATGCATCTGCCACAAGGTGAGTTGCGCGCGCGCACGCTTGCGATGACCCGTGGCTGGCTTGACCCGGAAAAACACCGGGTGATCTCTTTCGTGACACGCGAGATTGGGATGATCGTCGGCAAGGGGAACCCGCTCGGGATCACGCATTGCCAGGACCTGCTGCAACCGGGCGTGCGTTTCGTCAACCGCGACCCGGATTCGGGCACGCGGATCCTGTTCGACCAACTTCTGACGCAGCACCAGATTCAGGGCGCGGCGATCCAGGGTTACAACCATTCCGAATTCACCCATGCGGCGGTGGCGGCCTATGTCGCCTCGGGATTTGCCGATGCGGCCTTTGGCGTCGAGGCGGCGGCACGGCAGTTCGGGCTGGATTTCGTGCCGGTGCTGACCGAGGATTACGTCTTTCTCTGCCACAGCCATATCCTTGACCATCCCGCGATGGAGCGGGTGCTCTCGGTCATGCGCAGCGCGGAATTTGCCAGCGCGATCTCGGCGCTGCCAGGCTATCAGGTCAAAGTGCCAGGGACGGTGAAAACCATCCGCGAGGTGTTTCGCGCCCGCGCCTGAGTGACGCCGGTCGATCTGGCGTCTCATTTCGGGGATGACGGAACGCATCGCGCATGGTCTTGCTGATATGCCCGTATCTTTGAGAGCTCTCAAAGGTGAACGGAAATCCTCATACCGGCTCAGGAAAGTCAAAATCCGGCGGCGACAATCTTCCCGTCAGCCTGAACCGACTGAAATCTCGCGGCGGTCCGCCCGAATGTCCGCTCCAGAAAGGTTCGTGCGACACTCGCGCCTTGCCCCTGGAGATGCAACCGACCCCGGGCCCGTGCGGGGGGCTTGCTGCGACTGGTCGGCCGCTGCCGCTGCCAGCCAGAGCGCGTCCGGCACCTGATCCCACAGGGCCTTCGGAGATATCATGACTCTCGGCCCATCCGGCCGGTACAACCCTTGAGTGTTCTCAGAGCCTTGCGCAAGCTGTCGTCATCGCGGCTGCCTGTCCTGCCCGCGAGCGGTTACCGGCCCTTCAGGGCTGCGTCAGCAGCCGCGACCGACAGGATTACGGCTCGAAGGTGCCGCTGACTTCGGCGACCTGCGAGGCCTTGTCATAGGCGCAGGCGACGATGCGTTGCGAGGTGGTTCCCGTCTCGATCCCCAGCACAACCGCAAAGCCGTAGGTTTCCGAGCCGTAGGGGTCCACCTGGATCCCTGTGATTTCGGAAAGCACGCCGGATGCGGCCGCGAGACAGGCTCTCTCGACATCTTGCTGAAACTCCTCCCAGGCATCGCCGCTGGAGGCCAGAACCTGCTGAGCACCCGCCAGCAGGACCGTGGTCGAGCAGGCGAGAACGGCCATGCGGATGCGTGGCGAGCCGGGATTATGTTGCATGTTTTCCTCAAAGGATGCGTTTCAGTTCGGCCGTGAGGCCCTGTGACAGTAATTCAGGCAAAAGCCGCGGGCGGCAAGGGGCCGCCTGCTGCGGTCAGGGCTGGTATGCGGTCACCACCAGCTCCTTGCTGACCTTGTCCCCGGCGATGAAGAACACCCGGTTTCCGATGACCAGCGGATCGCCCTGTCTGCTCAGACGGGCGGCAGCGCCAGGCTCGACCGGCTCTCCGACAGGTTTCCCGGTGCTGCTGATCTTCATCGCATAGGTCGAGACACAGGCGTCAGGCGTCCAGGTCTCCCGGATGACCAGGATTTCGTCATCGGACAATTGCGCCGTCTTGATGCGCGAGGCGTTTTCCTTTGCCTTGTCGGTGTAGCGGGTGAGCCTGACGATGCCCTTGTTTTCAAGATCGGTCCAGACGCCGTTGAAGGTGAAGAAACCGCCTTTCCCGGTCTTGCCGCTGGTCAGCACCGGATCGCTGCCATCGACGAAATTGCGTTTGACCTTGACCAGCCCGATAGTGCGGGCGTCGACGAGGTGACGTCGGCGCGGCCGTTTTGCAGCGCATTGCCGTTCGGATCGGGTTCACCGGCGAAAATGACGCTCAGCCCGCCTGAGGTCGCGATCACGCCGCCCAGTTCGGCATAGGTGCGGTTGTCGTTGGACCATTTGCAGAAGGTCTTACCGTTGCCGCTGATCTCAGGATATGCGCCGAAAGGCTTGCCGGCGGGGTTGCTTTGCTTGCTGCCATGCTCGGTCTTGACGGCATAGACCAGCCTGCTGCTGATCCCGTCCTGATCAAAGGAATGCATGTTCACGACGCGCGGATAATTGTCGCCGAGGTCGATCCCGACAAAGGCGCCGTCTTGCGCCACGGTCAGCACATTGCCGAAGGAATGGCCCGAGGTCTGCCCGAGGTTCTTCCCCATCTTCAGCGTTTTGGCGTCAAAAACGAAGGTCCCGCCGCTCTGGTGCTGAAGACCGTCTGCGCCCCTTTGCAGCTGCCGCCCGTTCATGAGGGCCCAGCCGCCCGTTGGAATAGGACATGTCGGCGACGAAATCGTCGGATTTCGAGATGTCCACCGCATCCCACGGCGTCGCTTTGTCACCCAAGGTCTTGCCGTTCAGTTCGCTCACGACCGTATTTTCGCCGTCGCCGGACACTTTGCAGAGATGGATGCGGCGCGCGGCATTCGCATTGTCGCCGCCCGGCTGGATCGTGAGGTAATAGATCGCCCCCTCATCGTCATGGGTCACCGCCGCGAGTTACCGTCGCTTGACCACAGCATGCCCCGCGTAGGTGAGATGATTTGCAACGCGCCATTACCTTGCAGCGCAAGCCGCATATCCGGGTCGAGGATCGCATCCCCCGTTGCCGACCAGAGTTTGGTGCCTGTCATCGAATTTACGACGAGCTTGCCATTGGCCTGCCAGGCACATTGCCGATCCGCGGGAAATTTCTTGCCTCGATCAACGCCGCCCAGATCTGGCTGCCATCCGCGGTCCGCAGGACCAGGTTCTCGCCTCTTGTCCAGGTGAGGTAATGATTCCCGGATGGGGACCAGTAGCACCTGCCGCTCTCCGGAATGCCGCCGGGCATGATATCGCTCAGTTGACAGTCCATGCCCTCGCCCGGCTGCGAAACCGCCGCACCCGGCTATTTCCAGCCGCCCCCCGACGCATCGGCGCACAGAAGGGGCGCGGTATCTTCTGCCTTGACGCCAGAGGATCCCGCTTCTGGTTTCAACTTTAGATAAGCCTGTGCTGGCATTGCGAAAAGGGCCGAAGTAACCCCGCATAAAGAGTGGCCTTCAGGCGCATGGGAAATTTCTCCATTGAACAAACAGTCGAAAGCAGATCAGCGCGCCCGGGCGGCCCCGATAAATGAAAGGGATCCCGGCGCAGGTGTTCCGCCGCAGCTCAGCCTTTCTCCGGGCTGGAATATGTCTGCTGCGAAAACGCCGTCAAGTAACCAGTTCCGCCGGCAAAGCCCGCGCGGCCCAGCGCGATGGCGGCCTTGGCCGCGGGCGGGCCGCCTCATATCCGATGTCACCCTCTCGCGGCGCGAAGACCCAGTCCTGCACGGCGCCCGGGAGGCCCCGGAAATGGTCCCCGAATAGAGGCCTGGGTTCTGCGGTAACTCGATGGCGGGCTGCGCTCCTACATCAACGGCGTCGGGGACGGGGGCCATTTCAATGCCGTGCAGATGGCGCCAGGCACTTCCCCGGAAGGGTCCGGACCACCTGGTGATGTTCGGATCGTCGTTCTCGGCATCCGGCGTCGCCACACAGGCAACAAGGGATCGGATGCGATGAAGGAAGCGCGCAAGCTTTTGATGCAGCGGGATGCGACGCGGCGCGTCTATCGCAACATGCTGGTGCTTCTCGCGGCCGCCCAGTGTGAACGGGACGGGCTGAAAATCGGTGCGACGCGAGGCGATCGCATGGGCCGTGACCGGCAGGGAAACGACCAGGCTGAATCTGACGCCAGGCGACCTCGCCTTGGCCGGGGACGAGCCGAAAGGTGCCAATGACACGCTCCGCCCCCGGATAAAGGAAGCCTCGCGTTGTCTCATCTACCCGGCGCAGGAAACGGCACAAGCCGACGTGGAATGGACGAGAACTCAGGTTCCGGCCCGGGACAGCACCCTTGCGCGGGCAAGCAAGAAACTCGTCAACCACGGCACGCTACAAACCGAGCCTGGCCCGGACGACCTGAATCGCCGGCTCCGGAAATAGGTCTGGAGCGGCAAGGACCACCTGCCGCTCAAAGATCTTTGGGAATATCTGAATCGCTCCGCTGACATTGGAAAACCGGGCGCAGCCGCAGCGACCAGGCCCGTCGATTTATTTTCGCAGGCGCGCGTCAGATCCCGCAGTTGTTCTCGATATCGAGGCGGATCGACGGACAGGCCGCGATCAGCTGTCGAATCGCGTTCGAAGAGCCTCGCAGCGAAATCCGCCGCGCCTCCGGCAAGGCGCGATAGCCGTCATCCCCGAAGGCGCGGAGGGTCGCGCCACCATATTCGTATTCAATGAAACTGCCGTCGTCCGTGTCGCCGAAGCTGCGGAAGATCACCGGTGCAGTCACCAGCTCTCCCGACTGCTGGATCTCGGTCACGTAGGTTTCGCAGGAATTGCCGGGCCACTCGGTATAGCCGGCGGTCTGCCGGGGCCGTTCGATCTGCGAGAATTGCCGGATCCCCGAAGGCGGATCGAACACGACGAGGAACATGCCCTCGTGCAGCAGGCCGTTGGTCACCCGCAGGCTGACGAACGCGTCATACATCGGATTGTATTCGCGCCGGTTGCAGGCCAGGCCGATGGCATTGCCATCCCCCAGGTCGATATGTGCGCTCAACCCCAGCACGGGATGGAGCCCATAGGTCCATTCGGCCTGCGCAGGAAGGGCGAGAAGTCCGAAGGCGACGGCAGCGTACAGAAGGTGCCTGCCAGGTCTCATGGTGCCAGTCTTCATGTCGGATCTCCCGTTATCAGAGGTTGAGAATGTTCGAACGCGCCTGCCGCTCACGCCGCAGCGCCGTTTGCAGCATACTACGGGTAAGGTCGATTTCCCGCAGATGCGACTGGGCACGGGCCAGCCGCTGATCCTGGATGAAGATCAGCATCGAGGAGAGCCGCCCCTGCTCGTCACGGGTCAGCGAAGCCTGGATGGTGATGCCGCAGCCCCGGTTTCCGCGTATATAGGCGGAAATGTTCACAATACTGCGCAGATCGGCCCGAGACAGGTAAATGAAATTCGCCTCGCTCGCACGCAGGCAGGCATCGCCTTCAAGGCGTTCGCCCGTATCGTCCGCAAAAGCCCATGTCAGTTCCGTGTCCCCATTGCGGCGCGAGGGCAGACCATATTTCCGGATGAGGCCGTCGACCGCTTCCTGGATCAGCGGCCGTTCATCAGGGGCCGGGCTGAGCATTCGCCATGTCGCGACGACCGGATTCCGTTCAACAGGCAGTTTCCTTTCATGCTCGAAGATCAGCGCCGTCACGCTTTCCCCTGTCCCGATGGGTTCGAAAGGGTTGACGCGGTGGCGGAAGGTCGATGCTTCGATGAGCATTCCGGGACCATTGATGAGTTGTCTCGGCCTGCCGGCATCCGGCCGCAGCGCAAGAAGAGCATCCTGGAACTCGGCGGCGGTACTGAAAGGCAGCCCCAGGATGTCCACTGCGCTGTCGGGGTGCCGGCTGGCGGTGACCGGATGGACGCCGGTTCTTTGCAAGGTCAGCGGTTGACGGTGGCCGGCCTGCTCAAGTTCGATCGCCATTTCGCCTTGCCCGACCGACCCGATATGGACGGTCATCTCGGCCTGGCATCCTGCTTCGATCAGGATCCGGTAGCTGCCCTCGCCGGTCCGCTGATCGGTGGTCGTGGCGCCCCGGCACGATCCCAGATGGAACGAGGCCCCTTCCGTGATCACCCGAAACGAGACCAACTCGATCATGCCGAACTTGCCCCGCCCGGCGCCTGTCCAGGTTCCGCGCAGGCTCTCCGGCATGGGGTCGGGCCAGTGCACCGGGGAGGCCTGCACGGCGGCCATGGCGGCAAAGCCCCCGGCATCCGAAAAACGGGCGGTCCAGGCGCCCTCTTCATAGACGAAGTTGCCCGCGATGCGTTCGGACGGCGGATGCTTCCCGTCGCGCCGCTGGACGGTAAACGAGCAGTTCCAGCCTTGCCGGTCGTCCTGCACGCAGCCCAAATGACGGATCGACAGCGACCGGGCCAGCCCCCCGGCCCCGCCCCCGGCGATTTCCGCGATGCCCGGCACCCCGATCATGCTGTCGATCACCGCCATCCCGATCTGGTCCCGGTCCGGAGGCGAGGTCCCGTCCGTGAGGCTCCAGGCGGGCAACACGGACGCGCCCTGACCCTGGCGCGCCGGGGTCGGATCGGGTCTTACCAAAACCAGGGCCAGCACCGAAACGGCCAGAAGACCGCCGCAGGCGATGGCGAGCCTCACGATATCAGGCTGGATCCTCATGGCTTTTCTGCCTTCTGTCAGCGGTCACAAGGAATGTCCGGGGGCATTCGGGCCGGGTCAGCGGCCTCAGATCACGATGAAATCCGTCGTTGCCGTACGGATGTCGCCCAGGGGCAGGGCATCGATCCGCTGGACGACATCGCGCGCCGATTCATCGGTCATCCGTCCCGGGCCGCTGATCTCGACATCAAGCCGGTCGGTGTCATTGCGGGCATTGGATGCGCCTCCGAACAGCGTCACGGTGTCGGCATCCGCTTCGACCAGCATCATCCGATACCGCCCCGAGGGCCCGCGGATCTTCAGCGCCCCGGTCCCGGGGCCGGGCAGACGGAACAGCCGGTCGCTGACCTCGATGATCGGGATGCCGTCGCTGGGCGACAGCACCTCGATGGCATGGACCATATCGACCATATACTGAAGGATGGCCACATGCCGGCCCACGGCGGCCTGAACGACGATCTCGACCGGTTCGCCGGAATGCAGGATGCCGGGCACCGGCTGCGGATCGGTCGCAAAGCCGACGCCACGGTCGTTGCGCGCGCGGCGCAAAGCAACCGACAGCCCCTCATCGGCGGCGCGCGCATTCAGAACCTGCAACATCCGCCTGCGCGGATTCTGCTCGTATTCCCCGACACCATGCCGCTTCAATGTTTCGAGGAATGTCTCCGGGTCGGTGATCGAGAACAGCCTGTGGTCCAGATCGTGCGCGCCCAGTTCATAACCGGCGATGATCTTGGATGCGTCACCCGTTCGCAGCGGTGTGCTGCCGTTGCGCCGCTGCGTGACGCCGGATTCGCTGACCTGCAACATACGGGCCACATAGGCGTTGGTCAGCTCTTCGGCGGGGCGACGCGCGCCAAGAACCTCTTGCAGGATTGCCAGTTGCCAGTCGAAATCCGATCTCCACGCGGCGGTTCTCATCAGTCTGTCGATCATGCTGTCCTGGATTGTCTGTTTTCGTGGTAAACCGATTCGAGGCTCTGTTTACCCCATGCCGCATCGCAGCCGGCTTGCGCGATCTTTGGCAGCCTTGCGAAATGTGCCAGGACCCTGAAATTTATTTGGAAAACCGGGGCTGAGTTGCGTTCAGGCCGTGTAGCACTGGAAAGCCGCCCAATGGCGGGGCGCGGCAAATCGCGGCAGGGCCGCAACCCGCCGCATCGCGCGCGCCAGCGCCTCCGTCGCATCCAGACCGCCCGCAAAACCCGCGTGGGTGTCCTCGGCCACCGCCCTGGCTGCGCTGTCGTCCACGGGCCATAGCGATGCAATCACCGACCCCGCGCCCAAACCATGCAACTGGCCGGCCAGACTGCGGCCGCCACCATGGCCGGCGCTGTCGCAGCCGGACAGGAACACCAGTTCGGTGCCGGCAAGCGAGCGCGGCGGGGCGAAGACCGCGCCGATCGGAACAGGCTCCCCCGCCGAGCCGATGAGGAAGGAGGAGGCGAGATCATCCTCCTTCAGCCGGAAATGGCCGGCGATATGCAAGACGGCAGGCCGCGCATCCAGGGCGGCTTCCAGATCCCGGCGGTCGAACTCGGGCACCAGGGCCAGTGGCGGATCGCCGTAACATGCGGCCACGGCGGCGGCCTCGGCCGCAGGTTCGTCCAGCGGATCCCCGTCGCCTCCCCGCGCATGGAGCACCCGCAGCGCTGCCCCCGGTGTCGCTGCATCCCGGGCGCCGCGCTCAGCGTTGGTGCGGATGACGATGCTGCGCCCCGAGATGAGCGGCCGGGAATCCAGGATCAGCGCGGCGAAAGGCAGCGTGGCCAGCGGGCCGAAAGCGGCAATGCTCAGCCGTTGCGCGTCCCGGATTGCTTCCGAGACCGGGCCGAACAGCAGCGCTCCGAGTTCGGCGCGCAGGGGCACCGGATCCGTATCGAGGCGAATGGCACTGTTCAGCTGGCGCACCCGCCGCGCGATGTCTTCCAGCGGCAGGTCGAGCATCTGAGCCGTCTCGCCCTGCGGACCATGCATGATCCGGATCAGGCGCCCGGCATCGGGCAGAAAGCTGACGGCCAGTTCGCCGGCGCCCGTCGCGGGGCGCGGCGGGCGGGGCGGAACCGGGTCGAACCCCAGAATCGCGCGGCGAAAGGCATCGCTGTCGTCCCCCGGTTCTGATGCCTGGCCAAGCAGCGCCGCTGCGCGCTCCGCTGCCGCGCCGACCCTGGGACTGGGCGCCCAGTTCCGATAGCTGTCTCCGGACAGGCGCACCCCATGCGTCAGCAGCGCATGCAGGCTCTCCAGTTCCCCGGCCGCCTGCATGTAGTCGTTCGCGGCCAGCAGCGACCTGAGCGGCTCCAGCACCGAGAGGATGATCCGGCGCCGTTCCCGGGCTTTCAGCGGATTGCGCGGCAGCGTTGCAATCAGCGCCCCGATCCGGCGCACGAACAGCACACCGGTCAGCAGCGCAGGCCCGGTCCGGCCGAGCCGCATCAGCGCTATGGTCAGCGCCCCCAGTGAGCCCCAGACCGCATAGCCCGCCGCCTCATGCCCGAGCAGCGCCAGCCCGCGCTCGGCCAGGGCCGGGTCGATATCGTCCATGGCGATCCGGACCTGCAAACGCACCATGGCATCGCTGGCCTCTTCGCGCAGCGATGCGGCTTCAGCCGGCAGCGCGTCCAGATGCGCCACGGCGCGCCACGGCGCCTCCATCTGCAGGTAAGACAGCGCCGCGAAACGATGGAGCGGCGCCACCATCCCCGGCTCATGCGCGCGGGCGAGGTCCAGCGCTTCGGCAATGCGTCCGGCGAAATCCTCGGGTTCGGCTGCGGCAAGGGGCGGATACAGCCGGGCGATCGCCAGTTGCAGCTGAATGTCGGCCTCGGGCCACAACTTTGCGATCCGCCCGGCATGTTCCAGAAGGCTGGCGCCGACGGCATAATCCCCGAGTTCATAAGCCGCCCCGATCGCATTGGTCAGCACCGGGAAGAGACCGCGATCCGGCGGGGAAAGTTCCAGATAATCGTCGCCCAGATGCAGGTGTTCCGCATGCGCTGCCTCAAGGTTCTCCTGGGCTTCGAACAAGCGGGCCATGGCCGAGCGCCATCTGATCCGTTCCTCCGTGCTGGCCGGGGGCAGATCGGTCCGCGGCGGCGTGCTCAGCTGCGGCGGGCACGCGAGTTCCAGAAATCGCCCCGCCAGACCATATGAGCCCGCATCGAAGGCCACAGTGAACAACATCCGCCGCAGGTCGCGCAGGATCGGGGCGAGGTTGTTGGCATCGTCCACAATACCTGCGGTTATTACACGGGCCTCCTCGTGCAATGTAGCGGCCTCGCCAGGCCCCAGGCCGCCAGCCTCGCGCCGTTCACGCAGCCGCAGGATCAGAGCGCGCAACGCGTCGTCTGAAACCGCTCCCGATGTCGAATCCGTTTCCATGCGCCGATTTCACTTGCCCCTGCCCGGAAAGATACAAATTTCTTCATCCAGGCATAGGGTCGGCATCGTCCACATGTGCAATTATATGATCAGGCATGGTTATTCGTTTGCCCGGCGATGGATTTACCGGACATGGCGACGGGACGACGCGCTGCTTGCCGCAAAGCTCACTCATCAACCCTCACCCGGACCGCTCTCGAAGCCGACGGAGCAGGCAATCACCCCGGCCAGCGCCCGGATCAGCGTCGGCGCGCAGATCCAGCCGCTGTCCGGACGGGTGACGCTGAACAGTGCAGCCGTAAGAACCGTCAGCAGCAGGATCGAAAGCGCATCGTGCGGCATGTCAGTGACCTTTCTGCGGGAAAATCTGGTCAGTCCTCACGGTTGAATGTCGCCAGCGCGGCAAGGGCGTGGGCACGGCCATCGGCCAGCAGGGGGGCGCTGTCCGCCTCGACCCATCCGGCGGGACTGTTCCAGGCGGCGGGCAGGGTCGCCGCATAGGCCAGCGCGCCTTCGCCTTGCAGCCAGTAGTGACGGTAACGCCCCTGCGGATCAAAGGTTTCCGCC
>NZ_UXAW01000026.1 GCF_900609055.1 Pseudogemmobacter humi | reverse complement strand
CGGCGCGCTGCTCTCCTGATAACATCGTCCTCAGGAGCGGGATTGCCCTTCCCGCTCCTGAACTGAGCTGCCGTCAAAAACGGCAGCTCTTTTTGTTTTTATGCTTTATCTCCAAGAGGCGGCAAAGCAGGGAAAGCAGTATGACGCAGGCTATCGCAGAGATCGGCGAAGATCGGATTCAGGCCGTCATGGCCGATGCGGGGGACATTCTCCTGCCCGGCCCGGTCTGGCTGGCCTGGCGTCAGGCCGGCAGAATGATCGCCGGCGCCTGGCATGAGGGCGAGAGCCTTGCCGGGGCCGTCGCCGCCTCGCGCGCAGGGCTTGCCGGTCAGACGGCCGATACGCTGGAGATCTGCCTGACGCAGAACTGGCAGCCGGTGGCCGCGCAGGAGCTTGGCCAGGCCTTCGCCAACAGCGCGCGCGGTCTGACCGGGATCGGGATCCGCTTCGGGGACAGGCTGACGCGTATCGCGCCGACCACCTCGATCGCCAGCAACCGTGCGCCCTTGCGCGAGATCGAGCGGCTGGCGCTGCTGAACCGGCTGACCCCCGCGGCGTTTCTGGAAAAGGCGGAAATCCTGCGCTTCGAGGCCGCGCAATTCCTGATCATCGGGGATCGCTGCGTCCGGCTGTGGCGCGGCGGACAGGTGGTGCCGCCCGATGCGGTCGGCCCCGATATGCTGCGCGACACCATCGGGGGGCTGAGCGGCTGGATGCTGGCCAATCTGCATTCCGACGGGCGGATGACATACAAATACTGGCCAAGCCGCGGGGTCGAGGCGAAATCCGACAACACGATCCGCCAGTTCATGGCGACCGTCGCGCTCGGCCGGATCGCGCGGCGCAGCGGGCAGGCCGCCGACGCGGAGGCCGCGCGGCGCAATCTGGCCTATACGCTGGGGAAATATTACGCCCGGGCCGAGGGGGTGGGCACGATCATCCTCGACGGCAAGGCCAAGCTTGGCGCGATGGCGCTGGCGGCGCTGGCGGTGCTGGAGTTCCGCGAGGCCGGGCTGATCGGAGCAGAGACGCATCAGGAGGAATATGACGGCCTCTGCGCGGGCGTCGCGCATCTGTGGCAGACGGACGGGGCATTCCGCACCTTCCTTGTGCCCGCGGACCGCAACGACAACCAGAATTTCTACCCGGGCGAGGCGCTGCTGTTCTGGGCCGCGCTGCACCGGCAGACCCGCGATCCGGTGCTGGCCGGGAAATGCCTGACCAGCTTCCGCTACTATCGCGACTGGCACATGGCGCAGCCCAACCCGGCTTTCGTGCCCTGGCACAGCCAGGCCTGTGTCATGCTTCACGAAGATCTCGGCCACGACGATCTGGCCCGCTTCGTGCTGGACAGGAACGACTGGATTCTTGAGATGCAGCAATGGGGCGGGCGGCTGCACCCGGATTTCGAGGGCCGGTTCTACAACCCCGCACGACCGGATTTCGGCCCGCCGCATGCGTCCTCGACCGGGGTCTATATGGAGGGGCTGGCCGATGCCTGGCGGCTGGCGAGGCGCCTTGGCGACAGCCCCCGGGCCGCGCGCTATGCGCTGGCGCTGCGGCGCGGGCTGCGGGCGATCCGGCAGTTGCAGTTCCGCGACCGCGAGATCGATGCTTTCTACATCAGCCGCCCGGAGGCCGTGATGGGCGGGCTGCGGACCGAGGCTTACAACAACGAAATCCGCGTCGACAACGTGCAGCATTGCCTGATGGCGCTTTTGAAGCTGGAGGCCGAACCGGACTTCCCATGGCAGGAAGGAACCCGGGCATGACCATCCTGATCGGTATGCTGCGCGAGCGCGGCTCCCCCGGCCCGATCGCGACCGCCATGGCTTTGGCCGCCATGGCGCAGGGGGCGGATCTGATCTTCTTCCGCCCCGCGGATGTGGACCTGACGCGCCGCGTGATCCTGGCCCGGCGCTTCCGGGGCGACAGGTGGGAGGGTTGCGAGAGCCGCTTTCCCGATGTGATCGAGAACGACGACCGCGTGGCGCTGGCGCCCCATGCCGCCGTCTGGGCGGCGCTGACCGGCAGCGCCCCCTTCACCACCCGACGGCTGGGCGGCAAGCGCGAGATGTCGCGCCGTCTGGCCGGTCATTCCGGGCTGGTGCCGCTCATGATCCCGCAGATGCTGCCGCAAAGCGATGCCGATCTCGACCGCGGCCTCGCGGAATTCGGCACCGCGATCCTGAAGCCGGTCTATGGCTCGCAGGGCCGGGGCATCTGGAAACTGCACGGCACCGCCGGGGGCGTGGAGGTGCGGTCCTCGGGCGATGCCGCGCCGTTTTGCGCGGCGCAGGGCCGGGGGCTGCTGGAGCGGCTGACCGGCGGCAAGCCGTTCCTTTTGCAAAAGTTCATCGACTCGCGCCTGCCGGAGGGCAATCCGTTCGACATCCGGCTGCATCTGCGGCGCGATGGAAGGGCGGAATGGCAGAAGATCAAGATCTACGCCCGGATCGGCCTGCCCGAGGCGATCACCTCGAATGTGGCGACCGGCGGCAGCGTCAGCGAGGCGCTGCCGCTGCTGCGCCATCGCTACGGCAGCGAGGCACCGCAGGTCATGCGCCGCCTGGAAGATCTGGCGCGCGAGGTGCCAGGCCAGGTGCAGTCGCTCTACCCGCGGTTTGAAATCGACGCGCTCGGGGTGGATCTGGGGCTGGACGAACACGGCCAGCCCTGGCTTTTCGAGATCAACAGCTTTCCCGGCGCGAAATATTTTGAAACCGCCGATGCGGTGCCGCGGATCGGCTGGTGCCTGTATCTGGCCCGGAAGGCGGCTGCGGTCTGATCAGACCGGGCGGATGTCGAGCAGCCGCATCCGCCGCTCCATCCGGCCCATCTTGTGCAGCAGGACGGGTTGCAGCGCGTCGGGGCTGGTGCCGCCGAAGCGCGGATCCTCGGCCGGGCTTGCGGTTACCGGCGGATCGTCCTCTCCACCGGGGTCAGGCTCGGGCCGGATCTGACGGGGGGCCGCCGCGCGGCGCCGTCTGCGCCAGCGGATGAAGCTCATCAGATAGACCGAGGCCGCCGCGGCAAGGACGAGGATCACCTCGCCCGGCCCGACGGCGGTGCAGAGCGCGGCGATCGCGGCCCCTGTCAGCCAGATGAAAGGCAAGGGCCCCATGTGCATGCCCCAAGCTAATACCTGACAGGCAATATACATACGTAGGTATCGTCACGAAAGACTTAAGAGATTAAAATTGAGATGAAAGGGATCGGGGGCGGCCGAATCGAGGGCCACCCGATCAGGATGGCGCGGAATGGTTGCCATCCGGTTGACGCACGCCAAAGGAAAGGGTTCGCCGGGACCAGCCCGGCGAACCAGGCGGGCGGCGACCGCGAAGGCCGCCGCCGGGGAGCGATCTCAGATAACCGCGCGCAGCTTTTCCTGCGCGGCCTTCGAGAAGGGCGCGGTATGGACGGTCGCGCGGATCGTGGTCTGTTCGTGACGCTCGACATGCGGCTTGCGCGAGCCGCCGTTCACCTCGCCCCAGGTCAGCACCACCTCGGTGCCGGGCGCGGCGAAAGCCTCGTCGATGCCGCAAAGCGACAGGAACTCGCGCTCGTTGATGTTGTAGCCGCAATATTGCGACATGCCGATCAGGCTGCCGTCGGCCGAGTGCACCTCGTCGGCCTGGGGCCAGCCGAAATAGGCGGTCGGCATGTCGATCGCCTTGTAGACCGGGCCGTCGCCAAGCTGCGAGCCGAGGATCTTCATCACATCCTCATGGTTCCAGCGCAGCACGCGCTTGACCCGGCGGGGGCCCTGAAACTGCGCCTCGATCGCTTCGCGGCCGATGAAATCATGGTCGAATTTGACCAGCTTGTCATAGCCGAGCGCCGAGGGCGTCCAGTAGTAATCCTCGACGTTGTCGCTGTAGAGGCTGCCGCCGAGCTGCATGTTCGCCTCCCAGCTGTCGGCGGGCAGCCATTCTCGATAGGCGCGCAGCTCCTCGCCGGTGTAGATCCCGGGCAGCGGATAGGGGATCCAGCCGTCTTCCAGCGGGGTCGAGTAATAGGTGCGGGTGCCGGCCTGCAACAACCCGTGCTTCTCGCCCGCCGCCAGGATCGCGTCGCGCACCTTGTCCAGATCCTTAAACGGCCCGGCAAGCTCCGCCCCCGCGTGACCGGCCATGCCATGGCGCAGAACATGCACCTTCACGCCCGCAATGCTGACATAAGCGGTGTGGAAGAACCTGATCTCGGGCCAGCCGCCCTCGCAGATCTCGTCCAGGATGGCGCGGGCGTTCGGCCCTTCCAGCTGGAAGCGGAATTTGCTGCGCTGGCCGTCCTTCGCATAGGGCGTGGTCGGGTCGAAGGTGAAACTGACGTTATAGCCGCCGGTTTCGCCGTTGTAGCGCACCCAGTTCAGCACCGGCATGCCCGAGATCAGCTCGAACCCTTCTTCCTCGCCGTAATAGTTCAGGATGCAGTCGCCGATGTGATGGCCGCGCGGGGTGCAGGCGAAATACTGTTTCGCCCGGCTGGTCGAAAGGTTCGAGAAGGTGCAGGGCGTCAGATATTCCAGCAGCTTCCGCGCATCCGGGCCTTTGACGTAAAGCACCGGCATGTGATGCGACTGGTTGAACAGAACCGCCGTCTCGCGCCAGGCCCGCTGTTCCTCGCGCCAGGTGGTGTATTCCGGCGCGATCAGCGTGGCGAACAGGCTGGTGCGCGACTTGTGATATTGCGAGATCGTGTCGTTGTAGAGGTAATCGACGAAATCCGGTTTCGAGTCGATCAGATCCTGAAGGCTTTTCATGCTGGTCTTTCCATTCTGACAGGGTGAGGCCGGCCGCCCCCTGCCCGTCCGGCGGATCGCGCCGGACGAGAGGATCACGCCGCGCGGGCGGGATCTGGCAGAAAGGGGCGGGAGAGAAAGGGAGCGCGCGGGCCGCTTATTCGGCGGCGGGCATGTCGCAGGCGTCGATATAGGGATCCTGGCCGCGCTCCAGCGCCAGCTGGGCATTGCCCATCTGCCATTTCCCATCCTCGCCGGCGACGACTTCCAGCGCGTAGTAATTGTCCAGCGGCATGTGGTTCTTGCCAAAGACGATCTGACCGCGGACCGAATCGAAACCGGCCGCTTCCAGCGCCTTGCGCAGACCGGCCTCGTTCTCCAGATCGCCCTCAACCGCCTCGACCGCCGATTTGATCAGCCCGATCGCATCATAGGCGGCGGCGGCGTAGTTCGAGGGGTCGCGGCCGTATTTCTCGCGGAACCCCTCGACGAAACGCTTGTTCGCCTCGGTGTCCAGGCCGGGATACCAGTAGTCGGTCAGCACCGAGCCGAGCGCGGCACCGGCATTGCCGTCCTGAAGCGAGGGCAGCGCGATCTGGTCCAGCGTGTAGACGGTGTAGAGCTTCACCCTGTCCTTCAGCCCGGATTGCTCGAACTGGGTCATGAAGGCGGCCGAGCGGCCCGGGTAGAAGGCGAACAAAGCCTCGGCGCCCGAAGCGGCGACCTTGGAGAACTCGGCCGAGAAATCCAGCTGCGGATCGTCGCCCCATTTGGTGAAATCTTGGCCGACGATCTCGCCCCTGAAGGTGCTTTCAAACCCTTTCACCACATCCTGGCCCGCCGCATAGTTCGGCGCCATGGTGTAGACTTTCGCCACGCCGCGGCGGTTCAGTTCCTCGCCCAGCGCCATCGACATCACATCGCCCTGGCCGCGCATGGAAAAGAACTTCGGATCGCAAAGTTTCCCCGCCATGTCCGAGGGCGCGGCATTGGTGCTGATCAGAAAAGTGCCCGCATCCAGCGCGCTCTTGCGCGAGGCGAGCAGCACGTTCGACCAGATATAGCCGGTCAGGAAATCCACCTTGTCCTGGCGGACCAGTTTCTCGGTCTTCTGCCGCCCGGTCTCGGGGCTGAGCGCGTCGTCCTCGACGATCAGCTTAACCGGCCGGCCGGCCATTTCGCCGCCGATATGTTCGACGGAAAGGCGGATCGCATCCTCGACATCGCGGCCGATGATGGCGGCGGGCGTGGTCAGCGTTGTGATCAGGCCGATCCTGACCGGCTCCTGCGCCAAGGCAGCGGTGCCAAGGCATGAAATCAGCGCGATGGCCGTAAGGCTCTTTGCTTTCATGATTCTCCTCCCAGCCGGCTCCTCCCCGGCACAAAGAAACATACCGGGTGATCGGTATATTTCAATAGAAACTTTGGACCTGCCCCGTTAGTTTCGCTATACCGGCGCGGAACTGTGCCGGAATGATGCGCTGGCAGGGAGAAGAGATGACCACGACCGAGAAGAAGCGCCGCACCCAGGCCGAGCGCAGCGCGGAAACCCGCGAGAAGATCCTCCAGGCGACGATCGACCTGCTGTTTGAACAGGGCAACGCCCGGCTGACCACCGCCGGAGTGGACGAGCGCGCGGGCGTTTCAAGCGGGGCGCGGGTGCATCATTTCCGCTCGAAGGTGGATCTGGTGGTCGAGGCGACCAAACACACCTACGACCGCGCCGCCGAACTGGGCCGCCAGCGGGCCGAGAAGGCGCGCACCTCGCCCAATCCCTTGCGCGAATATGCCCAGGACTGCCTGTCGGTCTATTTCGACTGGCCCTTCATCGCGGCGCTGGAAGTGGTGGTGACGGCGCGCACCGACGAGGATCTGCGCCTGCGCCTGCATCCGGTGCTGGAGAATTTCCACAACACCATGCGCACGACCTGGATCGGATCGCTGGTGGCGGCGGGCTACGATCCGGCGGTGGCCGAAGAGGATCTGGCGCTGACGCTGAACCTGATCCGCGGCATGGCGGTCAACACGCTGTGGCAGCGCGACAATGACCGCCATATCGCGCTGCTCGACGCCTGGTGCGCCGAACGCGCCGGACGCATCCACCTGCGGCGCAGCGCCTGAAACCGGGATCAGACGCTGAGGAAGGCTTTCACCTTGTCCTCCTCGGCGCGCACCCGTTCGGGGGTGCCCTCCCAGACGGTGCGGCCCTTCTCGACCACGTAGAAGCGGTCGGCCACGTCCAGCAGGCGCCGGATATGCTTGTCGATCACGATGATCGACTGGCCGAGGCCGCGCAGCCGGCCGATACAGGCCCAGATCTGGTCGCGGATCACCGGCGCCAGCCCCTCGGTCGCCTCGTCGAGGATCAGCAGTTTCGGATTGGTCATCAGCGCCCGGCCGATGGCCAGCATCTGCTGCTCGCCCCCCGACAGCAGGTTGGCCCAGGAACCGGCGCGCTCATGCAGACCGGGGAACAGGTCGTAGATCTTTCCCGTCGTCCAGGGGTTTTCCTCGCCCCGCCGGTTGGCGGCGGCCACGCGCAGGTTCTCGTCCACGGTCAGGTTGGGAAAGACCTGGCGGCCCTCGGGCACCAGGCCGAAGCCGCCCCGCGCCACCCGCGCAGCGGAAAGGCCGTTGAGCTTTCTGCCCTCGAATTCCACCGCGCCTTTCCAGGCGGGCAACAGGCCCATCATGGTTTTGACCGTGGTGGTCTTGCCCATGCCGTTGCGGCCCATCAGACAGATCACCTCGCCCGCGCCCACCTCGAAATTCATGTCGAAGAGGATCTGGCTGCGATCATAGCCGCCGGTCAGGTTCTGCACCTTCAGCATCAGGCGTCCTCCCCCAGATAGGCTTCGCGCACCCTTTCGTCATTGCGGATCTGATCGGGGGTGCCCACGGCGACCACCTCGCCTCGCACCAGCACGGTCAGCCGGTCGGCAAGCTCGAACACCGCTTCCATGTCGTGCTCGACCAGCAGCACCGTGGTCTTTCCCTTCAGTTGCGCCAGCAGCCGCGTCATCGCCCGGCTCTCCTCAGAGCCAAGGCCCGCCATCGGCTCATCCAGCAGGATCAGGCTCGGCTCACCCACCAGCGCGATGGCCAGTTCCAGCAGCCGCTGCTCGCCATGGCTCAGGTCCGAGACCCGGCGCGGCAGATGCGACGGATCCATCCCGATCCGCGCCAGCGCCAGCCCCGCCGCATCCTGCAACTCCGCATTGCGGTCCACCCGGCGCCAGAACCGCCCGGCATGACCGCGCCGCGCCAGCAGGGCAAGGATCACGTTCTCGCCCACGCTCAGATCGCGCACCAGCGTCGTGATCTGGAACGACCGCGCCATGCCGAGGCCCGCGCGCTCATGCACGGGGCGGTGGGTCACGTCGCGGCCATCGACCAGCACCTGGCCCGAGTTCGGCCGCAACTCGCCGAAAAGCTGGCTGATCAGCGTGGTCTTCCCGGCGCCGTTCGGGCCGATCACCGCATGCAGCTCGCCTTTGGGAACCGCCATCGAGACGTTGCGCGTGGCATGCAGCCCGCCGAAGAATTTGTTCAGGTCGCGAACTTCCAGCGCAAGGCTCATCTGCGGCCTCCGGTCAGCAGGCCGACAAGGCCGTTGCGGGCGAAAAGCACGATGGCGATCAGGAACAGACCGAACCAGAAGTGCCAGTAGACGGTGACGCCGCCCATGATCTCCTCGATCAGCAGAAAGACCAGCGCGCCGACGATGGGGCCGCAGATCGTGGCGACGCCGCCGACGATCACGATGAAGATCAGCTCGGCCGAGGTGATCCAGCTCATCGAGCCGGGGGTGACGAAGCTGGTGAAATTCGCATCCAGAAACCCGGCGAGGGCGCAGGTCATTCCGGCCACGACATAGGCCGCCAGCCGGTAGCGGTAAGGGTCGAAGCCGACCGCGCTGACCCGGCGCTCGTTGCCTTTGGCGGCTTTCAGCAGCAGGCCGAAATCGGATTTGCGCAGCCTGGCATAGCCCAGCATCACCACGGCCAGCACCGCCAGAACCACGTAATAGAGCGTGTCCTTGCGGCCGAGGTCGAACCCGCCGAACATCGAGGTGTAGTTGATCGTCAGCCCGTCGTCGCCGCCGAACTGGCGCAGGCCGATCATGGTGAAATAGACCATCTGCGCGAAGGCCAGCGTGATCATGATGAAATGCACGCCTTTGGTGCGCAGGGCGACCATCCCCGTCACCAGCGCGAACAGGGCCGAGGCGCCCAGCACCGCAGCGAGCTGGATGAAACCGTTGTCGATGTCGAAATCGGCCAGGATCCCGGTGGCATAGCCACCGATCCCCAGAAAGGCGGCATGGCCCAGGCTGACCAGCCCGCCAAGGCCGATCAGGAAATTCAGGCTCGCCGCCGCGATGGCAAGGATCATCGCGCGCAGCACCACATCGGTCCAGAACTCCTGGCCGAACGCGGAAAGGACAAGGGGCGTCGCCGCCAGAAGGGCGAGCAGCACGAAGGCGGCGACCAGATCGCGGTCGGCGGCGCGGGCCTGAACGGCGCGGCTGGTCAGCATTGCGGGTCTGGCGCGGGCGGGAATGGTGTTCGGCATCGGCTTACCTGTTGGCCGGAGGGAACAGCCCCGAGGGGCGGAAGATCAGGACGAGGGTCATGGTCACATAGATCAGGATCGAGGCCAGCGACGGCCCCGCCGAAGAGGCGACCGAGGGCGAGAACACCGCGCCGAGGATCGTCGGCAGATAGGCGCGGCCAAGCGTGTCGATCAGCCCCACGCCGATCGCGGCGACGAAGGCGCCGAAGATCGAGCCGATGCCGCCGATGATGATCACCACCAGCGCCAGGATCACCACCTGGTTGCCCATGCCGATCGAGGCGCCGGTGATCGGCGCGACCATGATCCCGGCAATGGCCGCCAGCACCGCGCCGATGGCGAAGACCAGCGCGAAGACCATCCGCGTCTCGATCCCCAGAGCGCGGGCCATCTCCTCGTTCGAGGCCGAGGCGCGCACCATCATCCCCACCCGGGTCCGCGCGATCACCTGCCACAGCGCGATGGCGACCGCGGCGGCCACCACGGTGATGAACAGCCGGTAGCCGGGCAGGGTGACCCCCGCGAGGCTGATCTGGCCGCTCAGCCAGGCGGGCAGCGGCACCGACAGGCCCTGCGGCCCCCAGAAATACTTCACCGCCGTATCGGCGCAAAGCACCATGCCGAAGGTCGCCAGCACCTGGTCGAGGTGATCGCGCTTGTAGAAATGCCGCACGATCAGCCATTCGGCCGCCAGGCCGAAGGCCAGCGTGACCGGCAGCGCGATCACGATGCCCAGCACGAAAGAACCCGAGGCGATGGCGATGCTGGCGCAGACATAGGCGCCGATCATGTAGAACACGCCATGCGCCAGGTTGATGAAATCCATGATGCCGAAGACCAGCGACAGGCCGGCGGCAAGCAGGAACAGGATCAGCCCCAGCTGAATGCCGTTCAAAAGCTGATTGGCGAACAGGACAGTATCCACCGTTTCCTCCCCGGGATCTCAGATTTGCGGCTTGTGCGCCGGTTCACTCGTCGTTGCGGCAGGCGTCGACATAGGGATCGGCCAGCGCGGTCAGTTCGATCCCGTCCGAGCGCAGGCTCCATACGCCGTTGTCATCGGGCGCGACGACGAGGCTGCGGTAGTTGTCGATGGGGAAATGGTTGCGCGCAAGCGAATAGCGGCCGCGCACCGACTCGTAATCCGCCCGGATCAGCGCCGCGCGCACCGCGTCGCGGTCTGTGATGTCGCCGCCCGACTGCTCTACTGCCGCTTTCAGATAGGGCAGCAGATCATAGGCCGCCGCCGCGTAATTCGAGGGCAGCCGCCCGTAGCGCGCCTTGAAATCCCGGACGAATTTCTCGTTCGCCGGATTGGCGATGTCGGGCGACCAGTAATCCGCCGAGGCCGAGCCCAGCACCGCTTCGACCCCGGCCTCCTGCAATTGCGGCAGGGCGATCTGGTCCATGGTGTAGACACTGTAGAGCTTCACCTTGCCAGCGAGGCCCGACTGCTCGAACTGGCGGGCGAAGATCGCGGCGCGGCCCGGGTAGAAGGCGAACAGGGCATCCGCGCCCGAGGCCGCCACCTTGGCCAGTTCGGCCGAGAAATCGAGCTGCGGATCGTCGCCCCAGCGGGTGAAGTCCTGGCCCACGACCTCGCCCTCGAAGGTGCTGGTCACGCCCGCGGCCATATCGGTTCCGGCGCTGTAATTCGGCGTCAGGGTATAGAGTTTCTTCACCCCCTGCCGGTTCATGATCTGACCCAGAGCAAAGGGCACCATGTCATTCTGCCCGCGCAGCGAGAAGAAATTCGGCGCGCAGAGCTTGCCGGCCATTTCCGACGGCCCGGCATTGGTGCTGATCAGAAACACGTCATTGTCGAGCACCGTCTTGCGCGCGGCCAACAGCACGTTCGACCAGATGAAACCGGCCACCACATCCACCCCGTCCTGGCGGACCAGCTTTTCCGCCTTCTGACGGCCCAGTTCGGGCTGAAGCCCGTCGTCCTCGAACAGGATCTCGACCTTGCGGCCCGCGATCTCGCCGCCGATATGGTCCAGCGACAGGTTGATCGCATCCACCATATCGTTGCCGATGGCGGCGGCGGGGGTGGTCAGCGTGGTGATGAAGCCGATCCTGATCGGCTCTTCGGCCTTCGCCGCGGTGGTGAACAGGATTGCGGCCAGAAGGGCTGCGGCTCGTTTCATTCTTGGTCTCCCCATGCGCCGGTTATGCTCCGGCGGTTTTCATTCGCTGTCGGGCTGCCGGTCGGGCGCGGCCCGGCGGAAGGCGTCGATCTCCATCAGCCTTGCGCCGATGGCTCCGGTCACCGGCCAGCGCGACATGTCCAGGCCAAAGCGGCGGTTGTTGACGATCTGCGCGGCAAGGCAGATGTCGGCGAGGCCGACCGCCTCGCCATGGCAGAAACTGCCGGTCTGCGGCTCGCTTGCCAGCCGTGCCTCCAGCGCGTCGAAGCCGAGCGTCACCCAATGGCGGAACCAGTCGGCCTGGGCGGCCTCATCGGCGCCGAAATGCTCTTTCAGGTAAGCCAGCACCCGCAGGTTGTTGATCGGATGGATGTCCAGCGCGATCATCTGCGCAAGGCTGCGCACCCGCGCGCGGCCTTCGGCATCCGCGGGCAGAAGCGGCGGCGTGGGGATCTTCTCATCCAGAAGTTCGATGATCGCGAGCGACTGGCTGTAGGTGGCCCCCTGCCATTCCAGCGCCGGCACAAGGCCCTGCGGATTCAGCACGAGGAACCCCTCGGATCGCTGCTCGCCCTTCCTCAGATGCCAGGCGGTGTAATCGTAATCCACCCCTTTCAGCGCCAGCGCGATCCGCACCCGGTATGAGGTCGAGGAGCGGAAGTAATTGTGCAGGACCGGCCGCGTCATGCGGGGCGCGCCCCCGGCTCAGTGATGGTGATGGCGATCTCGCCCAGGCCCTCGACGCCGCCGGTCACCCGGTCGCCCGGGACGATGGCGCCCACACCGGCGGGGGTGCCGGTCATGATGATGTCGCCCCGGCGCAGCACCATCGAGCGCGAAAGGGTCGAGACGATCTCGGGCACGTTCCAGATCAGTTCGGTGATATCGGCGTCCTGGCGGATGTTGCCGTTCACCGCCAGCCAGATCCGGCCGCTTTCGAGATGGCCGGTCTGCGCCACCGGATGCAGGGGCGCGATCGGGGCGGACAGATCGAAAGCCTTGCCCCAGTCCCAGGGGCGGCCCTTGTCGCGGGCCTGAAGTTGCAGATCGCGCCGGGTCAGGTCGATCCCCACGCCATAACCCCAGATCAGATCCCGCGCCTTTTCGACCGGCACATCCGCGCCGTCGGCGCCGATGGCGATGATCAGCTCGATCTCGTAGTGGAAATCCCGGGTCTCGGGCGGATAGGGGATCGCCGTGCCGCTGTCGGCCACCGCATCGGCGGGTTTGGTGAAGAAGAACGGCGGCTCGCGGTCGGGATCCTTGCCCATCTCACGCGCATGGGCGGCGTAGTTGCGCCCGACGCAGAAGATGCGGCGCACCGGAAAGCGGGCGTCCGAGCCCGCGATGGCGAGGCTGGCGGGCGCGGGCGGGGGGAACACGAAATCGGTCATGTCGGATCCAGTCATTCAGTTCAGGTCATGTTGCGAAAGATCGAGGCTCAGCAGCGCCTGGCGGTCGATCTTGCCGGTGCCGGTCTTGGGCAGTTCCTGAAGAAACACCACCTGGCGCGGGTATTTGTAGGGCAGCAGCGTCTGTTTCACATGCTGTTTCAGCCGCGCGGCCAGGGCGGCGCGATCCGTGCCGCCCTCCTGCGGGGTGACGAAGGCTTGCAGCGTCATCCGCCGGTCGGGCAGTTCCACCGCCTGGACCGCGCATTCGCGCACCTCGGGGTGATCGGCGAGGCAGAGCTCGACCTCCAGCGGATAGACCCATTGCCCCGAGATCTTCACGAAATCGTCGGCCCGGCCGAGGAAGTAGCAGAATCCCTCCTCGTCGCGGCGCATCCGGTCGTTGGTGTAGATCCAGCCGCCCGCGCGCATCGTGTCGGCGGTCTTGTCGGGGCGGTTCCAGTAGAACGGCGCATTGGAATCGCCGCGCACCCAGAGGACGCCCTGCTCGCCCGGCGGCACCTCGTTGCCGTCCGGGTCGCGCAACGAGACCTCATAGCCCGGCACCGGGCGCCCGGCGGCGCCGGGGCGGCGTTGCTCGCGGCTGTTCGACAGATAGATGTGCAGCGCCTCGGTCGAGCCCATGCCCTCGATGATGTCCTGCCCCGACAGCGCCTTCCAGGCCTCGGCTACTTCGTTCGCCAGCACCTCGGCGGCCGAGAGGCAGAGCTTCAGACAGGAGAGATCGGCGGTTTTCGCCTCGGGCGCGGCGATCATCGCGGTGTAGAGCGTGGGCAGGCCGAAGAAATGCGTCGGCCGGCAGGTGCGGATCGCCTCGTAGACCGCTGCGGGCTTCGGCTGGCCCGGCATCAGCACGCTGGTGGCGCCGACCGAGAAGGGGAAGGTCAGCGAATTGCCCAGGCCATAGGCGAAGAAGATCTTCGGCACCGAAAAGCAGATGTCGCCCGGTTGCAGGTCCAGGATATGCCGCCCGAAGCTCTGCGCGGTGTAAAGCATGTCGTGCTGAAGATGCACGATCCCCTTGGGCCGCCCGGTCGAGCCCGAGGAATATTGCCAGAAGCACATATCGTTGCGATGGGTCGGCGCGGGGTTCAGCCGGTCCGGCATTCCGGCCAGGAACTCCGCCGCCGGGACGGCGGGCACCGCGAGGTCCGCGGGCGCCGCGCCGTTCACCACCACCAGCCGCTCAAGCGCGGTGCCGGTGCAGGCGGTGGCATCGAACCGCGCCGCGAAAGCCGCATCCGTCACCGCCAGCCGCGCGCCGGAATCGGCAAGGTAGTAGTTCAGCAGATCCGGCGGCGTCAGCGTGTTGATCAGCAGCGGCACGAGACCCGCCCGGATCGCCCCGAACAGGGCCGCCGGATAGGCCGGGCTGTCGTCGAGGAACAGAAGGATCCGCTCGCCCCGCACCAGCCCCGCCGCAAGCAGCGCATTGCCGAACCGGCTGGCGTCGGCGCAAAGCTCGCTATAGCTGCGGCTGCCGCCCGGCCCGATCACCGCCGGCGCATCGCCCCGGCCACGATCCAGATTATCGAACAGGATGGCGCTGGCGTTATAGACCTCGGGCACCGAGAAGCCGATTTCCGCGATGCAGGGCGCATCGGCGGGCACCGGATCTTCGACCGGACCGCCGGTCAGGTTCAGATTCTGCATGGTCACGGCCCTGTCCCTCACCCGACGGTGGCGGCGCGGGCCGCCTCGTATTGCGCCATGAACCGGGGCGACATGGCGCGCAGCCGGGCATCGTCCACCCGGCCCGAGCGGGTGATGTAGCTGTAGGCCAGATCCAGCGGCTGAAGCTGCATATGCTGCGGGAAATCGGCATACCAGGCGGCGCTGGTGCGGGCGGCGCGGACCAGTTTTTCGACCACCGGGCGGCGCTTCGCCTCGTATTCCGCCAGCGCGGCGGGCTGATCGGCCGGATGCGCCTC
The DNA here is from genome assembly GCF_900609055.1 of Pseudogemmobacter humi. Classification (GTDB taxonomy): domain Bacteria; phylum Pseudomonadota; class Alphaproteobacteria; order Rhodobacterales; family Rhodobacteraceae; genus Pseudogemmobacter; species Pseudogemmobacter humi. The sequence goes on along the minus strand of NZ_UXAW01000026.1, from coordinate 20,825 downwards.
AAGCGCGGCGACCAGCGCCAGCACATCCTCCAGCGCCAGCCGCGTGCCCGAACCGATGGAGTAATGCGCGGTATGCAGCGCATCGCCGATCAGCACCATGTTGCGGTGCGACCAGCGGTCGTTCCAGATCCAGGGAAAGTTGCGCCAGGCCGATTTGTTGGCCACAAGCCCGTGGCCGTCGAGCGTTTCGGCAAAGATCTCTTCGCAGCGCGCCTTCGCCGCCTCGGGCGCGAGGTGATCGAACCCGGCGTTCAGCCAGCTTTGCCGGTCGCATTCGACGATGAAGGTGCTCATGGTCGGCGAATAGCGGTAGTGATGGGCGTTGAACGTGCCCCAGTCATTGCGCACGAAGGTCTGGGTCAGGGTCCCGAACCGCTTCGTGGTGCCGAACCAGGCGAATTTCTCGTCCAGATAAGACACCGAGGTCTGGAAATCGCCCTCGAAGCTGCGGCGCACCAGCGAGTTCACCCCATCCGCCGCCACGATCAGATCGAAATCCGCCAGTTCCGCGACCGAGCCCACCGTGGTGCCGAACCGCAGTTCGACCCCGGCGGCTTTGGCGCGTTCGGTCAGCAGGACCAGCAGTTCCAGCCGCCCGATGGCGGAAAAGCCCACGCCATCCAGCGCGACGGCCTCGCCCCGGTGGATCAGCGTGATGTCCGACCAGGTTTCCATCTTCGTGGTGATCAGATCGGCGGTTTCCGCATCGTCGGCGCGCAGGAAATCCATCGCGCGCTCAGAGAACACCACACCGAAACCGAAGGTGGCGCCTTCCGGGTTCTGCTCGAACACGGTGACGGAATCCGCCGGATGCCGGGATTTCCACAGACAGGCGAAATACAGGCCACCAGGCCCGCCGCCCATGACAGCGACGCGCTTCATGCGTCTCCTCCCTTACGCAATTTGCTTGATCTTACATTAATGTATATTGCACGATGCGCAATACATTTTATGGAGCGCAACAGAATGAGCCTCTTCACCACCAGCTACACCGTCGAATGGGGCGATTGCGACGAGGCGGGGATCGTGTTCTACCCCAATTACTTCTACTGGCTGGACTGCACCTTTCAGCGCCTTCTGCGCGGCTGCGGCCTCGGGCAGCGGCAGTTGCAGGCCAGGTTCGGCGCGGTCACGCCGCTGGTGGATGTCGGGCTGAAATTCCGTGCGCCGGCGCGCTATGACGATGTGCTGAGCGTCAGCGCCACCGTCAGCGACTGGCAGGAGCGGCGGTTCCGGATCGCTTACAGGCTTACCTGCGGCGAGACGCTGATCGCCGAAGGACACGAGTTGCGCGCATGGGCGGTTCTGTCGGATGCTGGCATCAGGGGCGCCGCGGTGCCGGATGAATTCAGGAGCATGCTGGGATGACCAGGGAAGCGGAGAACCAGGACGAGACCGAGGGCAGCGGCAATGCCCGCGGCGGCATCCAGGCGCTGGACGCGGCGCTGGTGGTGCTGCGCGCGCTGGCGGAATTCGACGGGCCGGTGGCGCTGATCGACCTGGCGCGGGCGGTGTCGATGCCGTCAAGCAAGGTCCACCGCTATCTGGCCAGCTTTATCCACGCCGGTTTCGTCAGACAGGCCAACCGCTCGGGCCGGTATGAACTGGGGCCGCTCTCGGCCTCGCTGGGGATCGCCGCGCTCGGGCGGAACGATTTCGTCAACCAGGCCGCCGATGCGATGCCGGATCTGAGCGAACAGACCGGGATGACGGTGCTGCTGAGCGTCTGGGGCAGCCAGGGCGCAACCGTCATCCGCTGGTGCCGCGCACCCAGCCCGATGGTCACCTCGTTCGGGCTGGGCAGCAACATGCCGCTGCTGACTTCGGCCAGCGGGCGGGTGTTTCTTGCCTGGATGCCGCGCCCGGTGATCTCGGCGCGGCTGAACCTTGAGGTCGAGCGCGCTGTCGAAGCCGGCCTGTCCTGGCCCGATCTGGACCTGAGCGCGGGCAGCGTCGACCGGCTGATCGCGAAGATCCGCGGCGAGGGTTTCGCCTCGATCGACGGGCGCTATGTGCCGGGGCTGCGCGCGATCGCCGCGCCGATCCTGAACTGGCAGGGCGAGGCCGAAGCATCGGTGACGATGATCAGCACCTCGGAGCAGATCCTCTCGGCCGCCCATCCGGCGGTGCGGCAATTGCTGGACTTCACCCAGAGCCAGTCCAGCGCCAGGAGCTGGAAACCGGCCGGGGATTAAGGCCGTCCCGGCCGCCAGAACGGCGGATCGGGCAGCCGCGCGGCGCCGTCCAGCCGCCGCGCGCCGCGCCCGGTCAGCCAGCGCGCCAGATCGGCGGCGCACCCGCTGACGACCGGCCCGCCGCCCCGCACGACCGGCGCGGGCCGGTCCGTGGGCCGAAGCGTGACCGGCGGCGGATCCCCCGCCCCGGCCAGCAGAAGATCGGTCAGCTCCGCCGGGAAATCGCGGAACGTGCCGCCATTCGCCAGATCCACCGCAGCCAGCCAGATCGCCGCCGCCCGCATCCCGGGCGTCTGCGCAACCGCCACCGGACGCCCTTCAAGCGTCCGCACACTGGCGGCCCAGCCTTCCGCCGACAGATCGCGCCATTCCACGTTCAGATGCACTTCGGAATGGTGGAACAGATAGCGCAGGGCATGGTCCGGCAGGGTGGCACCGAAAGCGACATCCTCGTTCCGGGCTTCGGGCTCGTGCAGCACCTCCTGCGGCCGGCCTTCGCGCGCGGCCTCGACCAGCCGCGCCAGCGCGCGGGCCTGAAAGCCGATATCGGCGACGATATGGCGGCGGCTCCAGCCCGGCACCAGCGAAGGTGCGTCGAGCTCCTGCCCGGTCAGCTCGTTCAGCCTGCGCGCGAAATACGCCGTTCCCAGCCGGGCCAGCGCCAGCGGCCCGGCCGGAGCCGCCGGGCTGTCGTAGCGCGCGCCCTTGCCCTGGCGCGCGCGCAGGGCCGTGCGGGCCGCATCGGTGTCCGGCTCAGAGATCGGTATCATCGACCTGGGTCCGGGCGAAGTTCAGCCGCTCGATGATCGGCGCGTCCGAGAAACGGAACAGATCGAACCCGGTTTCGGCCTGAAGCGACCATTTCACCCAGGACGGCACGACGAACATATCGCCCTTCTCCAGCCGGTGTTCGCTGCCGTTCAGCACCACCGCCCCCCGGCCGTCGAACACCTGAAAGACCGAAGAGCCGACCTCGCGCCGCCCCGGAGTCTGCACCCCGGGCCGCAGCCGGTGGAACTCGGCGCGGATCGTCGGCATCACATCGCCGCCGGTGGTCGGGTTGATGTAGCGCACCGCGGCATGGCCCTGGCCCACCGTGGCGGGCTGGCCTTCCTCTTCCAGCAAAAGCTGCTCGGTCAGCGCGCGGTCGGTATATTCCCAGCGGTAGGCCCCGATGGGCGAGGACACCGTATCCGCCAGCCCCGACAGCGGCCGCAGCCCCGGATGGCACCACAGCCTTTCACCGCGCGAGAAGCGGGGCGTCGCGTAATCCGTCACCCGGTCCGAGCCGAACTCGAAGAAGCCCACGTCGTTCTGGTAGCTGAACGGAATATCCAGCCCGTCGATCCAGGCCATCGGATGATCGGTGTCGTTGTGGTGGCCATGGAAATGCCAGCCCGGGGTCAGCAGGAAATCGCCGCGCGACATCCGCACCGGATCGCCGTTGACCACGGTCCAGACCCCCTCGCCCTCGACCACGAAGCGGAAGGCGTTCTGCGCGTGGCGGTGCTCGGGCGCGGTCTCGCGCGGGCCGAGATACTGGATCGCCGCCCAGAGCGTGGGGCTGACATAGGCCTTGCCGCCAAGGCCCGGATTGGCCAGCCCGATGGCGCGCCGTTCGCCGCCGCGGCCCACCGGCACCAGATCGCCCGAGCGTTTCGCCAGCGGATAGAGCCGCGACCATTTCCAGACATGCGGCACCGCTTTCGGATTGGGCACCACCGGCATGATGTCGTCGATCTGGGTCCAGAGCGGGTTCAGATGCTCGGCTTTGAAATCGGCGTAAAGCTGACGCAGCGCGCCGGTATCCTCGGGCATCATCATATTGCTTTTGGCATCGGTCTGCATGGCTCCCCCCTCCTGCGGGCGCGGATCCGCCCCCTGCAAGACGTTCTACATCATGCAATCAATTACGCAATATGCAATACATTGCTTTGCGCCGCCCGCATGCGGGTGCAATCCCCTGCGGGCGGTCCGGCAGGACGAAGCGACAGGTCAGCCCTGGGTCAGAGCCTTGCGCAGAACCCGCGCGAGTTCGCTTACCGCGGGTTCTTCCAGGATGGAGAGATGATCGCCGGGCACATCGAACAGATCGAAGCCGCCCCCGGCGACCGGCGCCCAGCCGAGGCCGGTCCGTATCGCATCGGGGCTGTCGAAAATATTGTCGGTGGCGCGGATGATGGTCAGCCGCTGAGGATAGGGGCGGGGGCGGTAGGCGCGCACCGCAAGCTCGTTCGCGGCGACGAATTCCTCGACGGTAGAGGCGGGCGCGGCGGTTCGGCCGAAACGGGCCGCGAAGGTCAGTTTCAGCTTCTCGATCCGGTGGCGCAGTTCGCTCAGCTTGTGGGCGGCCTTGCGCCGGGCATAGCCCGCGCCCTCGTGCCGCATCCGCCGCAGATGCGCCGCCAGCCGCGCGCGCCGCCCGACCAGCGGCCGTCCGCCCGGCCCCTCGGCATCCAGCAGCACCAGCATCTTCACCTCGCGCCCGGCATCCAGCAGCCTTTGTGCCAGTTCAAGCGCGACGTAACTGCCGAGCGACACCGCCGCCAGCGACAGCGGGCCATGCGGCTGATGGCGGTCGATGACGCGATGATAAAGCTCGGCGGTCTCGGCCACGCCGGTCGGGGTGAATTCGTCAAGGAAACCGACCGTCAGCCCGAAGATCGGCTGATCCGGCCCCATCTCGCGCGACAGCGGGCGGTAATAGCTGCCGTTGATGCCCAGCACATGCACGCCGTAGATCGGCGGCTGGCCGCCCTGGGGCTGGATCGGCACGAGGCAGTCGCGCAGCGACCGCCGCGTCGCCCCGCCCGCCGCCAACAGCCCCGCCACGGCACGCGGGGTCGGGTGCGTATGCAGGTCGGAAACCGAGAGGCGGAAGCCCTTGGCGGCCTCGATCCGCGCGATCAGCCGGATCAGCAGCAACGAATGGCCGCCGAGGTCGAAGAAATTCGCATCCGGCCCCACCTCGGCCAGGCCGAGGATCGCCGCGAAATGACGGCAGAGCGCCAGGGTCATCGGATCGGCGGGCGCCTCGGCGGGCGCCTCGCGCTGCTCGGGCCGCGGCAGGCGGGCCATGTCGATCTTGCCGCCGGGCCGCATCGGCCAGTCGGCCACCGGCACGATCACCGGGCGCATCTGCGGCGGCAGCAGCGCGGCCGCGGCCTGTTCCAGCGCCTGGCAGTCCAGCTCCGCCCCCGCCACCGCGGGCCGCACCCATGCCACCAGCCGCTCACCCGTCACCGCCGCCAGCGCCTGGCCGACACCCGCCAGCCTCTCGATGATCTTCTCGACCTGGCCTGGCTCGATCCGGTAGCCGCGCAGCTTGATCTGGCGGTCGGCGCGGCCCGCCAGCGAGAGGAGCCCGTCCGCCCGCCAGCGCGCCAGATCGCCGCTGCGATACATCCGCCCGCCCGGGCAGAAGGGGTCGGGCAGAAAGGCGGCTTCGGTCAGATCCTCGCGCCCCAGATAGCCGCTGGCCACGCAATCGCCGCCGATCCACAGCTCGCCCAAAGCTCCGGGCGGCGAGAGCGTGCGGTCCGGCGAGAGCACATAGAGCCGCGCATGGCCGAGCGGGCGGCCCACCGGCACCTCGCCCGATGGCAGCGGCGCCCCCGGCGGCAAAGTGAAGGCGGCCGAGGTGATCGTGGCCTCGGTCGGGCCGTAGCCGTTGGCCCAGGTCACGCCGGGCTCGACCCCGCGCCAGCGGCGAAGCGCGGCAGGCGGCACCCGCTCGCCCCCGGTCACCACCAGCCGCACCGAGGGCGGCAACCGCGCCCCCAACAGTTCCATATCGTCGATCAGCGCCTGCCAGAAGCCGGTCGGCAGGTTCAGCACCGTCACCCGATGCCGCGCGACGTAATCCAGCAGGGCGCGCGGATCCTGCCCGGCGGCATCGGGGCGCAAGCAGACGGTGGCTCCGGCCAGCAGCGTCGGGACGATCTCTTCCAGCGAGACATCGAAGCTGAGGCTGGTGAATTGCAGCACCCTGTCCTGGGCGCTCAGCCCCAGCCAGCCGGTCGCGGCGGCGGCATGGGCGCTCAGCGCCCGCATCGGCACGACCACACCCTTGGGCCTGCCGGTGCTGCCCGAGGTATAGATCACATAAGCGGGCTGGTCCGGCCAGGCCTGAACAGGGGCGAAAGGCCCGGCCTCGGGCTCGTTGCCCGGAATCAAAAGCTGATGCCCCGCCATCCAGGGCGCAACACGCGCGGCCAGCAGCAGCACCGCCCCGCTGTCGCGCATCATGTAATCCAGCGAGGCGGCAGGCCAGGCCGGGTCCAGCGGCACGAAGGCCGCGCCGGTCTTCCACACCGCCAGCATCGCCGCCAGATAGCGGGCCGAGCGGTGCAGGCAGAGCGCGACGATCCGCCCCGGCCCAACCCCGCGCGCCGCCATCGCCCGGGCCAGCCGGTCGGCCTCGCGCTCCAGATCGGCATAACTCATCGACGAGCCGTCAGGCTGGATCACCGCCACCGCCCCGGGCGGCGCCGTGATCGCCCCGGGCAGCGGGGCGACCGGATCCGGCCCCTGGGCCGGCAGGGCGAGTTCCGCCAGCCGCGCCTGCTCCGCCGCATCCAGCATGGTGAGCGAAGCAAGCGGCGCATCGGGCGGAGCGTCGGCCATGGCGGTCAGCAGCGTCTCCAGATAGCGCAGCATCGCCCCGGCCGCCCCGGGCGTCAGCCGCGCCGGGGCATATTCCAGCCGCAGCAGCAGACTGTCCTCGCCGTAAGCCGCCAGCGTCACCGGCAGCGCGCCCTCCTCGTGCAACGCGACCCGCCTTCCGGCCCAGGCGCCGCCCAGAGCTGCCAGCCGCCCGGCCAGCGTCGCGCGTTCGTAAACCACCATGGTGTCGAACAAGGGCTGGTGACCCGAAAGACCGAGACCCGCGCGGATATCGGTCAGCGCGCAATGCTCGCGGGACCGCATGGCGATCTGATCCGCGCGAACCTGCGCGAGCAAAGCGTCCAGCGTCAGATCGGGCGCGATGCGCACGGCAAGCGGCAGCGTGTTGATCAGGCAGCCCACCATCCGGGCGGACTCCGCCGTCAGATGCCGCCCCGCGCGGGTGATCCCGAACACCGCCAGTCCCCGGCCCGACAGCCGCGCCAGCATCAGCCCCCAGGCGGCGTTCAGCGCGGTGTTCAGCGTCGCCCCCGCCGCCGCCGCGCGCAGGGTCAGCGCCCGGGTCACGTCTCCGGAGAGCCGCGCCTCCAGCACCGGCTTGCCGGGCGCGGCCAGACGCTCCGTGCCCGCGGCCTCGGGCGCGATCTCATTCGCGACCTCGAACCCATCCAGGTGGCGCGCGAAGAACTCCACCGCCGCGGGCTCGCGTGCCACCGCATGGTAATGGGCCGCAGGATCCGGCGCGGCGGGATGGTCGGGCAGCGCCGCCCCGGCGGCCAGCGCGTCGTAATCCCGGAACACCTGATCCAGCACGATGGTAAAGCTGCGCCCGTCCAGCATCGCATGGGGAAAGGTCCAGACCAGCGCGCTTTGCACGGGGCCCAGCCGGATCAGCCGCAGCCGCCAGTTCGGCCAGGCCGGGCTGTCGGCGCCCTGCGCCCGGTCCGCTTCCAGCCAGGCCTCCAGCGCCGAGGGGCTGAGATCGATTTCGTCCGGTTCGAGCCGCACATCCTCCAGCACCCGCTGCCGCGGTCCCGCCTCGCCGCTCCAGTCGGTCACCATGCGCAACGCCGGATGCCGGTCCACCGCGCGCTGCCACGCCACGCGCATCGCCGCCGCATCGCAGGGGCCGCCCAGATGCACCACGATCTGTTCAAGATTGAGATGCGGCCGCCCGGCAAGCGTGCTCTCGAAGATCATCCCGGCCTGGACGGGCGTCAGAGGGGCGGTCATGTCGGGCCTGGCCCCCGCCCCGGAGGCCGGATCTGCTGCCTTGACCCAAAGGCTGGCGCGGGTCGTCTTCATCTCGTTTACCGGGCCACCCCTGCGGATCCGCCCGTCCTCTGTCCCCCGCGAGCCGCGGGACTCCATCCCGTTGCGATCAATACCGGGGCAGTCAACGGCGCTCCGAAACGCAATCACCACTCTCCCTTCGTCCTTACGCGCGAAGGTCAGCGATATCCAGCAACGCATATATGGTCACAGAATGGCGTTAATATGGCCCGGCGGATTGTCGAACCCGGTGGGCCGGCTGCGTCCGAGGGCTGAACCGGAATGCCACCGGCCTTCACGCAGCTGTGAGAGAGGCCGCTGAAATCGTCATCAGATGAAGCCCGGGTTTAAGGTTCGCTTAAGCCCGGACGCCGATCCCCAGCGCAATCGCCTGCTGACAAGGAGACCGGAGATGAGCAGAAACCCGACCCGCAGAGAGGCCATTCTTGCCGGGGGGATCGGCTTGCTGACACTGAGCGCACCCGCGCTCGTGCGGGCCGATACGATGACGAACCCGCGCCACAACACCTCGGGCTTTCGCATGCAGGACTGGCGCGACCATTTCGACAGCCTCGGCAAGGGGGTGATCATCGCGGATCTCGCCTCGCGTGCGCTGCATTACTGGTCGGGCGATGGCGGGGATTACCGGCTTTACCCGACCTCGATCCCGATCAGCGAGGAGCTGACGAAGCGCGGCCATACCGAGGTGGTGCGCAAGCGGATCGGCCCGGACTGGACGCCCACACCGGACATGCGGCGCCGCGATCCTTCCTTGCCGGCGTATCTGCCGCCGGGGCCGGAGAATCCGCTGGGCACCCATGCGATGTATCTGAGCTGGCCCGCCTATCTGATCCACGGCACGCATGACACCCGCAAGATCGGCCGGCCCTCGTCCTCGGGCTGCGTCGGGCTCTACAACGAACATGTGGCCGAACTGTTCGCGGTGGTGCAGGTCGGAACGAAGGTCCTCCTGCTCTGAGCCTCGCCAGGGATCACGCGGCCGGACAGCGGCCGACGGGCTGATCTGCTCAGGCGGTGTCGGGCAGCAGGATTTCAGCCTGTTCGCCGCCGCCTTCGCGCGGGGAAAGCCGCAATGTGCCGCCCATCCGTTCCATCGCCGCCACGACGATGGCAAGGCCAAGCCCGCTGCCCTGGCCCGAAGGGCTGGCGGCACCGCGCCAGAAGCGCCCGGTGACATGGGGGCGGTCGGGGGCGGGGATGCCGGGGCCACGATCCAGCACCAGAAAGCGCACCCGGCCCGGAGAATGCTCCAGCCGCGCCTCGACCCTGCTGCCCGGAGGCGAGGCGAGGATGGCGTTTTCCAGCAGGTTGCGCAGCGCCGGTGCCAGCAGCGCCGCCTGCGCCGTGCGCCAGAGGCCGGGGCCGGCGGTCAGATCCATGGTGACGCCGCGCATCTGCGCAAGCCCTGCCAGCCCCTCGGCCACGTCGCGCAGGATCCGCGCGCCATCCTGCTGCGGCGCGCCGCCTGCTTCGACCGGGTTTTCCACCGCCGTCATGTCCAGCAACTGGCGCACCATGCGGTCGGTGCGGTCAACCCCGCCGGCGATCTGAGCCAGCGCCCGCGCGCGCGTCTCGTCATCCGGGGCGATCCGGGCGATCTGGGCCTGGGTCTTCAGCCCCGCGAGCGGGGTTTTCAACTCATGCGCCGCAAAGGCGGTGAAGCTGCGTTCGCGCTCTCGCGCGGTATCGACACGGCGAAAGAGCCCGTTCAGCGCCCCGATCATCGGTTGCAGCTCCACCGCGATGCCGCGGTCGTTCAGCGCCGAAAGATCGGTGGCCGGGCGATCCGCCAGCGTGGCCGCCAGCCGGTCCAGCGGCGCCAGTCCGCGCCGCACAGCCAGCCAGATCAGCCCCGCCAGCAGCGGCAGGATCAGAAGCGCCGGAGCCAGCAGCCCAAGGACGACATCGTCGACCAGGTGGTCGCGCACCGAACGGGCATCCCCCACCATGACCCGGATGCCCAGGGCTTCGTCGACATGGTTGTAGACGCGCCATATCTCGCCATCCACGCTGCGCTCGGAAAACCCGGTGGCGCCATCGGCGAGCCGCTCTGGCGGTGCGCCTTCGGATTCGCTTTTCAGTTGTCCGTCGAACCCCCAGACCTGGCAGATCAGCCGGCGCACGAAATCATGCGGGCCGGTGTCGGGCAAGGCGCGGGCGTCATCGACCATCGCCGCGGCCTCGGCGGGCACGATCCCGCCGCTGCGCGCGATCAGCGAGGCCACCATCTGCGCCGATTCCTGCAACCGGCGGTCGAGAACATGTTCCACTTCGGTGCGGGTGGAATACTGGATCCAGACCATCGCAGAAAGCCAGACCGCGCCGGTGGCGGCCAGAAGGATCAGGAAAAGGCGGGTACGGATCGAGTTCATGTCTTCGCCTTATCCGGCCCTGGCCCGGCCAGCCGGTAGCCCGCGCCCCGCACCGTCTCGATGAAGCCTGCGCCCAGCTTGGCGCGCAGCTTGTGGATATGCACCTCGACCGTGTTGCTTTCCACCTCTTCCTGCCAGCCGTAAAGCCGGTCTTCGAGCACGGATTTGGCCAGGATGGCGCCGGGGCGTTCGATCAGCGCCTGAAGCACGGTGAACTCCCGATTCGAGAACCTTACCTCCTGGCCATCGATTTCACCGCGCATCCGGGCCGGGTCCAGATCGAGACCGTTCCAGTGCAGCATTCCTCCGGCACGCCCCTGCCGTCGGCGCAGAATGGCGCGCAGCCGCGCAGCCAGCTCTTCCAGCGCGAAGGGTTTGCCGAGATAGTCGTCAGCGCCCGCGTCCAGTCCGGCCACCCTGTCATCCAGCTGATCCCGTGCCGTCAGCAGCAGGATTGGCAGATCGTTTCCTGCCTCTCTCAGCCCGCGCAGAACATCGAGGCCAGAGCCGTCCGGCAGCATGAGATCGAGGACCATGACCTGAAATGCGCCGTTGGCGAGCGCCACACGGGCATCGGCACAATTCGCGACCGCGTCCGGCGAAAAACCTGCGAGGCGCAGACCCACCGTGAGGCCGTCGCGCAGCATGTCGTCATCCTCGACGATCAGAAGTCTCACGGCAGTCCCGTCCTTTCGTGAATTTCCCTGGCGAGCGTGGCCGGGCCAGCTTAAGGCTGGCTTAAGCCTGAGCCGCGATCACCGATAGCTGAAAGCGCCTGAGAGACGAACATGCCGGCGGCAGGCGCCCGCCATGGCTGCCAGATGAGGGAACGAATGCAACATATCAACAGGCGTCTGGCGATGCGGTCCGGCCTGGTCCTGATCGGCGGAGCGCTGGCCGCAGCGATGCCTTCGCCCGGGCAGGCCAACCCCATGCCGGAAGAATTGCGCAAGGCGCTGGAACATGAGGGCGATGCGGTGGTTCTGGGCAATCCGGCCGGCGATATCACCCTGACCGAGTTCTTCGACTACAACTGTCCGTTCTGCCGCGAGACAGTGCCGGTCCTGCAAAGGCTGATCCTGGACGATCCGCAACTGCGCGTGGTGTTCCGCGAATGGCCGATCTTCGGCGAAGGCTCGGTCTTTGCAACCAAAGCCTCGCTTGCCTCGCTGGAGCAGGGCAAATACTGGCCGTTCCACATTGAACTGATGAAGATCCGGGGCCGGGTGGAGGAGGCCCCCGTCCTGCGCGCGGCAGAGGCGGTCGGGCTGGACATGGCGCGGCTGCGCAGGGACATGGAATCCGCGCGGGTGCTGGGTCATATCGAGCATTCCATGGCGCTGGCCGATCACATGGGGCTGGCGGGCACCCCCACCTTCATCGCCGGGAACGACGGTCTGTTCGGACGGCAGACGAGCAAGGATTTGCAGGATCTGGTGACGCGGGCGCGTGCGGACCTGCTCTAGCGACGGGCTGGCCCTGTCGTAATGTTCACGAGACTGGCAACCCGGATCGGTTTGCCCACCTGCCGGTCGGCAAGCGCCCTTCCACGCCCGGAAGCGGCGCCAGAAAGCAGAAGGGCGCGGCGGGGCGGGCTCGTCCGTGCGCTCCGGGCGAAGGCGCTCAGGCCCGCGACGCGGTGATCGCCGCTTCCCCGACGACTTCCGCCATGGCGGCCAGGTGGTCGGCCAGCGGATTCGACTTCCGCCAGATCATGCCGATGGTCCGGGTCGGGCGAGGCGAGGCAAGGCGCGCCACCGAGACGGCCGCCGACCGGGTTTCAAGCGCCGCCGCCATCTGCGGGATCAGCGTCACCCCCAGACCGGCGCCGACCATCTGCACGAGGGTCGAGAGCGAACTGCCCTCCAGCAGATCGCGCGCCGGATCGGAAGACATGCTGCAAAAGGCGATGGCCTGGTCGCGGAAGCAATGGCCCTCTTCCAGCAGCAGAAGCCGCATCTCGCGCAGATGTTCGGAGTCGGGCACCGGCTTGCCGGCATCCGCCACGGGGCGGACCAGCATGAACTCTTCCTCGAACAGCGGATATTCGGTCAGCGCCGGTTCCGAGACCGGCAGCGCGACGATGGCAGCATCGAGCCGTCCGCCCGAAAGCGCCGCGACCAGCTTCGGCGTGACGGCCTCGCGCGGGCGCAGATCGACCAGCGGGAAGCGTTCCGCCATCCGCCCGATGATCCCGGGCAGCAGATAGGGCGCCACCGTCGGGATCACGCCGATCCTGACCGGACCCGAAGGCGGGCCGAGCGAGGCGCGCGCCAGCGCCATCAGCTCATCCACCCCGCGCAGAATGTCGCGGGCGCGCGGGGCGAAGGCTTCGCCCAGGGCGGTCAGCCGGATCTGCCGCCCGCCGCGTTCGACCAGCGCGGCGCCGAGGATGCTCTCCAGTTCCTTGATCTGCAACGACAATGCGGGCTGCGAGATGGCGCAGACTTCGGCCGCGCGGCCGAAATGGCGTTGCTCGGCCAGGGCCGTAAAATAGCGAAGATGCCTCATCGAAAGCGCATTCATAAGCATGGCTTATCGATAACATTTGAAAATGAAAATGTAAATTATCACTCGGCCGGTTTAGAGCGATTCCAGGAAGCGCCACCCCTGGAACCGGAGACGAAAATGGACGGAAACGACATCAGGACCACCGGCAAATGCCCGGTGATGCATGGCGGGAACACCGCCATGGGAACCTCGAACATGGACTGGTGGCCGAATGCGCTGAATCTCGACATTCTGCACCAGCATGACAGCAAGACCAACCCGCTGAAGAATTTCGACTACCGCAAGGAGGTGCGCAACCTCGACTTCGACGCGGTGAAGCGCGACCTGCACGCCCTGATGACCGACAGCCAGGACTGGTGGCCGGCCGACTGGGGCCATTACGGCGGGTTGTTCATCCGCATGTCCTGGCACGCGGCGGGCACCTACCGCATCGCCGACGGGCGCGGCGGCGGCGGCACCGGCAACCAGCGCTTCGCGCCGATCAACTCCTGGCCGGACAACGTGAGCCTCGACAAGGCCCGCCGCCTGCTGTGGCCGATCAAACGGAAATACGGCAACCGGCTGAGCTGGGCCGACCTGATCATCCTGGCCGGCACCGTCGCCTATGAGAACATGGGGCTGAAGACCTTCGGCTTCGCCTTCGGCCGCGAGGATATCTGGCACCCCGAGAAGGACACCTACTGGGGCGCGGAAAAGGAATGGCTGGCGCCCTCGGACGCGCGCTACGGCGACGTGAACGACCCCTCGACGATGGAAAACCCGCTGGCGGCCGTGCAGATGGGCCTGATCTACGTGAACCCCGAGGGGGTGAACGGCCAGCCCGACCCGCTGAAGACCGCAGCCCAGGTGCGCGAGACCTTCGCCCGCATGGCGATGAACGACGAGGAAACCGTGGCGCTGACCGCGGGCGGCCATACCGTCGGCAAATGCCACGGCAACGGCGATGCGAAACTGCTCGGCGCCGACCCCGAGGCGGCGGATGTCTGCGAACAGGGCCTGGGCTGGACCAACCCCGCCATGGGCGGCAAGGCCAGCGGCGCCGTGACCTCGGGGCTGGAAGGCGCCTGGACCACCCACCCGACGAAATGGGACATGGGTTTCTTCGACATGCTGTTCGGCCATGAGTGGGAATTGCGCAAATCCCCCGCCGGCGCCTGGCAGTGGGAGCCGGTGACGATCCGCGAGGAGGACCGCCCGCTCGACGCCAGCGACGCCTCGCTGCGCCACAACCCGATGATGACCGACGCCGACATGGCGATGAAGATGGACCCGGTCTACAACGCGATCTGCCGCCGCTTCATGGCCGACCCTGCGTATTTCAACGAGGTCTTCGCCCGCGCCTGGTTCAAGCTGACCCATCGCGACATGGGTCCGATGGCGCGCTATATCGGCCCGGATGCGCCCACCGAAGCCCTGATCTGGCAGGATCCGGTCCCTGCCGGAAACCGCGATTTCAACATCGCCGGCCTGAAGGCCCGGATCGCTGACAGCGGCCTGACGGTGGCCGACATGGTCGCGACCGCCTGGGATTCCGCGCGCACCTTCCGTGGCTCGGACAAGCGGGGCGGCGCCAACGGGGCGCGCATCCGCCTCGCGCCGCAGAAGGACTGGGAGGGCAACGAGCCCGCCCGTCTGGCCCGCGTTCTGGCGGTGCTGGAGCCGCTGGCGGCCGAATACGGCGCCAGCCTGGCCGATACCATCGTGCTGGCCGGGAATGTCGGCGTGGAACTGGCGGCGAAGGCGGCCGGGTTCGACATCGAGGTGCCCTTCGCGCCGGGCCGGGGCGACGCCACCGATGCGATGACCGACGCCGACAGTTTCGCGGTGCTGGAGCCGATCCATGACGGCTACCGCAACTGGCTGAAGAAGGACTATGTGGTCGCCCCCGAGGAGCTGATGCTGGACCGCAGCCAGCTGATGGGCCTGACCGCGCCCGAGATGGTGGTGCTGGTCGGGGGCATGCGCGCGATGGGCGCCAACCACGGCGGCACCAGGCACGGCGTCTTCACCGACCGGATCGGCGCGCTGACCACCGACTTCTTCGTCAACCTGACCGACATGGCCAATACCTGGGCCAGGGCCGGGGATCACTACGAGATCCGCGACCGCAAGACCGGCGTGGTGAGGTGGACGGCGACGCGGCTGGATCTGGTGTTCGGCTCGAACTCGATCCTGCGCGCCTATGCCGAGGTCTATGCCCAGGCCGACAACGCCGGCCGCTTCGTGCAGGATTTCGTCGCCGCCTGGACCAGGGTGATGAACGCCGACCGCTTCGACCTGGAGGCGTAAGAGATACCGCCTTCGCCCCCTCGCGGGGCGAAGGTCTTCTCCGGTGGCCATCTGGTCGAAATCACACCGCCCGGAGTCTCCTCCTGTGCGCCCCCACGAGGCCCGTTGCCGCGATGGGAGCGCGACCAGAGGACATGCGGCGCCGCCAATCCTGCCCGTGAGGCGCAGAAACCCCGATACCCCACAGGCCGGCCAGGACCGTCCTGGCCGGGTGACTGCCACGAATATCAAGAGTTCGCCTCGCCGCCACCGCTGCCATGGGATAACCCGGTCCAGGGGAAGGGAAGCCCCGGCCAGCACCCGGTTTGTGCACCAGAGCCCCCCTGATGCGTCACGGTTTGACGGTCTGATCTTTCTGGGCTTTATGTTCTCTGTCTGAACACGGGGGCGACGCGCATTCTGCTGTAAAGGCATGATCTGGAGGAGCCGGCAACTGCAACTCTTTCGTATTGAAAGACACTTCCGTGGTTGTTCCATCGGCCGTTGATGATCACGATCAACGCGGCGTAGAATATCCTGAATTTCCGGATGCCAGTGATGCGGGCCCTGATCGGGCGGGGGCATCGGGTGGCGGTCCTCGCGCCGCCTGACGGGGCGGAGCGCCAGTTCGAGGCTGCCGGCTGCCGCTTTCGGCCGCTTGCGATGAACGTCAAATGGCCGAGTCCGCGTGACGATTACACGCTGATGCGGCGCTTTGGCCGGATCTTCGCGACCGGGCGCCCGGATATGATCCTGTCCTGTACGATCAGGGACAACATCTTCGGCACAATGACCGCACCGCGAAAGGCGGCACGAACACCAGGCTGCATGCCGTGACCGACAGGGGGCTGGCCTCGCTCGTATCTGGCGCGGATCTTGTCTTCGGGAACGTCGTGGCCGCCTTGTGTTGTCCGGGCGCTGACGCGCGCAACCGAAAGCTCTGCGGTGTCCACGCCGACATGGATGGTAATGACCATATAATGGCGTGCCTGGGCCGTGATGATGATGTCCGGCTTCGGAGGGTGAGAGAAATCGATCCCGGTTGCAAAGCTCTTGCCGGAACCCATCAGGCCGCTCCGGCGCTGTGACGCGATTTCGGCGGCTTTGCAGGATGCTTGCGGGGACATGTCCCGCAACTCATCGCGCCGGATGATGTGGGCGTTGATGAAGGGGCCTGCCTAGCCGGGGACGACCCGCGTCTGGTAAAGCGTCGTCTTTCCCGCCCCGTTCGGCCCTGCCAGAAGAATGAGACGGCCCGGCATGAATAAGATTCCCGGCGGCATCGGGCCCGCCCCCCCTGGCCGGGCTTCTGTCGTTTCGCGAAGAATGCCTTTTCCGAGCCGGAGCGGCGGACATCTTTTCGGTGAAGGCGCCCAGCCAGGTGAGTGCCCCTTCCTCACACGGTTCTGTGGCGTCGACACGGCCCTGCGGGAAGACCCCCTCGAAGAACGGCGCGGCGGGCTGAACGGGCCGCAGGTTGTCCCGAGCGGCTCCCCCTGGCGCAGGTGAAATGGTCACCGGACCGGGGGCGAAGCTCATATGAGCGTTGATGCGGAAAGTATCCAAAGCCTGCTCCCACGACAAAACCGCAGTCCGTTTCCCGGCTTCGTCGATGTCGCCTGCATCAGGCTAGGGCGCCGCCATTTGTCAACATGACCGAATGTCAGCGTGCCAACTGGCGCCATAGGGTTGCCAGCAACAGCACGAGCCCCAGAGAGGCCACGGCGACGATGGTGGTGTTCATCGGCTCCAGGTTCGCTGCAATCACCCCGGTCAGCGCCCAGAGAAGGGCAGGAGCGCAGGTCCAGTCACTGTCCGGGCGGGCCAGGATCATCAGCCCCACCGCCAGCACTTCCAGCAGCATCAGAATGGCTGCGGTCTGCGCGGGCAGGATACCATATCCGGTCAGCGCAGCAGAGATGGCCACGCCGCTGGCCGCCGTCAGCCAGCCCGCATAAAGCCCCAGCGGCAGGCGTTGCCACAGCGACTGGCCGCGCCGAACCCAGGCCAGAATGGCGAAGGTCGCCATGCTCACAGTCATGATGGTGGCCGGCAGCGGGGCGCGATTGGCCGCCGCGACCCAGAACACTCCAACCGCAAGGCTGACGGTCAGCGGCTTTGCCGCCCGCTCCCAATCTGCGCCGCCGCACATCACGCCGATGATGGTCGCAATGATCAGCGCGATGTAGATCGGCCCCCAGATCGAGAAGGCCCAACTCGCAGGCTGCGCGGGCCAGCGGTCGGTTACAGGAAATTGCCCGGGCCTGAACCCGGCAAACCCGCCCGAGACCCATGGCGACACCGCAAAGGCGACCGCAAGTATAAGGACAAGGATCGAAAGCGCATCTTTGCGGGATGGTGTGGCCCTTTTTTCGGGGGCGAAACGCTCAGGTGCCCCTGTTGAATGTCGCCAGCGCGGCAAGGGCGCGGGCGCGGCCATCGGCCAGCAGGGGGGCGCTGTCCGCCTCGACCCATCCGGCGGGGCTGTTCCAGGCGGCGGGCAGGGTCGCCGCATAGGCCAGCGCGCCTTCGCCTTGCAGCCAGTAGTGACGGTAACGCCCCTGCGGATCAAAGGTTTCCGCCTGCTTTTCGGGGTTGAAGATGCGGAAGAAGGGCGAGGCATCCGGGCCGCAGCCTGCCACCCATTGCCAGTTCATCGCATTCGCCGCCGGGTCCCAGTCGGTCAGGCTGTCCTCAAAATGGCGCAGGCCGATGCGCCAGTCGGTCAGCAGGTGTTTGGTCAGCCAGCTGGCCACCACCATCCGCACCCGGTTGTGCATCCGGCCGGTCACCCGCATCTCGCGCAGGCCCGCATCGACCAGCGCGATGCCGGTGCCGGCACGGGTCCAGGCGGTTGCGGCGGCGTTTTCGCCCGCCCAGGGGAAGGCCGCCCATTCCGGGCGCCAGGGCGCTTCGGGCATCTGCGGGAAAGCCAGCAACAGGTGCCAGGCGAATTCGCGCCACAGAAGTTCCGCGAGAAATTTCCCGGCCCCGGCCTCAAGGGCTGGCTCCACTTCGGCCCGCAGCCGGGCTGTGGCCCAGATCCGGCGGGGGCTGATCTCGCCAAAGGCCAGATGCTCCGAGAGGCCCGAGGTGGCGTCGATATCGGGACGGTCGCGATGGGCCGGGTAGTCACGGGCACGGTCAAAGAAATCGTCGAGCCGGTCCAGGGCTGCGGCTTCGCCAGCGGGCAGCGCATGACCGGCCAGCACCGCTGCGCCACGAAACATGTCGGGCGCGAGGTTGAGGCCCCCGGCGCGCAGATCACCGCCCGCTGGCAGCGCCGTCAGTCGCCCCGGCGCTGGCAGCGGGCGATCCGCCCCGGCCTGCCGTACCGCGCGGGCAAAAGGCGTATAAACCTTGTAGCTGCCGCCCGTGCCGGTGCGGATCCGCGACGGATGGACCAGCAGATGACCGGGATGCAGATGCAGCCGGACCGGCCCCTCCCCAAGCACATGGCGCAGAGCGGCCTGAACCTGCTGCTGTGCCGGGGCGGGCCAGTCGTTCTGGTGAATGCGGCGCGCTCCCAGCCGGGTGGCCAGATCGGGCAGCAGTTCTGCCGCCTCGCCCTCCAGCACGGTGATATGTTCACCCGTCCGGGCCCGCCAGGCAGCATCAAAAGCCGCAAGCGCCCGCCCAAGCCGCCAGCGGCTGGCCGATCCTTGCGCCCGCGTGGCCGCATCCAGCACGAACACCGGCAGCACCGGCCCATCGGCCAAAGCCGCCGCCAGCGCGGCGTTGTCATCAAAACGGAAGTCGCGGCAGAGCCAGAGGATCGCGGACATCGTCATGCCGCCAGGGCCGCACGCGCCGCGTGGCCGTATTCGACCTGCACCACATCGGTCCGCCCGGTCGCAAAGGCCGCGGCACAGCCTTCGAGGTAGTAGCGCCAGCCGCGCAGAAAGGCGTCGTCATAGCCGTAACGGCGGAGGCGTGGCGCCGCCCCGGCCATGCGCGCGGCCCAGATCCGGCAGGTGCGGGCATAATCCTGACCAAAGGAAAAGCTGGCGCGCAGCTCCAGCCCGGCCTTTGCGCCCTGATGGGCAAGGATCGCCGGGCTGGGCAGCATCCCACCCGGAAAGATATGCTGGCGGATGAAATCCGAGCGTTTGCGATAGATCGAGAACTCGGCATCAGACACCGTGATCGCCTGCAGAACGGCCCGGCCACCGGGGGCAAGGCGGGCTTTCAGGGTGGCGAAATAGGCGGGCCAGTAGCGTTCGCCCACCGCCTCGACCATTTCGACCGAGACGATATTGTCATAGCGCCCGTCGGCATGGCGATAATCCTGCAGGCGGATCTCGGCCCGCCCGTCCAGCCGCGCATCGGCATAGCCCTTTTGCGCGGGCGACAGCGTCAGGCCGGTGACATGGCGGCCGGTATCCGCCGCACGTTCGGCAAAGCCGCCCCAGCCGCAGCCGATCTCCAGGATCCTCTCGCCCGGGGACAGGCGGGACAGGATGCGGTCATTCTTGCGCGCCTGCGCGGTTTCCAGATCATCGGTGTCCTGAAACAGCGCCGAGGAATAGCTCATCCCCGGGTCCAGCCAGAGCTGGTAGAACTCATTCCCCACATCGTAATGCGCGCGGATATTGCGCGCCGACCCCGCCAGCGAATTGGCCCGCAGCCGGTCGGTCAGCCGGAACCGCAGCCCGGCCAACAGGCCCTGCCTGCCATGCGGAGCAAGGTGATCGAGGTTGCGGATCGCCAGCACCAGCAGGCCCTCAAGATCCGGGCTGTCCCAATGGCCCGCGATATGGCTTTCCCCGAAACCGACATCGCCGCGCTGCGCCAGCGCAGGCAACATGGCCCAGTCGGTGATATGGATCGTGGCCTCGGGGCCATCGGCTCCGAACTGGTGGCGATGACCTTCGGGCGTGGTCAGGGTCAGCCGCCCGTGCCGGATCCCTTCAAGCGAGGCTAGAAAGCGGGTTTGCAGCAGGCTCATCGGCTGATTTCCTTGGATGGGGGGGCGGGAAGGCGACGATACGCGGCGCCCTTCAGGCGCAGGCGCAGCGCGTGCCAGTATATCAGGGCGACAATCCGCAAAGCCCCGCCGGGTCGGCGCAGGGCTGCGGCCAGCAATCCAGGTTGCCGCAACGGCCGAAGTGTAGCGTGCAGGGTGGCGACCAGCCCCTCCTCGCCATTGGTTTGCCGGATCAGCACCGCGATCTTGTCGTCGGTGACGGTAAAACGGAACTCATATCCGCCGGCGACATCCTGAAACGGCGAGACGTGGAACAGCTTTTCGGTGCTCAGCCGGTCCTCGGGGCGGATCGGGGTGAAACCGTCATGGTGGCACAGGTAGGAATGGCGCTGGCCGAAGGTGTTGTTCACCTCGGCGATCACCGCCAGCAGATCGGGGCCGCGCAAGACCAGCCAGAAACTGACCGGGTTGAACCAGAAGCCCAGGAAACGGGGCTGCGCCATCAGCGCCAGCACCATGGCGCCATCGCGCCTCAGCCCGGCCTGTTCCAGCATCTGCCAGGCCCAGGGCGCGCCCTCGCCGGCGCCGCGGGTGCCGCCATGATCGGGCGCGTGGAAACTGAACAGCCCCCAC
>NZ_UXAW01000066.1 GCF_900609055.1 Pseudogemmobacter humi | reverse complement strand
GGCGCCCGCTTGCCCCGCCCCCCGCCCTTTGCCATAAGCGGGGAACATCCGAAGGGGATCACGCCCATGGCCTTCCGCGCCCGCCATCTTCTGGGGATCGAGCAGCTCTCGGCGCTTGAGATCACCACCATCCTCGATCTCGCCGACCGCTATGTCGATCTCAACCGCCGCACCGTCAAGCAATCCGACGCGCTGGCCGGGATGACCCAGATCAACATGTTCTTCGAGAACTCGACCCGCACCCAGTCGAGCTTCGAGATCGCCGGCAAACGCCTCGGCGCCGATGTGATGAACATGAATATGGCCACGTCGAGCGTGAAAAAGGGCGAGACGCTGATCGACACCGCGATGACGCTGAACGCGATGCACCCGGATCTCCTGGTGGTGCGGCACGGCGCCTCGGGGGCGGTCAATCTGCTGGCGCAGAAGGTGGATTGCGCGGTGCTGAACGCCGGCGACGGGCGGCACGAGCACCCGACCCAGGCTTTGCTCGATGCGCTGACCATCCGGCGCTCGAAAGGCCGGATCGAGCGGCTGACCGTGGCGATCTGCGGCGATGTGGCCCACAGCCGGGTGGCGCGCTCGAACCTGATCCTTCTGGGCAAGATGGGCAACAATCTGCGGCTGATCGGGCCGCCGACGCTGATGCCCCCGGGCTTCGCCGAGCTTGGCGCCGGGATCTACGGCGACATGCGTGAGGGGCTGAAGGATGCGGATGTGGTGATGATGCTGCGGCTGCAAAAGGAACGGATGGACGGCGGTTTCGTGCCCTCGATGCGGGAATATTACCACCGCTACGGGCTGGACGCGGAAAAGCTGGCCTTCGCGAAGCCCGACGCCATCGTGATGCACCCCGGCCCGATGAACCGCGGCGTCGAGATCGACGGCGAGATCGCCGACGACATCAACCGCTCGGTGATCCAGGACCAGGTCGAGATGGGCGTCGCGGTGCGCATGGCCTGCATGGACCTGCTCGCGCGCAACCTGCGGGCCGAGCGCGGCCGCAGGCTGATGGACAGCTATGTCTGAGGCGGGCTCCGCAAAACCCGCATCCGGAATGCGCACGCCGGGACAGAGCGCCGCGCAAAGCACCGGGCAAGGCCTGGCGCGGCACGGCGGTCCTGGGCCGGAGGGATCAGAGGCTCCGCCCGTCTGGCAGGCCCGTATATCGCCCCTGGCCGGCTGGCTGACCGCGTTCCTTCTTGCCCTGATCTTCGTGCCCGGATCTGTCTTGGCGCTTCCGCAGATGATCAGACGTATCGTCACCGGCGAACTGCCCGACGGTATCGCGGCGAGTTTCATCCTCATCGCCCTCGTATCCTTCGGGGCCGTGATGGGCCTTATGCTGCTGTTCCTGCTGCTGGTCATTCCCTTTGGCGGCATCGCGATAGAATACCGGCTGACCGAAAACGCGCTGATCATCGAGGGTCGGTTGCTGGCGCACAGACAGCGCCGGATCATTCCGCTTGACGGTCTGCGGGTGCATCGGTCCGGCCAGGCGCGGCTGACAGTTCGCAGCCCGGACGGCACATGGATCATATTCGTCTTCGGCGGCAAGAACCGGCAGGCGCTGCGTGCCGCCTTGCCGGAAGGAGCCTTCCTGTGACCACCCCCGATCCGAACCGCAAACCGACAAAATCCGAGACGCGCCAGGGTGGCATGGTCGCAACCGCCGTGCTGGTCTTCCTTATCCTGTTCACCGTTGGGTTCGTGCTGATGGGCTGACCCTCCCGGCGTGGCGCCCCCGGGCTTCGGACGGATGCCTCCGGCGGGGGTATTTAAGTCAAGGTGAAAGGGCTTTTCATCCTGATACAAATACCCCCGCGCGGCGCGCCATTCCGCGAGGCCCGCCTCGCGGAATCCTCTTCCTCCGCACCCGCAATCCAGTGGACAGAAGGCCGCGCGCGCCCTACACCCGGGCAGGCGCTTTCCTGCCCGGCTATGGATCCCCATGACCCTCGTTCACTTCACCAATGCCCGCCTGATCGACCCCGAAACCCTGACCGACGCCCCGGGCAGCCTGACCGTCGGGAACGGCGTGATCCGCGAGACCGCGAAGAAGCCGCCCAAAGGCGCCGTGGTGGTCGATTGCGGCGGCAAATGCCTTGCGCCCGGGATCGTGGACTGGGGCGTCAAGATCGGCGAGCCGGGCGAGCGCCACCGCGAGAGCTTCCGCTCCGCGGGCCTTGCCGCGGCGGCCGGGGGCGTCACCACGCTGATCGCCCGGCCCGACACGCTGCCCGCCATCGACACGCCCGAGACGCTGGAATTCGTCACCCGCCGCGCCGCCGAATCCGCGCCGGTCCGCATCCGCCATATGGCCGCGCTGACCAAGGGCCGCGAGGGGCGCGAGATGACCGAGATCGGCTTTCTGCTCGACGCGGGCGCGCTGGCCTTCACCGATGTCTTCGCCGTCACCACCGACACGCGGGCCTTGTCGCGGGCGCTGACCTATGCCCGCTCGCTCGGCGCGCTGGTGGTGGGGCACCCGCAGGAGCCGGTCCTCTCAAAAGGCGGCGCGGCGACCAGCGGTAAATTCGCCGCCTTCCGCGGCATCCCGGCGGTCTCTCCGATCGCCGAGCGGATGGGGCTGGAGCGCGACCTCGCGCTGGTCGAGATGACCGGCGCGCGCTGGCATGCCGATCAGATCACCACCGCCCATGCGCTCCCGGCGCTCGCCCGGGCCAAAGCGGCGGGGCTGGATGTCACCGCGGGCACCTCGATCCATCATCTGACGCTGAACGAGCTGGATCTGGGCGACTACCGCACCTTCTTCAAACTGACCCCGCCCTTGCGCGCCGAAGACGACCGCCAGGCGATGATCGCCGCGCTCGCCGACGGGCTGATCGACGTGATCTCCAGCTTCCACACCCCGGCCGACGAGGAATCGAAGCGCCTGCCCTATGAGGAAGCCGCCCCCGGCGCCGTGGGGCTGGAGACGCTGCTGCCCGCCGCGATGCGGCTTTACCACGGCGGCCATCTGAGCCTGCCGCAACTGTTCCGCGCCCTGGCGCTGAACCCGGCGAACCGGCTCTCCCTTTCCCAGGGGCGGCTTTCCGAAGGGGCGCCCGCCGATCTGGTGCTGTTCGACCCGGATGCCCCCTTCCTGATGAACCGTTTCGCGCTGCGCTCGAAATCGAAGAACACCCCGTTCGACGGCGCAAGGATGGAGGGGCGGGTGCTCGCCACCTGGGTCGGCGGGCGCGAAGTCTTCCGGGCGGAGGCCTGAGATGCCGGAACTGATCACGCCCGCGAACACGCTGATCCTTACCGCTTTGCTGGCCTATCTGCTCGGCTCGGTGCCCTTCGGGGTGGTGATCACCAAGGGCATGGGCCTTGGCGATCTGCGCCGGATCGGATCGGGGAATATCGGCGCGACCAATGTGCTGCGCACCGGCAGCAAGGGGGCGGCGCTGGCGACGCTGATCCTCGATGGCGCCAAGGGCGCGGTGGCGGTGCTGCTGGCGCGCTGGCTGGTGGGCGCGCCCGACGCGATGCAGCTGGCGGGGCTTGCGGCCTTCATCGGCCATCTGTTCCCGGTCTGGCTGAAGTTCAAAGGCGGCAAGGGGGTGGCGACCTTTCTCGGCACGCTGATCGCCCTGTCCTGGCCGGTGGGGCTGGCGGCCTGCGCGACCTGGCTTGCGGCGGCGCTCGTCATCCGTATCTCCTCGGCCGCGGCGCTGGTCGCGGCGGCCACCGTGCCGGCCTGGCTCCTGGTCTTCGACAGCGGGCGGATGCTGTTTCTGGTCCTGCTCCTGACGCTGCTGATCTACATCCGCCACTGGGCCAATCTGGTGCGGATCCGCGCCGGGACCGAGCCGAAGATCGGCGCGAAGAAGGGCTGAGTCTCCGATGACCGGACTGCCCGCCGCCCTGATGATCGCGCTGGCCGTCCTGGCGCTGGCGGCGCTCGTCTTCGCCCTCTGGCCGCGACAGCGCCGGCCGCTGGCGGTGCTGGACGGCTCGAACGTCATGCACTGGAAGGACGGCAAGCCCAGACTCGAGACCCTTGCCGAGGTGCTGCGGCATGTCGAGGCAAGGGGTTATGACGCGGGCATCATCTTCGACGCCAATGCCGGCCATCTGCTGGCGGGCCGCTACATGCACGACCATCATTTCCGCAAGGCGCTGAACCTGCGCGGCGACCGGGTGATGGTGGTGCCGAAGGGCCAGCAGGCGGATCCGTTCCTTTTGCGCTATGCCAGCGCGAACCGCGCGGTGATCGTCAGCAACGACCGCTTCCGCGACCGGATCGCCGATCATCCCGACCTTGCGCAGCCCGGGCGGATCATCCGCGGCGGCTGGCGCGACGGCGCACTGTGGCTGGACCTGCCGCAAAACGCCCAGGGGAGGCGATAACCGGACACGACGCGCCCGGCCCCGGCGTCGGCTGCCTCCGGCGGGGATATTTAAGGGCAGAAAATGACCCTACGCGGGATCGCCCTATTTGAAGCGCAACCCATTGTGTCGCAATAAGATACTGGTCGATTTTATCCCCGACCTCCTGTCGGTCGCGCTCCGCGTCGAGAGCTGCGACCGGAGCGGCTGGTGGCGATCCATGCGATGACTTGGCCAGCCAGCCGATCAGGTCGTCCACCGAACTTCCGGGCGAGCGCACAGGCGCCCCGCTCGGGGCTGCAATGCCTGCGCCGGTCATCAGCACCAGACCCGGCTCCATCTGCGCCGCCTCGGGCGCGGCGGCCAGTCCACAGGTGACCAGCCGCCCGCGATGCCGCGCGCGAGGATAATCACCGCCGGCATCCTGATGCGCGATCGGCGCCGCGAGCGTCTGAGCATCGCTCTGGGCCAGAGAGCCAGCCTTCCCTGATGCCCTGGTTGATCCAGGTGAACATTTTCTCTGTGATCTGCTGACCGGTGACCTGGCCTTCGCTATGCCAGCTCTGCCCCCTGGAGATGCCTTCAGCCGGGGCTGCTGAGGATGCGCCACTGCCGCCGCGCCCCGGATCGCGTTAACCGCAGCGAAGGCGGACGCGCCGATGCTCGCAGATGCCGCCATCTTGCCAAACCAGCCGGGGGGCGGGCGTGCCAGAACCCGGACCTGCACCCGCCTGGTGTTGAGAAGCGCCTCAACGGCGCCGCAAACCCAATGTCACCTGCAGCACCTGCGCTCGATTCTTACCGGACCATCTGCGCAAAGCGGCGGGCTCGCTGGAGACCGGGGGAGTGGGATTGGTTCACCGAACCAGAGGGAAAACCCGCGAAACACCGTAAGTCATTGAAAAAATGGTGATCCCGACAGGACTCGAACCTGTAACCTGCCCCTTAGGAGGGGGCTGCTCTATCCAGTTGAGCCACGGGACCGTCGCCTTCTCAATGCACAAAACCGGCGGGGATGGCAACCTCCCCTGCGCACGGCGTTACGCGGGCTCCATGAGGCCCCGGCCCTTCAGCAGCGCCTCCACCCCCGGCATGGCGCCGCGGAATTTGCGGTAAAGCACTTCCGCATCCTCCGAGCCCCCCGCCGAGAGGATGAAGCGTTCCAGCCGCTCCGCCGTCTCCGGGTCGAACGCATCGCCGGTTTCCTCGAAGGCGGCGAAGGCGTCGGCGTCCATCACCTCGGACCACATGTAGCTGTAATAGCCCGAGGAATAGCCGTCCCCGGAGAACACATGCGCGAAATGCGGCGTGGCGTGGCGCATGCGGATGGCCTGAGGCAGGCCGAGCGCCGCCAGCACCTCCTGCTGCTTCTGCATCGGATCCTGGGGGGCGGGGCCCGAGTGGAACTCCAGATCCACCATGGCCGAGGCGATGAACTCGACCGTGGCGAAGCCCTGGTCCCAGGTCGCCGCCGCCAGCAGCCGCTCGCGCAGGTCTGCGGGCATCGGCGCGCCGGTCTCATAGTGACGGGCGTGGCGCTCCAGCACTTCAGGCACCTCAAGCCAGTGCTCGTAAAGCTGGCTCGGCAGTTCAACGAAATCGCGCGCGACCGAGGTGCCCGAGATGAAGCCATAGGTCACATCGGACAGCATCTGATGCAGCGCATGGCCGAATTCGTGGAACAGGGTGCGGGCGTCGTCGTAAGACAGAAGGCACGGCTCGCCTTTGGCGAAGTTGCAGACATTGACCACCACCGGGCGGGTGTCGCCGCCGTGTTTCCTCTGGCTGCGGATCGCCGAACACCAGGCGCCCGAGCGTTTCGAGCCGCGGGCGAAATAATCGCCGAGGAACACGGCGATATGGCGGCCCTGGCGGGTGACCTCCCATCCGCGCACATCCGCATGGTAGAACGGGCCGTCGATCTCGCGGAATTCCAGCCCGAACAGCCGGCCCGCGCAGTCGAACATCGCGCCCAGCATGGCGTTTAGCGACAGGTAGGGTTTCAGCGCCGCCTCGTCGAGGTCATGCTCGGCGCGGCGCCGCTTCTCGGAATAGTAGCGCCAGTCCCAGGGTTCCAGCGGGCCGGGGATGCCGTCCGCGTGCAGCATCGCCTCCAGCACCGCGCCGTCCGTCAGCGCCTTGCGCTTCGCGGGCTCCCAGACCCGCATGAGCAGGTCGCGCACCGCTTCGGGCGTTTTCGCCATCTCGGGTTCCAGCTTGAAATGGGCGAAATCGGGGTAGCCGAGCAGCTTCGCCCGCTCTTCGCGCAAGGCCAGCGTCTCGGCGGCGATGGCGCGGTTGTCAGTCGCGCCGCCGTTCGCGCCGCGGGCGGTCTAGGCCTCGTAAGCCTTCTGACGCAGCGCGCGGCGGGGCGAGAATTGCAGGAACGGCACGATCAGCGACCGGCTGAGCGTGACCACCGGCCCGAGCCCGCGCTCGGCCCCGGCGGCGCGGGCGGCCGAGGTGACGAAATCCGGCAATCCTTCCAGATCGGCCTCGGCCAGTTCCATAAACCAGTCGCGCTCATCGGCCAGCAGGTTCTGGCTGAATGTCGTCCCGAGGCTCGCCAGCCGCGATTTCACAACTGTGAGCCGCTCCGCCGCCGCGCCCTCAAGCTGGGCGCCTGCGCGCAGGAACATGCGACGGTAAAGCTCCAGCACGCGCAGTTGTTCGGGGTTCAGACCCGCGCTCTCGCGGGCCTGCCAGAGCGTTTCGATCTTCGCGAACAACGGCTTGTTGTTGGTGATCTCGCTGGAAAATTCGCTCATCTTCGGGGCGAGATCGCGCATCAGCGCCTCGCGCGTCGGGTTGGAATCGGCGCCGGAGAGGTTGTAGAACACCCCCGCCACCTGATCGAGTTCACGCTCGGCCAGTTCCAGCGCGCCGATCACCGCGTCGAAATCCGCGCCGTCGCCGGTGGCGATCTCATGGATGCGGGCGCGGGCGAGGCGCAGCGCCTCGTCGAAAGCGGGGGCGAAATCCTCGTCGCGGATGCGCGCGAAGGGCGGCAGGCCGAAGGGTGTGTCCCAGGGTTCCAGCAAGACGTTCATTCGGTGGCTCTCCTTCGATCCGCCAGCCGACCATAGGGGCAGGCGAGGCAGGCGCAAGGCCGCCCCCGGATTTGATCAAATTTTATGACATGGATTGTCAGCGCCGCGCCCCCATGGTCAGACTGCGCACAAAACAGGGAGCGCGGCGCGCAATGCGGGTTTTCATCAATGGATTCGGCCGGATCGGGCGCTCGGTGCTGCGGGCCTGGCTGGCCTCGCCAGAGCGCTGGCCGGGGCTGGAGATCGCCGGAATCAACGACATCGCCGATGCCGGGATGTGCGCCTATCTGCTGGAATATGATTCCGTCTTTGGCCCGCTGAAGGGCGGCGTCGCGCTGGACGGCGGGCGGCTGGTGCTGGCCGGTCATGCGATCCCGCTGCACCGCACGCCCGACATCACCACGCTGGATCTGAACGGCGTCGATCTGGTGATGGAATGCACCGGCATGGGCGGCAACCGCAGCGTGGCCGAGCGCGGGATCCAGGCCGGCGCGCGCCGGGTGCTGATCTCCGGCCCCTCGGACAGCGCCGATTACACCGTGGTTCTGGGCGCGAACGAGGCCGGGCTGAACGGGCAGTCGGTGGTCTCCAACGCATCCTGCACGACGAATGCGCTGGCGCCGCTGGCGCGGCTGATCGACGACGCCTGGGGGATCGTCACCGGCTCGATGACCACGGTGCATTGCTACACCGGCAGCCAGCCCACGGTGGATGCGCCCGCCGCGGATTACGCCCGCTCGCGCGCGGCGGCCTTGTCGATGGTGCCCACCACCACCAGCGCCTCGCGGCTGGTGGACCGGGTGCTGCCGCAGATCGCCGGGCGGATGCAGGGCTCGGCGGTGCGGGTGCCGACGGCAAGCGTCTCCTGCGTCGATCTTTGCGTGACCACGCGCGAGAGCGTGACGGTGGAAGAGGTCAATGCCGCCTTCCGCGCGGCGGCGGGCGGCGTGATCGGCGCGACCGACCGGCCGCTGGTGTCAAGCGATCTGCGCGCGCGCCCCGAGTCGATCGTCATGGCCTGCCCCGAGACCCGGCGCACCCCTCAGGGCCTTTTGCGGGTGTTCGGCTGGTATGACAACGAATGGGGCTTTTCCAACCGGATGCTGGACGTGGCGCGGCTAATGTGCGGCTGATCACTCCGCCTCAGGCAGCGCGCGGCGCGGCAGCAGCCCGTCGAGGAGGAAGCCAAGGCCCAGAGCTGCCAGCCAGAGCCAGGCCGCGGGGTTTTCCGGTCCGGGCCAGAACGGCCCCTGCCCCAGCGGGATCAGCGCGGGTCGGATCCCCGTGACCACCAGCAGGGCCGCCAGCGCGTAAGGCACCGCCAGCAACGGCCAGCGCGGGTCGCGGATCACCGGCGCCCCGGCCTCGGGCTCGGGGTGCGCGGCGGCAAGGCGCAGGGCGTTCAGCCCCGCCGCCACGCTCAGCGCGAGCCCGAGCGCGATCCCCGCGCCGCTCAGCCAGCGCATCGGGGCCTGGGGAAAGCCGGACGCGACCTCAAGCGCGCCCAACAGCGCGTGATACCCCGCAAGCGGCGTGATCGCGGCCAGCGACAGAGCCGCGATCAGGGCGGCAAGCGCGGTCCAGGGCATCCGGTTGATCAGCCCGCCGGGAAGGATCAGCGAGCCCCTTCCGGTCTCGCGCCGGATCAGCCCCGCGGTCAGATGCAGCACCAGCGAGGCAGGGATCAGCGCCGCCACGACCGGCACCACCGCCTCTCCGGCCGCAAGCCCGGTCAGCAGGAAGATCAGCCCGATCTGCGCACCGGTCAGCGCCGCCGCAACCCCCGCAAGCCCATGACGCCGCCGGGCCGAGATTGCGCCAGCAAGCCACGAGACAAGGCCGAACCCCACCAGAACCGGGGTCCAGAGCAGGCCTTCGGCCAGCGCGGGCGCAAGGCGCAACAGCAGGCAGGCCACCGCCAGCGGCAGCGCCAGCAGGACGAAACCGGCGGCCGGCGCGGGGGCGGGCAAAGCGCGGGTCTGACCGATGCGGAACGGCACCAGCCCGGCGGCGGCGATGGCTCCGCCAAGGATCAGCGCGACGGCGATACCCCCACCGCCCGCCGCCGCGATCTCCTTGCCGCGATGCGCGATCATGGTGATCCCGGAACTGCCGGCCAGCCCGCCCAGTTGCGCAAGGCCGAAGGTGAAGGCCGCGCCGCCCGCCAGCGTGATCGCCAGCCCCGGGCCCGCCGCGCCCCAGCCCGCCCGAACATCGCCCGCCCGCGCGATCATGAGCGCCGCCAGCAGGGCCGCCAGCGCCCAGCAGACCCCCGCCAGCGCCACGGTATCGGCGAGGATCAGCCCGCTCACCGCCCCGGTCATCAGCAGCAGCACGGAGAGGAACCGCGCCTGAACCGGCCCGCGCTCGAACACCAGCCGCGATTGCACCGCGGCGGCCAGCGCACCGACCAGCAGCGCCAGCAGGAAGACGAAGCCCGCAGCCTCCAGTCGCAGGCTGAACGACAGGCCGCCGGGCAACGGGGTCTGGCTGCGCACCGCCTCGCCCGCCAGCACCGCGGGCAGATGCAGCGCAAGACCCGCAAGACAGGCGATCAGCGCCGCCGCCGCCAGCAGAAGCGTCGCCCCGCGCCCCGCCCGCCGCGCGGGCCATATCAGCAGCGGCGCAAGGAAGGGGGTCAGGACCAGAAGCGCAGGGGACATCGGGGCTTACCTCTCATGGCGCGCGCGGTTACGCTCTGGGATAATGGGGAAATTCCGCGCCCGCGCAACCGGATCCGGCAGGGCGGGCGCCTGCCCCCGGTCCCGGGCGCCATCTCGCGACGATGCGCCGCAGCCGCCCTCGGCGCCACAAAGGGCGCCTTCCGGCCCCGGCGGGCTGCCCCTCTCGCGCCGGTGGGTGCTGGAGCCAAATTCCTTTCTGCAAGGAATTTGACCCTCAGCCCTGCGGCGTCATCGCCTTGCGCTGGCGCGCGCGCTCCAGCCCGAGGCGCCGCTCGCGCCAGATGATCATGATCCCGGCAAGGATGATCAGCGCCGCCCCCCCGAGCATGGTCCAGGTCGGCACCTCCGAGAACACGAACCAGCCGATCAGCAGCGCGAAGATCATCGAGGCATAGTCGAACGGCGCGACCAGCGAGGCATCGGCCTCGCGATAGGCCGAGGTCAGCAGGATCTGCGCGATCCCGCCCAGAATCCCGGCGCCGACCAGCAGCGCGGCCTCTTCCATCGTCGGACGCACCCAGCCGAAGGGGATGGTGAACAGCGAGAGCACCGTCGCGGTGAGCGAGAACCAGAAGACGATGGTCGCCGTGCGCTCGGTCTGCACCAGCTTGCGCACGAAGACCTGGGCCAGCGCGGCAAAGACCGCGCCGCCCAGCACCAGCGCCGCGCCGAAGGCCCCCGCGTGGTCTCCGGCGCCGGCCTGCAACACCGACAGCCGCGGCGCGATCACGATGAGAACGCCGACGAGGCCGATCATCACCATGCTGACGCGAAACAGCCGCACCTGCTCGCCCAGAAACATCGCGGCGAAGATCACCGTCAGAAGGGGCGCGGTATAGCCGATCGCCGTCACCTCGGGAAACGGCAGATATGCCAGCCCCGCAAAGCCCAGCCCCATCGCCAGCGTGCCCGCGAATCCGCGCCAGGCATGGCCGAGCGGGTCTTTCGTGTAGAATCCGGTGCGCAACTCATGGCGCAGGGCCAGCCAGACCACGATCACCGGAATCGCGAAGAACGAGCGGAAAAACACCGCCTGGCCGCCGGGCACATGGTCCGAGGTCGCCTTGATCATCGCCGACATCACGATGAACACAAGGACCGATCCCAGTTTGTAACCGATACCGCGCAAGGGGCGCATGGGCTCTCCTGTCGTTCCCCCTTTCAGATCACGCCGGGGCGGATGGGGCAAGACCTGCGGGGAATGGCACTGGACGCCCGCGCGGTTTCGCGGTTTCCTCGGGCGAAAGGGGAAGCCGATGCAACGATCTTTGTCCGATATGATCCGCCAGGGCCGGGGCGTCGCGCCCGCCGATCTGGTGTTGAAGGGCGGGCGTGTGTTCGACCTCGTGACCGGCGATCTGACCGCGACCGATGTGGCGATCTGCGGCGACACCATCGTCGGCATCCAGGCGGAATATCAGGGCGCGCGCGAGATCGACGTGTCCGGCCGGATCCTGGTGCCGGGTTTCATCGACACCCATCTGCATGTGGAAAGCTCGCTGGTGACGCCGTTTGAGTTCGACCGCTGCGTCGGGCCAAGGGGCGTCACCACCGCGATCTGCGACCCGCATGAGATCGCCAATGTCTGCGGGCTGGAAGGGATCCGCTGGTTCCTCGACTGCGCCGGGCATCTGTTGATGGATCTGCGGGTGCAGCTTTCCTCCTGCGTGCCCTCGACCCATATGGAGACCGCGGGCGCCCGGCTGGAGGCGGCGGATCTGGTGCCGCTGATGGATCACCCCAAGGTCATCGGCCTTGCGGAATTCATGAATTTCCCCGGGGTGCTGATGGAGGATCCCGGCTGTCTCGCCAAGCTCGACGCCTTCCGCGGCCGCCATATCGACGGCCATGCGCCCTTGCTGTCGGGGCGCGATCTGAACGGCTATCTCGCCGCCGGGATCCGCACCGAACATGAGGCGACCTCGGCCGCCGAGGCGATGGAGAAGTTGCGCAAGGGGATGCGGGTGCTGATCCGCGAGGGCTCGGTCTCGAAAGACCTGCATGCGCTGGCAGAGATCCTGACCGAGCGGCATTCGCCTTACCTCTGTTTCTGCACCGACGACCGCAATCCGCTGGATATCGCGGAACATGGCCATCTCGATCATATGATCCGTACCGCCATCGCGCTCGGCTCATCGCCGCTGGCGGTCTACCGCGCGGCCAGCCTGTCGGCGGCCGAGGCCTTCGGGCTGAAGGATCGCGGGCTGATCGCGCCGGGAAAGCGCGCCGATATCGCGGTGATCGACAGCCTGGAAAGCTGCCGGGCGCAAAGGGTGTTCGCGGGGGGCGTGGAGCTGACGCCCGATGCCTTCGCCGCGCGCGAGGTGCTGGCTCCGGTCGCGCGGGCCTCGGTCAGGGCGCCGCAGGTGACGGCGCGCGATTTCCGCACCGCCGGGAACCGGGCCGAAACGCCGGTGATCGGCATCCTGCCCGGCAAGATCATCACCGAACATCTGACTTATGACATTGCACCCGAGGACGGCGACAAGCGCCCGGATCTGTCGCGCGATCTGGTCAAGATCGCGGTGATCGAGCGCCACGGCAAGAACGGCAACCGCGCCACCGGCTTCGTGAAGGGCTTCGGGCTGAAGCACGGCGCCATCGCCTCGACCGTCTGCCATGATCACCACAATATCGCGGTGGTCGGGGCGGATTACGCTGACATGGCGCTGGCGGCGAACCGGCTGTCGCAGATCGAGGGCGGTTTCGTGGTGGCCGAAGGCGGGCGGGTGCTGGCGGAGCTGCCGCTGCCGGTGGCGGGGCTGATGAGCCTTGAGCCGTTCGAGCGGGTGCGCGAGGATCTGGTCGCCCTGCGGGCCGCCGCGCGGGGCCTGGGGGTCACGCTGGAAGAGCCGTTCCTGCAACTGGCGTTTCTGGCGCTGCCGGTGATTCCGCATCTGAAGATCACCGATCATGGCCTTGTGGATGTCGACAAATTCGAGGTGATCGGATGAGCGCGCGCATTTACCACAACCCGGGCTGCGGCACCTCGCGCAATGTGCTGGCGGTGTTGCGGGCGGCCGGGCCGGTCGAGGTGGTGGACTATCTGAAAGCCGGCTGGAGCGCGGATCAGTTGCGCGCGCTGTTCGCGGCTGCGGGCGTCACGCCGCGCCAGGCTTTGCGGGTGAAGGGCACTCCGGCGGCCGAGCTTGTGCTGACCGATCCCGCCGTTTCTGACGAGGCGATCCTTGCCGCGATGGTCGCGCATCCGGTGCTGGTCGAGCGGCCTTTTGTGACCACGCCGAAGGGGGCGCGGCTCTGCCGCCCCTCGGGGCGGGTGCTGGAGCTGTTGGAGACCCCTCCGCCGGGCGTGACGGTGAAAGCCGACGGCAGCGCCGTCCTGGAGGCGCCATGACCCGGACCCTGCTCTGCTACGGCGATTCCAACACCCATGGCACCATGCCGGTGCATCAGATCGGCGCGCGCGGGCGCTATGCGCATCGCCACCGCTGGACCTCGCTGCTGGCGCAGGAACTGCCGGGCTGGGAGGTGATCCCTGAGGGCCATCCGGGCCGCACCACGCTCCACGACGATCCGGTCGAGGGGCCGCACCGCAACGGGCTGAGCATACTGCCCGCGATTCTGGAAAGCCATCGGCCGGTGGATCTGGTGCTGCTGATGCTGGGGACCAACGATCTGAAGGCGCGGTTCAGCGTGACGCCCACCGACATCGCGCTGTCGCTGGAGCGTCTCGTGCGGGTGATCCGCGCAAGCGGTGCCGGGCCGATGGGCGGCGCGCCCGGCGTGCTGCTGGCTGCGCCGCCGCCGATCCGGGAACTGGGCTGCCTCGGCCCGGTGTTCGAGGGCGGGGAGGCGAAATCGCAGCGCCTCGGCCAGGAGATCGCGGCGGTGGCGGCGCGGGGCGGCCTGCCCTTCGTCGATCTGGCCGGGCTGGTCGCGGTCTCGGAAGTGGACGGGATCCATTACGAGGAAAGCGCCGCGCCGGTCCTTGCCCGCGCTTTCGCGGATGCGGTCCGGGCCTGGGCCGGCTGAGGGCGGTGCCGGGCGGATGGCGGAGAATGGGTATTTGGATCAGGGTGAAAGGGCGAAGTCTGCGCTGATCCTGGCGCATGGTCAGCCCTCGGACCCCGATCCGGCGGCGCGCGAGCTGGAGGCGCTGGCGGCGCTTGTGGCGGCACATCTGCCGGGCTGGGATCTGCGGGCGGCGACGCTGGCGCAGCCCGGGGCGCTGTCGCGTGTGGGCGGCGATATGGCGCCGGGGCTGGTGTTTCCGGTGTTCATGGCGGCGGGCTGGTTCACCCGGGTGGCGGTGCCCGCGCGGATGGCCGAGGCCGGGCTGGAGGGCTGGCGGATGCTGGAGCCGATGGGCTGCGCCGGTCCGGTGCAGGATCTGGCGGTGCGGATCGTGCGCGAAAGCGGCGCGGATCAGGTGCTGGTCGCCGCGCATGGCTCGGGCGGCCGTTCGCCCGCGCCGGCGGCGGTGGCCCGGGGTGTGGCCGAGCGGATCGGGCGCGAGGCGGGTGTCGCCCGCGCCGAGGCCGCCTTCATCGAACAGGCGCCCTGGCTGAACCAGGTCTCCGGCTGGGACGCGGGCGCGGTCTGCCTGCCGTTCTTCGCCATGTCCGGCGGCCATGTCACCCATGATCTGCCCGAAGCCTTGCGCGAGGCCGGTTTCCCCGGCCGCATCCTGCCCGCGCTCGGGCTGCACCCGGAGATCCCGGCGCTGATCGCCGGGCTGATCCGCGAAGGCGCGGGTCTTGCCGCGACCCCGCCCGGGCGCTAAGCCTTCGGGAAAGCCCGGAGGCCGCGCCATGCCCGTCATCACCTGTATCGAGGATCTGCGGCAGCTGCACCGCGCCCGCGCGCCGCGGATGTTCTGGGATTACTGCGAAAGCGGCAGCTATTCCGAGCAGACCTTCCGCGACAACAGCGCGGATTTCGCGCAGATCCGCCTGCGCCAGCGGGTGGCGCGCGATCTGTCGGAGCGGGTGCTGGAGACGCAGATGCTGGGGCAGAAGGTGGCGATGCCGGTCGCGCTGTCTCCGGTCGGCTCCACGGGCATGCAATCGGCCGATGGCGAAATCAAGGCGGCGCGGGCGGCGGCGCGCTTTGGCGTTCCGTTCACGCTTTCCACCATGTCGATCTGCTCGCTGGAGGATGTGCACGAGGCCAGCCCCGATCCGTTCTGGTTCCAGCTTTACGTGATGCGCGACGAGGGTTTCACCGATGCGGTGATCGAGCGGGCGCGGGCGGTGGGCTGTTCGGCGCTGGTGGTCACGCTGGATTTGCAGATCATCGGCCAGCGTCACAAGGATCTGAAGAACGGCCTCTCCTCGCCGCCGCGGCTGACTTTGCCGAACATCCTGAACATGATGACAAAGCCGCGCTGGTGCCGCGGGATGCTGGGGACGAAGCGGCGCACCTTCCGCAACATCATCGGCCATGTGAAGGGGGTGGGCGATCTCGCCTCGCTGAACGCCTGGACCAATGAGCAGTTCGAGCCGCGGCTCGACTGGTCGATGGTCGCGCGGATCCGCGACAAATGGGGCGGGAAATTCGTGCTGAAAGGCATTCTCGATCCTGACGACGCGCGGATGGCGGTGGATGCGGGAGCCGATGCGATCGTGGTCTCGAACCACGGCGGGCGGCAGCTTGACGGGGCTTTGTCCACCATCCGCGCGCTGCCGGGGATCGTGGAGGCGGTCGGCGGGCAGACGGAAATCTGGCTCGATTCCGGCATCCGCTCGGGCCAGGACGTGCTGAAGGCGCTGGCGCTCGGGGCGAGTGGCACGATGATCGGCCGGGCCTGGCTTTACGGCCTCGGGGCCATGGGCGAGGCCGGGGTGTCGAAGGCGCTGGACGTGATCCGGAACGAGATCGACATCACCATGGCGCTGTGCGGCGAGCGCGACATCCGCGATTTCGGGCCGCAGAACGTGCTGGTGCCGAAGGATTTCGCGGGCGACTGGCGGTAACGCGCCTCGGCTCTTGATTTTTGATCAAATTATGCGCGATATGCCCGTGACAGGGAGTGCCGCCATGCCGGAGAGTGCCACCATCGCGGGGGTCCGCGCCGATCTTCTGGAACGCTTCGCCGCGCGCGAGGCGGAGCGGTTTGCCGAGGCCAATCCGAAATCCGCCGCGGCGATGGGCGGGATGGCGCGCGACTGGCTGGCCGGCGTGCCGATGCACTGGATGAGCGACTGGCCGATGCCGCATCTGGCGGTGATCGAACGCGCGAGCGGCGCGGTGATCCGCGACATCGACGGCCATGAGATCGACGATTTCTGTCTGGGCGACACCGGCTCGATGTTCGGCCATTCGCCCGCCCCGGTCGCCCGCGCGATCCGCGACCAGGCGCGCCGCGGGCTGACCTATATGCTGCCCTCGGACGCGGCGGCGGAAGCCGGGCGGCTGTTGTCGGAACGCTTCGGCCGGATGCGCTGGCAGATCGCCACCACCGCGACCGACGCCAACCGTTTCGCGATCCGCGTGGCGCGGGCGGTGACCGGGCGCCCGAAGATCCTCGTGTTCAGCGGTTGCTACCACGGCACGGTGGACGATGTGATGGTCGAACTGGTGAACGGCCGCACGCAGACCCGCGCGGGCCTTTTGGGCCAGGTCGCGGATCTGGCGCAGGGCGCGGTGGCCTGCGAGTTCAACGATCTGGCGGGCGTCGAGGCGGCGCTGGCGGCGGGCGATGTGGCCGCGATCCTGACCGAGCCGGTGATGACCAACTCCTGTATGGTGCTGCCCGCGCCGGGCTTCCATGACGGGCTGCGGCGGCTCGCCAGCCAATACGGCGCGCTTTTGATGATCGACGAGACCCATACGATTTCCTCGGGTCTGGGCGGCTACACCGGCGTGCATGGGCTGAAGCCCGATATGTTCGTGGTCGGCAAATGCGTGGCGGGCGGGATGCCGACGGCGGCCTGGGGGATGACCGAAGCGGTCGCGCAGCGCTACGCCGGGGCGAATGCCGCGCGCCCCCCGGGCCATTCCGGCATGGGCACCACGCTTTCGGCCAATCCGATGCAATTCGCCTGCCTCGTCGCCAATCTGTCCGGAGTGATGACGCCCGCGGCCTATGCGAAGATGGAAAAGGGCGCGGCGCGTCTGGCGGTTGGCCTTGCCCGCGCCATCGCGCGGGCGGGCGCGCCCTGGCATGTGGCGCGGGTCGGCGCCCGGGTCGAATTCATCTGCGCGCCAGAGCCGCTGAGAAACGGCACCGAGGCCGGGATGGCGCATCACCCGCGCGTCGAGGCCGCGGTTCATGTGGCCCTCCTGAACCGGGGCAGCCTGATTGCGCCGTTCCACAACATGATGCTGGTCAGCCCGGTCACGCGCCGCGCGCAGATCGACCGGCTGGTGGCGAATTTCACCGGGGTGCTCGCCGACCTCTTCCCGCCTGAAAGGGCCTGACATGACCGATTGCAGCCCCTCGGGCTCGACCATCGCCGAGGCCGAAGCCTTTCTCGCGGCGCATCCTGAGATAGAAGCCTTCGACATCATCCTGCACGATGCCAACGGCATCGGGCGCGGCAAGATCATCCGCCGCCACGAATTGCTGAGCTTCTACAAATCCGGCCGCCATCTGCCGATCTCGATCCTCGGCCTCGACATCTGCGGCGAGGATGTGCACGAGACCGGGCTGATCTGGGATCAGGGCGACGGCGATCTGCGCGCCTGGCCGATCCCGGGCACTCTGGTGCCTTTGCACGGCACCCATCCGCCGCGCGGCGAGGTGTTCATGTCGATGTATACGCTCGACGGCGCGCCGATGACCTCGGACCCGCGCCATGCTCTGGCCGCCCAGGTTGAGGCGCTGGCCGCCGGGGGGCTGCGCCCGGCGGGCGCGTTCGAGCTGGAGTTCTTCCTCCTCGACAACGAGCGCGACCAGTATGGCAGGATGCAGCCCGCGCGCGACGTGCTCGACGGCCGCAAGAGCCACAAGACCGAGGTCTATTCGGTCGATCACCTGCACGGGATGCTGCCCTTGTTCTCGGACATTTACGCGGGGGCGAAGGCGGCGGGGATCAGTGCCGAGACGATGATCTCGGAATACGCCCCCGGCCAGTATGAGCTGACGCTGCATTACCGCGAGGACGTACTGAGCGCCGCCGACGATCTGGTGCGGCTGAAACGGATCGTGCGGGCGCAGGCGCGGGCGCATGGGGTGACGGCCTGTTTCATGGCGAAACCCAATGAGGATTACGCCGGATCCGGGATGCATTTCCACGTCTCGATGCAGGACGAGGCCGGGCGCAACGTCTTCATGGAAGAGCGCGAGGGCGAGTGGTCCGAGACCATCCTCCACGCTTTGGGGGGGCTGCGCGAGACCATGGCGGAATCCATGCTGGTCTTCGCCCCCCACGCCAATTCCTGGCGCCGCTTCGCCTCGCAGAGCTACGCGCCGGTCTCGCCGAGCTGGGGGGTGAACAACCGCTCGGTGGCCCTGCGGATCCCCGCGGGCGACATCCGCGCGCGGCGGATCGAGCACCGCCCCTCGGGCGTGGACGCCAACCCCTACCTGGTGGCGGCAACCGTGCTGGCGGGCATCCGCCACGGGCTGAAGAACCGCATCGACCCGGGGCCGGAAACCACCGGAAACGGCTATGAGGACGGCGGCGACAGCGACATCCCGCCCGACTGGCGCTCGGCCATCGAAGCCGCGAAAGGCTCGGCCTTCCTGCGGGACGCGCTCGGGGCCGACATGCACCGCACCTTCACCGCGATCAAAGCGGCGGAATATGCCCGGGTGATGCGCAGGGTGTCCGAGGTCGATTTCGACCTCTATCTGCATACGGTGTGACTGGCGGAGAGGGCGCAAGAGAGGGGGCCAGCCCCCTCGGCCTGCGGCCTCACCCCCGGGGTATTTAAATCAGGGTGAAAGCCATAAGGGCTTTTCCCCGGGCAAGCCGGAGCAACGGGTTTCGCGGCAGCGAATCCGAGTCCGCGCTTACGGAAAAGCCCCCAGGGTCGCAGGGGGAAGTTCAGGCGCGCGCCTGCGGTCTTTTAACCGCAAAGGGAAAAGCCATTTCATCCTGACTTAAATACCCCCGCCGGAGGCATCGGACGCAAACCCGGGGCGCCACGGCCGGCAGGAGGCAGGTATTCGGCCAGCTTCCGCGCGCAGCATCTCCGCGGGGCGCGGCCCTCAGGCCGAATGCGCGCCGCCCGCGAGCGCCGCGACCTGGGCGAGGATCTCCGCGACCGGCCTGCCTTCGCCCACGCTCTTCACGATGGCCGAGCCGACAACGCAGCCATCCGCCACCCTGGCGATGGTCTTCGCGCTTTCGGGCGTGGTGATGCCGAAGCCGACGATCACCGGCAGGTCGGTCGCCGCCTTGATCCGGGCGACCTCGGGGCCGACATTGACCGCCTCGGCGCTGGCGGCGCCGGTGATCCCGGTGATCGAGACGTAATAGACGAAGCCCGAGGTGTTTTGCAGCACCTTCGGCAGGCGCCGCGCGTCGGTGGTGGGTGTCGCGAGACGGATGAAGTTCAGCCCGGCCTTCTGCGCCGGGATGCAGAGCTCGCTGTCCTCCTCGGGCGGCAGATCGACCACGATCAGCCCGTCGATCCCGGCCTCTTTCGCTTCCGCCAGGAAGTGGTCCACCCCGCGCGAATAAATCGGGTTGTAATAGCCCATCAGCACGATCGGCGTCTTATGGTCGCCCTCGCGGAAGCGGCGCGCCATGTCCAGCACCTTCGTCAGCGTCATGCCGGCTTCCAGCGCGCGCTGGCCCGCGGCCTGGATCGTCGGTCCGTCGGCCATCGGATCGGTGAAGGGCATCCCGAGTTCGATGACATCCACCCCGGCGCCGGGGAGGCCCCGCATCAGCGCGAGCGAGGTTTCCGCATCCGGGTCTCCGCCCATGATATAGGCGACGAAGGCTTTCTTCCCTTCGGCCTTCAGCCGCGCGAAAGTATCGTCGATCCGTGTCATGTGCTTCCTCTTGCGCCCCTAGCCTGCCGCACGGTTTGCCGAAGCCGCGGCGGAAAAGCAATGGCCTATGCCCCGATCAGGCCCCGATCCCGCCCCGGGCGGGTCACGAAGCCATGGCAGAGCAGGCGCGGACCCCTTCCCCGCCGCTGCCCCCGGCCCGATGCCGTGACGGCCCCGGCTTATTGCGAACAGATGTGCTGCGATGATTTCCGACAGACGAAAAGACCAGATCGCCCTTCTTCTGATCCTCTTGCCGATGGCCACCGCCGCGGCGGTGCTGATGCTGCCCTCTTACTGGATCGGCCAGATGATCTTTCTTCAGCCCGCGCCGATGGCGATCGGGGCCTGGCTTATCGGGCGGCGGGTGCTGCGCCGGCCCCGTGCGGGGTTCTGGCTCGCTTTGGCGGCGGCCCTGTTTCTTTTGCCTTTCGCCACGGTTTACCGGACCTTCGGCGAGGTCGACATGATCTCCTTCCTGTTCCACATGCAGGAAGGCATCACCGGGATCGGCCCGATGACGGTGATCGGCCAGATCGCCGAGGTCGCCGCATCACTTTTCTGCCTGCTGGCCGGGGGATGGGCGCTTTCGGCGCTGCCGGGGCTGCGCCGTCTGCCCGCCGCGCTCGGCGCGGCTTTCGTGCTGCTCAATCCGGCGGTGCTTTTCGCCGCCGCCGGGCTGCTCTCGCCCGCCGCCGGTCTGGATCTGACCACGCGCCTCGAATCCCCCCACTTCACGCCGACGGACGGACCGGCGCCGGACATCGTGCAGATCTTTCTCGAAGGCACTGACCGGCGCTTCCTCGCCCTTCCCGAGGCGCCGCAAAGCGCCCGCGCGCTGGCCGCGCTTGAGGCCCGGGCGCTCAGCCTGACCGGCATCCGTCAGGTCGCGGGAACCGGCTGGACCATCGCTGGCATGGTGGCCTCGCATTGCGGTGTGCCGCTTCTTCCGCGCGGCCTGGTCGATTTCTCGGTGGTCGAGACCACGGGCGGCAGGTTCATGCCCGGGGTGGACTGCCTCGGGGACGAGCTGTCGCGCCGCGGCTACCGGACCAGCTTTCTGATGGGCGCGAGCGACGCCTTTGCCGGGACGGCGGCCTTCTTCCGCACCCACGGCCATGAGAGCGTGCTGACCTACGAGTCGCTCGCGGATCATTTCACCGCGGCCGAGATCGCCCGCGCCCGCCTCGGTCCGATCCTTGCCGACGACGGGATCGTCTATGATCTGGCGCGGCAGAGGTTCGCGGCGGATATGCTCGATCCCACGCCTTTCGCGATGGTGATCGCGACCATCGGGCCGCATGGGGTGCCGAGTTACCTGTCCTCTGCCTGCGCCGCCTCGGGCCGGGCAGAGCATACCACCATCGCTCCGGCGTCCGAATGTCTCGCGGTGCTGACCGAAGAGCTGATCGGCGATCTTCAGGCGATGCACCGCGCCTCGGGGCGGCCGAACGGGCTGCGCATCATCGTCCAGTCCGACCACCTGAACCACGGACGCAGGGAACTGCCCAGGATGGCCGACCGGCAACGCAATCTCGTGCTGCTGATCGGCGGGCCCGGCGCGGGGGAGCAGATCGCAGCCCCCGGCAGCATGATGGATGTCTATCCGACGCTTCTCGCCTGGCTCGGCTTCGCGCCTTCCGATGTGCGCGCGGGGCTGGGACGTTCGCTTCTTACAGAAGACGCGGGCCCCTCGCTGGTGGCGGAATTCGGTCAGGACCGGCTCGACCGGCTGATCCGGCGCAATGTCGCGATGTTCGGCCGGCTGTGGGAGGGTTCGCACTGAGCTGGCTTCTTGCCACCTGGCCTTTCGCCCCCTAAGAGGGCCGGATCAGCGAATGGAGGGCGTCATGGGCTTCAGGATGGGGATTGTGGGTCTGCCGAACGTGGGGAAATCCACGCTCTTCAATGCGCTCACCCGGACGGCGGCGGCCCAGGCCGCGAATTTCCCCTTCTGCACCATCGAGCCCAACGTGGGCGAGGTGGCGGTGCCCGACGCGCGGCTGGACAAGCTGGCGGAAATCGCCGGATCGAAGCAGATCATTCCGACGCGGATGACCTTCGTCGATATCGCGGGCCTCGTGCGGGGCGCCTCGAAGGGCGAAGGGCTGGGGAACCAGTTCCTCGCGAACATCCGCGAATGCGACGCCATCGCCCATGTGCTCCGCTGTTTCGAGGATGACGACATCACCCATGTCGAAGGCAAGATCGACCCGGTGGCCGATGCCGAGACCATCGAGACCGAGCTGATGCTCGCCGATCTCGAATCCATCGAGCGGCGGCGGGCGAATCTCGCGCGCAAGCTGAAGGGCGGCGACAAGGAAAGCGCCGATCAGGACCGGCTGCTCGCGCTGGCGCAAAAGGCGCTGGAGGCCGGTCAGCCCGCCCGCACCGTGCAGGTCGCGGCCGATGACCTCCGCGCCTGGCGGCTGTTGCAGCTTCTGACCGCGAAGCCGGTGCTCTATGTCTGCAATGTCGAGGAAGGCTCGGCCGCCGGGGGCAACGGCCAGTCGGCCCGGGTGGCGGAGATGGCGGCCAAACAGGGCGCGGGCACGGTGGTGATCTCGGCCCGGATCGAAGAGGAACTGGCGCAGCTGCCGCCCGAGGATGCCACGGTGTTCCTCGAAGAGATGGGGCTGCACGAGGCGGGGCTCGACCGGCTGATCCGCGCGGGCTACGAGCTTCTGGGCCTGCAAACCTATTTCACCGTCGGCCCCAAGGAAGCGCGGGCCTGGACGATCACCAAAGGCACGCTGGCGCCCCAGGCGGCGGGCGTGATCCACGGCGATTTCGAGAAGGGCTTCATCCGCGCCGAAACCGTGGCCTATGACGATTATGTCGCCGGCAAGGGCGAGGCGGGCGCGAAAGAGGCGGGCAAGTTCCGCGTCGAGGGCAAGGGCTACGAGGTCCAGGACGGCGACGTGCTGCATTTCCTGTTCAGCGGCTGACACGCGCCGGGCGAGGGTTCAGGCCCGGGGCTTTCGCCAGTTGTCGGCCCTGTGCGGCCTGCCTGACAGCGGCGGGGCCCGGCGCCGAAGACGGCCGGAATGCCATGGGTAATGCGGGAATTGCGCAGAGCCCGGGGATCGCGGGCTTTCGCGAAATGGCCCACACACAGGCCGGGATCGCCGCGGCACGGTTCACGCGGGGGCCGGCAAGACGCCCCGGAGCCATGGCTCAGCGGCAAGGCGAACGCTACCCGAAAGGGATATGACGAGCGCCCGCCAGAAAATCCTGCCATGGCCCGGATTTCCACCGCCGCGCGCCCTGCCCTGCCCTGCCCTGCCCTGCCCTGCCGCAGATCTCGCCGCAGATACCGGATGTCCAACCGGAAAAGGCCGGACCGTTCCGCCCGCACGGCGCAAAAGAAGCTCTGCCCGGCGCCGGGAGAGCCGGGGCCGTCCCCGCATCGCAGCGGCATGGGCAGGGCGCGGC
This sequence comes from Pseudogemmobacter humi, assembly GCF_900609055.1. GTDB lineage: Bacteria > Pseudomonadota > Alphaproteobacteria > Rhodobacterales > Rhodobacteraceae > Pseudogemmobacter > Pseudogemmobacter humi. The sequence goes on along the minus strand of NZ_UXAW01000066.1, from coordinate 27,975 downwards.
CAGGCCGGCCCATGCCCGCGCATGTTCCGCCAGACCTCACTCGCCGGCAAAGACCGCGCGCAGCCAGTCCCGCAGCTTCTGCACTTCGGCCCGTTTCCAGGTCTGGTCCGACGCCAGCATGTAATAATCCCCGAGCCGCACATTGCTGGGCAGGACCTCGACGATCTCGCCTTGCTCCAGCGAGGGTCTGGCGATCAGCGTGCTGACGAGGGCGACGCCCTGGCCGAGCCGGGCCCCTTCGATCGAAAGGTTTCCCTGCCAGAGCTTGACGCCGCGCAGTTCGGGGATCTCGACCATGCCGGCCTTGGTCAGCCAGTCCTCCCACTGTCTGGAGGTCTTCTCATGGATCAGCGGCAGCCGGGTCAGATCGGACAGCGTCCTCACCCCGCCCGCCGACGCCAGCAGTTCGGGGCTGGCGACCGGGATGATCCGCGGGCTTGCAAAGATCTCGGCGCTCAGCCCCGGGATCGCCGGCACGGTCTCGCTGTAGGTCAGCTCGACATCGGCGCCGCCTTTCAGCATCTCTGCGCCCAGAAGCTGCGGCTGCAAGGTGAGGTTGCCGACCTGGATCGTCCTTTCGATCTCGGACAGCATCCCCAGGATCCGCCGCGTCGCCAGCCCGGGCATGCAGGAGATATGCAGGGCGCTTTCGGTCCCCCGTCTGAGCCCGCCCGAGGCCGATGCGATGATGCCGAACGCCCGGCGGATCTGTTCCGCGTAACGCTCGCCCTCGCGGGTCAGCACAAGGTTGCGGCCGCTTTTGCGCACCAGCTTTACCTTGAGAAAATATTCCAGATTCTGGATATGGCGCGACACCACCGTATGCGAGATCGAAAGCTCTTCGGCCGCCTCGCGCACGAGGCCATGGCGCGAATAGGTCTCAAAGGCCCGGAGCGAGATCAGCGGCGGAATGTTGCGCGGCTCGTTCATCTGGCTCTGGTTCCTTCTCTGGTGCAGCCGGGCGGCGCTGGCCGGACCGGCGGCCGGATTGGTGCATTTTATGCAACTTTTTGCCGCCGTCAAACTGCTTGTGGAAAGAGCCCTTCCTGCCGACCCTGCGGCAAGCGCAAGAACCAAAGAGGGCCAGATGCCGGGCATCCGAAACAAGGCGGCGATCGTCGGCCTGCATGAATCGCCGTTGCGCGATGCGCCGGGGATTCACCCGTTCCGCATCATGATGGACAGCATCCTTGCGGCGCTGGATGACGCGGGGCTCCACCTGAAGGATGTCGACGGGCTTTGCATCGCCTCGGGGGACTGGGCCGAGGGCGGCGCGGTCGAAAGCGTCACCGAATTCGCGGATTACGCGGGGATCACCCCCACCTGGTTCAACGGCACCGATGTGGGGGGATGTTCCTACCTGGTCCATGCCGGCCATGCCGCCGCGGCCATCGCCACCGGCATGGCCGAAGTCGTGGTGATCGCCTATGCCGCCTGCCCGCGCTGGTGGCCGCTGACCACGCCCTCTTTCGACCCTTTCGTCCTTCCGGCCGGGCCGGGCCAGTACGAGCTTCCCTATGATCCGACGCTGATTTCGGCCTATGCGCTGATGGCGCAGCGCCATATGGCGGATTACGGCACCACTCCCGCGCAGCTGGCCGAAATCGCCGTCACCTTCCGCCGCCATGCCGCCGAAAACCCGCAGGCGAAGATGCGCAGCCCGCTGAGCGTCGAAGATGTGCTCGGCTCGACGCTGATCGCCAGTCCGCTGCGGCGGCTGGACTGCTGCCTCGTCACCGACGGCGGCGGCGCCATCGTGATGACCAGCGCCGAACGCGCCCGGGATCTGCGCCGCAGGCCGGTGCTGCTTTCCGGCTTCGGCGCCGCCGTGCGGCGCACCCAGATCAGCCAGATCCCCGAGGATCTCTCGACGCCCGCGGTGATCTCGGGGCAGCGCGCCTTCGCCATGGCGGGGCTCGGCCCCGCGGATATCGATGTCGCGCAGCTTTACGACGCCTTCACCATCACGCCGCTTCTTGCGCTGGAGGACCTGGGGTTCTGCCCGCGCGGCGAGGGTGGGGCCTTCGTCTCGGACGGCAATCTCGGGATCGGCGGCGCCCTGCCCTGCAATACGGATGGCGGCGGCATGTCGTCGAACCATCCGGGCAAACGCGGCCTTCTGGCGCTGATCGAGGGCGCCCGCCAGTTGCGCGGCGACGGGCCGGGCGTGCAGGTCGAAGGCGCGCAGACGGCGCTGATCCACGGGCTGGGCGGCACGTTCTGCGCCTCGTCCACCGCGATCCTGACGGTCTGAGGAGACTCCGCGATGAAACCCGTTCCCGACAACGACAGCGCCCCGTTCTGGGAGGGGCTGAAACAGGGGCGGCTGCTGATTCAGCGCTGCCCCTCGACCGGCCGTTACCAATGGTATCCGCGCGGCCATTCCATCCATGATCCCTCTGCCACTCCCGAATGGGTCGAGGCGAAAGGCACCGGCGAGCTGTTCTCTTTCACCGTGATCCACCGCGGCAACACCAGACGGCCGCCCTACAACTGCGCGATGGTCCGGCTTGATGAAGGCGTGATCATGCTGTCCTCGCTGCGCGGAATCGACGAGGCCGATATGCGCATCGGCCTGAAGCTGCGGGTCGATTTCGAGCCCCTGGACGAAGAGACCGCTTTGCCGGTGTTCCGTCCCGTCTGATCCGGCATCCGCAATGGGCCCGCTGCCCGAAAGGAACCCCAATGAACCAGATCTTTTTTGACGATATCACCGAGGGCGCGGAATATTCCTCGTCGCGCGTCACCATCACCGAAAGCCATATCGTGACCTTCGCGGGGCTGACCGGCGATTTCAACCCGCTGCATATGGACGAGACCGCCGCCCGGGAAAACGGTTTCGGGCGCCGCATCGCCCATGGAATGCTGGGCCACTCGCTTTCGACCGGGCTGCGCTCGGGGATCGACGACTGGGCGATCATGGCCTTTCTGCAAACCTCGCGCAGCTTTGCCGCCCCGCTTCTGATCGGCGACACCGTGCAATACCGCGCGACGATCCTCGAAAAACGTCCCTCGGGCTCGAAACCCGACCGCGGCGTGGTGCGGGTCGGGATCGAACTGGTGAAGCAGGACGGCAGCGTGCCGCAGAAGGGCGAGGATGTCTTTCTGGTCGAACGCCGGGCGGAGGGCTGAGCCATGCGCGGACTTTCCGGGAAAACCGCCCTCGTCACCGGCGGCGCCGGCGGCATCGGGCGCGCGGTGGCCGCCCGCCTCGCCGATGAGGGCGGGCGGGTGATCGTGGCCGACCGCGATCCTGAAACCGCGCGGCAGGTGGCCGCCGGCCTGTCCGGCCCGGCCATCGCGATGGCGCTGGATGTGGCCGAACGCGCAAGCTGGGAAGCGCTGACCGAAAACCTGCCCCCGGATTTCCGCGACATCTCGATCCTTGCGAATATCGCCGGCATCACCCGCGACCGCTCGCTTCTCAGGATGCAGGACGAGGACTGGGAGGCGGTGATCAACGTCAACCTGCGCGGCACCTGGCTTGGCTGCCAGACCGCTTTCCGGCTTTTCGCTCAGCAGGACCGGGGCGGCGCGATCATCAACATCGCCTCGACCGCGATCTTCGGCACCTTCGGCCAGGCGAATTATTCCTCGGCGAAAGCCGGGATCACCGGCCTGACCCGCACCGCCGCCATCGAAGGGGCAAAGCGCGGCATCCGCGTCAATGCGGTGGCGCCGGGGGTGATCGCAACCCCGATGGTGATGGCGGTGCCCGAGGAAATCCGCGCGAAATGGACCGGCCAGATCCTTGCCGGCCGTTTCGGCGACCCGGCCGAGATCGCCGCGGTGGTGGCGTTCCTTGCATCGGACGACGCGTCCTATGTGACCGGCCAGACCCTGATCGCGGATGGCGGCGCCACCACCGGCGATTTCTGAGACGGAAGACCGGAATGACCGAAGAGAATACCCCCCCGATGACCGAAGCCATGCTGGCGGCGGGCGAAAAACTGGCCGGCGGCGAGATCCTGCGCCTGCGGACCGGCCGCGTGGAATGGCTGGCCTTCAACCGGCCGGCCGCGCTCAATGCGATGACCCATGCGATGGAAACCGCGATGATCGCGGTTTTCCGCGAGCTGGAAACCGACCGCGATCTGCGCGGGCTGGTGCTGACGGGGATGCCCGGCGCCCGGCCCTCGTTCATGGCCGGGGGCGATATGGCGGACCTGGGCGCCGTGGCGACGCCCCGCGACGTGCTGGCGACCGAGGCCAGCGCCGAAGAGGTGACCACCCGGCTCGAAGCGCTGCGGGTGCCCACCATCGCCGCCATGGCCGGGCCCTGCATCGGGATGGGCGCCCTGATCGCCGCCGCCTGCGACGTGCGGATCGCCACGCCCTCGCTGCGCTTCGGCTTTCCCATCGCGCGCACAGTGGGCAATTGCCTCTCGGCCCGGAACTTCGCCCGGCTGACGGCGCTGATCGGACCCGCGCGCACGAAAGAGATGGTGTTTTCGGCCCGCCTGCTGCCCGCCGGCGCGCTGGCCGAAGCCGGGGCGCTGCGCGAGGTGACGGACGACGAGGCGTCGCTGCTGCCCCGCGCCCGTATGATCGCCGAAGAAATGGCCGCGCTGGCGCCGCTGACGCTCTGGGGCACCAAAGAGATCCTGCGGCGGATGCGCGACACAGCGATCGCAGCGGTGGAAGACGAGGACGTGCTGATGGCCTGTTACGGATCCGAAGACTACCATACCGCCATCACGGCCTTCACCACCCGGCAAAAGCCGGTTTTCAAAGGAAGCTGAGGCCGCAGCGGAGAAGAATATGCAGGAAATCACCCTGGGCCTCCCATCCGGGGGCCCCGACCCGCGCCCGCAGCACTGGCGCGGGAATTACCGCATCTGCCGCGTCGCGCCCGGCTGGATCGATCTGTACGGCCATATGAACATGGCCTGCTATGCGATGGTCTTCGATCTTCTGGGACATGAGATCTTCGGCGATTGCGGCATCGGCGCCGACTGGACGCGGCAGACCCGGCTCGGGCTGTTCACCGTCCACGCGGGCATCGACTTCCGCCGCGAGCTGCGCGAGGGCGATCCTTTGCGCGTCACCCTCTCGCTGACGCATCACGACGACAAAAGGCTGTTCGCGCAGATGGAAATGCACCATGCCCGGCAGGGCTATCTGGCGGCGACGATGGCCCAGACCTCGCTTTGCGCCAGTCTCGAAACCCGCCGCGCCGCGGTTTTCCCGCCGGAGACGCGCGAAAGGCTGGCCGCGCTGATGTGAGCGCAGCACCTGCGAAAGGCCGCGGCGCGCACCGCGGCCTTTCCGCTCCGTCCGGTCTCAGGCGGAGTAAAGCCCGCGATAGATTTCGCGAAGCTGGGCCTTCTGCACCTTGCCCATGGTGTTGCGGGGCAGTTCCGGCAGGAAGATCACCTTCTTCGGCAGTTTGAACGCGGCAAGCCGCTCGCGCAGCGCCGCCTGGATCGCGGCCTCGCTGATCGCGGCGCCGGGCTGCGCCACGACCACGGCCGTCACCGCCTCGCCGAAATCGGCATGGGGCAGGCCGATCACCGCGCTTTCCGCCACGCCTTCCAGCGCGTCGATCTCGGTCTCGACCTCTTTGGGATAGACGTTGAAGCCGCCGGTGATCACCAGATCCTTGCCGCGCCCGACGATCTGCACATAACCGTCCTCCTGGATGAAGCCGAGATCGCCGGTGATGAACCAGCCGCCGGGATGGAATTCGGCCGCGGTCTTTTCGGGAAGCCCCCAATAGCCGCGGAAGACATTCGGCCCCTTCACCTCTATCATGCCGATCTCGCCCGGGGGCAGCACCTCCGCGCTGCCCGGACGGGTGACGCGCACCGATACGCCCGGCAGGGCCGGGCCGACGCTGCCCGGGCGGCGCTCGCCCTCATAGGGATTCGAGGTGTTCATCCCGGTCTCGGTCATGCCGTAGCGTTCGAGGATCGCGGTTCCGGTCCGCGCCGACCATTCGCGATGGGTCTCGGCCAGCAGCGGCGCCGAGCCGCAGGTGAAAAGCCGCATCCCGCGCACCTTTTCACGGTCGAGCCGGGGATCGGCCAGCAGCCTTGTGTAGAAGGTCGGGATGCCCATCATCACCGTGGCGCGCGGCAGCAGGTCCAGCACAAGGGACAGATCGAACTTCGGCAGGAACAGCATCTGCGCCCCGGCCAGAAGCATGACATTGCAGCCGACGAAAAGCCCGTGCGCATGAAAGACCGGCAGCGCGTGCAGCATCACGTCATCGCCCGTCACCTGCCACAGATCGCGCAGCGCCATGGCGTTCGAGCGCAGGTTGCCATGGCTCAGCATCGCGCCTTTCGGCTTTCCGGTGGTGCCCGAAGTGTAGAGAATGGCCGCGATATCGTCATCGTCCCGCGCCACGATCGCGGGCTGCGGATTGCCCGCGGCCCTGGTCAGGCTGCCTTCGCCAAAGGCATCGAGCGTCAGCACCCGGGCGCCGGTCTCATCCGCCACCGGGCGGATGACCTCTGCATCGGCAGGGTCGCAGACCACCAGCCGGGCCGACGTGTCGCGCAGGAAATACTCCACCTCCTGCGGCCGATAGGCGGTGTTGAGCGGCACGAAAACCGCGCCCCTTTGCAGGGTGGCCAGGTAAAGCGCCAGATTGGCCACGGTTTTCTCGACCCGGACCACCACCCGGTCGCCGGGCACCAGGCCCAGTTCGTCCAGCACTCCGGCGAAGCGGGCGGCCAGCGCCCGCAGATCGCCGCAGGTGACGGCGGTCTGCCCGACACCGCCCGCGAAAGGGATCAGCACCGGGCGCCCGGCCCGGCCCGCCAGATCGAAAGCCTCGACAAGATTGGTCAATTTCGGTTCCTCTGCCTGCGGTATTCTCAGATCGCGCCAGCGGTGCGCAACCGCGCGATATCCTCGACCGTCAGCCCCAGACCGGCAAGGATCTCTTCGGTATGTTCGCCAAGGCGTGGCGCCGGCGTCTCAGTGTGGCCCGCCTCGCCCGGCCGCAGGATCGGCACCCGCACGAAACGCCGGCCCGAGCCTTCCGGCACTTCGGCGATCATGCCGCGATGGCGGACCTGCGCGTCTTCGATGGCCTCGGGCACCGAATTGATCGCGCTGGAAGGCACGTCGGCCGCCTCCAGGATCGCAAGCCAGCTGTCGCGGTCGCGCGTGCGGAAAGTCCCGGCCAGGATCGGCTCCAGCCTTGCGTGGTGCAGGGCGCGCAACGAGCCAGTGGCGAAATCCGGCTCGTCGAACAGACGTTCCAGCCCGAGCGCGCGGCACAGCCGCTCCCATTGCGCCTGGGTGTCGACGCAGACCGCCAGCGGCCGGTCGGCGGTCGCAAAGGCCTGAAACGGCGCGATCAGCGGATGGCGGCTGCCCAGCCTGCCCGGCACCTCGCCCCTGATGGCGGTGCGGGCGATGGCGTTTTCCATCAGCGCCAGCTGGCAATCGAGCATGGCAACGTCGATCCGCCCCCCCGCCCCGGTCCGGCCGCGCCGCACCAGATCGGCGAGGATCCCGATCACCGCGAAAAGCGAGGCGCCGATATCCCCGATCGAGGCGCCCACCCGGGCGGGGCCGCGGTCGGGCTCGCCGGTGATGCTCATCATGCCCGACAGCGCCTGGGCGATCACGTCGAAAGCCGCGCGGCCGCTGTAGGGCCCGTCCTGGCCGAAGCCCGAGATCGAGGCGTAGATCAGGCCCGGGTTGATCGCGCGCATCGCGGCCGCGCCGAGGCCAAGCCGGTCCATCACCCCCGCCCGGTTGTTCTCGACCAGCACATCGGCGCGCGCGGCAAGGCTGCAAAACAGGGACTTGCCCTCTTCGCTTTTCAGATTGATCGTGATGCTGCGCTTGTTGCGGTTCACCGAAAGGAAATAGATGCTTTCCTCTTCGTGGAACGGCGCCACGATGCGGGTGAAATCGCCGGCATCCGGGCGTTCCACCTTGATCACATCGGCCCCGAGGGCGCCGAGGATCCAGGTGCAGTAAGGCCCCGAAAGCATATGGGTGACATCCAGCACCGTGATCCCCGCAAGCGGCGCGGCGGGTTGGTTCGTCGTGGTTTCGTCTTGCATTTCGGCCTCTGGCGATAACGCCCCCGCGACGTGGCCCTTTTCACGCGCCGGAGAGGGCGCGCGGGATAGGGGCTTGCAACCGGCGGGTGCGAAAGGGTTGTCTCGTGGATTTCCCGGCGGATCCTCCGCCGTTTTCCTCGCGTCATTGCTCCACATAACCACCTTGCAAACAATCAGTTATTCGCTGCGGCATCGGTGCGGGAAAGGCACCATTCCGGCAAAACGGGATGAGACGCCCTCCCGGGCCGCCGTGGCGAAGGCAGGATCAGCCCCGGCGCGGCAGGAACCGGCAGAACCAGGCGAAGGCGGCAAGGCTCAGCCCGGTCAGGATGAAGATGTGCCGGATCTCGGCGAAGAGCAGGAGAAGCGCATAGACCCCCGCCGGCACGATCTGCGCCACTTCGCGGAACGTGTTGTAGATCGGAACCATCCGCGCCGCATCTCGCGGACGCACGGCCCGCAGGAAGGGCGTATTGGCCACGCTGTCGATCGCGCTTACGCCAAGCGCCGAGAGCAGGATCGCGGCGGCGAAAAGCGGGAAGGAATACTGCGCCAGCACGCCGGCAAGGCAGGCGAAGAGCCCGCAAAGGATATAGGCGGCGATCATGAACCGCCTGAGACCCATCCGCCGGGTCAGCCGCGCCCAGAGCGGCGCGCTCAGCAAAAGCGCCGAAGCCAGCGAGACGACGATCCCGGCCTGCGCCAGCCCCTCGCCAAGGGACAGCGCCATCAGGGGGGTGTAGACGAAAAGCATCTGCCACCACATCGCCCGGCCGACGGCCAGCAGCCATGCCGCCCGCAAACGCGGCGCAGACAGGAAGCCGCGCAGCGCGAAACCGCTTGCGGCAGGCGCCGCCGGGGCGGGGCGGACGGCGGCGGCCCCGCGCCCGGCCATGAAAACCAGAAGCGGCGCAAGACAGGCGCAAAGCGCGGCCGCCGCAAAGACCAGCCCCACCAGTCCCGCCTCCTGCAAGGCGGTGCCGATCACCGGGCCCAGCATATAGGCGGGGGCGGCCAGCATGACGCGGCGGGCCTCGAACGCGGGCTGATCGCGGCGGGCGATCAGCCGCAAAGCCGCGAGATTGCTGGCATTCTCGAAGCAAAGCACCATCAGCACATGCAGCGTCAGCCCGGGAACCAGACCGGCAAGGCCCGGCAGCAGGAAGGAAAGACCGCAGAGCACCCCGCTTAGGGTGCCCGCGGCAAGGATCCCGCGCAGCCCGAGCCGGTGCAGCACCCGCGGCAGCGCCAGGCTGATCGTGAACGTCAGGCAGCTCGACGCAAAATAGACCGCGCTGACGAGGCCCGCGTCCCCGAGCCGCAACAGCGCGATGGCGGGAATGACCGCGATCAGCAGACTGCGCGCCAGGATGCTGACGGCGTAGAACTGGCCGAGCCGCCAGGACTGGCGCCCGGTGGCCGCCGCCTCGTCCTGCGGCCGGATCAGCCTCCCGGCAGGATCTGACAATGCGCGGCCGGCAGTTCGAGGACCACCCTGTCGCCCGGCGCCGGGCGCTGCTCCGGCGGCACCAGCACCCGCATCGTGGCCCCGGTCGCCAGTTCGGCGAGGATATCGCGGCTCTCGCCCAGATAGGCCGAGCGCAGCACCGTCGCCGGCAGGGCGTTCGCCAGACCGGCGGGCGCGGTTCCCTCCTCATACAGCCGGATCTTGCCGGGGCGGATGATCAGAACGGCCCCGCCCCCCTCACCCGCCCCGCTGCGATCAAGTGCGGTGACGGTCTCGCCGCCGAACCTGAGCGCACCCTTGCCGGCGCTTATGCCCGGAACGGTGTTGTTGTTGCCGATGAAAGAGGCGACGAATTCATTTGCCGGCCGGTCGAACACCTCTTCGGGCGCCCCGAGCTGCTGAAGCTCGCCCAGTTTCATCACCGCGATCCGGTCCGCCGTCACCAGGGCCTCGGACTGGTCATGGGTCACATAGACGGTGGTGATCCCCAGCTCGTCATGCACCCGACGGATCTCGAAGCGCATCTCGTCGCGCAGGGCGGCGTCCAGGTTCGACAGCGGCTCATCCAGCAGCAGGATGCCGGGCCGGACCGCTAGCGCCCGCGCCAGCGCCACGCGCTGCTGCTGACCGCCCGAAAGCTCGGACGGGTAGCGGTCGGCAAGCTGGCCAAGGCGCACCGCATCCAGCGCCGCCCTGGTTCCCTCGGCCACCTCGCTGCGCGACAGCCGCCGGATCTTCAGACCGAAGGCGATGTTCTCCGCCACCGTCATATGCGGCCAGACCGCATAGTTCTGGAACACCAGCGAGATGCCGCGCTTCTCGGGCGGCACCACCGAGGTGGGGCTTGAGATCAGCCGGTCCCCCGCCCAGATCTCGCCGCTGCTCGGCGCCTCGAACCCGGCCAGCATCTGCAAGGTGGTGGATTTGCCGCAGCCCGAAGGGCCGAGCAGCGCCAGCAGATGCCCGTCGGCAAGGTCCAGGTTCAGATTGCGCAGGGCCTGATAGGTGCCGAACGTCTTGTTCAGCCCTTTGATGCGGATATCACTCATGCGGCAGAGTCCGTGGTCGGGGTTTTGCGGGTGCGGCGGCTGCCCTGACCGACCAGAAGCCGGGCCAGAAGCACGATCACCAGGGTTCCGGCCAGCAGCACCACACTGGTCGCTGCCACGGCCTCGTAATTGCCGCCGTCCTTGTAATTGTAGATCAGCGTGGTCATCACATTCGTTTTCGGCGAGACGAGGAAAATCGCGACCGACAGTTCCCGCATGATCGGGATGAAGACCAGAAGCCAGCCCGAGACGAGGCCCGTCCGCATCAGGGGCGCGGTGATCGACAGGAAGGTGCGGATCTCTCCGGCGCCCACGCTGCGGGCGGCGCGTTCCAGATCGGGGCTGATGCCTTTGATCGTGGTGGTGCCCTGGGAATAGGCGATCGGCAGGAAGGTCGCGACGAAGGCTGCGATCACCAGCACGGCCGAGCCATAGAAACCGAAGGGCGGGCGGGTATAGGCCGAGAAGAAGCCGACCGAGAGCACGATCCCCGGGATGATGATCGGCGTGGTCGCCAGCGCGCCGAGGATGGCGGCGCCGCTGAACAGCCGGCGCTCGGAGATATAGGCGACAACCACGCCAAGCAGCATGCAGACCGAGGCGGCTATCCCGGCATAGAGCAGCGAATTGACGATGGCGCGTTGCGTCTCGCCGTTTTCCAGCAGCGCCCAGCGATACCAGTCGAGGGTGAAATTCCCCGACACCGGCCCCATCCCCCAGGCTTTCGACAGGGACACCAGCAGCAGCGCGGCGAAGGGCAGGATGACCGCGGTGACCGGCACGATCATGGCAAAGGCGAAGCCCAGCCAGCGTGCCCGCGCGCCCAGTGCGATCCGCCGCGTGCGGCGGGTCTTGCCGCCGATGGTGGTGAACTGGCGGCGCCCGAGGATACGGCGGCGGATCCAGAACAGCCCCGCCGTCACGATCAGCAGCGGCATGCAATAGGCCGCGGCCAGAAAGATCTCGGGCGGGAAAAGCTGATAGAATTCCGCAAGCTGGGTGGTGACGACCCGTGTGCCCGAAGGGGTCAGCAGAAAGGCCGGCACGCCGAACAGCGTCATGCCCTGGATGAAGGACAGGATGAAGCCGACAAGGAAGGCCGGGCTTGCCAGCGGCACGGTGATCGAAAGCATCGTGCGCCATTTTCCCGCGCCAAGCGTGGTTGCGGCGTCCTCCAGCTCGACCGCCATCTCGTCGAAGGCGCTGGCGACCAGAGCGAACGTATAGGGCACGGTATAGATGGCGCAGACGAAGATCGTCCCCGTCATGGTGTAGATGTCGAGAAGCTGCCCCTCTGCCCCGGTGAGGTTGCGCCAGCCCACGTTCAGCCAGCCCGCCCTCGGCGCCGCCAGAAGGATCCAGCCGAGCGCCCCGATGAACGAGGGGGTCACGAAGGCGGTCATCGTCATCGCCCGGATGAACCCCCGCCCGGGCATGTCGGTGCGCGCGACCAGCCAGGCCAGAGGCACTCCGATCAGCGTCGAGAACAAGGCGACCGAAAAGGCCAGCAGCAGAGAGTTGACGATGGGAATCCAGAGCGACGGACGGGTGAACATCCGCTGGTAGTTGCCGAGCGTCAGCTCTTTGGTGCTGTCATCGTGGAAGCTGTTCCACAGAATCCAGCCAAGCGGATGGGCAACCAGAAGCAAAAGCGCCAGCGTCACCAGCGTCAGCACCAGCCAGCGCGGCAGGTTGTGGCCGATGATGCCGGACAGGGCCGGGCGGGGCTGTGAGGTCATCTCGGGGTCTCGCGGAACGGTCGGGCAGCAAAGGGGCGAAGCCCGGGCGCTGCCGCCCGGGTCGCCGGATTTCGCGGCCGCCGGTATGGGCCCGGCGGCCATAGCGCCGTGGTCAGGCCACGATGTCTTTCCACTTTTCGATCGCCTCCGCCATGGCCTCGGTCAGGCCCTCGGCGGGATTGCGATACCAGCCGATCTGATCGAGGCTCAGCCCGCCGGCCCAGGGCACATCGCTGCGCAGGCTGGGCCAGTTGTTGGCGACCAGAACCTGCGAGGCTTCCGGCGAATAGAGGAATTCGTTGAAAAGCTGGCCCGCGTTGGGATGCGGCGCCTTCGCGGGAATTCCCGTGATCCCGAGGTTCAGGATCGCATCGTCCGACGGCATCGTCACGTCGATCGGATTGCCGGCGGCTTTCTGGGTCAGCGTATAGCTGTAGGGTGCGCTGGCGCCGACGGTGCGCTCGCCTGCCAGGATGTCGGTGACGGAATCGACGCTGGACTGGCCGATCTTCGGCTTTTGCGCCGCGAAATCGCGCAGGAAATCCTCGCCGAATTTCGCCAGCATCGCCACCGTCCAATGCGCCACATCGCCGGAATGGGCGGGGCTGCCGCAGGAAATCTCGCCGGCGAAACCGCCGCCGACCATCTCGGCCCAGGATTTCGGCCCCTCGACCGAAGCCGAGCGGTTGATGCAGATCAGGCTGATCGCGCCGACATGGAACAGCCCGTCCGGGTCGAGCGTGCGGAAGGCCTCGGGGATCATCTCCGCCGCGGCCGGCTTGTAGGGGCGCAGCGCATCGAGCGATTTCAGTTCGTTGTAATGCAGCACATTGGTGGTGCCGAGCGAGTCGCATTGCACCGCGTCATTGTCCATCTCCAGCCGCAGCCGGGTGTAGACGGTCTGCGAGGCCTGGCGCAACAGATTGACACCGATCCCGGGATATCGGGCGGTAAAGGCCGCGATCAGCTCGTCGATCGTCTTCTGCTCGTAGGATCCCCAGTAAAGGTTCAGTTCGCCCTCGGCCTTCGCCGCCTCGTAAAGCGCAGAGTCCCCGGCCAGGGCCGGACGGATTCCCAGTGCCGCGCCCACGCCCGCAGCGGCGCCGACCGACAAAAGAGAACGACGCGTCATGCTTTGCATTGTAACTTCTCCTGTTGGAATTCGTATCGTTTCTTCTGCCCGGAGCCTAGGCTGCGACAGGTCGTAAACAAGCAGTTTCCGGCAGGCGGAATGGTGCATCAGCCGCACCATTCCACCGCGACACAGCCCGTGCTGCACGAATGGCCGGGCCTTAAGGCAAGGGCGGGGCGCCTCCGGCCCGCCTGGGTCGGGCCATCCATCCGGGGGTCTGAGCCGCCCCATGCCTTGCGGAGATCTCTTCGACGACTTCAGGGGAGAGGAGCGGCAGCAAGCCCTCGGGCAATGGGTCGCGCAGGGCGGACCGGCCAGGCCTGCGTCCGGCGCGGGAAAGAGCCTCGCGCCCCCGGAAGAAACGAGAGGCGACCGGGCCCACAACCCGGCGGCACGCGGGGGCTGCCAGGGGCCGCGCTTCGCAGACGGCTCCGGGCCTTGCCGCAGGACCGGGGCCGGCAAGATAAAATGCCCCTAAATCGCGTGCCGGTAGCATGATACTACCCCGGCCGCCGGAAACTGCCGTCTCCTGACCGAAAGGCAAGGAGCAGACATGGCAAAGATGATCCATTCGATGATTCGGGTGCTTGAGGAAGAGCGCTCGGTCGCATTCTACGACAAGGCCTTCGGGCTGAAGATCGTCGAGCGGCTGGATTTCGAGAGTTTCACCCTGATCTATCTGGCCAATACGGAAACCGGCTTCGAGCTGGAGCTGACCGTGAACAAGGGCCGCACCGAACCCTACGCCCTCGGCGATGGCTACGGCCATCTGGCGTTTTCCGTCGCCGATGTGGATGCCGAACACGCCCGGCTGGACGCCGCCGGGCTTGGCCCGCGCAAGCTGGTGGATTTCGCCCCCGGCGGCGCGGTGATCGCGCGCTTTTTCTTCATCGCCGATCCCGACGGCTATCAGATCGAGGTGCTGCAACGCGCAGGCCGCTACCTTTAAAGACCCGGCTCCCCCGCGCGGAAGAGGAGCCGGGCGGGGACTCCCAGCCGATAAAGCAGCAAGGAGGAGACTATGACCACCCAGTATGAGGGGCGCGGCCCGAGCCGTCAGACCCTGACCCGCCGCCAGCTGATTTCCCGCAGTTTCGCCGCAACCGCCGGCATGATCGTCGGCGCGGGCTTTGTCGCCGCCCCCGATGCGGCTTGGGCCTATGAGGCCACCGCGCTGAAACCCGAGACCATGGCGACGCTGATCCGCATGGCGCGCGACATCTACCCGCACGACCGGATCGCGGACGAATTCTACGTCATCGCCGTCAAGGGCTACGACACACCCGAGGCCGCGCCCGGGATCGAGGCCGGGATCGCCGCGCTGAACGCCGCGGCCGAAGGCGCGGGCCATGCGAATTACCTCGCCATCGGCTGGGAGGACGACCGCGTGGCATTGTTGCGCGCGATGGAGAACTCGGCCTTCTTCCAGCAGATCCGGGGCGGTCTTGTCACCGGCCTTTACAACCAGAAGGCGGTCTGGCCGCTGTTCGGCTACGAGGGCGAGTCCTTCAGCCAGGGCGGCTATCTGCACCGCGGCTTCGACGACATCAACTGGCTGTAAGGGAGGACCGGGATATGGTTGCGAAATTCGACCTTAATGACGATTCCGTCGTCCTGATCATCGGCACCGGCTCGGGCGGCGGCGTGCTTGCGAACGAACTGGCGCAACGGGGCGTCAAGGTGGTCTCGCTTGAGGCGGGCGGGCGCTATCTGCCCGAGGATTACCTCAACGACGAATGGGACAGTTTCGGCCAGCTTGCCTGGCTCGACAACCGCACCACCTCGGGCGACTGGAGGGTGGCGAAGGATTTCTCCGGCCTGCCGGCCTGGATCGTCAAGGCGGTGGGGGGAACCTCGATCCACTGGGCCGGGGCGTCGCTGCGTTTCCAGGAGCACGAATGGAAGGCGCGCACGAATTACGGCCAGGTCGGCGGCGCCAATCTGCTCGACTGGCCGATCGACGGCGCCGAGATGGCGCCCTGGTATGATCTGGCCGAGGCCAAGCTGGGCGTGACCCGCACCGGCGACCGCCCCGGCCTGCCCGGCAACAACAATTACAAGGTGCTGGAGAAGGGCGCGCTGGCGCTTGGCTATAAAGAGGTCTCGACCGGCCGGATGGCGATCAACTCGGTCGATTACGACGACCGCCTCGCCTGCCAGCAGACCGGCTTCTGCTTCCAGGGCTGCAAATGGGGCGCCAAATGGTCGGCGGCCTATACCGACATTCCGAAGGGCGAGGCCACCGGCAACCTGGAAGTGCGCGAGCGCTGCCATGCGCTGAAGATCGAGCATGACGACACCGGCCGCGTCACCGGCGTGCTTTACGCCGACAAGGACGGCAACCAGCATTTCCAGAAGGCCCGCGTGGTCTGCGTCGCCGGGAACTCGATCGAGAGCCCGCGGATCCTGCTGAACTCGGCCTCGGCCATGTTCCCCGACGGGCTGGCCAATTCCTCGGGCCAGGTCGGGCGCAACTACATGCGGCACGTCACCGGCTCGGTCTATGGCGTGTTCGAGAAGCCGGTGAAGATGTGGCGCGGCACCACCATGGCCGGGATCGTCCAGGACGAGGCGCGCCTCGATCCGTCGCGCGGCTTCGTCGGCGGCTATGAGCTGGAGACGCTGGCGCTTGGCCTGCCGTTCATGGCGGCCTTCCTCGATCCCGGTGGCTGGGGCCGCAGCTTCACCTCGGCGCTGGACGGCTACGAGAACATGGCCGGGATGTGGATCGTGGGCGAGGACATGCCGCAGGAAACCAACCGCATCACGCTTTCGGCCACGGCGACCGATCAGTTCGGCCTGCCGGCGCCGAACGTGCATTTCGACGATCACCCCAATGATGTCGCGATGCGCAACCATGCCTATGCGCTTGGCGAGGCGATCTACCGCGCGGCGGGCGCGACCCGCACCTTCCCGACGCCGCCCTATCCCTCGACCCACAACCTGGGGACCAACCGGATGTCGGAAAACCCGCGCGACGGGGTGGTGAACAAACATGGCCAGAGCCATGACATCGCCAATCTCTTCGTCTCGGACGGCAGCCAGTTCACCAGCGGCGCGGCGGAAAACCCGACGCTGACCATCGTGGCGCTGGCGATCCGCCAGGCCGAATTCATCGCGGGCGAGCTGAGCCGGCAGAACCTCTGAGCGAGGGGCCGGCCACGAAAAAGGGGCGGAACGAAAGTTCCGCCCCTTTTGTCCTGTCAAGGCTTCCGCGTCGCCAGAAACCCCGGCAGACAGGCGCGTTCCTCAGGTTTCGTCAGCCCGGCAAAGGCCGTCCTGTTTCCCGGCGGGCCCTGCCGCAGCGCCTCGGGGAAAGGCGTCGGTCTCTTCCGGCGCCCGAATATGGCCTTCCCCGCCCCTGGCCTTCGACCAGGGCGCCGTCCGATGCCGAACAGGGGCGGGCTGGCTTTCCGCGGCGCAGGACAGGCGCGGCATTTCCTCACCCCCTTCCCGCCGTTCTCCGCATCGCCTTCGACGGGCGCCGCCGAGGCGGGACGTCCTGCAAGGACGAGAGGAACTTTGCGGCTCCGTGCCTCATGCGCCTCTCCGGCGGCCCGCGCGCGCAGGGCGCTGTGCGATCCGGGGCGCTTAAGGCGGGCAGCCGCAATCATCCTGCCAATGCGGGCGGCGCGAGGTCTGGCCGATACCCGGGTTCAGGCTGTTGGTCGGGTCGAGCCGCCGGTAGAACGCCGCAAGCTCCGGCGCGGCCTCGTATAGGTGGCCGACATTGTGCTCGGCCGGGTATCGCGCCCCGCGCCGGTCGAGAAGCGCCCACATCGCATGTTCC
The DNA here is from genome assembly GCF_900609055.1 of Pseudogemmobacter humi. GTDB lineage: Bacteria > Pseudomonadota > Alphaproteobacteria > Rhodobacterales > Rhodobacteraceae > Pseudogemmobacter > Pseudogemmobacter humi. The sequence continues at coordinate 10,767 of NZ_UXAW01000066.1, read as the reverse complement.
AGCGCAAGACAGTCGGTGCCTTTGCGCACCACGTAATCCTGGTGGAACACATGGCAGAAGAAATGCCCGTAATAGAGTTTCCTCAGGATCTGCCCGTCGATTTCGGCGGGAAGCGCCTCGACCCAGTCGCGGTCGTTTCGGCGCAAAGCGATATCGAGGGCGACGATGTCCTCGACCTCGCGGGAATGGATGGCGCGGTAGCGGTTGGCGGCGCCCGCCACCGCGAAACGGTGCAGGAAGGCGGCCGCGCCTTCCGCGGGCGTGGCCTCGAACATGTCGCCACTGGCCGAGGGGAAGAACCGCGCCAGATAGTCCCGCGCCTCGGCAATCCCCCTGCCCCCCATCCGCAGGAACAGGTGATGCTCGTAGCGGTCGCGGAACGCCTGCATCCGGCGCGGCAGATGTTGCGGCAGCAGCCGCGACAGACCCTGCGCGATCCGGTCGGTGAGCGCGGCGCCCAGCCCCAGCCGTTCGGTCAGCGCATCGAGCTTCGCCTTCAGGGCGAAGACGGCCGAGATGCGCTGCGTTCCCAGCCAGCGGATCAGAAGGTAGGTATCCTTGCCGTAGCGCGCGGCGATGTCCCAGGCCTCGCGGTGGATATATTCCCCGGCCACCGGCAGGTTTTCAAAGCCGGTCAGCATGTCGCGGCGGATCCGTGTCAGCTCGGCGGGATCGTTGCTGCCGATGCAGAACACCGCCGTCTCGCGTTCGGCCTCGAACGTATCCAGCCGCACGGCAAAGACCGCGACCCTGCCCGCCGAGCCCGAAGCCTCGTGCAGGCGGCGCGGATCGGCGTTGAAGCGCGCGGGTGTCGCGGCTTCGACATCGCGGACATGGGCCGCGTAATCATGATCCGAGGCCCAGGCCCCCCCGGCCCCCGGCGCCGGCAGGTCCCCGGCTTCGACCCGCGCGAGAATGGTTTCGGGATCCTCGCCCAGATCGAGGCCGAGGTGATTGACCAGCGCCACCGAGCCGTCGGCGCGCACCTCGGCGTAAAGCGCCATTTCGGTATAGGCGGGACCGCGCCGGATCAGCGCGCCGCCGGAATTGTTGCAGATCCCGCCCAGCACCGAAGCGCCGATACAGCTTGAGCCGATCACCGAATGCGGCTCTCGTCCCAGCGGTTTCAGACGGCGCTCCAGCCGGTCGAGCGTGGCACCGGGCAGGCAGACCACCTGGCGGCCCCGGCCCAGCAGATGGATGCCGGTCAGCCGCAGGACATTGATCAGCAGGACCGGGCGCCCGTAATCCGCGCCCCAGGGCGTCGAGCCGCCGGTCAGCCCGGTATTCGCCGCCTGGAAGATCACCACCCGCCCGGCCGCGATGGCCTGGTTCAGCACCCGCCACATCTCGACCAGCGATCCGGGGCGGACCACCGCTTCGACCGGGCCGCCGCCGTAACGGATCCCCGTCGCATAGCGCCGCGTGGCCCGCGCGCCGGTCAGCACGTGATTGCGCCCGACGATCCGCCGCATCGCCACCAGCAGCGCGCCCGCGCTGACCGCCGGCCCCTCTCCGCGTTCTGTCGTCATGCTCTCCCCCGGTTGGCTGAAAACTGCGACAGTTCAGACGCCTGCGGGTAGTATCATGCTACATTCGCCGTCACGCGCCCTCAGGCGATGGCGCGCAGCGCCGGGGGCGTCGCCGCACGTCCGGTTTCCAGCCGCACAAGGCAGGTGCAGCGCAGAAGCGAGGCGAAATTCACCGGCTCGCCATGGAATTCCAGCACTTCGCGGTGCAGCGTCGAGAGAAAAGCCGCGGTGGATTCCCCCTGCTCGCGGGCGATTTCATCCAAAATCGTCCAGAAGGCGGCCTCAAGCCGGACCGAGGTGCTCTGCCCGTTCAGCCGGATCCGCCGGGTGACCGGCACATAGCGGGCGGGATCCTGCTTCGCAAAAAGTTCACACATCTGATGCAACCCTCCTTCCTCTGACCGGGCCTTACCGGAACACAGTCTTGCCGATGTGGCGGCACAAGGGAAGGGGCGGCCGGAAGGGCCGTGACCCCTCTTCCCGCCGGCAGCGCGCCCTGGGGGCATCGCGGACGGGCTCCGGCGCATATGGCAGAGGCCTGCATCAGGCCCGCTGCCCCGCCGACCGATGACCCGGGCCTTGCGGCCTGACGGCGGGGGCCGGAGACGAGATGCGTCGCAATCATGCGAAGAACGGGGCGACCTGCATTCCGCCAGGCTGAAACAGAGAGGGGCGTTGGTGTAGAAATTGCGCGTCGGCAGGCTTCCCGCTGCGGATCCATGTTCTCGGGTATCTGGCAGGTGTAAGCCTGAGCCTGCCCGCTACAGCTACGGCGAACCGCAAATCCTGCAACGACGCGCTGAAGCGACGAGGCTCGCTTCTGGTCTGGCGGGCCAATGGCATGAATTCGGCCGGGAGAAAGAAACGCCCGACTTCTGCGCCCCTGCCACACCGATCTGAAAAATTACGCGGCAATCTCCGAAAATCCCCGCCAGCGGCATACGCCCGATCCCCGCGGGGCGCGCGCGAGAGAGCAAACCCTTTCGCCCGGGCCGGTTCCAGGCTAGCCATGAAGCGGCCCTGCCGCAGGAGAGACGATGCCGCGTTCCTACACTTTCACCCATGCGATCACCCGCCGGCCCTCGGCGGCCATCGTGGACGGGCTGCGCGCGGTGGACACCGGGGCGCCGGATCTGGCACTGATGCTCGACCATCACGCGGCCTATGTCGCGGCGCTGAAATCGACCGGGGCCGAGGTGATCGAACTCGCGCCGCTGGAGGAGTATCCCGACAGCGTTTTCGTCGAGGATACCGCACTCTGCCTGCCCGAAGGGGCGGTGATCATGCGCCCCGGCGCGCCCAGCCGTCTGGGCGAGGCCGCGGAAATGGCGCCGCATCTGGCCGCGCTCTACGGCGAGTTGCGCCGGATCGAAGGCGAGGACAGTTTCATCGAGGGCGGCGACATCCTGATGACCGAGACCGGGATCCTCGTCGGCCGCTCGGCGCGCACCAATGCCGCCGGAGTGGCGGAACTGGCACGGCTGACCGCCGACTGGGGCCACAGGGTGCATGAGGTCCATACCCCGCCGGGCGTCCTGCATTTCAAGACCGACTGCTCGCTGATGGACGAGGAAACCGTGCTGGCCACCGACCGGCTGGCCGCCTCGGGCTGCTTTGCCGGCTACCGGGTGATCCCGGTCGCCGCGGGCGAGGAAGCTGCGGCCAATGCGATCCGCTTCAACGGCAAGGTGTTGTTCCCCGCCGGTTTCCCGCGCACCCGCGACCGTCTGGTCAAGGCGGGCTACGACCTGACCGAGATCGGCAATTCCGAATGCGCGAAGATTGACGGCGGCATGTCCTGCCTGTCTTTGCGCTTTACCCCGGCCCGATGACACCGGCCCCCTTCAACATCGCCGCGGTGGTGCAGCGCGGCCGCCTCGGGTTCGAGGCGCTGCTGCTGGCCGCTTCGCTGCGCCGCGCGGATCCGGGGTTCCGGGGCCGCCTGCTGCTGATGGAGCCGCAGCCCGGCCGGCTCTGGCCCGACGATCCCCGCCTGCCCGAGGGCGGGCTGCGCGAGCGGCTCACCGCGCTCGGCGCCGAATTCGTGCCGTTCGAGAGCAGGATCTTCGGCGAGCCCTATGCCTATGGCAACAAGATCGAGGGGCTGGCGGCGCTGCCGGACGAGCCCTTCCTGTTCCTCGACACCGATACGCTGATCACCGGCGCGGTCTCGGCCCTGCCCTGCGATTTCGACCGCCCCGCCGCCTCGATGCGGCGCGAGGGAACCTGGCCGCAGATCGAGCTTTACGGCCCGGGCTATGCCGAGACCTGGGGCGCGCTCTACCGCCGCTACGGGCTGGATTTCCAGGCCTCGCTGGACCTGTCCTGGCCCGACGAATACTGGCAGCGCTATATGTATTTCAACGCGGGCTGGTTCTTCCACAAAAGCCCGCGCGCCTTCGGCAGCCGTTTCCTGGAATATGCCACCGACATCCACAAGAACCGCCCGCCGGAACTGGTGTGCCAGGAGCTCTGGCCCTGGCTCGACCAGATCGCGCTGCCGCTGGTGATCGCCTCGTTCGGGGGCGGGCGGCCGGGGCCGGAACTGGCGGGGCTGGACCGCGATGTCACCTGCCATTACCGCAGCCTGCCGCTCTTGTATGCGCGGGAATCAGACGCCGCGGTGGCGATGCTGGAGGCGGTGGCGGGCGACAAGGAGAACCGCCGCATCCTGCGCGACTGGCCGCAGGTGAAGCAGATGGTCTATCAGAACCGCGGCCGGAAGGCGCGCGCGCTGTTCGACCGCAACGATCTGCCCCGGCGCGAACAGATGATCCGCAACGCGCTGAAACGCGAGGGGCTCTGGCTGCGCTAAAACCGGCGGGAATTCGCCAGGGGAGTCCGGCGATTCCGGCAGGTTTTCGCAAATAAAGCGGCAGAGCGACGGGATGCGCCCGGCCCGCATCGGCAGGATCTTCCCGATAAGTTCATATCTTTCAATGTGATGCAAAACACGCTCCACGGTTCCCGGGCTTTTTGGTGCCGCCCGGCAGAGGAACCGCGCCCGCCGCGCCCGCGTTGTCCCGGCATTGCAAGCGCCGCCTTCTTCGCGGCGCCCGGATCAAGGAGACACCGGATGAACCGTTTTACCCGAATCGTTGCCGCCGCGCTGGCCGCCAGCGCGATGACCCTGCCCGCCTTCGCCCAGGACCGGGCCGATGCGGTGCAGTCGATCGACGTGTCCGTCGATATCGCCGCCGTGCAGAACGCTGCCGCCGCCGAATACTGGGGCACGCTGGAGAACGATCTGGAAACCGCGATCCTGTCGCGGGTGGCCGACCGCACCGCCGAGGAAGGCGCCATGATCACCGTCGATATCGACGAGGTTTCGCTGGCCAGCGGCTTCGCCGAGGCCATCGGCATCGCCGACACCCGTCTGAGCGGGCTGGTGAAGGTCAGCGACCCGCCGCAGCCGGGCCGGGGCGACAGCTATGAACTGACGGTCGATGTGAAGGCCAGCATGCCCGCCCTGGGCGAGGGCTTCGACCTGACCGCCGCCGATATCGACACCGCCCGGGTCTATCGCGCGATGATCGACACTTTCGCCGACCACGTGGTGCGCAATCTGAAGTGATGCGGAGAAACCGGGCGCGGAACACCGCGCCCGGCCCGTTTCAGGCGTTCAGCGTCTCGGTCGAGGAGAAGAACATCGCCTGGCTGACCGCCGAGCGTACCTGTTCCTCGGTATAGGGCTTGTTGATCAGGAAGGCCGGCTCGGGCCGTTCTCCGGTCAGCAGCCGTTCGGGGAAGGCGGTGACGAAGATCACCGGCACCTCGAACCGCGCGAGAATGTCGTTCGCCGCGTCGATCCCCGAGGAATTGTCGGCAAGCTGGATATCGGCGAGGATCAGATCCGGCCGGATCCCTGACGCCAGCGCCACCGCCTCGTCGCGGGTGCGGGCAACGCCGGTCACCTGATGGCCCATGAGGCCGACAATGGCGGCGAGATCCATGGCGATGATCGCCTCGTCCTTGATGATCATCACCTTGCCGAGGATCGACTGCTCCATCTCGTGCAGGGCGCGCTCGACCAGATCACCCGCGCGCTCTTCGCCGGTGCCGAGGATCAGCCCGATCTCGGCCAGGGTGAAGCCCTCGATCGACTGCAACAGCAGCGCCTCGCGCGAATTGGGGGTCAGCCGCGACAGATGGACCTGCGCCGCCGCGGCAAGCCGGTTGTCGCCGCCGCTCACCGGGGAATCGGCGCTTTGCCAGACCAGATGGAAGATGGTGAAAAGACCGATGCGCGGCGAAGGCGCCCCGGAAACAGCCGAAGGATCGGAGAGCACCGCCTCAAGCGCGGCAAGGGCATGGCTGTCGCCGCTGGTCTGGCTGCCGGTCAGCGCGCGGGCGTAGCGGCGAAGGCAGGGAAGCTCTCTGGCCACCGATTGTGAAAATGCGGAAGCCCTGGAATCGGTCATAAAAAAATTCTCCATTATGCGCGCTCGCTGCGGAACCGAACGCGCGCAAGCGACGTTGGTTCCCGAACCAATGGCAGGACTATGAGCAAGATGCTATCAGGCAACCCCGGGCGGGCAAAGGATCGCTCAGCGGTAAGGGCGCAGATCGACGAGAATCTCCGGCGGGTCTATGATGAGGTTCTGACCGAGGAAGTGCCCGACCGTTTCAAGGAACTTCTGGCCCGGCTTCAGGCCGGTGAGGCCGCAAAATGAACCCGCGCGGCAAACCGGCGGCCGGGGGCGGATCGCCGGATGGTGCGGATGACGCTCCTCCCCCCGATCCGCGCGACCAGATCGCCACGCTCCTGCCCGGTCTGCGCGCCTTCGCGATCAGCCTGTCGCGCAATGTGGCGATGGCCGACGACATCGTGCAGGAAACGATCCTCAAGGCCTGGTCCAATCTGGACAAGTTCGATCCCGCGACCAATCTCCAGGCCTGGCTCTTCACCATCCTGCGCAACACCTATTACTCGCTTTTGCGCAAGACCCGCCGCGAGGTGCAGGACAGCGACGGCACCTATGCCGCGAAGATGTTCGAAAAGCCCGCCCATGACGGCCGCCTCGCCTACAGCGATTTTCAGCGCGCCTTCGACCAGCTTTCGCCGCAGCACCGCGAGGTGCTGATCCTGATCGGCGCCTCGGGCTATTCCTGCGAAGAGGCCGCCGGGATGATGGGTGTGGCGGTCGGCACGGTGAAAAGCCGCGCCAGCCGCGCCCGCGCGCGCCTGGCCGAGCTTATGGGCCTGGCCGAGGGCGAGGATCTGTTCTCGGGCACCGACACCATGACCGCAGCGGTTCTGAGCCGGTCCGCCGTCACCGCCGCATGAGCGCGGCGGCCGGCAGAGGGTCTGCTGCGGGCTCCGGTTCGGCCCTCGGCCTGCGGCTTGCCGCGATGATCCTGGTCGCGCTGCTGCCGCTTGGCCTGCTGGCGCTGGCCCAGGCACGGCAAAGCCAGCGCCAGGCGGATGAGACGGCGATGGCGGCCTCGATCGGGCGCACGCTTCAGGAGGCGCTCGGCGAGGTGCGGCTGATCCGCGCCAGCCAGATCACCGCCCAGCTTCTGGCCTCGGTCCTGCGCGACGACATGGCGCATTGCCGCACCCATCTGGCCAGCTATGCCGCCGCCGATCCGCGGATCGCCCGCGCCGCCTTCGTGCCGCTGTCGGGGCGGATGGAATGCAGCTCCGACGGCTCGGCCCAGGATTTCACGGGGCTTGCCCATTTCGCCCGGATGCGCGACGCCCGCGCGCCGCAGATCTTCAGCGACCCCGGCTGGTCCTCATCGGGCGCAGTCGAGATTTCGGTGGTGTCGCCCGTCGCCACCGCCACGGGTGAGCCGATGGGCTTCGTGCTGATCTCGCTGCCCGAAACGGCGATGACCGGCGGTGAAATGAGCGCCCGGGGCGGGGCGGAGAGGCCGCTGGCGCTGATCGCCAGCAACCGCGCCGGAGAGGTGGTCTATGCCTCGGTGGGTATCGCGGCGGCGGCGGATTATCTGCCCGCGACCCGCGATCTGGCCCGGATCAACAGCGCGCCGCCGCAGAGCTTCGCCGACACCACCCCCGACGGCATGCGCCGGATGTTCGCCTCGGTTCCGCTGACGCATGATCTTCACCTGCTCGGGGTCTGGCCGCTGCCGCGCGACGGCGGCTTTCTGGGGCGCAACGCCCTCGCCTATCTGCTGCCCGCGCTGATGTGGCTGACCGGGGTGGGCGTGACCTTCCTCGGCGTCGAGCGGCTGGTCACGCGCCACGTCCGCCGCCTTGCCAAAGCGATGCGCGCCTTCGGCTCGGACAGCCGCAGCATGCCGGAACTGGATCTCGACAACCCGCCGGCCGAGATCGCCAGCCTCGCCGAGGCCTATCGCACCATGACCGCGACCATCCTGCGCGACGAGGCCGAACTGGAGAACCTGCTGCGCCAGAAGGCGGGGCTCCTGCGCGAGGTGCATCACCGCACCGGCAACAGCCTTCAGCTGATCGCCTCTTTCCTGCGCATGCACCGGCGCGAGACCGAGGAAGAGAACATCCGCGCCGTGCTCGACGATCTGCACAACCGGGTGATGTCGCTCTCCACCGTTCATCTGGGGCTTTACCGCATGGCCGGGGGCGCCGATGTCGAGGTGGATCAGCTGATGGCCGAGGTGATCGGCCGCGTCGATCAGATCTACGGCCGCTCCGGCCACAAGGATGCGATCACCGCCGACCTGCATCCGCTGGTGCTGGGCTCGGCCCAGGCGGTGCCGCTTGCGCTGCTGCTGGCCGAGATCCTGTCGTGCTTCCCCTCGGGCGGTGAAGCGGGTCCGCCGATCCTGATCCGCCTCGGCCCGGTGCCCGGCGCGGGCAACACCGCCCGGCTGGAGGTCTCGGGTCCGGCCGCGGCGCGCGCGCGGCTGACCGGCGAATATGCCACCGGGGAACATGCCGGCGCGCCGGCGGTGATCGGCGCGCGGCTGATCCGCGGCTTCGTCAACCAGCTTTCCGCCACCATGGCGGTCGAGGACCAGGGGCCGCGGATAACGGTGATGATCACCTTCACCATCAGCCACAACCGCGACGATCCCGACCCGGCCCCCGCCCCGCAAAAGGCGGATGCCATCGCCTGACCGGCACGGGGGGATCGCACGGGGGCACCGGCACGGGGGCAGGGAACGGATTCAGCGCCGCGTGGTCTCGTCCCCCGTCTTTGCGGCATCCAGCGCCTCGCGCAGACTGCGGCTCAGCTCCTCCGCCAGGGCGGTCAGGCGGTCGGCCTCCTCCCCGATCACCTGCCGCGCCGCCTCGACCGCATCGCGCGCGGCCTGCTCGGTGTCTTTCGCCGCAGAGGCACGCGGAATAACCGCGGCCAGCGCCGCCCCGGCCAGCGCCAGCACCGGACCAGAGGTCAGCAGCGCCGCGATCTTCGGGCGCCCGCCGCCGTATTTCGCCTGCCAGACCTCCTCCCTCGCGGCCAGAGCGGCGGCACGCGCCTCGGCCTCCAGCCCGTCGAGACCACGCCCCATCAGACGACGCACCTCTTTCTTCAGCGCCTCGTCCACCTCCGCGAGACTGTCGCGCGCCCCGGCCTCGTCCAGACCCCCCGCCGCTGCGGCCTCTTCGATCCGCGCGCGCAGTTTCGCGGCGCGATCATGCAGTTCCCCGGCCTCGACCAGCCATTCCGGCGCTGAATCGGCGTCTTTCCCACGCAGGCCGTTCACCGCACGCCAGCCAAGCCAGGCCAGCCCGGCCCCCGCAACGGCCGAGGCCAGCGGCCAGGTTTGCGCCGCGCGGACTGCGGCTTTCGCCACCGGCGCCGCCGTGGCGGCAAAGCCGTTGCGGGCGGGTTCGGCGGGCCGCCGCAGCCGTTCGCGCAGCGCCGCCAGCGCAAGCGCCAGCTCGTCGCGTTCGCGGGCCAGATCGGCCTCGATCCGGCGGGGGTGATCGTGGTCACGCGCGTCGGTCATCTCTCGCTCCTTCGGAAGCATCGGTTTCCGGGCGGGTTTCCCGGTCCATCAGGGTCTGAATGTCGCGTCTCAGGCTGGAAAAGCTGCGGCGCGGCTCGTGCGGCGCGGCGCGGATCAGCCGCAGCCCCAGCCAGGCCAGCAGTCCGGCCAGCAGCAAAAGGCCCAGACCGAGCGTAAGCGAGGCCCCGAGCGGACCGAGCCCGGCCGCCACCAGCCCCGCATGGCCTGCATCCGCGAGTTGTCCGAGCGCCAGCGAGGCCAGCACCAGCGCCAGCGCCAGCAGCACCAGCCCCCGCAGCGCCAGCGCCACCGCCCGCCGCGCGCTTGCCCGCGCCAGCGCGATCTCGCCGCCCATCAGACGCAGGGCCCCACCCAGGATCTGAAGGATCAGGGCACTGACCCCCGGGCCGCTTTGCGGATCCCGGCTCAATCGTCGCGGCCCGTGCGCGCCGACAGGATCCGCGCCAGCGCAAAGCCCGCCAGCGCCGCCCCTGCCATGAACAGCCCCGGATTCTTACGCACCATATGCCGCATGTCCGAGGCCACATCCGCGAGGCTGCCGTCCCGCACGCGCTCCACCGCGACCGACAGGCCCTCGGCCAGGCGTTCCGGCACCGCCTGCACGCTGTCTCGCGCGCGGCCCGCCGCCTCGCGCAGCCGATCAGAGAGCCGCTCGCCGGTTTCCTCCAGCGCGTCGCGCGCCTCTTCGGCCTTATCTACCGCCTTGTCGCGGATCTTCGCCGCGCGGCGTGTCGCCTCGGCGCCCGCGTCGCGCGCGGCCCCGACCGCGGACGAGGCGGCTTCGCGCAGTTCCTCGCCAGCCTGTTCCAGATGCTTCGCTGGCTTTTTGGTGGAAACCGCCATGGTTCTCTCTCCTGATTTCCCCGTTCATGACGCGACTTTGCGCCGCACCGCAAAAGCTGAAACGCAGCAGACAGCGGATGGTTCCTGAATGACGCTGCGGCAAAAGGCAGGCCGGGCGGCAGACCGGGCCGGCATCGCCGCTCGCGGGCGTTCCATCCGGCATTAACCCCTTGTGAAGAAAACAACTGTGACAGTGATTATTTTCCGATGACGAGGGAACCGGGCGGCGGAGGTCGCGTTAACGCAGCGAAAACGGCAAGATCCCCGTGGCGCGGGAAGGGTGAATATGTCCCTGTGGCTGCGGGATCTGTTGACAGGAAAGGTTCCCGCCGATGGTATTCGGAGCGTCCAGATTTTTGGGGCGGCCCGCTTGCGCGCCTCTTTGCGCCGCCAGCGGCAGACCGGGGCTTTTTTCCCCGCCCGCGCCCGGCAAAGGAGCGGCAGCCTGATCCCTTGCCCGCCCCTGGCC
>NZ_UXAW01000029.1 GCF_900609055.1 Pseudogemmobacter humi | reverse complement strand
CCCTCAAGCTCCCCCACCCATGGAGGGGCTTCCCCTCCAAACCACCCCTTTGGCGTTGCGCCGAATATTGTCGCGGCCCCTGGTCGGGGCCGCGGGCTCTTCTCTCTCTGACTTCGGATCATGCACCAGCCACTCCGGCGTCAAGGACATCGCGGTCCCCCCAATTTTCAGCCGCCGCCCAAGGGCGTCGTCAGAAAATCGGCTCCCCCGCTCGCCGCCGCTGGCGGTCGCTTCGCGATCCCTGACCCCTCGCGGCTACAGTGCAGGCTCCTTCCGTCAGAGAGCGAAAGGAGACATGACATGAGCAATCACAAGATCATCAGCATCGACGGTGGCAGCGCAGCTTACTGGCGCGAGCGCAAGCACGCCTTCCGCCTCATCCGAGAGGCCGAACTGGCGGCGGAGCGGCTGGCAGATGCGCCGATGTATCTGCATGGCGGCTACGACGAGGACGGCGATGTGATCCCCATCGAAAACCTCGGTCCCCACGATGACATGGAGGACGCGATCCGGGCCATCGAGGCGGACCCGACGGCGGTGAGCATCCTCGTCGCGCAGGGGCGCACGGACATCGGTGGGCACAAGGTCAAGGCAGTGATCGCCGGGTTGGAACCGGACTGGGGCCACATCGAGGACCCGGTGAGCAATCCGCTCTGGGGACCGGATACCGACTGAGTCTGCGACGAGAGGCGGCGAAAGCCGCCTCTCGTCTTTGCTTCGTCGTCAGGAGCCCCGTCGACCGGATCGACCGGCCACCAAGGCTGATAAAAGGGGGGCAAGCCACCCCTCTCAAACTCTCCCCCATGAAGGAAGGGGAAGGCCCCCTCCTTCAAACATCCTCCCCAAGGGAAGGGCTGAAGCCCCTCCCTTGAACCCACCCATGGGAAGGAGGCGACGGCTCCCTCGCCCTCCTTCCCAAACCCATCCTCCTCTCCCTGAACCTGTTGAGCCACATTCCCAGGACGCAATCGGAGTAACCGCTCGGCGACCGAATCAGATGCGAGGCCGTGAGGCCAAGTTTCGCCAGATCAGGCGTTTTCGCGCAAAAACAGATTGGCGGGCCACCACAGAGCGACTAAAATAGTCGTAGTTCTGGAGTGCGTGCAGATCCGAATGGGAGGTGATCATGTATGATCACCGCCCGACAGTCACGGGCCGCGCGTGCGTTGCTGGGTTGGACACAGGAGACGCTCGCTGACAAGGCCCGCGTATCACTTACCGCGCTCAAGCGCCTCGAATCCGAGAACGGACTCGAGGTGTTTGAATCCACGCGCGATGAGGTGCGCCGGGCGCTCGAAGCCGCCGGGATCGTTTTCCTGTCCACCGACAAGGGCGAGGGCGTGCTGCTCCTTCACGAAGGCAGCAACGCGAAACGGTGACGTCACGGCTGCCGTTACGGCCAGTTCTCGTCAAAAAGGATGGCTATCTCCCAACGGAGATGGTTAACAAATGCGTTACCTGCGACGATGAGAAAGTGATGGCACAGGCAATACAAGCATTTCTCGACAAACCGCCATCCGGTGACTCGCTCACATCCTATGATCGCGAGCATATGAAGCTTTATATGCGGCTGCTCGATGCGGAGCGAGACGGTGCCGACTGGCGCGAAGCGGTGCGGATTCTGTTCGGGCTCGATCCCGATAGCGATCCTGCGCATTGCCGCTCGATCCATGACGCCCACCTTGCACGCGCGCGTTGGATGACCGAACAGGGCTATCGCGAACTGGTCCGCGAAAGCCAGCGCAAGACCTGACCGTGATGCGCGCGACGCATCACCCGTTGACCTGCGCCTGACTTCCCCAACTCAACTCGCACGGGAATCCTGAGTCTTACCAATCCCCTAGAGAAGACTCGGGAGACCGCGATGACACCTGACGCATCGACCTGGCGTTCTTCGGTGGAATACGACCGTCTGGATGCGTTGACGGCATCCGACCTGGCATGGGAGTGCCTTCGCCGGAACGAAGCCTATGACGCCGATTTTGAAGCCTCTGTTGCTGGCCGTGGAGACCCCGAACCGCTGACCGAACACATTCGGCAGCGGTGGGGGTTGCGATTTCCCGGTCGATCCACAGGCCGCACCTCCTGCCGCCCCCATCCTCTGGCTGCCGCAAGAGGACACGAGCGCGATCCTCTTGGCCCCAGCTCCGCCAGCATTTGAAGACAGCCTCGGCGATGTCCCGGCCATATGGCGCGTCCACCTGCCGGTGGACGGCACCGACAGCGATTTCCGCTTCGCGCTCGGCAACGGGCAGACGCTCCAGATCCTCGACGATGCTGTCCGCAGCGAAACGATCGCGGTCGCCATCGTTCCGCTCGGTCTCGACGGATTCGATCGGATCGAGGCGATTCGTCGCTTCCTCTCTGCCCTGCATGGCCGCGCCATCCCGCCCGACACGCGCCTGACCCGGCAGCAGCGCGCACGTCTTCGGCGCATGCTGCGGGCCTTCGACGGATACAGAGCCGGCGCCACGCAGCAGGAGATCGCGCAGGTCGTCCTGAAGATCGGCCCGCTCGACCGTGACGAATGGCAGGCGTCCTCGGCCCGCCATGCCGTCAAGGCGCTGTTGCGCGATGCCCGCGCGATGGTCGCCGGCGGCTATCGAAAACTCCTGCGTCATCGCCGCCCACACTAGCGCAACTTCGCACGCCCGATGGTGGGTGATTTCGATACCCCCCAACTTCGCCCTGCAACTCGCCGGTTCTCCTTCGCCACCGTGGTCCTTGCCCGCCGCTGATCCGCAGCGGCCGTCCCAACACCACGGAGGCCCGTTCCATGCCGCACGAACCCGTCATTCTGCCGCCGCGCTTTCTGCGCACCAAGGAAGCCGCCGACTTCCTCAGCCTGTCGGCGCGAACGCTGGAAAAGCACCGCACCTACGGAACCGGCCCCGCATATCGCAAGCTCGGCGGCCGCGTCGTCTATGCCATCGACGATCTCGAAGCCTGGACCGAGCGCGGCGCGGTGACGTCGACCTCCGATCCGCGCGGTTCCATCCTGCCCGCCAAGCGACAGGCCGTTCCGTCCGGCCGACAGGCTGGCCGCTACGCCCGCTGATCGCACCCGGTTTCCTTCATGGCGGTGCGACGTCGACCCTCTTCCGAGCGCGGGCAACTCGACCTGTTCAGGGCGCTTCCCGGCGACTTCGCGCCACGAGACGCGCAGGATCTCATGGCCTATCCCTTCTTTTCCCTCGCCAAGTCGAAGCGCATCGCGCCCATCGACTTCACCGCCGGCAGCGTGACCATCCGGGTCGAGGCCGTTCCCGATCACGGCATGGCCACGATCTGGGATGCCGACATCCTGATCTGGGCCGCCAGCCAGATTGTCGAAGCCCGCGATACCGGGCTTCGCACCTCACGGCTGATGGCTGCCACGCCCTATGAGATCCTCACCTATGTCGGGCGCGGCACGGGCTCACGCGACTACCAGCGCCTGAAAGCGGCCCTCGACCGGCTGCAATCGACCACGATTTCCACCTCGATCCGCCAGCCGGCCGAGGGCCGGCGCCATCGCTTCTCCTGGATCAACGAATGGCAGGAGCGCACCGACCGCAACGGCCGCCCCGACGGCATCGAGATGATCGTGCCGGACTGGTTCTACCAGGCCGTCCTCGACGATGCCCTCGTGCTGACCATCGACCGGACCTATTTCGACCTGACAGGCGGTCTCGACCGCTGGCTCTATCGCCTGGTGCGCAAGCATGGCGGTCGCCAGCGCGATGGCTGGCGCTTCGACTTCCATCATCTCCATCAGAAATCCGGCAGCCTGTCGCCGTTCAAGCGCTTCGCCTTCGAGCTGCGCGACATCATCCGGCGCCAGCCTCTGCCAGGCTACACGCTGTTTCTCGAAGCCGAGATCGGCGGACGCATGCTGCTCGCTTTCGAGCCCACCGCGCCCTGTGGAAAACCTGTGAATGGCCTCGTGCTATCAGGAACCCGGACTATCGTGCTATCGGGAACCCGAGGCACGTGCTATCAGGAACCGAAACCGGCCTTAACCCACGGCAGTCATTCACGAAATCGCGCCCTTAACTTAGAGTCTAACAAAGAGTCTAACCTTGAAGAGCGCGCACGCGATGTGGAAAACCTCATCCGCGACACCGCGAAAAGCCTCAGCATAGCCGGGAAGAAAGGGGGATCTGCCGCATCGTCGGCGTCCCGATCAGCCTTCGCTCAGGACGGGACGTCGGCCGCCGACGATCCTGATACGCCCCGCCTTCCGCTCGATCCGCCGGAGGGCCGGCGATGATCATCGCGCTCCTCAACCAGAAGGGCGGCATCGGCAAGACGACGCTGGCCCTGCATCTCGCCGGTGAGCTGGCGAGCCGGGGCAAGCGCGTCACCCTGATCGATGCCGATCCGCGGGGATCTGCCCTCGACTGGTCGCAGCAGCGCGCGCGTGAGGGCCTGCCACGCGCCTTCGGCACCGTGGGCCTGGCCCGCGACACGCTGCACCGCGAGGCGCCCGAACTCGCCCGCGACGTCGATCACATCGTCATCGACGGGCCGCCGCGTGTCGCCGGCCTCATGCGCTCGGCGCTGCTCGCCGCCGATCTGGTGCTGATCCCGGTGCAGCCCTCACCGTTCGACGGCTGGGCCTCGGCCGAGATGCTGTCCCTCCTTGCGGAGGCCCGCATCTACCGGCCGCAGCTCACCGCCCGTTTCGCGCTCAACCGCTGCGGCGCCCGCACCGTCATCGCCCGCGAGACGGCCGAAACACTGGCCGACCACGATCCACCGATGCTTTCCAGCGCCATCGGCCAGCGCGTCGTCTTCGCCGACGCCGCGCAGTCCGGGCGGCTCGCCAGCGAGATCGACCGCCAATCTCCTGCCGCCCGTGAGATCGCCGCGCTCACCGCCGAGATCGAAGGGCTAGGCATCGGGAGGGCCGCACGATGAGCGTTCTCACCGGCGACTGCCGCGAAGAAATGCCCTGGCACGCACCCTACGACATGATCCTCGCCGATCCGCCCTATGGCGACACTTCGCTCGCCTGGAATCGGCGCGTCGAGGGCTGGGTCGCGCTGGCGCGCGCCGCCCTCGGGACGACTGGCTCGCTCTGGGTCTTCGGCTCGCTGCGCAGCTTCATGGCGACGGCCGACCGCTTCGCCGATGCCGGCTTGCGGATCGCGCAGGAAATCGTCTGGGAGAAGCAGAACGGCACCGGATTTCATGCCGACCGCTTCAAGCGGGTGCATGAGCTGGCCGTCCAGTTTTATCCGGCAGAGACCGCCTGGCGTGACATCTACAACGACGTCCAGACCACGCCCGACGCCACCGCGCGGACGGTTCGCCGCAAGCAACGTCCTCCCCATACCGGCCAGATCGACGCTGGCCGTTATGTCAGCCATGACGGTGGGCCGCGCCTCATGCGGTCGGTCATCTACCTACGCAACTGCCACGGCCGCGCAATCCATCCGACCGAGAAACCGTCGGCGCTGCTGGAAATCCTGATCCGCACGAGTTGCCCGGAAGGCGGGCTGGTCGGCGATTGGTTCGCGGGCTCCGGCGCGGCAGGCGAAGCCTGCCGGCTCTCCGGCCGCCGCTATATCGGCTGCGAGATCGATCCCGACATGGCCGAGCGCGCGCGGGCGCGCATCGCCATGGTGCTGCCGTTTCACGATGGAGGCGCGTCATGACGGCGCGCAACGAGAAGCGTGGCTTCGCTGCCCGCCCGGCCGATCCCGATGGTTGGATCAGGGCCGGTGACGCGCCGCCAGCAGGTGGCGGCGCTGCGACGGCCTACACAGCCCGGCTGACAATCGACATCACGCCAGAGCTTCGCGGGCGGATCAAGATAGCAGCGATCAGGCGCGCCGGCACTGTCACCGACATGCTGCGCGACCTGCTCGCGCGCGAATTCCCCGATACATCAGGAGAGCGCTCATGATCGGCGCCGCAGCTCATGAAGATGACCTGACCCGCGTGGAACTGACGTGGGTGGAAAAGAAGATCGAGTTCTGGATCAGGTTCGGTCAGGAGGTCGGGGAACATATCCTCGACCGCAGCCGCCGCACCGTCTCTTTCCGTCCCGGTGCCGTGTTCGCATTCGTCCGCTGGGCGGCGAATGACTATGGCACCGTCATCTCGCGGATCGACATCGTGCGCGCCGTCGCGCCCGGCTGCGCCTATCAGACGCTGCCCTTCGTGCGTCCCGGCGCGGAAATCCTGCTCAGGATCGATACCTGGCCGAAGGTCGAGGACGTCCTTCGCCATGTCGATGCCATCGAGGCGCTCGGCATCGATCCGGCCGAGGTCGATCCCGATCACTGGCGCCATGTCGCCCACTGGATGAACGCGAGCGAAGCGCCGCGTCCCTATACGGCGGATCGCCACGACGCATGGCTCCGGCGTCGGGAGGTCGGGCAATGACCCGCACCCGCTACGTCATGCTGACGGCGGCCGCGATCGCCACCGTCATCGCCAGCGTCGGTCCGACAGAGCCCAGGCTGGTCTGGAACGCATCGGCCAGCGTGCCGGTCGGCTTCTACACCATCGCGCCGGCGGACCGGCTCGAGGTGCCCGATCTGGTCGCCGTCATGCCGCCCGAATCCGTCGCCGCCTTCATGATCGCGCGCGGTTACGTCGCCCGCGACGTGCCGCTCCTCAAGCACGTTCTCGGCCTGCCCGGACAGCGCCTGTGCCGCGACGGCCGCGCGATCACGGTCGATGCCGTTCCGCTTGGCGAAGCCCGCGACCGCGACAGCCAGGGCCGCGACCTGCCGGTCTGGCAGGGCTGCCGCACCATCGCCGAGGACGAGATCTTCCTGATGAACCTCGACGTCGGCGACAGCCTCGACGGCCGTTATTTCGGCCCGTTCCCCGCCTCGGCGGTAATCGGCCGGGCCATTCCGCTTTTCACCGACGAGGACGGCGAGGGCCGCCTCGTCTGGCGCGCGCCGGAGCGGTGACGGCGCGTCCGCAGCGAAGCGTGCGAACGCTCCGCACCTTCTCCACCGCGTTTGAAGGAGCCTCCAATGGCACTGATCGGTCAATTCACCCGCACCCCGTCCGGCTATTCCGGGCATGTCCGCACCCTTACGCTCGACGTCGAGCTGACCTTCGCTCCCGCCGAGAACGCGGACTCCGAGAAGGCGCCCGCCTATCGCATCCATCTCGGCGACGAAGACGGCCCGGAAGTTGGCGCAGGCTGGAAGCATGTCGGCGAAAGCGCGGGACCGTTCATCTCGGTCCTGCTCGACGATCCCGTTTTCCGGCAGCCGATCCGCGCCCGCCTGTTCCAGTCGGACGACGAAGGCCGCGAATGGGGCCTGCGCTGGAACCGTCCGAAAAAGCGGGACGAGGAGGAGTGATCGTGATCATCTCCTGCACCCGTCCCGCCTCGGGAAGATGCGGCGCCCGTCGCCGCATCACCCTCCTTCTTCTTTCCGGCCTGTTCATCCCGGCCATCGCCCCGTCGCCGGTTCTGGCGCAGACCGCCGTGCCGGATCGTCCTGTCGCCGTGCATCCGCACGCCGCCCATATCGCCGAGGCATCGCAGCGTTTTGGCATCCCGGTGACATGGATCATGGCCGTGATGCGGGCGGAAAGCGCGGGCGATGTGCGTGCGCTGTCGCCGGCGGGTGCGATGGGGCTGATGCAGGTGATGCCCGACACCTGGGCCGGGCTGCGCATCCGTCATTCTCTCGGCCATGATCCCCTTGATCCGCGCGACAATATCCTCGCGGGAACGGCGTATCTGCGCGAGATGTGGGACCGCTACGACAATGTGGCCGCGATGCTCGCGGCCTACAATGCCGGTCCCGGCCGCTACGACGAATACCGCCTTGCGGATCGTCCGCTGCCCGCCGAGACGCGCGCCTATGTCGCTTCGCTTGCGCCCATTCTGCACGGCGAGCGGCCCTCGGGCACCGCTGCCGCTGCTGCCCGGCCGCTCGACTGGCGCGAGGCGTCGATCTTCGTTGCGCGCGAAGATGGGGCTTCCTCCGTCGATCCAGCCTTGCCAGATCGTGCGCCGGACGACGACCCTTCGCTCCTCCCGGCGGCACCGGAATCGCTCACCGCCTTGCAACCCGAGGGCCTCTTCGTCACCCGCAATGCCGGTGAGGACCGGCCATGAGCAGCGGCACCGCAATTCGCATCCCATCGTGCGCTGGCGTGTCATGGAGGGCGCGAGGGGTGGCGGCAGGCACCACGACCGAAGGATGGCAGGATAAAACGGGGCACGGTGTGCTCCGGTTGGGCGGTTGTTTTTGTTCATGTTTTCGGCGCGTTCCGCACCGTGCAGTGCTTTCGCGCGCCGTGCGCATCGCGCCCAACTTCCTGATTTTCCTTCCTGTTTTGCACCGTGCAGGATAGCGTCATGTCCGATGATCGCGAGTTCCGCATCCGTCCGGGACGAATCCGCTCGACCCGCTCGCAGCAAGTCAGGCCCTTCATCGCGCAGGCGCTCGCCGCCGCGAAGAAGGCCGGCGGCGGGGTCTCCCGATCCGGTCGCGTCACCTCCGGCAATCGCTCCCGCTTCGGGCGCGGCCAGCGCGCCAGCGTTCAGGCCAACCGCCTCATCACCTCCCGCACACGCGGCGCCGTCGTCAAGGCGCGCGTCGTCCGTCACATGGCATGGTCGGCGCCACTCGGAACGCATCTCGATTATCTGCGCCGCGACGGTGTGACCCGTGATGGCGAGAAGGCGCGGCTGTTCGGGTCGGAAACGGAGGACGCCGATGGTCGTGCGTTCGCGGAGCGCTGCGGTGATGACCGGCATCATTTCCGGTTCATCGTTTCGCCCGACGATGCGCCGGATATGTCGGACCTGCGATCCTTCACCCGCGATCTTGTCGGGCAGATGGAAAAGGATCTCGGAACGCGCCTCGACTGGGTGGCGGTCGATCACTGGAACACGGCGCATCCGCATGTCCACCTGATCGTGCGCGGCACCCGCGACGACGGGCAGGATCTCGTGATTTCCCGCGACTACATCAAGGAGGGGATGCGGGACCGGGCGCGCGATCTCATCACCCGGGAGCTGGGGCCGCGCACCGATCTCCACATCCGCCGCAGCCTTGAGGCCCAGGTCGAGGCGGAACGCTGGACACAACTCGACCGCCAGCTTGTTCGTGATGGTGGAAAATCCGGTATCGTCGATCTCGCCCCGCTCGCCGACCGTGCGCAGGATGAGTTCCATGCGCTGAAGGTCGGCCGACTTCGTACCCTCGAAATCCTCGGGCTGGCCGGGCAGATCGGCCATTCGCAATGGTCCATCAAACCCGAGGCCGAGACCGTCCTGCGCGAGCTGGGCGAGCGCGGCGACATCATCAAGCGCATGCACCGCGCCCTGACCGAACGCGGCATCGAGCGCGGCTCGGCCAGCTATGTCCTCGCCGGCGAAAGCCTCGACGTTCCCGTCATCGGCCGCCTGGTTGAGCGCGGCCTCGATGACGAGTTGAAGGGCACCGCCTATGCCGTGGTCGATGGCGTCGACGGTCGCACGCATCACATCAGGCTGCCGCATCTGGACGCCGCCGGCGACAGCCCGCCCGGCTCAATCGTCGAGTTGCGGACCTACGAGGATGCGCAGGGTGCTCGGCGCGTTGCACTCGCCGTCCGCTCCGATCTCGATCTCGGCGCACAGGTCGGTGCTACGGGCGCGACCTGGCTCGACCGGCAGGCCACCGCCCGTGATCCGATTGCACTTTCCGACAGCGGCTTCGGCGCCGAGGTCCGTCAGGCTCTGGACGAGCGCGCGGAGCATCTGATCGGGGAGGGCCACGCCGAGCGACAGGGCGGGCGCGTCGTCTTCGCACGCCGGCTGCTCAACACGCTGCGCAGGCGCGAACTCGACAACCTCGCCGAGAAGCTCGCAGCCGACACCGGCATGTCCTTAGACCGCGCCGCCAGTGGCGAATATGTCGCCGGCTCCTATCGCCAGCGCTTCGCACTCGCCTCCGGCCGCTTCGCCATGATTGACGATGGCCTCGGCTTCCAGCTCGTGCCCTGGTCACCCTCTCTCGAAAAGCAGATCGGCCGCCACGTTTCCGGCGTCGCCCGCGACGATGGCGGCGTCGATTGGGACTTCGGGCGCAAGCGCGGCCTCGGCCTCTGACATCAACCGGAAAGGATCATCGCCATGTCCGCTACGAAAATCCTCTGGGGACAGATCACCATCGTCTTCCTCATCATCCTCGCGACCACCTGGGGCGCGACACAATATGTCGCCTGGAGCCTCGGCTATCAGGGACAACTTGGCCCTCCATGGTTCGAGCTGTTCGGAACGCCGATCTACTACCCGCCGGCGATCTTCTGGTGGTGGTATTTCTATGAAGCCTATGCGTCGCCGATCTTCGCAAAGGGCGGCATCATTGCGGCCTCGGGCGGCTTCATCGCTATCGCGGTCGCCATCGGCATGTCGGTTTGGCGAGCGCGCGAGGCCAAGAACGTCGCCACCTATGGATCGGCACGATGGGCGGAAAAGCCAGAGGTCAAGGCTGCATGCCTGCTTGATCCCGATGGTGTCGTCCTCGGCCGGTATGATCGCGAGTATCTGCGCCACGATGGACCGGAGCATGTGCTTTGCTTTGCCCCGACACGTTCGGGCAAGGGTGTCGGCCTGGTGGTGCCGACCCTGTTGACCTGGCCGGGTTCGGCGGTGGTCCACGACATCAAGGGCGAAAATTGGCAGCTCACCTCGGGGTTCCGATCACACCATGGCCGGGTGCTGCTCTTTGACCCGACCAACCCCAAATCCTCAGCCTACAATCCGTTGCTCGAGGTGCGCCGCGGCGAGTGGGAGGTGCGCGACGTCCAGAACATCGCTGACATTCTTGTCGATCCCGAGGGCAGCCTCGACAAACGCAACCATTGGGAAAAAACCAGCCATTCGCTCCTCGTCGGCGCCATCCTTCATGTCCTCTATGCCGAAACCGACAAGACGCTGGCGGGCGTCGCCAAGTTTCTGTCCGACCCCAAGCGCCCTGTTGATTCCACATTGCGCGCCATGATGAAGACCGCGCATCTGGGGGAGGCGGGGCCACATCCGGTTGTGGCTAGCGCCGCGCGAGAGTTGCGCAACAAATCCGAAAACGAGCGGTCGGGCGTGTTGTCGACGGCGATGTCGTTTCTCGGCCTCTATCGCGATCCCGTCGTGGCCGAGGTCACGCGCCGCTCCGACTGGCGGATCAGCGATATTGTCGGCGGCGAGCAGCCGACCACGCTCTACCTCGTCGTGCCTCCCTCCGACATCAACCGCACCAAGCCGCTGATGCGGCTGCTTCTGAACCAGGTCGGTCGGCGCCTGACCGAGGACTTGCAGGCGAATGTCGGGCGCCATCGGTTGCTCTTGATGCTCGACGAGTTTCCGGCGCTGGGCAGGCTCGATTTCTTCGAGACGGCATTGGCCTTCATGGCGGGCTACGGTCTTAAAAGCTTTTTGATCGCGCAGAGCCTCAACCAGATCGAGAAAGCCTACGGGCCGAACAACTCGATCCTCGACAACTGCCATGTCAGGGTGAGCTTTGCGACCAATGATGAAAGAACTGCGAAAAGGGTCAGTGACGCGCTCGGGACTGCTACCGAGATGCGTGCCATGAAAAACTACGCCGGGCACCGGCTGTCGCCCTGGTTGGGCCACCTGATGGTTTCGCGCTCGGAAACCGCCCGCCAGTTGCTGACGCCGGGTGAGATCATGCAGCTTCCGCCGAATGAGGAGATCGTCATGGTGGCGGGTATCCCGCCAATCCGGGCGACGAAGGCGCGCTATTACGAGGACGCCCGGTTTCGCGAGCGCGTTCTGTCACCACCTGAACTGAAAGGCCCCGAAGGAACCCGGCCCGACGACTGGACCACACTTCCGATCCCAGCGCGCCCGGAACCCTCGGAGGACCACGAGGACCACATGGGGGATGATGACGATACGACCGAATCCGAACGTCGATTGCAGCCCGAACTCAGCCGCGTGAAGTCGGTCGAGAAGAAAAAGCCCATCGAGAACGAGTTCGACTTCGACCAACCCGATGAGGCCGACGAAGAGGCTGCCCAGAACCGGCGGATGATCCGGCAGGTGCAGGGAATCGCCCGGCAGGTCGCCATGGACCCGAACGACGGTATGGATTTGTAGGACCATGACGCAACGCAAGAAGAAGGCGAAGGTTACGATCTATCTCGATCCTGACATCACCGAAGCGCTGGCCGACTTCGCAGCACGCCGGGATCGCTCGCAATCCATGATCGCCGAGGCGGCCATCGCATCCTTCCTGTCGCCGGACGATGCCGAACGCCGCGAAGCGATCGTCGCCAAACGCCTCGACCAGATCGACCGCCGCATGACGCGGGTGGAACGTGACGTCGGTATCGCTGTCGAGAGCCTCGCGGTGTTCATCCGCTTCTGGCTGATGACGACGCCTGCCTTGCCCGAGCCGGCGGCAAAGGCGGCAAAGGCCAAATCTGCCGCGCGATACGAGGCGTTCATCACGGCGCTCGGTCGGCGTCTCGCACAGGGGCCGAAGCTGCGGCAGAAGATATCGGAGGACGTAGCGGGATCGGATAGCTGACTTGGTGCATATAGTCATGAAGTCAGCCTCAGGCACATGTTGAAGATGAACTTCCTCCAGAGGTTTGATGCCGCAAACGATGGACATTCCCGTGACCAGTGCCTATCTTGCCTAAATGTTCTCGCGCCTCGTCGCCATGCTTGCCGTACTCGCGATCGCCGTCATGACGACGGTGACTGTTGGGCACGCGGCGCGTCTGAGCGCGAATCCGGATCACGCCATGCATGTCAGCAAGACGATGCAGGTCGATGCCGGTCATGCAGAACCCTGCGACGGTGAACGGCACTGCGGATCAGGTGACGTCGCGAGCTGTGAGATACTTTGCGCCGGTGTATCGGTCTTCCTGACCTCGCCAAGCGAAGGGTCTGGCAGCAATTTTGCGCCTGTCAGCCATGACTTGTCGGCTGCTGAAAATGTCGCCAGTCGGGCACCTGGACTGAACGAGCGTCCTCCCAAGCTCCGTCTCCTCTGATCGCGCGTCCGGGCCCAGGCCCGCGGCGTCCTGTCGGTGTTGATGAACGGGACCAGCTGTCCCGAGGAGACGACCATGAATACTCTTTCACGACGCGGCTTTCTTACCGCTGGCGAAGCCATGTTGGGCTATGCGCAGCTCCCTCGCATCGCGACAGCGCAGGGTGCTGCCTCGCTCTCAGGCGCGAGGCGCGACACGGTCTATGTGCCACCGATGTCGATGGTTGATGTCGCGCTCGACGCCAGCGAGCGGCGCTGGATGCTGCATTGCCACCACATGCCGCATCTCGAAACCGTCAAGATGACCGAATCCGCAGCCAGCGCATAGTCGGGCGATGACCGAGGACAAGACGCCGAGGAGGCGTAAAAATGATCAGCAAGACTGAACACGATCATCAGCACCACGATCATTCGGCCCACGGCCATGAGCAGGGGCACGCGGCTGCGGCACCGGACAGTGCCCACAAGGTCCAGGACCCGGTCTGCGGCATGATGGTCGACCCGCACACGACCGCGCACAAGGCCGAACATGCGGGACGACCCTATTACTTCTGCTCGGCAAGTTGTCACGAGAAATTCCTGGCCGATCCGGAACGCTATCTCGACCCCGCCGCCGCGACGGAAAGGGCCGAGCCGGTGCGCGACGGGACGATCTATACCTGCCCAATGCATCCCGAGGTCCGGCAGGTCGGTCCCGGGTCGTGCCCGATCTGCGGCATGGCGCTGGAACCGGTGCTGGTCAGCCTCGATGCCGGGCCGAACGAGGAACTGATCGACATGACGCGTCGGTTCTGGATCGGTCTGGTGCTGACGCTGCCGGTGTTCGTACTGGAGATGGGCGGCCATCTTCTCGGTCTGGACCACCTCATCAGCCAGCGGACCTCGAACTGGATCCAGATGCTGCTGGCGACGCCTGTGGTGCTGTGGGCCGGTTGGCCATTCTTCCAGCGTGGCTGGCAGTCGCTCGTCAACCGCAGCCTTAACATGTTCACGCTGATCGCGATGGGCACCGGAGCTGCCTGGATCTACAGCATGGTGGCGACGCTCGCGCCCGGCATCTTTCCTGACCAGTTCCGGCAGCATGACGGGTCGGTGGCGGTCTATTTCGAGGCGGCGGCGGTCATCACCGTCCTTGTCCTACTCGGCCAGGTTCTGGAATTGCGTGCGAGAGAGAGCACCAGCGGCGCGATCCGCGCGCTGCTCGACCTCGCGCCCAAGACCGCGCGGATCATTCGTGACGACGGGACCGAGGAGGAAGTGCAGCTCGACAGTGTCCATGTCGGCGACCGGCTGCGGGTGCGGCCCGGTGAGAAGGTGCCGGTCGATGGTGAGGTGATCGAGGGCCGCAGCGCCGTCGATGAATCGATGGTCACGGGCGAATCCATGCCGGTGACAAAGGAGGCCGGTTCCAAGGCCATCGGCGGCACCATGAACCAGTCCGGCGCGCTGGTGATCGAAGCGCGCAAGGTCGGGCGCGACACCATGCTGTCGCAGATCGTCCAGCTTGTCGCCGAGGCGCAGCGGAGCCGCGCGCCGATCCAGCGGCTGGCCGATCAGGTGTCGGGCTGGTTTGTCCCGGCGGTGATCCTGGTCGCGATCCTCGCCTTCGTGGCCTGGTCGATCTGGGGGCCGGAGCCGCGCTTCTCCTTCGGTTTGATCGCGGCGGTCTCGGTGCTGATCATCGCCTGCCCCTGTGCGCTCGGGCTGGCGACACCGATGTCGATCATGGTCGGCGTCGGACGCGGGGCGCAGGCCGGCGTGCTGATCAAGAACGCCGAGGCGCTGGAACATATGGAAAAGGTCGACACCATCATCGTCGACAAGACGGGCACGCTGACCGAGGGCCGGCCCGCCGTCACCGCCATCGTTCCTGCGCCCGGCTTCACCGAGGCGGAAGCGCTGCGCCTTGCCGCCAACGTCGAGCGGGCCAGCGAGCATCCGCTGGCGCTGGCCATCGTGCGCGCGGCGGAAGAGCGCGGGCTCGATCTCGCGCCGGTCGTGGACTTCGACTCGCCCACCGGCAAGGGCGCCTACGGCACGGTCGAGGGCAAGCGCATCCCCCTTGGTAACGCGAAATTCCTCGCCGAGCAGGGCGTCGATGTCACACCGCTGGCCGATGAAGCCGACCGGCTGCGCGCGGACGGGGCAACGGCGATCTTCATGGGCGTCGATGGCCAGGTGGCGGCGATCTTCGCCATCGCCGATCCGGTCAAGCCCTCGACCCCCGAGGCGCTGGCGGCGTTGAAGGCGCAAGGTATCCGGGTGGTCATGCTGACCGGCGACAACTGGACCACGGCCAAGGCGGTCGCCCGCCAGCTTGGCATCGACGAGGTCGAGGCGGAAGTCCTGCCCGACCAGAAAAGCGCGGTCGTGCAGCGGCACAAGGCCGCCGGCGAGGTGGTGGCCATGGCCGGCGACGGCGTCAACGACGCGCCGGCGCTGGCGGCGGCGGATGTCGGCATCGCCATGGGCACCGGCACCGACGTCGCGATGGAAAGCGCGGGCGTCACGCTGCTCAAGGGCGATCTCACCGGCATCGTCCGCGCCCGGCGGCTGTCGGAGGCCGTCATGGGCAACATCCGCCAGAACCTGTTCTTCGCCTTCATCTACAACGCGCTCGGCGTGCCGGTGGCAGCGGGGGTGCTCTATCCGGTCTTCGGCCTCCTGCTGTCGCCGATCATCGCCGCGGCAGCCATGGCGCTGTCCTCGGTCAGCGTCATCGCCAATGCCGCGCGGCTGCGGAGGGTGAAGCTGTGATGATCGGCGGCACCTGCTCACTCCTTCGTGCCTCGTGTCCAGACCGGGACTTTGAGGCAACGCAATCCATGAAACGAGGCTCAACGATGAGAAACGCTCACCCCATCACCCGCCGCGCCATTCTGGCCGCTGCCGGCGCGCTCCCGCTGCTGATGTCCACCATCGGCCGGGGGCATGCCGAGGCGCTGCCTCTGGTGAGCGTCACCAAGGATCCGTCCTGTGGCTGCTGCGACGGCTGGGCCGCGCATATCGAGGCTGCGGGGTTCCCGGTGCGGGTCGTGGAATCCGCCGATATGGGCAGCCTCAAGCAGCGGCTCGGGGTGCCGGCGGAACTGGCGTCCTGCCACACCGCCGAGGTGGGCGGCTATGTGGTCGAGGGCCATGTGCCCGCCGCCGCGATCCGTCGCCTGCTGGCCGAGCGGCCCCTTGCCACGGGGCTGGCCGTTCCCGGAATGCCCGCCGGCTCGCCCGGCATGGACTTCCCGGGTGTCGAGCCGGAGCCGTATGAAGCGTTCCTGTTCGGCCCGACCACGCGGAGCTTCGGCCGCTTCCTCGGTCCGCGGGAAATCTGACACGGGGTTGCCGATATGACCGCACGGCTTGCGCATGACCCGAAACAGCACTTGGCCGAGGCGGCTTGCCTCCGTCCGCGGGGCTGCCTCCCGGCGTCGGGTGGCGCGCGACGTGAACGCGACAGCGCGCTGACCCGGCGTGCGACCGGAAAGGAAGCTGGCGCATGAGCGGGCGGGCGCGATCTGTTTTCCGGGCAGATTGCTCTCGGTTACGCCGGTTTGCGATCTGCATCCTGCTGCTTGCCATCGGCGCCCTGGTTTTGCAGGCCCCGGCACATGCCAGCTCCGCCGGTCACGCCATCGACCAGCAACAGGCCGCCCCTACGGCAAGCCACTGCGCCGGGCATCACCTGCCGGACGACCATGGCGCGGATCCTGGTGCTGGCTGCGTGAGAGCCGACGGCAGCCCAAATCTGGCGGATTGCTGCCAGATCTGTCTGACCGCCGCGATTCTCGTCGCGCCGCCGGAGTTCGGCCCGCCGGTGAACGGCGAGGTGTTCACTGTTTTGCGCCCTGACCCGCACGACCGCTCACCCGAAGGCATCCTGAAGCCGCCACGTCTCATCGCCGCGTGATGCGCAGGGATCGCCGCGAGTTGTCTGCGGCCGATCCGGCGCCAGTCCGAAAGACCAACGAACAGACGGAGACCCGCGCCCGCTAGCCCGGGCCGGCGCTCCGGAACCAAAGGATGAGATCAATGAACCGCACCACAATCGCCCTTGCTGTCAGCCTGCTGGCAGGCCTGCCGGGAGCTGCTCTCGCGCAGGCCGGGCATGACGCCCACCACCTGGCAACCCCGCCTGCGCAGGTCGAGCAGACGCCCGCGCCAACGCCGCCTGCGGGCCGGATGTCCGCCATGCAAGGGATGATGCCCGAGCAGTGCCGGGCCATGATGCAGGCCATGACCCCGGAATGCGTGGGGGCCATGCAGCAGATGATGCAGGGCGGGATGATGCAGGGAATGACGAGCGCGCCGAACGCCGGGGCGGCCCCGGCGAACGAAAGCCTTCCAGATTTCACGCGGGCCTATGTCGAGGCGATGGACGCGATGCACGCGCCGATGATGGACGGCGTCATGGCGGACGATCCGGATGTCGCCTTCGTCCGCGGCATGATCCCGCATCATCAGGGCGCGATCGACATGGCCAGGATCGTCCAGCAATTCGGCGACGATCCGCAAACGAAAGAATGGGCGGCCCAGATCATCGAGGCGCAGGAACGCGAGATCGCCGAAATGCAGGCATGGCTGGCGGCGAACGCCGGCGACGCACTGGCCGCGCTCGCCCAGACCGGCGGGACCGTCTGGTCCGCCAATGAAGGCGGCAACTCCATCAGCGCCATCGATCTCGGCACCGGAGCGGTCCAGACCGTTTCCATCCCGGTCGCACCGCACAACGTCGATCTGACGCCCGACGGCAAGCTGCTGCTGGCGGTCGGTGATCCGGCCGCCGAGGCGGATCACGGGTCCGGCGGACATGGTCACGGCGCGGAAGGCGCCGCCGAGGGTCAGCTGGTCATCCTCGATCCGCAGAACTTGTCGACGCCCAAGGCGACTGTTGCAGTGGGCTCGCACCCGGCCCATGTGGTCGCCGACCGGCAGGGCCGCGCTTTCGTCTCGCTGGCTGGCGGCGACGAGATCGCCGTGGTCGACCTCGCAAGGGCTGAGGTCATCGGGCGCATCCCGACGGGCGATTATCCGCACGGCCTGCGGCTAAGCCCGGACGAGACGCAGCTTTATGTCGCCAATGTCGAAGACGGGTCCGTGTCCGTGATCGACACGCAGGCACTTTCCGAGGTTGCGCGCATTCCGGTCGGGTCCGCGCCCGTGCAGGTCGCGTTCACCCCTGCGGGCGATCGGGTCTATGTCTCGCTTCGCGACGAGAACCGCGTCGCCGTGATCGACACCGCATCCCGCGAGGTCACGCGCAGGATCGACGTCGGCCCGCACCCGATTCAGACGTTCGTGACCTCGGATGGGGCCTATGTCTATGTCGCCAACCAAGGCACCGAGGCCGCGCCGAACGATACCGTGTCGGTGATCGGCACCGCGACCGGTCAGGTGGTGAAGACCCTCACCACCGGCGGTGGCGCTCATGGCGTGTCGGCATCGGCCGATGGGGCGTTGGTGTTCGTGACCAACATTGCCGACGATACGGTGTCGATTATCGACGTGAGGAGACAGGAAGTAGGCAAGACAGTGCCGGTCGGCGATCGCCCGAATGGCATCGTCTACGGTAGCGGAAGCCGATAGTTGGTAGGTGCCGGAGCGCATGCGCTCCGGCACTCAATCTAGAGAACATTGTTGACTTATTATAGATGCCAATCAATGGCTTGGAAGTGCAATTGTCAGTGCGGCCACGGAGATAGTGTGGATTTGATCCTCCTAAACGAGGCCCTCTCCAAAATGGATGCCCCTGTCAAATGTTTGGCATCCACGCTGAAGCCTTCAGTTGGACGCAAGTCAGCGCACAAATCCCGCTTCTGGCGTCGAGGCGACCACATTCATGGGTGCGAAAGATTCTAAAAAGCAGTCCTACCTCTCAGTCCGATCGAATCAGCCGCAAGCCTGCCAGTGGCCCGCTGACCAAGTGACTGATGAGGCTCACCGCCGTTTTCCTGTATTTGCACGCCACGCTACTACGACGGTCGAAACTTGTTGAAACGACCCAATTTGGGTCTCTTTTAGTGATCCCCATCCGGGGATCGTCTCTCGCCTCCTCGGTGGAACGGGGACGAGATGGCAGGCATCGACCACAAACAGGCAACGGTGGACCGCGGCGCGCGTATGCTCCGGACGGCGCTCGGGCCTGCCATCTCAGCCCTGCTGCAAGATCCGTCCGTCGTCGAGGTCATGCTGAACCCCGATGGCCGGATCTGGGTGGACCGGCTGTCCGAGGGA
Organism: Pseudogemmobacter humi; assembly: GCF_900609055.1. Classification (GTDB taxonomy): domain Bacteria; phylum Pseudomonadota; class Alphaproteobacteria; order Rhodobacterales; family Rhodobacteraceae; genus Pseudogemmobacter; species Pseudogemmobacter humi. The sequence continues at coordinate 96,922 of NZ_UXAW01000029.1, read as the reverse complement.
CTGACCGATACCGGCGAAAGGGTGGCGCCTGCCGATGGCGAGCGCATCGTGCGCCTGGTCGCCCACCACGTCGGCGTCGAAGTCCACACTCGTAGCCCCCGCGTGTCGGCCGAACTGCCCGAGACCGGCGAGCGCTTCGAGGGATTGTTGCCGCCGGTCGTGTCCGCGCCCGCCTTCGCCATTCGCAAGCCCGCCGTCGCGGTGTTCACCCTCAATGACTACGTGGCGGCCGGCATCATGTCCGCCGGTCAGGCGGAAACGCTCCGCGAAGCCGTCCAGACGCGTGCGAACATCCTCGTCGCCGGTGGCACGTCCACCGGCAAGACCACGCTGACCAATGCGCTGCTAGCCGAAGTGGCCAAGACGCAGGATCGCGTCGTCATCATCGAGGACACCCGCGAGCTGCAATGCGCGGCGCCCAATTTGGTGGCGATGCGGACCAAGGATGGTGTCGCCACGCTGTCCGATCTGGTGCGCGCCTCGCTGCGGCTGCGCCCCGACCGCATCCCGATCGGTGAGGTGCGCGGTGCCGAGGCGCTCGACCTTCTCAAAGCCTGGGGCACCGGGCACCCCGGCGGCATCGGCACCATCCATGCCGGTTCCGGCATTGGCGCGCTGCGCCGCCTCGAACAACTGATCCAGGAAGCCGTCGTCACCGTTCCGCGCGCCATGATCGCCGAAACCATCGACCTCGTGGCCGTCCTCGCAGGTCGTGGTTCCGCACGGCGGCTTGTCGAACTCGCCCGCGTCGAAGGACTGGGGCCGGACGGCGACTACCGGATTTCCCCCGCCTTTTCAGAACCCGACACCGCTCACAACACTGGAGACACCGCATGATCCGTCGCGCTTTCCGTATCCACCATCACATCGCAACCGCCGCCTCCTTCGCCTGGGTGAGCCTGATGACGGCGCCCGCCTGGGCATCGGGCTCCTCCATGCCCTGGGAAGCCCCGCTGCAATCCATTCTCGAATCCGTCGAAGGGCCGGTGGCGAAAATCGTCGCGGTGATCATCATCATCGTCACCGGGCTGACGCTGGCCTTTGGCGACACCGGCGGCGGCTTCCGCCGTCTGATCCAGATCGTCTTCGGCATCTCTATCGCCTTTGCTGCGTCGAGTTTCTTCCTCTCGTTCTTCAGCTTCGGCGGCGGGGCGCTGGTCTGATGGCGGCGAGTTTCGAGGCACTCGACGCAGTGCCGGGCTTCAGCGCGCCGGTTCACCGTGCCCTGACCGAGCCGATCCTGCTCGGTGGAGCACCCCGCAGCGTCGCGATCCTGAACGGCACGCTGGCCGGGGCAGTCGGCCTTGGCCTGCAACTCTGGTTCGCCGGCATCCTGATCTGGGCCATCGGCCATATCGCGGCGGTCTGGGCGGCGAAACGCGATCCGTTCTTTGTCGAGGTCGCGCGCCGCCATCTGCGCTTGCCCGGCCATCTCGCGGTGTGAGGACGAGAGCCATGATGAACCTTGCCGAATATCGTCGCACTGCCTCCCGCCTTGCCGACTACTTGCCGTGGGTAGCGTTGGTGGGTGATGGTATCATCCTGAACAAGGATGGCAGCTTTCAAAGGACGGCGAAGTTTCGCGGTCCCGATCTGGATTCCGCGGTCGCGGCCGAACTGGTCGCCGTGGCGGGGCGGCTGAACAACGCCTTTCGCCGGCTCGGCTCCGGATGGGCGATCTTCGTCGAGGCGCAGCGCTCGGAGGCCGCAACCTATCCAGAGAGCCGCTTCCCAGATCCGGCCTCGGCGCTGGTCGATGCCGAGCGTAAAGCCGACTTCGAGGAAGAAGGCAGCCACTTCGTCTCCGGCTACTATCTCACCTTCCTCTGGCTGCCGCCCGCCGAGGATGCTGCGCGCTCCGAGTCCTGGCTTTACGAAGGGCGCGAGACCTCGGGCGTGAATCCCTGGGAACTGGCGCGCGCATTTGCAGATCGCACCGACCGGGTGCTGGCGCTGCTCGACGGCTTCATGCCCGAATGCCGCTGGTTCGATGACGGCGAGACCCTGACCTACCTGCATTCGACGATCTCGACCAAACGGCATCGCGTCGCCGTGCCGGAGACGCCGATCTATCTTGATGCGCTGCTGGCCGATCAGCCGCTGGCCGGAGGTCTGGAGCCGCGCCTCGGCAATCACCACCTGCGGGTGCTGACCATCACCGGCTTTCCGGGCACCACCACGCCGGGCCTGCTCGATGAGATGAACCGGCTTGCCTTTCCCTATCGATGGTCCACGCGCGCGATCCTGATGGACAAGACCGACGCGACGCGGCTGCTGACGAAGATCAGGCGGCAATGGTTCGCAAAGCGGAAAAGCATCGCCGCCATCCTCAAGGAGGTGATGACCAACGAGCAATCCGCTTTGGTCGACACCGACGCCGCCAATAAGGCCGCCGACGCCGACATGGCCTTGCAGGAACTCGGCGCAGATGTCGCCAGCGTCGCCTATGTCACCGCAACCGTCACGGTCTGGGATGAGGACACCCGCCGCGCCGATGAGAAGCTGCGGCTGGTCGAAAAGATCATCCAGTCTCGGAACTTCAGCGTCATGGTCGAGACGGTCAACGCCGTCGATGCCTGGCTCGGCAGCCTGCCCGGCCATGCCTATGCCAATGTCCGGCAACCGCCCATCAGCACGTTGAATCTCGCCCACATGATCCCGCTTTCGGCGGTGTGGGCGGGCGAGAGGCGGGACGATCACTTCGGCGCACCCCCGCTGCTCTACGGCAGGACCGAAGGATCGACCCCGTTCCGGCTTTCTCTTCATGTCGGCGATGTCGGACATACGCTGGTCGTCGGGCCGACCGGCGCCGGCAAGTCGGTGCTGCTGGCGCTCATGGCGCTGCAATTCCGCCGCTATCCGCGCTCGCAGGTCTTCGCCTTCGATTTCGGCGGGTCTATCCGCGCCGCCGTTCTCGCCATGGGTGGCGACTGGCACGATCTCGGCGGCGAGTTGACCGATGCTTCCGAGACGTCCGTTTCGCTGCAACCGCTGGCGCGCATCCATGAAACGGCGGAACGCGCCTGGGCCGCCGACTGGATCGTCGCCATCCTGCGGCGCGAGAATGTCCAGATCACCCCCGATGTGAAGGAACACATCTGGACAGCGCTGACCTCACTTGCCTCCGCGCCGGTCGACGAACGCACCATCACCGGCCTCGCCGTGCTGTTGCAATCCAACGACCTGAAGCAGGCGCTGCGTGCTTACTGTGTCGGTGGCCCCTATGGGCGGCTGCTCGATGCCGAAAGCGAACATCTGGGCTCGGCCGATGTGCAGGCCTTCGAGATCGAGGGGCTGGTCGGGACCGGCGCGGCCCCGGCCGTGCTGTCTTATCTCTTCCATCGCATCGGCGACCGTCTCGACGGCCGGCCGACGCTACTGATCATCGACGAGGGCTGGCTGGCGCTGGACGACGATGCCTTCGCGGAGCAACTTCGCGAATGGCTGAAGACGCTGAGGAAGAAAAATGCCTCGGTCATCTTCGCTACGCAAAGCCTGTCCGACATCGACAATTCCGCCATCGCGCCGGCGATCATCGAAAGCTGCCCGACACGCCTTCTGCTGCCGAACGAGCGTGCCATCGAGCCGCAGATCACATCCATCTATCGTCGTTTCGGCCTCAATGACCGCCAGATCGAGATCCTCGCGCGGGCAACGCCGAAGCGCGACTACTACTGCCAAAGTCGCAGAGGCAATCGGCTGTTCGAGCTGGGGCTCAGCGAAGTGGGCCTCACCCTCTGCGCCGCCTCCTCGAAATCCGATCAGGCGCTGATCGGTGACATACACGCTGAGCATGGCCGCGACGGATTCCTCGCCGCCTGGCTGAAAGCGCGCGGCGTCGAATGGGCGGCCGAGCTGATCCCCGACCTCAGCAATCTCGCGATCGACAACGAGGACCTGTCGCCGCTCATCCTCGTCGATGACGAGTTCGAATTCACCCTGGAAGAAGAGGAGATTACCCCATGACGCGGACGATGCCCCGGATGTCCCGGATGGCCAGCGCCTCCATGCTCGCGCTGACGCTGGCCTTGCCCATCACGCTCACCCCCATGCTGACGAGCCCTGCCCATGCCTGGCGCATCGTCTATGATCCGTCCAACTACGCGCAGAACGTGCTGACGGCAGTGCGCACGCTGGAACAGATCAACAATCAGATCACCAGCCTCCAGAACGAGGCGCAGATGCTGATCAACCAAGCCCGCAATCTCGCGAGCCTGCCCCACAGTTCGCTTCAGGCGCTTCAGCAGAACGTCCAGCGCACCCAGCAGCTTCTCGGACAGGCGCAGAATCTCGCGTTCGAGGTTGGCCAGATCGACCAGGCGTTCCAGAGCCAATATGGCAATGTTGCGCTCTCGTCGACCGACGCCCAACTGGTCGCCGATGCCCGCTCCCGCTGGGAGAACACCGTCGGCGGCTTGCAGGACGCCATGCGCGTTCAGGCCGGTGTCGTCGGCAATATCGACAGTAACCGGGCCGAGATGGCCACGCTCGTCGGTGAAAGCCAGGGAGCAACCGGAGCACTTCAGGCGACCCAAGCTGGCAACCAGCTCCTCGCCCTCCAGTCGCAGCAGCTCTCCGACCTGATCGCGGTCATCTCGGCCAATGGCAGGGCCGATGCCCTGTCCGAGGCCGAACGGGCGACCGCCGCCGAGCAGGGGCGTATCCAGCGCCAGAGGTTTCTGACGCCGGGGGCCGGCTACCAGCCCGGCAACGCGCAGATGTTCAACTGAGAAAAGGAGGGAGGCCATGGAAGGGAAGGTGCTGGCCCGGATCGCGGCCATCGTGTTCGTCGCCGTCGCCATCACGGCGACCGTCATAGAGATGACGCGCGAGGACGTCTCCACCGTGCCCGCACCTTCCGCACCTTCCCTCCAGCCACCGACCGATCCGCTGCGCGAAGGACAGCGCCGCTGCCAACGGTTGGGAGAGGCTGCGGCCAACGACGCCGAATGCCTGCGCGTCTGGGCCGAGACTCGCGACCGCTTCCTCGGTCGCGCACCTGCGCCCGCGACGGCTGCACCAATTGGAGGGCGATGAGCCATGGGCGGAACGGGGGTCATCGACAATTTCCTTGGCATATTCACCAGCTACATCGACAGCGGTTTTGGCCTGCTCGGTGGCGAGGTGGCATTCATTGCCACCACCCTCATCGTCATCGACGTGACGCTCGCCGCGCTGTTCTGGGCATGGGGAGCCGATGATGATGTGATGGCCCGTCTGGTGAAGAAGACCCTCTTCGTTGGTGTCTTTGCTTACATCATCAGCAACTGGAACAATCTCGCCCGGATCGTCTTCGAGAGCTTCGCCGGCCTCGGCCTGATGGCGTCCGGCACCGGGTTTTCCGCTGCCGATCTCCTCCGGCCCGGCCGTGTCGCCCAGACGGGCTTGGAGGCAGGTCGGCCTTTACTCGAATCCATTTCCGATCTCATGGGCTGGATCGCCGTCTTCGAAAACCTGGTGCAGATCCTCTGCCTGTTCTTCGCCTGGGCGCTTGTCATCCTCGCTTTCTTCATCCTGGCGATCCAGCTCTTCGTCACCCTGATCGAATTCAAGCTGACGACGCTTGCCGGCTTCGTGCTCATCCCCTTCGGCCTCTTCGGTAAGACCGCTTTCATGGCGGAAAGGGTCCTGGGCAACGTCATCTCCAGCGGCATCAAAGTGCTGGTCTTGGCCGTCATCATTGGCATCGGCTCGACGCTATTTGGCCAGTTCACCGCCGGCTTCGGTGGGGCGACACCAACCATCGACGACGCCATGGCCATCGTGCTGGCCGCGCTTTCCCTTCTCGGCCTCGGCATATTTGGCCCCGGCATTGCGACTGGCCTTGTCTCGGGTGGTCCGCAACTCAGCGCCGGCGCAGCCGTAGGCACGGGCCTTGCCGTCGGCGGCGCAGCGATTGCCGCCGGGGGCGCAACCATGCTCGCCGCGCGTGGTGGTTCTGCCGCCCTTTCCGGCAGTGCCGCACTGGTGCGTGGCGGCGCCTCGGCCGCCGGCGCGGCCTCGTCGGCCTATACGCTCGGCTCGATGGGCGGGTCCGGAAAGTCAGGCATCGCTGGCGGGCTCGGCGGTGTGGCTCATGCAGGTGCCTCCGCAGCCATTTCCCCGCTCAAGCGCGCCGCAAGCCGTGCCACCGATAGCCTGAAATCCAGCTACGCCGATGGTGTTCGGGGGGGTGTCGCGGCCACCGGCGGCAGCTCCACGATGGGCACCCTCGGCGGAGGCCAACCTCCGTCCCCTGCAACTCCAACCTCCGCTGAGGGTCCGCCAGCCTGGGCGCAACAGATGCGCCGCAGCCGGGCGATGAGCCACGGCGTCACCGCCGCTGCCCATGCCGTCCGGGCCGGCGACAGCCATGGTGGTGGATCCTCTGTCAGTCTTTCGGAAAGCGATAGATCATGAACCCCTTCAAACGACCGACGACCCATTTCGGCAAGACACCCGAGCCTGAGACGCCCTACCAGAAGGCTGCCCAGATCTGGGACGAACGCATCGGTTCCGCCCGCGTGCAGGCGAAGAACTGGCGATACATGGCATTCGGCAGCCTGATTCTGTCCGCCGGTTTTGCAGGCGCCCTTGTCTGGCAATCGGCGCGCGGGACGGTCGTCCCCTGGGTGGTCGAGGTCGATAACCTCGGCCAGGCGCAGACTGTGGCGGCGGCGGTTGCGGACTATCGCCCGACCGATCCACAGATCGCCTTCCATCTTGGCCGTTTCATCGAGCAGGTCCGCGCGATTCCTGCCGATGCGATCATCGTCCGGCAGAACTGGCTTCGCGCCTACGACTGGACCACAGACCGGGGCGCGGCGGCGCTCAATGATTATGCCCGCGCCAATGACCCGTTCTCTCTCGTCGGGCGGCAGCAAGTTGCGGTTGAGGTGTCGTCGGTCATCCGCGCCTCACCGGACAGCTTCCGCGTCGCCTGGTCTGAGCGCCACTACGAGAACGGCCAGCTTTCGGCAACCGAGCGATGGACCGCCATCCTGACCATCGTGATCCAGACCCCGCGTAACGCCGAGCGTCTACGCGCCAATCCCCTTGGAATTTATGTGAACGCGATCAACTGGTCGCGGGAGATGAGTCAATGACTTCCTCGGCATCTCGTCAGGCCGCAACTCTGGCTTTCCGTAAACCCGCTTCACCAGCCTTACGGAAACTCGGCCTTCCGGCTTTGCTGCTTTCCGCAACCATGCTGGCGGGCTGTGCCACCAATCGCACGCCGCAATTCGCCTATGACGACAATGTGCCGCCGCTACCGGCTGCGCAGGCGATCGCCACCAACGACACGCCCCGGCCACTCCACACGCCACCGGCCTGGACGGTGGCGCGGGGCGGAACTGCGGCAAATACTCCTGACGGCAGGGTGCAGAATGCCAATGCCGCAGCCCGCGTCGAACCGCGCCGGGAGGGCTACTACAATGCCATCCAGATCTATCCCTGGTCGGAAGGCGCGCTTTATCAGGTCTATGCCGCAGTCGGGCAGATCGCCACCATTGCGCTGGAGCCAGGCGAGAGCCTGACCGGCGCGGGACCGATCGCCGCCGGTGATACAGCGCGGTGGATCATCGGTGACACCGAGAGCGGTTCTGGCCCGACCCGCCGCGTGCATGTGCTGGTGAAGCCGACCCGGCCGGACATCTCTACCAACCTTGTCATCACCACCGACCGCCGGATCTACATGATCGAGCTGCGGGCACGCGAGGCCCTTTATATGCCCTCCGTCGCCTGGGCCTATCCCGCCCCTCAGCCGGGGCGTCGTGTTGCCACGCCATCAGCGCCGATCATCCCCGCTGAGGCCGCTCGCAACTACCGCTACGGCTTGCAGGTGCAGGGCAGCAGCCCACCTTGGCGGCCGGTTTCGGTTTTCGACGATGGCCGCCGGGTCTATGTCGTGTTTCCTCGCGGCATCGTTCAGGGCGAGATGCCGCCGATCTTCGTTCTCGGCACGAACGGCGAACCGCAGATCGTCAACAGCCGCATCCACCAGAACGTCCTGATCGTGGACCGCCTGTTCGGCGCGGCGGAGTTGCGTCTTGGAAGCGGCGATCGCCAGCAGGTCGTCAGGATCGTCCGAATGGAACAGACCCAGGCCGCAGCCCGGCCAGCCGGCGTGACAACGGGAGGATCGCCCTCATGAGCGACTCTGACACGGTAGCACCCATGCGATTGCGCGCCGAGCCGCCCCGCGTCACCCGCCTGTCCCGCAAGGTGCTGGCAGGCGTAGGCGCGGTTGCGCTTCTCGGCATCGGCGGCGCGCTGATCTACGCGCTGCAAACTCGCGATCCCAGCCAGGGAGGCGGTGAACTCTATTCGACCGAGAACCGGCCCACGGCGGACGGGCTATCCGGCCTGCCGCGCGATTATACCGGCCCCGTCTTGGGGCCGGCATTGCCGGGAGATCTCGGCCGTCCGATCCTTGAGGCGCAGAACCGGGGCCAGCCAGTCGTGCCGCCGACCATCACGACACCTTCTGTCGATCCCGAGGAGCAACGACGACTTGCCGAGGAAGAAGCCGCACGGTTGAGCGGTGTGTTCTTCCAGTCAGGCCCGCGCACGGTAGCGTCGGCCGGAACGGCCATGCCTGGCCTTGCCGGTCTTGGCCTTGGACAGCCGGACGGGCAGAGCCGCCATGCCACTTTCCTCAATGGACCCGTGGACCGGCAGACCGTCGCGCTGGATCGTGTCACGCCGCCGACCTCTCCCTACATCCTTCAGGCCGGGGCCGTGATCCCCGCCGCGCTCATCACCGGCATCCGTTCCGACCTTCCGGGCCAGATCACCGCGCAGGTGACGGAGAACGTCTATGACAGCCCGACCGGCTCGCTGCTCCTGATCCCGCAAGGGACGCGGATCATCGGCCAGTATGATGACGGCGTGACCTTCGGCCAGCGCAGGGTGCTCTTGGTGTGGAATCGCCTGATTCTGCCGGGCGGCGGTTCCATTGTCCTTGAGCGCCTGCCGGGCGCGGACGCCAGCGGCTACGCCGGCCTTGAGGATGGTGTCGATTATCATTGGTGGGATCTGATGAAGGCCGCAGGGCTGTCCACGCTGCTCGCGGTCGGCACGGAGCTGGCGACGAGCGACGAGAACCGGCTTATCCGCGCCATCCGCGACGGCGCGCAGGATACCGTCAATCAGGCGGGCCAGCAGATCGTCCAGCGCCAGTTGCAGGTCGCGCCGACGCTCACGATCCGGCCGGGCTTCCCGGTCAGGATCATCGTCACCCGCGACCTCGTATTTAAGCCGACAGGAGGTTGACCATGACCAAGTTGAAACTCGGCCCGCTCCCCGACGACAAGCCCGTCAAGATCACCGTGGAACTGCCCGCACCGCTTCACCGCGATCTTGTTGCCTATGCCGAGGTGCTGGCCCGCGAAACGAGCCAGCCCGCCGCCGATCCCGTCAGGCTCATCGTGCCGATGCAGGAGCGGTTCATTGCAACTGACCGGGGCTTTGCGAAGGCGCGGCGTGCCGGCCCGCGCCCTGCAGGGCAGGTTTGATCGCCAATGCCTTTGCCAGGCTAAGGAGTCGTCGAAACGCTGGATTGTCATTTTTAGCGGACCACACTGCCGAGAAGGGAAGAACCTCACCGAGGATCGGTCGATAAGCAACGCCGGGAAACTGTGCCACGGTCATGGCTTCGCTCACAAGCGTCAGCCCCCGGCCGAGCGCAACGAGCGGCACAAGGTTGTCCCGGCTGACTTGCTGCATCTGGATCTCGGGGTGCTTTCCGAGACCGGCAAGGCAGCGAACCAGATAATCGTGAATCTCCTGGCCTGGTGCGGTCTCGCTCACCATGAAAGTTTCTTCGGACAGATCACGCCAGGTCAGCCCCTCACTGCAGGTCAAGCGGTGATCGGATGGCAGAACAGCGAACACGCGCTCGGACCAAAGGAGCTGTCGTTCACAATCGGGCCACTCCCTCGTCCCGGTGACGAAGGCGACATCGAGGTTCAACTGCCGGATCGCCGAAACATGCTCGACGGGATTACCGTCGACCATCTCGATCTCGACCTTGCGGTGACGACGACCATAGGTTCCAAGCAACTCGGCCAGGAAGCCCGAGGCGATCGAGGAGTAAATACCAATCCGTATTCTCCCCTCTTCAGATCGTCCGACCACCGCGACATCGTGCGCGCCTTCACTGACACTCCTGATCACTTCACGCGCGCGAATAAGAAAGCGCTGACCAGCATAGGTTTGCGTGACCCCCGATGTATGTCGGTGGAACAGGGATGCCCCGATATGACCCTCAAGATCGGCGATACACCGGCTGATTGCCGATTGCGACAGGCCGAGAGCCGCCCCCGCCTTGCGGAAACTGCCATGCTCGGCTGCAGCCACGAAATAACGGAGATGGCGAAGCTCGATGACATCACGTTGCCTGACCACGTCTTCCGTCATGCTGGCACCCTGCCATGCCTAGGAACGTCGAGGCCGGCGCTGCGGCTACCATAAAGGGCCAAACCAGTCATCAAAACGCCGTCCGGAACTCAAGGCCGAAGATGCCGTCCCTCATAAGCCATGGCGGCAAAGATTGCGTCATTGCGCTGATATCGGACATAAGCCCCGAGCGTGGTTCCAAAAGGTCGTCCTCGAAGTCGCTTACATGGCGGGCCACCCCAGACACCTTCATGCCGAACGCACCGGCCGCGAACATGGGCATAAAAAACCTCAAGCTCACCCCGTCACGTTCATTGAGCGGCGAAACAGCACCAGACTGGCCGCGAAGAAGGCGGCGCCGAGACTGATCATCAGCGCAAGCTGCATCCAGACCGCCGCCAATCCGGCACCACGGAAGGCAACCGCCTTAGCGAAGGCGAGGAAGTGGCGCGAAGGCAGCAGCATGGTCAGGCGCCGCACGGCGTCGGGCTGGCTCTCGATGGCGCTGAAGCCGCCTGACAGCATGATGATGGGGATGATGGTCATCACGATCAGGAGCGCAAACTGCGCCATGGAACGCGCCAGCGTGCCAAGCAGCATTCCGATCGCCGCCGCTGCCCACAGATAGACCGCCGCCCCCATGACCAGAAGTGGCATCGACCCCGCCACCGGCACGCCGAGGATGCCCTGCACCACCACCAGCAGCGAGCCAACAAAGGCCACCAATACGATAAGCATAACCGCCAGCACCTTGGACAGTGCCACCTCGACCGGCGAGAGCGGCATCACCATCAGATGCTCGATGGTGCCGTGCTCACGCTCGCGTAGCATTGCGGCGCCGGTCAGAACGATGGTCAGCAACGACAGCTGATTGAGCAGCGATGAAAGCGTCTTGAACCAGACCGGATTGCCGTTTGGGTTGAAGGCGCGGCGCAGTTCAAGATCCAGATCAGGTACGGGCGCGTCGGATCGGCCGGTCAGAAAGACGCGCGATTCGTCAGCTACGATATTGCGAAGGTAATCGCTGCCAAGCTGCGCCTGCGAGACGGCGGTTGCGTCCGCCAGCAACTGCGCCACCGGCGCGCGGCCAGCGATGGCGTCAGAACCGAAATCGGGCGGGAAATTCAGCGTGAACATCACGTCGCCCCGGTCCATCGCCGCCGCCGCCTGATTGGCGGTCATGTAGAGGGGGGGCTGGAACCAGGGCGGCATCAGGGCACTGGCAATCTGGCGGCTGAGTGGCGAGTTATCCTCGTCAACAATGGCAATGGAGGCATTGTGCACGGTGTCGCCCGCGCCACGCGCCTCCATCATCACAGCGAAAAAGAACGACCACAGGATCAGCCCCACCATGACCGGATCGCCGAGAGTGCTCTTGATCTCTTTGCCGATTAGCCAGAAGATGTTGAGGATGGCGCGCATCTTACCGCTCCTGTTTGCGCAGCAACAGGATGGCGATGGCGGTGAACGCTGGTCCGAACAGCGCCAGTCGCCACAGCGCATCGCCCAGGTCGGCAAGGCCCATACCCTTGGTGAAGCTGCCGACACTGACCATCATGTACCATGTGGTCGGCCATAGGTAACCAATGGTCTGTGCCGGCCCTTCAAGCGAAGAGACTGGCACCATCATGCCGGAGAACTGCATCGTTGGCATGACCGACAGAACTGCGGCAGCGAAGGCTGCCGTCACCTGTGTGGCCGCGATCATCGAGATCATCAGTCCCCAGCCGGTCGCCGCCAGCGCATAGACCAGTGTGGCCAGGACCAGCACCATTGGACTGCCTTTCAGCGGCACCCCCAGCACCACCACCACGAGCACAGTCAGAATGGCAAAGTTCATCAGCGTGATACCGACATAGACCAGTTGCTTGCCGATCAGGAACTCGGCCCTCCCGGTCGGCGTGACATAGAAATTGGTGATGGTGCCGATTTCCTTTTCCCGTGCCACGCTGACCGCCATCAGGATCGCCGGAAACAGCAAGAGCAGCATCGGTGGGATGGTCGGGCCGATGGCCGGCAAGCTCTCCATCGCCGAATTGTAGCGAAAGCGCGGCTCCATCTGCACGGCTGGCGTCACCAAGGCCGGGCCTGTCGGCAAGGTCGCTGCTGCCATCTGGTTGGCGCCGGTCACATAGCTTTCCACGGTGCCCGCGCGACTGGTGTCGGTGCCGTCGATGGTGGCGGCAATGCTGGTCCCATGGCCTGCGCGCAGGTCGGCACCGAAATCCGGTGGAATCTCGACCGCCAGTGTCAGCTCGCCGCTGGCAAGGCGCTCGCGCAGCGCGTCCACGTCGTGCAGATCGGCATGGCGGATGAACCAGCCCGAATCCTCGAAGGCTGACAGCCAGGCGCGACTTTCCGGGCTGCGGTCATGGTCCAGCACCGCGAAGGGGATGTTGCGCACGTCCTGCGAGATGCCGAAGGACATGATCAACAGCAGCACCGCCGAGCCGAGGAAGGCAAAGACCAGCCGCACCGGGTCGCGTCGCACCTGCATTGCCTCGCGCGCGGTATAGGCCAGCATCCGGCTGAGGCTGAAGCCGGTGGCATCGACAGGCGGGGCCGGCTCGCTTGCCAGCCCCTCGGCCACCGGCGCCTCGGGCGGGATGGCAGCGGAAATATAGTGGATGAAGGCCTGTTCCAGATCGGCTGTGCCGCTTTGTGCGACGATGCCCTGCGGCGTGTCAGTGATGAGGACACGGCCGGCATGCATCAGCGACATGCGGTCACAACGCAGCGCCTCATCCATGAAATGGGTCGAAATGAAAATCGTCACCCGATCCTTGCGCGACAGCTCCATCAGCAATTGCCAGAAATCATCGCGGGCCTGCGGATCCACGCCCGAGGTCGGCTCGTCCAGGATCAGGATTTCCGGCGAATGGATGACGGCAACCGCCAGCGACAGCCGTTGCCGCAAGCCCAGCGGCAAGCCGCCCGCAGGCTGGTCAAGGTAATCCGTCAGACCGAAGCGGGCGACCAGATCATCAATGCGGGTGCGCGCCAGTTCGCGGGGCAGATGGAACAGTCGCGCGTGCAGGACCAGGTTCTCGTGCACGCTGAGTTCGCCATAAAGCGAAAACGCCTGTGTCATGAAACCGACGCGGGCGCGGGCATCCATGCCCTGCTCGGCGATGGGGCGGCCGAAGATCCAGGCCTCGCCCTCGCTGGGTGGCAAGAGGCCGGTCAGCATCTTCATGGTCGTGGTCTTGCCGCAGCCGTTCGAGCCGAGAAAGCCGAAAATCTCGCCGCGTGGAATGTCGAAGCTGACGTTGTCGACAGCGGTGAAATCGCCGAAACGTCGGGTCAGGCCCCGCGCCTTGATAGCGATGTCTCCATCCGGTGAGGGAGTGGGTGTCGCGGGCGAGATCACCGGCGTATCTGCTGCGCCGTCATCCGCCCCGCCCGTGCGCCGCAGCAGGCTGACATAGGCATCCCCAACCGATACGGTGCCGGTCCGCCCCATCAGCGCCTGTGGCGAGCCTTCTGCCAGAACATGACCGTCGTTCATCGCCACCAGGTGATCGAAAAGCGCCGCTTCCTCCATATAGGCGGTCGAGACCAGCACGCTCATTTGCGGACGGTCCCTGCGAATGGCTTCGATCAGATCCCAGAACTGGCGGCGCGACAGCGGATCGACGCCGGTTGTCGGCTCGTCCAGCAACAGGAAGTCCGGGTCATGGATCAGCGCCGCGCAAAGCCCTGTCTTCTGCTTCATCCCCCCTGAGAGTTTGCCGGCGGGTCGCTCGAGAAAAGGAAACAGCCCGGTCGCCCGCGTCAGGCGCGCGATCCTTGCCGACCGATCGGCCCGGCCGAGGCCGAACAGCTTGCCGAAGAACTCCAGATTCTCGCGCACCGAAAGATCGTGGTAGAGGTTCTTGCCCAAGCCCTGCGGCATGAAGGCCAATCGGTTGCCGACCGCGTTGCGGTGGCGCGCGCTGCCCATGGCGCCACCAAGGCAGGTGATGCCGCCCTCCTGAAGGCGCTTGGCGCCAGCAACGAGCCCCATCAGCGTCGATTTGCCGACCCCGTCGGGGCCGATCAGCCCGACCATCCGCCCGGCGGGCAGGTCAAGCGAGACATCCGCAAGCGCCAGCACCTTGCCATAGCGATGCGTAACACCCTCCAGCCGGGCGACGGGTTCGGGCGTTGTCATGGCGTGTCTGCGCCGGCTGTCGCGGGCAGGTCGATCAACGGTGGCGTCAGGCCGACGGGCCAGCTTGGCAGGTGGCCATCCGGATCGGCCAACCGCACCCAGACCACGCCGCGCACGCCGGTCTTGACCTGATCTGCGCGCGCCTCGACCAGTTCAGGCGGCACCCGCACCCGGATACGAAACATCAGGTTTTCGCGCTCGGTCAGGGTCTCGACCTGTTTGGGGGTGAACTGGGCCTGCGGCGAGACGAACATCACCTGCGCCGGCATCGCGCGATCAGGCATGATGTCGGCCACGATCCGCGCCTCGTCACCGATTACCACCCTTGGTGCGTCAGCAGCGGGCAGGAAAAATTCCATATAGACATCTTCGAGACTGGCCAGCGTCAGGATATTGCCGCCGGCGCCGATGATCTCGCCCGGCTGGGCCAGCCGGTAAAGCACCCGTCCCGCTCCCTCAGCATGCAGCGTGGCATCTGCGATCCTGGCCGCGATCTCGTCGCGGGCTGCGGCCTCGGCATCGACACTGCGTTCCCGTGAACGAAGCGTTGCATGGGCCGCCGCAAGTCCGGCTTCGGCGACACTGACCTCGGTGCGCTTGATGTCCAGATTGGCTTGCGAGGTAATATCGCGGCTGGCCAACCGCTCGGTGCGGGTCGCCTCGCTCTCTGCCAGCGCCAGCCGCGCCTCGGCCTCGTCCACTTGAGCTGAGGCTACCCCGACGGCGGCATGGGCGCTCTCCACGGCTGCCTCGGCGCGGGCCAGTTGTGCGCGCAGTTCTGCCGTATCCATCACCACCAGCACGTCGCCTTTGCTGACCCGGTCTCCCTCGCGCACGCGGATTTCCGCGATGCGCCCCGCCAGTCGCGGCGAAATGTCGATCAGATCGGCCTCAATGCGGCCGTTGCCGCGCGAAAATCCATCCGGTGGCAGGTCGGAGGGCTTCAACAGCACCGTCCAGGCGCCAAAGCCCATCAGCCCGGCCAGCGCAATGGCAAGGATGATCATGGAAACACGGCGAGTCATGGTGTGACCTCGTTGCAGTCGTCGGCGTTCCCGGTCGGTGGGTTGGCGCCACCCAGGACGCCCGTGCGATAGATTACGAAAACTCGCAACGCATCGGCGCGCATCCGAGTCACGTCGCCATGCAACAAAAGCTGCACGACAAGACCCTGGATCATGCCCAAATAAAGCGTGGCTGCGGCCTCGATATCCAGCTCCCGGCTCAGCGCGCCTTCTGCCACGCCCGCCGACAGGATGCGGTGCAGCCGCGTGGCGTAGTTTTCAAGCAGCACGCGCGCCATTCGTTTCGCCGCCGTATCACTATTGCGCTGAAGCTGACCGAAGATCATCCGCGGCACACCGGGATGTTCGGCGATGAAGTCGATATGGCCCAGAAACATTGCCTCGAGGGCGGCCATGGGTTCGGCCTGCGCGCCCGCCAGCCGATCGATGCGCGCCAGCAGCCGGTCGGCCACCCACTCCATCGTCCCCAGCCAGAGCGCTTCCTTGTTCGGGAAGTGCTTGAACAGCGCCCCCTGCGTCATGCGCATATGTGCGGCAACCTCGGTGGTGGTGATGGTTTCCGGATTGGCGTGCGCTGCCAGTTCCACGACCGCCTCGACCGCCTCGGCGCGGCGCTGTTCGGCGGGCAGATATTTTGCACGCATGATTATGCCCTCGGATAAGCGTGTTTGATGAAAGTATGTGTTCACTTCCTATGAGTGTGTAGATGGCTCGTCAATGGAAAAATCTGGAGTAATAACCATTCACCATCCATGATTCACATGATAAATGAATAGAAGTGACTGATCGCTTGATTCTTGAATGTGGAGGTGCGCGATGCTGGCGAGAGCCAAATTCGAGGGTGGGGATCAATCGGAGACCTCTCAATGTTACGTCACACCAAATGCCCTCATCCTCATCGCCGCTTTAAGCCTGTCGGTTGTGGCACACCCCGCGCAGGCCGAGGTCATGAGTGCCGCCGAGATTGCGGAGCAGATCGTCGATAAGGATCTGGTCGCGCGGCGCATGGGGGCCAGGGTCCATTTGCGTTATGATGTCAGCGGCACAGTCACGATCCGCGCTCCATTCTTTTCCGGAACGGGTAGTTGGGAGCGCGATGGCGATCGGCTGTGCATGACCGTGAGGGGCGGACCAAATCCCGGAACCTCATGCCATAGCTTTGAGAACCTCGGTGGTGGGCGGTTTCGCAACTCTGATGGCATGGTGTTGCAGTTGAACTGAACCCACGTTTCGGGCGACAGGAAGAACCAACGGCCAGCAGGATATAAAGTATGATACGCAACTGGATATTCGGCGGTCTCGCCATCATCTTGGGGTTAGCTACTATTGCAGAAGGCGGCAGCGTTCTGCTCGGTAGCAGATCTGCAACCGCAGCAGCCGGCAATTTTGTACCGCTCGTGCTGTGGGTTAATTTTTTGTCTGGTTTCTTCTATGTTCTAGCCGGGGCGGGCATACTTATGGCCCGGCCTAGTGGGGTGTTTCTTGCTCGTGGACTGGCTGTAGTGCTGCTGGTGCTGTTTTCTTCTACGTCCTGCTGGGCGGTGCATGGGAGACGCGAACGCTGGGCGCAATGATCCTGCGCCTGAGTTTCTGGGCCGCCGTCGCCTTGCTGGTCAAACCGCGGTCGAAAGCTGCTCGAACAGCCTGACCCTGCGGAAATCGACATCGACAACATGCTGGATGGAGCGTCTTAGCCTGCTGATCAAGCTGCACTTCATGAGCCGGCGCTCTGTCATTGATTTGCAATCTTCATGGCCGGCATCATGGACCACCTGAGATGCGCATGGGACCGAGTCATACCCCGGCCGTCGGGCTGCCAATATCACAACTCAGGAACCCGGCAACACGCGTTGCACGACCGCAGCTTGCCATTCCTGGATCGCCTTTTGCAGGCCTTGAGCATAGGCAGTCTGCGCCGCAACCAGTGGTGCCCCCATGGCCAGGACCCCGCTCATGCTGGCTCCAGCCAATTGCATAAAAATATCTGTCGGCAAGCTGAAGGAAGTTTCGGGTTCGCATTGCTGCGAGACTCGGCCGACCTCTGCCCTGGTCTTTGCGATGACATCCTCATGATAGCGGCATGCGGCCTCAAGCCCGCGATGGCGGAAATCTTGTGACAGGTTCAGAATACGAAGCATCAGCTCTAAATTTGCCTTATGCAGGTTAAGAGGGTGCATATCGATCTCCATTGCAGACTCCTTGCGGTGGGATAGGGGCTTTGCCTGTTGCCTGACGCCCGCTTTGATCTGTCGCTTTTCCTGAACCACTGCGATCATCTCTCCAGCACGTAGGTGCCGGGAGCATCCCCCAGCGGCGCAAGGCCAGCTTTCGTGGCCCCCATCGACGGCGGGGCGACCTGCTCCTCGGACGAGCGCGTGGCAAGCCAATCGCCCCAAGCCGGCCACCATGAGCCTTGTTGCACGGGGATTTCCTCGCGCCACTTGTCGGGATCGGTAAAGCGCTGGCCATGTTTGCGCGTCGCGATCTGGAAGCTGCGATTGGCGCGCCCCGGCTCGCTGACCACACCGGCATTGTGGCCGCCGCTGGTCAGGGCAAAGGTGACGTCGGCGCCACCGATCACTCGATGGACCTTGTAAACGGTTTTCCACGGCGCCACGTGGTCGCGCACCGTGCCTACGGCAAAGACCGGCAGGTGGATGTCGCTCGGGACCGCCGGAATGCCGTCGACCAAATAGCGCCCGTCGGCAAAGTCGTTATCCAGATAGAGCTTGCGCAGATATTCGCTGTGCATCCGCGCCGGCATGCGTGTGGTATCGCTGTTCCAGGCCATCAGGTCAAACAGTTCTCGCCGTTCGCCCAGCAGATACTCCTTCGTTCGTCGTGACCAGATCAAATCCTGTGAATTGAGCAACTGGAACGCGCCCGCCATCTGCCAGCCGTCCAGATAGCCTTTATCGGCCATGATCGATTCAAGAAAAGCAAGCTGGCTTTCGCCGATGAACAGTGACAATTCGCCCGGCTCGCGGAAGTCGATTTCAGCCGCCAAGAGGGACATGCTGCGCAGCCGCTCATCTCCGTCACGCGCCATGGCGGCCGCGGCAATAGCCAGCAGCGTGCCGCCAAGGCAATAGCCGACCGCGTTCACCTGGCGCTCAGGCACGATGGCGCCCACCACATCCAGTGCCGCCATCACCCCAAGTTGGCGATAATCCTCCATCCCCAGATCGCGATCATCCGATCCGGGATTTCGCCACGAGACCATGAAAACGGTATGCCCCTGATCGACCAGCCAACGCACCATCGAATTATGTGGTGACAGGTCGAGGATATAGTATTTCATGATCCACGATGGCACGATCAGCACCGGCGCGGCGTATACCCTGGGGGTGGCGGGCGCATATTGGATTAGTTCGATCAGATGGTTTCGGAAGACGACCTTGCCCGGCGTCACCCCCACATTCTTGCCGACAATGAGGCCCTCGCTGTTTGCAGGCGGTGCGCCGGCGAGAAGGCCTCCCAGATCTTCCAGCCAGTTCCTCGCGCCCTGCAACAGATTGGCCCCAGCAGTCTCGGCGGTCTTTTGCAGCACCTCGGGGTTGGTCCAGAAAAAATTGACCGGCGACAACATGTCCAACCATTGTCGGGCGGAAAAGGACACCATGTCCTCATGCTGGCCCGAGACGCCCCGCACCCCGGACGTGGCGGATTGCCACCATTCCTGTTGCAGCAGGAAGCCCTGATGGATGACGTTGAAGGGCCATTTTTGCCAGGCGTCGCCTTCGAAACGGCGGTCCTGTTCCAAAGGCTCAACGCAGTTGGGGCAGTTGGGGTTGGCGGCCGAACGCAAGACATAGTTTAGAAACCGCCGGTGCCCGTCGAAGGCTTCTTCAAGCAATTTTCGCCGCTTGCCCGGCGAGATTGCCAAATGAAGCGCCCAGTCATGCCAAGCGAGTTGCGCGGCGGCGGGCGACAGCCCGCGGGTGGCGCGAGCAAGTGTCATATACGCCAGCTGATCCAGCGGGTCGGCGCGCTGTGGCTGACCATCGCCTGCTGTCGCGGGAACGCCTGCTACAGACGAATCAGCCATGGTCACGCTCCATCCTTATAGAAGTGCGTTATTACTTACTTTTTGCTCCAGGCACAACCATTTTATGTAACCGGTCTAGCCAGTCACCCATAGCCGTCACTTTGCCGTGATCCCTCCGGCGCTCAGAATGAAAGTTCCCGCCGCGGCCATCCCAGTCCGTTCCAGCACAAATGCACCGGCATCCGATATTGCCTGACCTGGTTGCAGACGCATGCTTGGATAGAGCGCGGCAAGCATCGCGTATCGGCTGTGCCCCTGAGCATCCGGGGATCGAATATCGGCAACATCAATGAGGGCGACACCAGAAGCTTCGGCGGTTACGGCGATTCGCGGATCCCCGACATTCAGCGCCCCGACCCGCGGTCTCCCGGCATTCAGCCTTGCCGAGATCCCCAACGCCCGATCGTCGGGGGCGACCAGCACGGTCAAGGGTGGGTCCAGCGGCCCTATTCCGCGGAGTTGTGCGCGAAATACGTCTACATCAATATCCGGTGCGGCCAGAACGACTTTTAGTCGGCGAAGAGTGGGATCATCCCCAGTCAATCGCAACTGGCGAAGTGCCTCCATTACCAACCACCCGCCCATTGAGTGACCCAACACGGTGATCGGGCCGATCCGTCTGTCCCGAGCCAGAGTTGCCAGCAGTCCTGTCAGGTGATCACGCGAGTAGGTTGCGGCCTCACGATCGGCGGCATATCCCATCATGGCCGCATTTGATGGCCAAGAGAACAGAATAGCCGCACCCTCTCCGCCGCTGTCATGGGTAATCTGCGCCAGGCGAAACAGGCCCTCCTGAAAACTGGTGTTGTAGCCATGCACGAAAACCCGCACGTCTGCACGTTCCGGTCCAGATGCAACGTCATCGATGAGGGCCGACAGCGGCATGTCCTGTCTGGCGGCGACGGTCATGGTGACCAATGGATCCGGATGCCGCCCCGGCCATTCGATGTTGCCGGCCTTGTGCGTGGGCGGGATCGAGATGGAAAAGCGTGCGGCCGAGAAGGTCGTGGCTCGCGCATCACTGAAACCAGATGCAGGATTGTCGGGGGATTCTTGTCGCAACCGGTTGGTTGCTGCATACAGGGTCACGACATCGGCTCCCGGCAGACTTGGACCCGGCACAAGGACGCTGTCACCTGGTCGAGATGCGCATCCAGCGCCCAGCCAAGGTATCACGAGAAGGACCAGCAGGAGGACCCGAACACGCATAATGTATCACGGCACCTTTCGTGAGGTCGAAAACCATACCGACGCATAATAGAAGTTATCACTCACTAGTATCAATCCCCAGGCAACCTCACCTTCAACTCACCAAGGCGCCTCAGTCATGTAAAGCAAGCATCCAGCCGGGCTGCGAACGGCCGGCCGAAGGTTGGTCCGATTGTCGCGACTATCGGGCGCCGGCAGCCTTGCTCAGCTTCCGTGAAGCTATCGGGAGAACCACGATCGCCTCAAAGCCGGACGAGCTTCCCGGCCTCGGCGATTGCAAGGTGAGCTTTGACGAAATCCGGTCCGCAATGCCGGCGACGATGGCAAGGCCAAGCCCGCTACCTTCCGTTTTGGCTGCCCCCCTCTCGAAACGACGGGTCAGCCGGCCAAGCGCCTCGGCGGGCACGACGGGGCCGTCATTGGCGACGCGGAACGTGCCGTCCTCACTGAGGCTTACCGTGATCGGTTTGTCAGATGCGCCGTGCCGCAGGGCGTTCTCAATGAGGTTGCGGCCGATGATGCCAAACGCATCGGGGTCGAGGTCGGACATTACCGGGTGCTCCGGCAGGGCGAGCGCGATCCGGTTCGGTGCTGTCCTCTCGATATCGTCCACGACCAGACGGGCGGTGATGCGAAGATCGGATAGGTGATCGAGCCGTAACCGCCCGCCTTCTGCTCGGGCCAGTTGCAGAAGCCGTTCCGCGATCCGGGCCAGCCGCTTCAGAGAAGCCTCGATCTCGGCGGCCCTGTGGCCGGCACCGGTATCTTTCGTTTCTACCTGTATCCGCTGGGCCTGCGCGATTGCGCCTGCGAGCGGTGTTCGCAATTCATGCGCTGCGTTGGCGGCGAAGGTGCGTTCGGCCTCGAATGTGGATTTGAGTTGCGCCAGAAGCACATTGATCGCCGCCCCCACCGGGGCGGCCTCGACGGGAAGATCGTCGCAGGCGACGGGGGCGAGGTCGCGCGGCGAACGCGCGGCCAGCCGGTCGCGGTAGCGGCGCAACGGGGCCAGACCCGAGCGGACAGTCAATACGATCGCCAACAGTGCGGCAGGGATGAATACCAGCAACGGCAACCCCAGGCCCGCCCAGACATCGCGTGCCGCCGCCGCGCGATGGGCAAGCGGCTCGGCGACCGTGAGGCGGATCGTGCCTTGGAGGGCGTCCTCGCCATACAGGCGATGGGTTGCGGTCGTGCGAAAGCCCGGCCCGTCCCATTCAGGGAAGATGGCGGGATCGGCCTCATGCGATTGCAGAAGAATTCGCCCTTCGTCATCGCGCACGATATAGGTGAGGAATTCGTCGTGGTCGCGCAGGTCGGCAAGGTGTTGTGTCACACCTTCCTCCTCACGTCCGACGATCTCGACAGCGGCCAGCGGCAGCAGGCGCTGCGCCGCCTCCTGTAGCGACGAGTCGAAGATCCTGTCCATCTCGTGCCGCAGCATGACCGCCGTGACGGCGGCGGCCGCGATCCACAGAAGCGTCAGAAGGATACCCAGCGACACCCCCAACCGCATCTGAAGGCTGCGTGGCATCGTCATGGCGAACCTAGCCGGTAGCCCAACCCGCGCTCGGTCTCGATCACCTCGGCGCCCAGCTTCTTACGCAGCCGGCTGACATGGACCTCGATGGTGTTGCTTTCCACCTCCGTATCGAAGGCATAAAGCTTTTCCTCAAGCTGTGCCTTGGACAGAAGATGCCCCGGGCGGGTGAGGAACGCCTCGAACAGTGCCCATTCACGTGCGGTGAGCTGCACCGGCCGGCCGTCGCGGCGGATGCTGCGCGAGGCAAGGTCGACGGCAAGCGCGCCGTGGACGATGATCGGGTTGGGATTGCCGCTATAGCGCCGCGCGACCGAGCCGATCCGCGCGGAAAGCTCGGCCAGATCGAAGGGCTTCACCAGATAGTCGTCGGCACCGGCGTTCAAACCTTCGATCCGGTCCGAAATCTGGTCCAGCGCGGTCAGGATGATCACCGGCGTCACGTCGCCGCTGGTGCGCAGCGACCGAAGGAAGGTGATGCCGCGTCCGTCGGGCAGCATGAGGTCCAGCAATACCAGATCATAGCCGGTGCCGGCCATCGCATCGCCGGCCGCGTCCAGACGCGTGACCCAATCCACCGACTGGCCACCCGCGGCGATCTGGTCCCGCACGGCGGCACCCAGAACGGTATCATCCTCGATCAGCAGGATCCGCATGATCTTCCTACTCGTTTGCCTCTGGCCATTATGGCGATCCAGGCTGACGCAAAGCTGATGGCGGGACGCCCCGGGCTTCAGCATCCCGTCAGGTTCGTGGCGCAGAATGTCATCCAATGGCCGTTATACGGAGTGTGGTCCATGAAGAGATCGCTGACAATTCTGACCTTTCTCGCGGCCCTTCCGTCCGGGGCTGCACTTGCCGGCGACGACTGTGCCGTGCCGCTGGCAGATTGGCAGCCAAGAAGCGCGGTAGTGCGGCTCGCGGAAGAAAACGGATGGGTGGTGCGGCGCATCAAAATCGACGACGGCTGCTACGAGATAAAAGGCACAGACCGGGAAGGACGCCGCATCGAGGTGACGGTCGATCCCGGCACGCTTCAGGTGATCGAGATCGAATACAAGGACGGAGATGATCGGCGCTCCCGTGAGGGCAGAGAGCACAAACATGACTGAGATGATGAAGGGTGACGGCATTCAGGACGTCGCCGATACTACGCGCACGGTGCTGGTCTGGGATCCGTTGGTGCGCAGCTCTCACTGGGGTCTGGTTGCCGCCTTTGCAGTGGCATGGCTCGCGGCGGACGAGGTGCAGCCGCTTCACGAGGCGGCCGGTTACGCGGTGGCGGCGTTGCTTGCCCTTCGCCTGATCTGGGGTTTCGTTGGCAGCCGCCATGCCCGTTTCACGCAATTCGTGCGTGGCCCCGCCGCGACGCTGGCCTATCTCGGGGACATGCTGCACGGGCGCGAGCGACGCCATCTCGGGCACAACCCGGCCGGCGCCGCGATGATCGTGGCACTCATGGTCACGCTTTCCGGCACCGCGCTGAGCGGCTGGCTGCTCGAACAATCGATCGAGGAAGCCCGGGCCGTGACGGTTGCGGGCGAGCACGGAAACCGGGAAGTCAGAGGGGATAAGACCTTGAAGGAGGTGCATGAAATGCTGGCCAACATGGCTCTGGTTCTCGTGGCCTTGCATGTTGGGGGTGTGGCCGTCACCTCATGGCGCCATCGGGAGAACCTGCCCCGTGCCATGGTCACGGGCCGAAAGCGCCCTCCCGGCACAAATGACGTGACCTGATCGTTACGTATTCCCGCTGTTCTGGCCCCGCCTGTTTGGCGGGACCTGTTTGTTTTGTGCAACCGCTGCGGTTCGTCGCGGCAGGCTGACGAGAAGCTGACGCAGGTTTTCCGCGGCGATCAGGATCACGTCAGCCGCCCCCTCCAGATTGGTTTCATCAGGCAACCAAGGCTGAGGAGCATAGCCATGAAAACCATCCTGACCGCCACCGCATTGGCCCTCGCGATCCCCGCCGGGGCCGCGTTCGCTGGTGAGAAATGCAACGTGCCGACCGAGAACATGCAATCGTGGGAAGCTCTCATTCAAGTGACCGACGAGTTCGGTTGGACCATCTCGAAAATGGAACTCGACGACGGCTGCTACGAACTGAACGTCATCGACCAGGGCGGCAACAGCCTGAAGATGACCGTCGATCCCGGAACGCTCGAGGTGATCGACGGCAAGGTCAAACGCTGGAGCGACGGCACCAAGCCCGAGAAGCGCAACTGATGGCTGCAAGGGTCCACCTCATCATCGAGGTGGACCTCTTTCCACACGGGCGTTCGCCTCGGCCATAGCCGGGAAAGTGCCCCCGAGATGATCGTAAAGGACATTCGAACCATGAAAACTCTATTGATCGCCGTAGCCGCTCTCGCGGTATTGCCTGCGGCGGGGGCGATGGCAGGTGACGACTGCCATGTGGGGCACGGGGCCTGGCAACCACGCGAAGCGGTAATGCAGGCGGTAACCGGCCTCGGTTGGCATGTTGAGAAGATCGAGGCGGACGACGGCTGCTGGGAGGTCAAGGGACGCGATGCCCAGGGCCGTCGCATCAAGGCCAAACTGGATCCCGCGACGTTGCAGGTCGTCAAATTGCGCCACAGGGATGGTCAGCAGATCCGCGAGCGGGATCGCGGCAATGCACCCACCGTCGCTCCGTCGGCACCCCCCTCCAATCCGCTGTTCCAGAACGGCACCCCGCCCGTTGTGCGGGTGAACTGATATATCAGGCAGAAGAGAGCAGAGTCATGAAATCCATCCTTGCAGCACTCGCGCTGACTTCGGCCTTGGTGGCGCCCAGCCTTGCCATGGCCCGGCCGGTTACCCTCACCACCACCCTGAACACGTACGGTGGCGATGGTGCCTATCTCGTCCTCTACGTCACCGATGCGCAGGGGGCGTATGCCGGAACCCTGTGGATGGCCGGCGGCAAGTCGAAGTATTACGAACATCTCAGCGACTGGTATCGCGCCACCGGCGGCGACCTGGCGCAGGTCGACGGCATCACCGGCGCCAGTGTCGGCGCGGGCCGGTCACTCGAAATCACCCTCGACCTTGCCGATGCGCTGTTCGATGCGGGCTATACGCTGCATGTCGACGCCGCCGTGGAGGACATGCGCGACAGCCCGAACGACATCGCCGTGCCGCTGACGACGGCAGGAGCGGGAAAGCCTGCGCCCGGCCGCAGGTATGTCGCCAGCCTCCGCTACGACATGTGAGGCAACGCCATGATCCGCACGCTGCATCGCTGGCCGGGTCTGCTGGCCCTCATTCTCGTCATGGCCCTTGCGTTGAGCGGCGCGGCGCTCTCGGTCTTTCCCGCGGCCGAGCGGCTTTCCACGCCGCAGGCCGAGGCCGGGCTGACCGTCGCCGATCTCGCAGGACGTATCCTGGCTGCCTATCCGGGGGTGGAGCAGATCCGGCGCGCGCCGTCGGGCCGGATCACCGCGTTCTGGTTCGACGACGGCACGCCCGGCGCCGCGGTAATCGACCCGGCGACCGGCAAGGGTATCGCCAGCGCCGATCCCGATCCGGTCAAACGCTGGTTGACCAACCTTCACCGTTCGCTATTCCTAGGCGATGCCGGTCGTATCGCCATGGCCATTGGCGCCGTGGCGATGCTGATCCTGTCGGCCTCCGGCGCGATGCTAGTCGCGCGGCGCATGGGCGGCTGGCGGCGTTGGTTCGCCCCTTTGCGCGGGCCGGCGTCGAGCCGCATCCATACCGGGATCGCCCGCGTGGCGGTCACGGGGCTGGTTTTGTCCTCGGCGACTGCACTGTGGATGGCCGCCTCGACCTTCGATCTTCTGCCGGATGGAGCCGCACCGCCGACCTTTCCGACTGAGGTCAGCGGCAGCACCGGGGTCTTGCTTGCTGCGATGGAGCCGCTCTCCGTGATTGCTGTCACGGAATTGCGCGAGCTGAGCTTTCCCTATCCTGGCGACGCCACGGACGCCTTCACTCTGAAGACGGATCGCGGCACCGGCTATCTCGATCAGGGGACGGGTGAGCTTCTGGCCTGGGCCGAGCTGACGATGTGGGAACGGATATCTGAAACCATCTACATGCTGCATACCGGGCAGGGGGCCGCATCTCTCGGCCTCGTGCTGGGTGTGCTGGCGCTCGGCGTGCCGGCAATGGGGGTGAGTGGTCTTGTGCTCTGGTTCGCGGGGCGGCGGTCAAGACCGCGTCTCCGTGGCAATCATCCTGCAAAAGGCGCTGCGACCATCCTGCTGGTGGGCTCGGAGGGCGGCAGCACCTGGGGTTTCGCTGCGACGCTCCAACATGCGCTGACCACGGCGGGCCAGCATGTTCATGTCGCGCCAATGTCCGGTTTCGAGCCGGCGCGCTATCCGCAGGCCGAACGGTTCGTCATTCTCGCCGCCACCTGGGGCGAGGGACAGGCTCCCGCCACGGCGAAGGGGTTCATTGAACGCCTCGCGGCGCTGGAATCTGTCCCTGAGGCCCCGCTTGCCGTGCTTGGTTTCGGCGATCGCAGCTTTCCCGCGTTCTGCGCGTTCGCCGATGAAGTCGCGAGTCGGGCTGCTGCCAAAGGCTGGGCGCAATTGATGCCCTTCGACACGGTCGATCGCCAGTCGCCGCAGGATTTCGCCCGCTGGGGCCGCGCCCTGGGGGCGGCGCTGGGGATCGAGCTTACGCTCGAACATGTGCCAACCCCGCCGGTGACGGGGCGGCTCACCCTGATCTCGCGCCGTGATTACGGGGCGGAGGTGCAGGCGCCGACCACGATCCTGCGCTTTGCCCTACCCGAGGCGACGTTTTTGCAACGGCTGACAGGTCGGGGGTTTGGCCGGTTTCAGGCCGGCGATCTCCTCGGCGTTCTGCCCGAGGGTGCGGACCTGCCGCGCTTCTACTCGCTGGCGTCCGGACGGCGCGACGGGTTCGTCGAGATCGTGGTGCGCAAGCATCCCGGCGGCCTCTGCTCGGGTCAGCTTCTGGCGCTGGAGCCGGGCCAGGCGATCCGCGCCTTGGTCCGGCATAATCCGGCTTTCCATGCCGCAGCAGGACGCTCGCCGCTGATCCTGATCGGCGCCGGCACCGGCATCGGCCCGCTTGCGGGCTTCATCCGGGGCAACAGCAGCAAGCGGCCCATCCATCTGGCCTTCGGGATGCGCCACCCCGACAGCGATTTCCTGTATCGCGACGATCTGGCCGGCTGGCAGGTCGATGGCCGTCTGGCGCGATTGACCACCGCGAACTCGCGCGGGGCAAAGCCGCGCTATGTCCAGCACTCGCTGCGGGCCGAGAGCGCTGAACTGATCCGGCTGGTGCAAGAAGGGGCGCGCATCATGGTTTGCGGCGGGCGCGACATGGCCTCGGGTGTGGCCGATGCGCTGACCGACATCCTCGCGCCGACGGGCCTTACCCCGCTCGCGCTGAAAGCGGAGGGGCGCTATGCCGAAGATATCTACTGACCCGGGCCGCCACGCACTGAACGGCCCGACCATGGGCACGCGCTGGTCGGCGCTTTTCCACGCCGATGCCGGGCTGGACCCCGCCCCGGTGCAGGCTGCCCTGCAAGCGGTCGTGACGGAGGTCGATGCCGCGATGTCGACATGGCAACCCGACAGCGACTTAATGCGCCTAAACCGGGCGCCCGCAGGCGCCTGGGTGGCCGTTCCTGCCGGCTTGGCCGAGGTGCTGAACCTCGGGCTGCGGATCGGGGCTGTATCGGGCGGTGCTTTCAACATCGGCATGGGCGATGCGGTGCGCGCCTGGGGTTTCGGCCCCGAGGAGGCCGATGCCGGAGCTATCCGTGCGACCATGGTAACCACGCGCCCGCCCGCGCATGAGGTGCTGGAGATCGACCGCACGGCCGGGTTGGCGCGAAAACATGCACCCATCACGCTCGACCTGAATGGCATCGCCAAGGGGTACGGCGTCGACAGGTTGGCCGAAATGTTGCAGGGCTTCGGCATCACCGGGTTCCTTGTTGGCATCGACGGCGAGATGCGGGCCTCCGGGCTGCGGCCCGACGGCATGCCCTGGACCGTTGCCGTCGAGGCGCCCGATCCCGAACGCCGCGCGCCCCACTCGGTCCTGATGCTGCAAGATGCCGCCGTCGCCACCTCGGGCGATTACCGGCATCATATCACCGTTCAGGGCCAGCGCCTGTCGCATACGATGGACCCGGCGACGGGCGGCCCGCTGCGGTCGTCGCCGGCCTCGGTCACGGTCGTCACGAGCAGCTGCGCCGAAGCCGATGCCTGGGCAACCGCGCTGATGGTGCAGGGTCCGCAGGCTGGCGGCGAACTCGCTGCACGCCTTTCCCTCGATGCTCTGTTTCTCATGCGCGAGGCAGGCGGCATCCGGGCCCATGCCGTCGGGGCGCTGTTCGACAGCCCGATGGTATCGGCGGCAGGCCGCGAGGGACTGGTTCGTGCCTGAGGTCTGTCCATTCGTGCAACAGGTCTTTGCAGGTTTCGTCAATTCTCGTGCGAGAACGGACAGCCTATGTCTATCCCAAGCCCGGCGCTTCTGTCGATGCCGGCCGCGGCCAGAACCACTTAGCAGATACAGGAGATCACCGTGCGGACTGTAAAATCTTTCACCACCGTCGCTGTCGCTCTCGCCCTTGCGCTGGGGCCATCCGGCATTGCTGCCGCGCAATCCCAGGGACATGACGGCCATGGCGCGGGGGCCATCAAGATCACGCTGAACGATGGCGTCAAATGGCAGGGCGATCAAAACATGATCACCGGCATGACCGCGATTCACGGAACCATGGCCGCGAACCTGGACGCGATCCACAACGGCACCCTGCCGGCCGAGGTTGCGAAAGGGGTCGCTGCCGATGTCCAGAAGCAGGTCGATTTCATGGTCGAGAACTGTGTGCTGGAACCCGAGGTGGACGAGCAGTTCCATATCGTCCTCGGGGAGGTGATGACCGGTATCTCGGCATTGGAAGCCGGCGAGGTCGAGACTGGCGCGGTGACGATTGTTCAGGCGTTGAACGCCTATGGCGAGCATTTCGAGCATCCGGGCTGGCAGAATTTCAACTGAGGCCTATTTGCGCAAGTCAGAAAGGGGCCGGACCGGCAGAGGCGTCATGCCCCTGCCGGTATCGCCTTGCATGGGCAGCGCCCCTCCAGCAGATCGGCATCGGCGGCCAGGGCTGCGGCCATGAAATCCACGAAGATGCGAATGCGCGCGGTGTGGCGCAGGTCTTCATGGGTCAGCACCCAGAGATCCAGCATGAAATCCTCGGGCAATGCGGCGGCGCGAATCAGTGCGGGGTCGCAATCGGCAACCACGCAGGGCAGGGCTGCAACACCGATCCCCGCTTGCGCCGCGGCATGGGCGGCGATGATCGAGTTCGTCCGGTAAACCTGCCGCATTTGCGGCCACCAGCGCGCCAGACTGCGGCTGAGCGGACCATGGGCCGCGCCGTAGCTGATCCAGTCGCCATCGGCCGGGTCGCTCAGCCCTCGCGCATGAAGGCCGGGCGCTGCATAGATAGCGAAGGCCAACCGCCCGACCCGCCGTCCGACCAGTGTTTCCTGCCCCGGATTGCCAAGCCGCAACGCGACATCGGCTTCGCGCCGTGTCAGGTCGAGCACGGTATCGGCTACGACCACCTCGATCTCGATCCCCGGCCATTCCGCCCGGAACGCCGCGATATGCCGCGGAAGAACCCCGACGGCCAACAGGTCGGTCGCGGTGATACGGATCATCCCGCTTGGCCGCTGATCCTGCCCGGTGACCTTCAGCGCCAGCGCCGCAACCTCCTCCTCGATGCAGGTGACAGAATCGCGCATCTCTTCGCCGGCGGCCGTCAGGGCATAGCCGCCGGGCAGCCGGTCAAAAAGTCGTACACCCATCCGCTGCTCGAAAGCGCCGATGCGACGAAAAACGGTTGAATGGGTCACGCCAAGCACCCGTGCCGCGCCCGAAAGCGATCCCGCTCGGGCTACGGCAAGAAACAATCGCAGATCGTCCCAGTCCTGCGCCTGTGTATTCATGCAAGGTCTCCGTGCCGATTTGAATAATGTTGATCCTGAGAGGACAGAACATATTGAATCGGCAGGCAATAATGAGGTAGCTGCGGTGAACTAGACATGACCAGAATCGCCCTGTGCAGTGTCGAGCTCCCCTGTTTGTCCTGCGTCGCTCAACTTGAGGAGGAGAATGTCTTAAAACTCTTCGGCACGTGGTTATAAGCTGATTCTATTATGCGCCAACCGCAGCAGGAATCCCTTCAAAGGTTTTAGGATGGTCTGCCCAAGTTTCGCGACAGAATCGCCGGCATTTTTCTTGGAAATCCTGTCGCAAAAGCCCGATGCAAAAGTCAAAGCTTGTGCGACAGACTTACGCATCAGGTCGCGACGCGGAATCCGGGCCGCTGCGCTCTATTGCATGGCCTAGAGATCAAACTTACCTCATGGCGAATAGCTCGTGATGGAACCGCTTCGCGACTGGCAGTCCCTGCGCGGCAAAATCCCGCCGCAGCGCCTCACCGAACCCCGTCGGACCGCAGAACCAAATGCTGGCGTCGCGCCAATCCGGCACAGCCGCACGAATACGCTCGCCGGTCAGTAGGCCGTCGCGGGAATCAACCAGGACATGCAGACGGACGCCCGCCGATTTCGCATCCGCCGTCAGCTTGGCGATGGCCTTCTCGTCATAGTCGGCGGTCGTGTGAAACAAGTCGATTACGGGATGAGGCTGGACCAGATGCACGCGCCGTTCTTGCGTCAGATGCTTCATGCCGGCGATGAACGGCGTGATGCCGATGCCGCCGCCGATCCAGATCTGCCGGGGCTGACCGTTGTCGAAGTCGAAACAGCCATACGGCCCTTCGATCCTGACCTCCTGGCCCACGTTCAGCTTCTCGCGCAGACGGCTGGTGTGGTCGCCGAGTTCCTTGGTCACGAAGGTGATGCGTGGATCCTTTTCGTTCCAGGCAGAGGCGATCGTGTAGGGATGAGCCCCTTCGGTACGGTCGGACAGGGCGAAGGCAAACTGGCCAGGCTTGTGGCCGGGCCAGCCCTGTTGCACCTCGATCTCTGTCTCGAGAGCCTTCACACCCGGATAGTAATGGAGCGAGGCGATCCTGCCCCGAACCTGCCGCCCCGCACCGACGAGGCGTAGCAAGACTACGACCGCCGCATAAGTACCTGCCGCAAGAAGCAGCGCCATCACCGCGCCGATTGGCGACGTCCAGTAGCTGAACGTGGTCAGCACCACGGCATGGAACACGAGTATCAGGTAGACGACGGCCAACAAGCGGTGCGTTTTATAGAACGGCCGGTAGGGGAAGTATTTGATGAGCGCCAGCGCGATCAGCAGCACAGCAGCATAGAACGCCCATTCGCCTAGACCCTCCGCCGTCCCGCGCTGGCTCATGAGAAACTGCTCGATCGGATTTTCCAGGGACGGCCTCTCACCGCGCACCGGCGGCGCGATCACGCCCCAGCCCACCGCCCATTTCGGCCCTTGGCTCCACAGCCAATGGATCACCGAAATGACGAGAGCCGCTATGCCCAGCCATTTGTGCAGCCGGTACATTTTGTCCAGCCCGCCGAACCACCGTTCCGGCCAGCGCGGCCGCAGCGCCAAGATCATGGCAACGCTCATTGCAGCCATGGCGATGATGCCAGTGTACTGGACCATCGTTCCCCGAAGCACGAAGAAATTGGCCGGTTGGAATACCGTGGGCTCCGCGACCAGCCACAAAACGGTCAACAGTGCCAGAGCGCCCCAGAAGGTGAGCTTGATGTGCTGCATCGCGGCGAGTTCTTTCTATAGTGGCCACTGTGCTTTCGTGTATCGCAGGAAGGATTCAGACTCGTTGACGCAGGTCAAGAGTGGAACTTGCCACGCATTTGTCGCGAAATCGTGAAGACTACTCGAACCTGGCATCGCCTTTGACGATGCCTCGGCGTTGGCATTGGCCGCGCTTCCGGAGCGTGGGCATACGCTGGTGATCGTTCCTCTCGATGGGTGCATCGCGGGAATCTTGTGCCTTTCGATCAATTGTGCCCCTCGGCCGCCGGCCATCGCCCGGCTTCATGACATTGGAATCCGGCACATCACCAGGCTAACCGCGAGCAGCTACAGGTTCCCGCCGCTCGTCTGCCCGACGACAAGCTCCACCTTATCCCTCGGTTTCAGGCCGAGGGCACCAAGTCGCCATGATCGGCGACGGCATCAACGACCTCCCGAGCTGACCGCCGCCGATACCTTGATCGCCACGGGTGCTGCGGGGTCCGACGTGGCGATCGAGACCGCCAACATCGCGCTGATGGCTAACGATCTGGACATGCTGGCCGAGGCCACGGCGATCTCGCGCGCGACGTTGCGCAACATGCGCCAGAACCTTGTCATTGCGCTCTTGACGGTGGCCGGGCTGCTGGCGGGCGTGTTCAACGGCGATGTGCATATGGCCGAGGGCATGCTGATCCATCAGCTTTCGGTACTGGTGGTGATCGCCAACGCCATGCGCCTGCTGCGCGTCCCGCGCGGGCCCGGCGGGCGCCGACCTGTGCCGGCAGCGGTGCCCGCGACCGCCTAGGCGCGTGTGCCTCATCAACAATTCCGCTCCCGTGCCCATGGCGCGGGGGCGTTTTCATGGGGGATGACATGACCGATAGCAATGATGCCAGACAGATCGGCGAGGTTCTGGATTTCTGGTTCCCCGAGGGCCGGGCGCTGGATATCGACACCGCCCGCCATGCCGAGCTATGGCGCTGGCGGATGCATGGCGGCGCGGACGGTACGATTGCGGCGCGCTTTGGCCCGCTGACCGAACGCGGCGCGGCGGGAGCGCTGGATCATTGGGCAGGGACGCCCGAGAGCCGGCTGGCGCTGATCGTGGTGCTGGACCAGTTCCCGCGCTCGCTGTGGCGGGGCAGCCCGCGGGCTTGGGCGCAAGACCCGGCGGCATTGGCGCAGGCGCTAGAAGGGTTGGAAAACGGAGACTGGGCGGCACTTGGCCTGCCGTGGTTCCAGATCGCCTTCACCCAGCCCCTGGGCCATGCAGAGGGGTCGGACCATCTGGCCCGCATCGACCGGCTGATCGCCCTGCGCCGCGACATCGCCGCCCGCGCGCCGGCGCCGTTGCGGCCGCTCTATGCCTCGCTCGTCGATCAAGCGGGGCAGGTGCGCCGCATCATCGCCAGCTTTGGCCGCCACCCGCACCGCAACGCCATCCTTGGCCGCAGATCGACGCCCGAGGAGGAAGCCTATCTGGAAAAGGGCGCGTTTCCGCATCTGCGCGTCTTTCGGGGGTGAGCGCATCCCCACGGTTCAGGTGGGCTGCGCGACACCCGTCAGCGCCTGTCCGGCAACAGACGCCTTCGGCCGGCGGATCGGGTCCGACAGCAACCGCAGCCCGTTCAGCACCACCAGCACGGTGCCGCCTTCATGGCCAATCACCACCAGCGGCAACGGCAGATCGAAGAACAGCCCGCCGATGACCAGAACCACCATGGCGCCGATGGCGAAGGTCAGGTTCTGCCGGATCACCCTTGACGTTCGGCGCGACAGGCGGTGCGCGTCCGCAAGCCGCTCCATATCCTCGGACAGCAGCGCCACATCGGCGGCCTGAAGCGCCACCTCGGACCCGGCCGCGCCCATGGCGATGCCAACATCGGCGCGGGCCAGCGCCGCGGCGTCGTTCACGCCGTCGCCGACAAAGGCGACGCGGCCGGTTGCGGCCAGTTCGCCAACCGCGCGAACCTTGTCCTGTGGCAGCATTTCGGCGTGAGTCTCCTCGGGCCCCAGCCCAAGCCGGGCGCCGATGCGCAGCGCCACCGACCTGCGATCCCCGGTCATCATGACGATGCGGCGGACACCACTGTCGCGCAGGGCCGCGATCGCCCCGGCGGAACTGGCCCGTGCCTCATCCGCCACGCTGACGGCGCCCAGCACGGTGGCGCCGCGACCCAGATAGACGACCGTATTGGCGCCATCCGCCAGCGCCTGCAACGCGGGGTGATCCGTTGCGGCCTTCATGTCCTCGGCAAGATAGGCATTGCCCGCCCAAACCGGGCCAAGCGCATCGGACCCTTCGATGCCGATGCCTGGCCGGGCGTTCACATCGGCCACCTGCGCCGGATCAAGCCCGCGGCTGGCGACCTCACGGCGGATCGCGGCGGCGATATGGTGCTCGGAATGCGCCTCCAGCCCCGCCAGCAGCGACAGGAACCCGGCCTCGTCGCCATCCAGAGCGACGATTTCCGTCATCTCGGCGCGGCCGGTGGTCAGGGTGCCGGTCTTGTCGAAGGCGAAGATATCGACCTCGGCCAGCGTCTCCAGCGCGCCGCCGCCCTTGAACAGAACACCGCCCCGCGCCGCCGCCGAAAGGGCCGACAGGATCGCGGCGGGGACGGAAATGACGATGGCGCAGGGGCTGGCGGCGACCAGCAGCGTGGCGGCGCGGTAAAGCGCCAGTTCCCAGTCGCCGCCCAGCCACCAGAACGTGGCAAAGGCGATCACCGCACCCGCCAGCACCGCGACCGTGTAGCGTTGTCCGAACCATTCGCTGAACCGTTCGGAGGGCGCGCGGGCGGCCTGTGCCTCGGTTACCAGCCGGATCATGCGGGCGATGGTGCTGTCGCTGACGCTGCGCGTGACCTCAACCTCCAGCACGCCGTCCAGATTGATCGTGGCCTCGAACACCTGCGCACCGGCCTCTTTCGACACCGGCATGGATTCGCCGGTGATATTGGCCTCGTCGATGCCGCCGCGCCCGGTGACGACCACGCCATCACTGGGCACCCGGGCGCCGGGGCGCAGCACCACTACATCGCCGACGGTCAGCACCTCGGCGGGAACTTCCTCGACAGCGCCGTTGGCGGTCTTGCGCAAGGCGGTCTCGGGGCGCAGCGCCATCAGGGCCTCGATGGCGCGGCGGGCGCGGCCAAGCGCGCGTTCCTCCAGCGTGGTCGAGATGCTGAACAGCGTCAGCAGTACCGCACCCTCGAACGGGGCGCCGACGATTGCGGCGGCGATTGCCGCGACGATCATCAACAGGTCGATGTCAAGCACGCGCGCGCGCCACAGTTCCGACAGCGCGCGCCAGCCGGTGGGCAGGCCGCCAGCCAGATAGACCAGCACCAGTCCCGGCAGCTCCAGAGCGTCGAAAGCTCCGCTTGGCAGCCACCTGCCGGCCGCCGCCATTGCCATGCCGAGCACGGTGACGAGCGAAAGGGTCAGTGACAGGTCAACAGGTGGAAAACGCTTCATGTCAGGCTCCTGGCTGGCGAGGTCGCGGCTGGCAGCCGCCATCGCTGGCTGGGTGAGTATCAATCGGATGGCTTATGGCACCGAAATGCAAAGGCCGCGACGGCTATCCAGATGGCGCTGCGCAGGATCATCGCGCCCATGGTGCGTGCTTCCCATGCGCCGCCGGCACCGACATGCCACAGGAAGGCAGCGAAGACGGCCACCGTGGCCGTGGCAATGGCAATCGCCAGCATCGGCGCCCAGCCCGCGCCGCGCCACAGGCCGATCCCGGCCAGGACATAGGCAAAGCCCGCGAAGAAGTTGAACCACAGCACGAATGGCACCACTGCGCCCATATCGACGCCGCCGAACAGCGCCCTGCCGCCCGAAACGATGGTCAGCAGGCCGAAGATTACCGCGACGGCGGCGGCAACGGTCTGGCTGCGCGGTCGTCTCGTCATGTCTGCCTCCGAAGTTCGGGGTTTGGGGAGCGTCCGGGCGGGTGTGGCCCGGCCTGCCATGGGTTGCGGGTTGCGGCGCGCGGAACGGACCCCGCCTCAGGCCCGGCCAAGCATGCGCCGCAGCACATCGGTCTTGAGCCAGAAATGATGGTAAAGTGCGGCGAGGACATGCAGGAGGACCAGCGGAACCAGCGCCAGCCGCGCGATGGAGTGGGCTTCGCCGATCGCCTCGACGCCGGAAATCCACGCCGCCATTCCCGAAAGCGCCATCAGGATCAGCAGGAGGTTGAGAGCCGCATGCATGCCCGTGGCCAGAACTTTCAGGGCCGGGTGCTCGCCTTCCGGCAGGCCGGGGACGCCGCGCCGACGGCGCAGCACCAGCCGCCACAGGACCAGCACGAGGATCAGCGCGCCGGCAATGGCATGGGGATTGATTGTCGGCTGGTTCGGGAGCGTGCCCTCCATCCGCCCGTCCCATACCTTGACGATGCCGTCATGCATGAGGATCTGGAAAAAAACGAGGGCCGCAATCGTCCAGTGCAGGGCGATCTGGGTTCTGGAATAGGATGTCGGCTGCATCTTGGTTATACCTTTTCAAGGGCGAGGATCGGCGTGCGGGGTCTTGTGGTCATGTCTGCCTCCTGAATCCTGCCCGTCATGTGCTGACCAGATGGCCGTCGCGCAGGTGGATCAGGCGGTCGAAACGGTCGAAGATCTTTTCGTCATGGGTGACGGTCACGATGCAGGCTTCCTGCTCGACCGCGAGCTTGCGCATGAGGTCCATCACCAGCCCGGCGCGGGCGCCGTCGAGGGCTGCGGTGGGTTCGTCGGCAAGGATAATGCGGGGGCGGTTGGCCAGCGCGCGGGCAATCGCCACACGCTGCGCTTCGCCGCCCGACAGCAGCGCCGGCTTGACCATCGCGCGGTGGCCGACTTCGAGATAGTCCAGGAGTTCGCGCGCCCGCGTCCGGCCTTCCTCGGCGGCCAGGCCGGCAAGATCGAGCACGACCGCGACATTCTCCTGCGCCGTCAGGAAGGGCAGCAGGTTGTGACTCTGGAAGATGAAGCCGATCTTGTCGAGACGCAGCCGCCTCAGGTCGCGCCGCAGCCATTTGCCGTCGAAGACCGGCTCGCCGTCCAGCACCACTCGTCCCGCCGATGGGGCGAGGATGCAGCCAATGATGTTGAGCAGCGTCGTCTTGCCCGAACCGGACGGACCGAGCAGTGCGATCACCTCGCCGGCCCGCACGGTCAGATCGACCGCGCGCAGGGCATCGACGCGGGTTTCGCCCTCGCCGAAATGCTTGGCTACGTTCGAGACCTCGATGAGGATGTCGCCGAGCGCCATGTCGGTCAGCTCCCGAGCGCTGTGGCCGGGTCGACCTTCATCGCCGCCCGCACGCCGAGCGCCGAGGATAGAAGACAGACGGCGGCGATGATGCCGGCAAGGACCATGACGTTGAACGGCTCCAGCACCACGCGACGGGGAAAATAGTCCTTCACCGTAAGGATCAGCATCAGGCCGATCCCCCAGCCTGAGGCGCCGAGGATCAGCGCCTGCTGCACGATCAGCGCGATGATGGTGCGGTCGGGCGCGCCGATCAGCTTCAGCGTGGCGATCTGCTTCAGCTTCTCCATGGTCATCGTGTAGATGATGAGGGCGATCACCACGGCGCTGACGGAGAGAAGGATGCCGAGGAACAGCCCGATCTGGCGGCGCGCCTTGTCGACCACCGAGGCGAGCAGCAGTTCCTCCTGTTCGGCCTGGGTCATGGCGGCGAGGTGCTTCCATTGGCGCACGGTCGCGGTCAGCAGATCGACATCGGCGCCCGGCGACATGCGGGCAATTATGGCGGCGACCGATGCGGACTTGACAGAGACAGCCCCGCGCGCGGCCTGCACCCGCTGGGCGGCGGGGTCGAGTTCAGTCTGAAGCGCCATCGCGTCGGCCAGCGTCACATAGACCGCCGGATCCCCGCCCGAGTTCATAGCCCCTTCGACCAGCCCGACCACGGTAAAGCGGTCGCGCCCGAGCCGGATCGTCTCGCCGGGCAGCAGGCCGGTCTTGCGGTCGGCCACCAGTTCGAAATGGCCCGCGCCGATGCCGCGCCCCTCGGCGATCGCCTGCGGCCCGCCCGGGCGGCCCGGATCGTAGCCGACGACATAGAGTCGCAGTGTGCGCCCGGCATGAGGCGCTTCGACGTTCTGGTAGTTGACCGCACCGGCCTCGGCCACGCCGGGCATTCGCGCCACCGCGTCGCGCGTGTCGACGGGGATGCTGGAGGCTTCCGCGAACGGTCCCTTGGTGCCGGCCTCCACCACCCAGACATCTGCGGCCGGTGCCTTTACCACCGCCAGCGCGTCCGAGACGAGGCCGTTGTAGATGCCGATCATCGCCAGCACGACCGTCATCAGCAGCCCCAGCCCGAAACAGGTGAGGACGAAGCGGAACAGCCCGTGGCGGATGTCCTTGAGCGCAAGGTTCATGTCGCCCCGCCGATGCGCGCGCGGCGGCCCTCGGCCGCGCCCGCCGGCGGGCGGGCGACGATGGCGGCGCCGTCCGGCAGGCCGCCCGTGACCTCGACCCGGCCGCGGTCGTCGCGGGCGCCGAACGTCAGTTCCACCCGCGCGAGGCGTCCGTCCCGCACGGTCCAGACCGTGCCGCGATGCCCGTCGAAGCCGGTGATCGCCACCTCCGGCACCATCAGCGCACTGGCGCGGGTGCCGGTGGTGATGCGCACCTCGGCCTGTTCGCCGAGGAACATCTCGGCCGGACAGTCGGCGCAGGTCACCCAGACGCGGCGTTCCTCGTTCACCCGGTCGCTTTCGAGGCCGATGCGGGCGATGGCGCCGTGGAATTCGGCCGAGGGCTGCGACCGCAGCCGGATCGTGGCCGGCTGGCCCGCGACGAGCTG
The DNA here is from genome assembly GCF_900609055.1 of Pseudogemmobacter humi. Classification (GTDB taxonomy): domain Bacteria; phylum Pseudomonadota; class Alphaproteobacteria; order Rhodobacterales; family Rhodobacteraceae; genus Pseudogemmobacter; species Pseudogemmobacter humi. Next base: position 58,006 of record NZ_UXAW01000029.1, on the reverse strand, counting down.
CCCGGCCCGTTCCTCGTCGACATAGGCCTGGATCCAGATGGTGGCCGGGTCGATCAGGGTGAAGATCGCATCGCCCGCCTTCACCACCGTGCCCGGCTCGGCATGGCGGGCGACGACCAGCGCGTCATAGGGGGCAAGCAGGCGGTGGTGGGCGAGAAGGGCTTCCTCCTGCCGCAGGGCCGCCGCCGCGTCGAGGCCCTGCGCCCGGATCACTGCCACATCAGCCTCGGCCACGGCCAGATCGGCGCGGGCCACATCCTCGTCGCGTTGCGCTTCCTCGGCGCGTTGGACCGACGCAATATCACGCTGTACCAACCCTTGCTGGCGGCGGTTCGCCGCTTCGCGCTCGGCCAGAACGGCATGGGCGCGCACCACCGCTGCGGTGGCCTTGGCAAGATTGGCCTCATTGGCCGTCACCGCTGCGCCCGCGCGGGCAACGCGCGCTTCCTGCTCGGCAGAGTGAAGGACGGCCAGTTCCTGCCCCTTGGCCACGCTGTCCCCGGCATCGGCGGCCAGCGAGGCCAAGGCAGCGCCCACCTCGAAGCCGACACGGCTGAGTATCCGCGCCTCGACGGTGCCGAGCCCGTAGATGCGAAGGTCGACATCATGTTCGGGCTGAACGACCACCACCGTCAGCGGACGTTCGGTGAAGATCAGAAAGCCGGCAGCGACAGCCGCCGCCAGAAGAAGACCCGACAGCCAGATGCGCCGCATCGTCTATTCTCCTTCCGCAGCCAAAAGCCGGCACTGTGCGTCGAACAGGCGCAGCCCCTCGGCTCGCAAGTCGAAATCGCGGGCGCCGAGCGCCCAGCGGATCGCCACGCCCTGCACGAGCGACGTCAGCAGCGCCGCCGCATCGTTTGCGGCGATGTCGCCGCGCAACGCGCCGGTTTTCTGGCCGGCTCTGACCTCCATCGCCAGAAGGCCGTGGAAGGTCGTGAGCCTGCCGTGAAAGGTGGCGCGCAGCTCCGCATTGGTGACATTCAACTCACGCGAAAACAGCAGCATCGGCAGCGCGGGGGTCGCGTCGATCTGCGCGAATTGTGCGGAAATCAGTGCACGCAACCTGACGACCGGCGTGTCTCCGAGGCGCAATGCATCCTCCCACGCCGTTGCCAGCCCCTCGGCCACATGCTCGGCAACGGCCTGCCAGAGTGCCGCCTTGGTCGGGAAGTGCCGGAACAGCGCGGCCTGCGTGACGCCGATCTGCGACGCGACCGCCCCCGTCGTCACCCGGTCCGGTCCGATCCGGTCGGCCAGGTCGAGCACGGTGGCCACGATCTCGGCCTTGCGAAGCTCCGCTGACTTTCGCACGGGGCACCCCGTTAGTTAGTGAGTAGTCACAAACATATTTAGGCAGCCCCATGCGATGCGTCAATCACTGGGCATCATTTTCTGCATGCATTGATTGCCGCGACACCGGGAACTAGGTGGGCAAGAGGGAGGCTGGCCTATCTCTGCCCCCAACGCGGCGAATACGGAAGACAACACGTAAGTTCGTCTAACGGACGCTAAGCCGCAGCTCTGAAAAGTGCAGAACCATCTGGTTCAAGTTGTTTTATTAGGAGGATTACGTTTGGTGCGGGGGAGCGCCGATAAAGATGGTTGCGCGCTCCCGCAACCATCTTTGCCGGCGTCCACTGCAAGTTTTGACCGACGGCTTCACACCCCATTTTCGACGTTCGAGTGACAGTTGCGACTTCCCGAAAGCCGACATTGCTTATCGTTGGTCCGAGCGCCAGCCTATTACTTCGACGTATACGTTCGAATCCCACCTGGTCCGCCAAACACCGCCGATTGCCGCACCAATTGATCTCTTATATCTTTATTTTCAGTGAGATAGACGTTTTTATTTGATTGGTCCACCTTGTATGGTTACCGCACACCCAGCCAGGATGGCGCTATCGGTATAGCCGATCGGATTCTTGCTACTTTCTGCCGCGAAGGCGGACGTAGTCGGGCCTGGCGGCTGGGTTGCGGCGGGGCATGGCGATGCCCGTGATAGTGACAGGCACGCGTCGCATGGCGACGGTCTGGCTACCGATCTTCACGACGCAGTCCATGTAGTGGGTGCCGCGGTAGGCCGAGCGTTCATTGGCCGTGAGGCCGAGCCCGGCAAAATGGCCAAGATCGTTCGTGTTCTCGGCCTCGCCGCCCTCATTGCGCACCATCCATGCGACGGAGCTGTTCGCTGGAAGCTGTCCCGGGTTCACGACCTCGAAATAGATGTCACAGTCCTTCGGTATCGGTCCGATCCGGTTCATGTCAGTGAACCGCCCGCCCTGCGGGTTGTTGCGAGAAACCGCCGTAACCCTGATCTCGGGCATCACCGACCTTACCGGCAGCCACCTTGCCATTTCGACCAGCGCCTGCTGCCCCTCCGGCATAGGAAACAGATGCTCGAACGCCTCCTGCCAGATGTCGGCCGCGGCGAAGTCGGTTTCCGCCTCGCAGGCGCGGCTGGCAACGTCCAGCAGGTCAGATAGCGCACGGGTGAAGACTTGCATCTGCTGCGAGGACATCCGGACCAGGTTTTCATCAGGATCAACGGGATTAGGTACTTGCCAATCGTCCTCAAGGCGCTCGGTGATATGTTCGACGAGATCGCGCATAGCTTCATCATCGGCCAGAAGTTGGCCCAAGTCCCGCGCCGCTTCCGCAATCAGGACGGTTAGAAGGATTGACGAAGGCCGGTCGGTTTCAGCGAATTTGAGGGCGACCCATGCCTTCAGATATCTGATCTGGCGTCGCACTTTGGCGCGCTCGATGTCATCGAACGAGTCGCGGAACCAGATATAGATGGCCTTCGGATCGCTGTCCTCCCAGCCATCACGGGTCGCAAGCGACCGCGCGTCCAAATCAGGTTCAAGATGATATGCAGGCACGTCGATATGGAAGTCGCCCTTGAACCGGATGCGCTCGCACCGGGGCTTGGACGGGGCGACCTCCAGAACGTCGTCCGGATTGTCCGCGGCATAGGCGACAAGACTGTCCCTGACGAAACCCTTCAGCGTTTGGGGATCGTGGTCTCCGTCGTCGCGCGAACCCTTCCACACATAATAGATGCCGAGGTCGATATCGAACTCTTCGCCAAGTCGGACAGGGCGCGTCTGCGTTCCGAACTTATATGAACCCTGAAGCCAGGTGCGGATCGAATAGCCGCTCCTTTCGCGCAGGTCGGTCGTTAGGTGATCGGCTAGGGCGTTCCAGCGTTCCTGCTGTTCCTCGAACTGCTCGCTAGATGGCGTAATCCGCCGATGCAGCGTCTGCTTCTCCTTGTCGTTCGAGCTGTAAAAAAGTGATGATGCGGAACCCATAAAATCATCCCTTCAATGTATCGAGATTGTAGAAAGCAGGTGCTGGGGCTTGCCCTGACATTATTTCCTTCAGGAGGGGTGCGTTAAGCGCGGTCTGGACAGTGGCTTGCGCCAGACCCTTGATGGTTTTCTGGGCATCAGGCGTTGCCACGTCGAGCGCCAGATGGCGCTCCTGTTCTTTCGACTGCACCGCGTCAAGCCGCAGGTAACGCTCGCCCAAACGGTGTCTCATCATAAAGTCGACGGAATGTTGCTGCGCAGCGATGATGACGCTGACAAGCCGCTGCTCGCGCATCCACCCGAAGGCGCCAAGCTCTCGGCCGTGCGCATGGGCAAAAGAAAACTGCGCGGTAGTCGTGCCGATACTCAGCAGCCGAACTTGGCCAGCCGGTCTCTTAAAGAAATGCTCGGCCTCATGTACGGCGAGCAAGTCGGGGGAGTTCGCGTAGAGCCCGCCGTCGGTGAACAGCGCGTCCCCGACTTCGGCGATAGGAAAGTAGGTGGGTGCCGCAGCGGTCGCCAAGGCGACATCGACGGCCTTCAGGTGCAGATCCCTGCGGAAATCCTCGTGATGCGGGGTCTTGAACATCTGCGGCCCGCCCTTAGTCAGGTTGACGGCCGGGACAATGACCGGATGTTTCAAATGACCAATGAGCGTATCGGCGCCCACGATACGGACGATGGTGTTCCTCAGGGCATCGGGTCGGTATTTCGGCTTCCACCAATAGCGGCACAGGTCAACAAGCGAGCCGGCAATACCTTGCGGCGCCGGACGGTCGGAAAAGATCGTCGTGCCGTCGTCCTCGAACGCTTTTTTGATGTTTTGGGCGGGTACTTCATTCGCCAGACCTAAGGCGATAATTCCGCCGACCGATGTGCCAGCGATCAGGTCAAAATGGCGGGCGATAGGGGCACCGTAGCTCTCTTCGAGTGCTGCGAGGACCGACGCCGTGTAAAGGCCGAGGTAGCCGCCGCCACTCAAGGAGAGGATCGTGAAGCGATCAGTTTGCGCGCTCATATCTGTTCTCCCCGTCCGGCGGCCGCTTCCTAATGCTTCTTGTCGCGCGGCGGGTTCGGGTCATGGCCAGGTGCAACCGTATCGGAATCCCGCCACTTTCCGTCACGCCCCTGAATCCGCACTTCGCCGCCTCCCGCCCTTTCCACGACCTGCTTGGCCGCCCGTTCGGCATCCGCCTGCCGCTCGTGGACGCTACTGGCCCGCTCCGCGCCAGCGCCTTTCACGGCCCAGCCCTTCGGATGCTTGACCACGTATCGATCGTTCTTCGACATCGCACTCTCCAATTGCGTTGACGGCGATTCCCTCATGGGATAAGAAAGTATACGGGCAGCGTTTCACTGTCAATATAGTTACTATACGGATCGGAGTGCGCATGTCGGCTGGTGGACCAGAGCTGCGGTGGGGGGTGGAGCAACGGCTTGAATTCATTGAGTTCCGTCTCTTCTGGGAGGGCGGCATCAACCGATCAGACATCACCGGATTTTTCGGCGTATCGGTGCCGCAGGCGTCGAAGGACCTGACCCAGTACCAGGAGCTTGCGCCTGACAACGTGCGGTATGACCGCAGCGAGAAGCGCTACTTCGCGACCGAGTCGTTCCGCCCGCGCTTCCTGAAACCGGACGCGGATCGCTACCTTGCGCAGCTTCTGTTCGCGGCCGATCCCGCTCTCCATGGTGAGCGGACATGGCTGACCATTCCCCCGAGCGTGGATACCATGCCCGTGCCGCATCGCCGGGTGGACATCGCTGTCCTCCGCATGATCCTGACTGCGCTCCGGGGCCAAGCCTCGGTTGAGGTTCTCTACCAATCGATGAACGAGCAGCGGCCGGAGCCTGTTTGGCGGCGTATCAGCCCTCATGCCTTCGGCAGCGATGGCTTTCGCTGGCATGTCCGCGCCTTCTGTCACATCGACAACAGGTTCAAGGATTTCTTGCTCTCGCGATGCCTTGAGGCCCGATCGCTCGGGGAGTGCGGGGCGCGCGCCGAAGATGATAAGCAGTGGACAGATTTCTTCGACGTGAAGCTTTCGCCAAATCCGAAGATCGGCGAGAATCAACAAAAGATAATCGCGCAGGATTACGGCATGCGCGACGACAGTATCGCAATCCCCGTCAGGCGGGCGCTGCTTTACTATTTCCGAAAGCGGTTGCGTTTGGACGTGGCGGATGTTCTCGACGATCCGCATGAGACTCCCGTTGTCGTGACCAACCGTGCGGAATTTGATGCCGCCTTGGCTGAGGCGATGAAGTGAAACGGGGAGACGCCAGCTTGAAGAGCAAGAACAACATTGTGAGGTGGGGCAAATCATGCTGACCGGCGAAATCCGTAGCCAGATCGATAGCATTTGGAACGACTTCTGGGCAGGCGGGGTCGCCAATCCGCTCTCTGTCATCGAGCAGATGACCTATCTGCTATTCATCAAGCGTCTGGACGACCTGCACACCCTTGAAGAGCGCAAGAGCCAGACGCTCAAGATTCCGATGGAGCGCCGCATCTTCCCGGAGGGACGAGACGACAAGGGCCGGCCCTACGACGATCTTCGCTGGTCGCGATTCAAGAATTTCGAGCCACGCGAGATGATGGACGTGGTCGATGAGCACGTCTTCCCGTTCCTGCGCGCGCTCAACGGCAGTCAGTCCAGCTACGGCAAGCTGATGCGCGACGCCCGGCTTGGGTTCTCCAATCCGGCACTTCTGGCGAAAGTGGTTGAGAAGCTCGATCGCATCCCGATGGAGGATCGCGACACCAAGGGCGATGTCTACGAGTACATGCTCGCGAAGATCGCGAGCGCAGGCCAGAACGGCCAGTTCCGCACACCACGGCACATCATCAGGCTGATGGTCGAGATGACCGCACCGAAGCCGACCGACGTGATCTGTGACCCCGCCGCCGGCACCTGCGGCTTCCTTGTCGCCGCCGGTGAGTATCTTCGCGAGAAGCATCCCGAACTGATGCGCGACCCTGCATTGCGGAAGCATTTCCACGAGGGTCTGTTCCACGGCTTCGATTTCGACACGACGATGCTGCGCATCGGGGCGATGAACATGACGCTACACGGCGTTGAGAACCCGAATGTCAGCTATCGCGACAGCCTGGCCGAGGACCATGCCGAGGACGCGGGCGCCTATTCCTTGGTGCTGGCGAATCCTCCTTTCGCCGGATCGCTCGACTACGAGGCGACGGCCAAGGACCTCCAGAAAATTGTCAAAACGAGGAAGACGGAACTTCTATTCATCGCGCTCTTCCTGCGTCTCCTGAAAACGGGAGGAAGGGCGGCGGTGATTGTGCCTGACGGTGTCCTGTTTGGTTCGTCTGGTGCGCACAAGGACATCCGCCGCATGCTGGTCGAGGATCACAAGCTCGACGCGGTTATCAAGCTGCCCTCGGGCGTGTTCCGTCCTTACGCGGGCGTGTCCACCGCCATCATCCTCTTCACTAAGACGGGCGTCGGCGGCACCGAAAATGTCTGGTTCTATGACGTGGCTGCTGATGGTCTCAGCCTTGACGACAAGCGGGCCGAACTGCTGCCGCCCGAGAAGCAGGGGCCGACGCCCGCTCAGCCGCTGTCCGAGGCAGAGCACGACAAGAACAATCTGCCCGATATCTTGGCCCGGTGGCAGGATCTCGCAGCCGAGGCCGAGCGCCCCCACACTGCGCAGAGCTTCATGGTACCGGTGGAGGATATCCGGGCGACAGGGTCATGGGACCTGTCGCTGAACCGCTATAAGGAAGTGCAGCACGAAGAGGTCGTGCACCAATCCCCGAAGGAGATCATCGCAGAACTGCGTGCCATTGAGGCCGAGATCGCCAAAGGTCTGGATCGACTGGAGGGGATGTTGGCATGAAGCACGTCAGCATAGGGGAATTTGTTGAACGTGTTCAAACATGGAGCCCACAGAAGGAAGGAGGCAGTTCGTCCTTTCAATACATAGACATTGGCGCGGTCTCGCAGATCGAAAAGACGATCACAGAAGTTCCGACTGTTAGGGCCTCCGAGGCACCATCACGGGCTCGCCAAATAGTCAGAGCTGGAGACATCCTTGTGTCCACAGTCCGGCCAAACTTGAATGCCGTTGCTGTCGTCCCTGACGACCTTGATGGCGCGACCGCATCGACTGGCTTCACTGTTCTCAGGCCAAACGAACGCAAACTGTCTGGCAGCTTTCTTTTCCATTGGGTGCGATCGCCCGCGTTCATCGCCGAGATGACCAAGCTGGCCACCGGCCAGAGCTACCCCGCGGTCAGCGACAAAATCGTCAAGACGTCGAAAATCCTGTTCCTCCCCTTGGATCAACAGAAGCGGATCGCAGGGATTCTGGATCAGGCGGACGCGCTTCGCCGCTTTCGCACCAGCGCGCTAGACAAGCTGAACACCCTTGGTCAGGCAGTCTTCCATGAAACGTTTGGGGACCCGGCGAGCAATCCGAAAGGTTGGCCGATGGGCGTCATTGGCGATCTTCTAAAGGAAGCGAAATACGGTTCATCTGGTAAGGCAAACTCCGAAGGGCGCGGTTTGCCGATGTTGCGCATGGGCAATGTAACCTACGACGGACGCATCGACTTGTCCGACCTGAAACACGTTGAGCTGTCCGATAAGGAATTTGACAAGTACACGACACGCCCCGGCGACCTTCTTTTCAACCGAACCAACAGTAAGGAACTCGTCGGAAAGACTGCCGTGGTCACTCGGACGGAACCTATGGCAATTGCTGGTTATCTTGTCCGCGGGCGAGCGAATGCACGAGGAAACACCCACTATATTAGCGGCTATCTGAACTCGACCCACGGCAAAACAGTGCTCCGCAACATGTGCAAGAATATTGTGGGTATGGCCAACATCAATGCAACGGAGTTTCAATCCATTCCGATAGCGATTCCTCCCGTCGAACTTCAACGCTCTTACGCCGAAAAACTGGGGGCCCTCAGAGCTGAAGAGGCCCAATTTCAAGCATCCTTGGGAATTGCATCAACGCTATTCTCCTCCCTTCAACATCGAGCTTTTCGGGGCGAACTGTAGCTATGTCCAACGTGCCGATTCTCACAGATGCCCAGCTTGAGCAGGTTTCCCGCTTGCTGGGTGACTGTGCGACCGGTTCGGAGATCACCCGCGTCCTGAACAGCTTGGGGCTTGACGACGTTTCAGGAGAAAGCACTAAGTGGCGGCGCCTGTATGCCACGTTCCTCTACTATCAGCGGCAGGACCGGGCGGCCAGCAAGCTGATCGACTTCATCCGCACCTTCCTTGACCCATCCGGATTCGTGGGGCGCCCGGACGAGTTCGAGGCTTTGCGTCAGCAGCTGAACGCGGTCCTCGCGTTTGCCGGCTTGCAGTATGGCGAGGATGGAAAATTCCGGCGGGCAACGGCGGCGCAGACGATCGAGGAGGCCCGCCAGCGTGCCAAGACGCTGCAAGCCAAGTTCAGGGGGCGTCGCATCCATTCCGAGGTCGTCAAATACTGCAAGCCCGAGCTGCTACAGGATAACTATTTCCACGCCGTGTTCGAGGCTTCCAAGGGGCTCGCGCAAAGGATCAGGGAGTTGTCAGGTGCGGACGGCGACGGCGCGGCACTGGTCGATAAGGTGTTTTCCGTCGATCGGCCGCTGCTTGCAATCAACACGCTCCAGACGGAAACTGAACGGTCAGAACACAAGGGTTTTGCATCGCTCCTGAAGGGATGCTTTGCGGCAGTGCGAAACCCCTTGGCGCATGAGCCAAAGCTCCTTTGGAAAGGCGAAGATGACGCTGCTGATTACCTGTCGCTGATATCCCTTCTGCATCGGAAGCTGGACGACTGCGCAAGGACTGGCCTCGGGGGGACGCGATGAGGGGAGAGATTATCGGGGTCTGGTCGGAGACCTGGCGTGAAATCTGGTCGAAGCTGGCGAAACACCCGGACGCACCGGAGGACCTGTTTTGCGAACTTTACCGGGAACTCGTCGGGGCATTCGAAATCGTCCCCGATGTGACAACGCTTGCTGATATTGTTGATCAATCCGACCAGGCCCGTTCAGCGTTTCGCAAGACGAAGGCCACCGCCTTCCGGGGCGAGCTTGCGCTTCTGGAGTTCATGGAGCGCGCGCATGGCATCGCTGCCGACCTTGGTGGCGATCCACTTGCCAACCGCTACTTCCTACTGATCGATGCCTTTCTCGAAAAGTACAGCTTGCGCTACGACCTGCGCCGCCCGTTCAGTCTCAACCCGACGCTGAGCGGCGTGTTCGCTCGGTTGATCCGCGACCTGAAGGAAGCGACCTCCCGCGACGCGGATCTCCATCCGCTGATGGTCGAGTTTGAAGAGGCTGTCCGGGACCTCCGCGCTGATCGCTCTCCGGGGCGCATTAAAACCTGCATCCAGAAACAGGTGAACTTGTTGGAGGCCATTGGTCAGCGCTGCCCAGGTGTCAATGCCAATACGCTTGGCCAGATTTGTGACCAGGTTGGCACATGGCCTCACAACAAGGTCAAGGATGCGATGAAGGAGATGTATCGCTTTGCATCTGATTATCCTGGTATTCGGCATGGCGGAAATGCAAACAATCGTATTCGTGAAATAGAAATGCGTGATCTTGTAAGCGTTACCGTGTTGCTTGCTGGCTTCACACCGTATCTGACCGATCTGCTAAATTCGGACAACATCTATCGGGGTGCGTAGGGGGCACGGAAATGAAGGCAACAGAAGCAGGGCTCCTCGCGTTTCTCAAGAAATCACCACAGTTCGTGATCCCGATCTACCAGAGGACATATTCCTGGACCGAGCGTGAATGCCGCCAGCTCTGGGATGATATTATCCGAGCTGGAAGCGACGACGCGATATCCGTCCACTTCATCGGTTCCATCGTCTACATTGAGGCAGGTCTATCCCAAGTCTCCCACCAAGCCCCCCTGCTCGTCATAGACGGACAGCAACGTCTGACAACCGTCACACTCCTGCTCGTGGCGCTTGCCGAAACGATGGGCGACGATGAACCGATTGATGGCTTCTCCGCCCGGAAGCTGCGCAACTACTACCTTCTGAACCCTGAAGAAGCCGGAGAACGGCACTACAAGCTTCTCCTGTCTCAGACCGACAAAGCGACACTCACGTCGATCGTTGGCCAGAATGAGCCCCCGGCCGAACGCTCACTTCGGGTCATGCAGAATCACGCGCTATTCAGGGATCTGATAGCGGCGCGTCGCGACAAGCTGGCGGCAGTCTGCAAGGGCCTCGCAAAGCTCGTGGTGGTCGATATCGCACTCAGCCGTGATCAGGACAATCCACAGCTCATTTTCGAGAGCATGAACTCCACGGGCCGCGAGCTCAGCCAGGCCGACCTTATCCGAAACTTTATCCTCATGGGGTTGGAGCCAACCCTTCAGACCCGCCTCTATGAGCAGTTTTGGCGACCGATGGAGGTCTCTTTCGGCCAAGAGGCCTACAACACGCATTTTGACAGCTTTATGCGTCATTACCTGACCGTGAAGACCGGGGAGATTCCGCGGCTCGATGACGTTTACGAAGCTTTCAAAGGGCATGCGCGGTCGCCGAAGGTGGCTGACGCCGGCGTCGAGGCGCTCGTAAAGGATATCCGGGACTTCGCACGGTACTATTGCGCCATGGCTTTGGGAGCGGAAAGCGACAACGCCCTGAAGACCGCATTCCACGACCTCCGGGAACTTAAGGTTGATGTCGCGTATCCATTCCTACTGGAACTGTATCAGGATTATTCAACCGGACTGCTGGCCAAAGATGAGTTCCTAGAGGCGGTGCGGTTGATCGAAGCCTATGTATTTAGGCGCGCAATCTGTGCAATACCGACAAATTCGCTTAACAAGACCTTTGCTACGTTCACGAAGGCATTGAAGAAGGATCGATATCTCGAAAGCATCAAGGCGCATTTCCTTCTAATGCCTTCTTATCGTCGCTTTCCGAGTGACGACGAGTTCAAGCGCGATATCCAGACCCGGGACCTGTATAACTTTCGTAGCCGCAGCTATTGGCTACGTCGATTCGAAAATCATGACCGGAAGGAGAGGGTTCCTGTCGACGAGTACACGATTGAGCATATCATGCCTCAGAGCGAGCAGCTGTCGAGCGCATGGAAGGTCGCACTTGGTGACGAGTGGGAGCGGGTTCATCAGACTTACCTGCATACTCTCGGCAACCTGACCCTCACAGGCTACAACTCTGAGTACAGCAATCGACCATTCAAGGAAAAGCGGGACATGCAAGGGGGCTTCAAGCAAAGCCCGCTTCGGGTCAACGTGGGCCTCGGTGAGCTGGAGGGATGGAACGAGGACACCATTCGGTCGCGCGCGTCACGGCTGGCGGCTCAGGCGTCAGACGTTTGGCGGGCACCGTTGATTGCGGCCGATGTTCTCGCCGCATACCAACCAGAAACCGTTAAAACCGCCGGATACTCCATCGACGACCATCCGCACCTTCTGAACTCGCCTACACGCGATTTGTTCGAAGCGTTCCGTACTGAGGTGTTGAAGCTTGATCCTTGCGTGGGCGAAGAATTCCTGAAGCTATACGTCGCTTACAAGGCAGAGACGAACTTCGTTGACGTTGTCCCTCAAGCGAAACAACTGCGCCTTTCATTGAACATGGGCTTTGCTGAAATAAGTGATCCCCGTGGCATGTGCAAAGATGTCTCTGGCCTCGGCCGGTGGGGAAATGGCGACGTTGAAGTGCGTTTCAGCACGCTGGACGAGCTTCCCTACATAATCGGCCTCGTTCGGCAATCCCTTGAGCGCCAGCTTGGAAGTGGAGGCGATGCATGAGCCAATTCGCATTCCTTCAAGCTGAATTTTCCGAGGTGCACGAGCATGCCGTAAAGGCCGAAAGCTTGGCTCTTTCCGACCCGCGCAGCGCTTGTTTTTACGCCCGGCTGGCGCTGGAGGTGGCGGTCAAGTGGATGTATCGCCATGATCGCGCGCTTCGGTCGCCCTACGAGACGACACTATCCGCGCTGATCCACGAGCCGACCTTCCGGAAGCTTGTCGGTGACGCGCTCGTGGCCAAAGGGAAGGTGGTCAAAGACCTGGGCAACGCAGCGGTGCATGAAGCCAAGCCCGTTGCCCCCGCACGCGCCATCACTGCCGCTAGAGAGTTGTTCCATATCGCCTACTGGCTGGTGCGCACCTATGCGAAAGGCGCCAAGCCAGCCGCCACAGTCGAATTCTCGGCTGATGCGTTACCTCGCACCACTCAGGTGGAAGCGTCCACTCTCGGTAAGCTGAAGGAAATCGCGAAACGCTTCGATGAGACGGCTAGGGAACGAGACCGCGCTGAGCAGCTACGCCTGAAAAGCGACGGCGACCGATTGAAGCTGGAGACCGAGATCAAGCGGCTTCAGGACGAGATCGCCAAGATCAAGAAGGCCAACCAGGCCATCCCCGACGGGCACAACTACAACGAGGCGCAGACGCGGGATGCTTTCATCGACCTGCTGCTGGCGGAAGCTGGTTGGACCTTCACCAAGCCCGGTCACGATACCGAGTATCCCATCAGCGGCATGCCGAATGCCACAGGCGAGGGCTTCGTCGATTATGTGCTCTGGGGCGACGACGGCCGACCGCTCGGCTTGGTAGAGGCGAAACGCACTCGCCGGGATGCGCGGGAAGGGCAGCGTCAGGCTGAACTGTACGCCGACGCGTTGGGGCGCCAGTTTGGACAGCGGCCGATCATCTTCTATTCCAACGGCTATGAGCATTGGATCTGGGATGACCACCGCTACCCGCCGCGCTCAATCCAAGGATTTCTCAAGAAGGATGAGCTGGAGCTTGCGATCCAACGGCGCGACACACGTAAGCCGCTTGCGCCGGAGGACATCAACTCAAAGATAGTCGAGCGCTACTACCAGACCCGTGCCATTCGCCGGGTTGCAGAGGCTTTCGAAAAGGACAATCTGCGCAAGGCGTTGTTGGTCATGGCGACTGGGTCCGGGAAGACGCGCACCGTCATCGCGCTGTCCGACCTGTTGATGCGCACCAACTGGACAAGACGTATCCTGTTCCTTGCTGATCGTGTGGCGCTGGTCAATCAGGCGGCCAACGCTTTCAAGGCGTTCCTGCCTCAGGCTTCGCCCGTGAACCTGGTCACCGACAAGGTGGCCCATGGACGGGTCTATGTTTCGACCTACCCGACCATGATGGGGCTGATCGACGAGACGAAAAGCGGTGTAAGGCGCTTCGGGCCGGGGCATTTCGACCTGATCGTTATCGATGAGGCACATCGGTCGGTCTATCGGAAGTACAAGGCGATCTTCGACTACTTCGACAGCCTGCTCGTTGGGCTTACCGCAACGCCAAAGGATGAGGTGGACCGGGACACCTATGCGCTCTTCGATCTGGAGCGCGGTATCCCGACTGACGCCTATGGGTTGGACGAAGCCGTCAGTGACGGCTTCCTCGTGCCGCCCAAGGCGGTCTCCGTGCCGCTCAAGTTCCAGCGGGAGGGCATCAAATACGACGATCTCTCCGAAGAGGAAAAAGAGGCGTGGGACGCGATCGAGTGGGATGAGGACGGTGCTATCCCCGATCGGGTTGAGGCCGCCGCTGTCAACAAGTGGCTGTTCAATGAGGATACCGTTGACAAGGTCCTTGAACACGTCATGACCCATGGTCTGAAGGTCGCCGACGGCGACCGGCTGGGGAAGACCATCATCTTTGCCAAGAACCACGATCACGCGCAGTTCATCGCTGAACGCTTCGATGCGAACTACCCGCATCTCCAAGGGCGTTTTGCCCGCGTCATCGACTTCAAGACCGAATACGCCCAGTCGCTCATTGACGATTTTTCGTCGGCGGACAAGGAACCTCACATCGCCATCTCCGTGGACATGCTCGATACCGGCATCGACATCCCCGAGGTGGTCAACCTCGTCTTCTTCAAGATCGTTCGCTCGAAAACAAAGTTCTGGCAGATGATTGGGAGGGGAACGCGGCTGTGCCCTGACCTGTTTGGCATTGGTCAGCATAAGGAATATTTCTACGTTTTCGACTTCTGCCAGAACTTTGAGTTCTTCAATCAGAACCCTGACTTGTCCGAAGGATCATCTGGCGCTTCACTGAGCGGGCGCCTGTTTGCGGCGCGCGTCGAACTGGTCGACGAACTCGACAGGCATGGGTATCCGGACGTCGATGATCCGGCCGCGGTGCTGCGGCGCGATGTTGTCGCCCAGCTTCGTGCCGAGGTGGACGGCATGAACGTCGAGAACTTCATCGTTCGACCCAAGCGGCGGATCGTGGAGAAGTACAGGGCTGACGACGTTTGGTCGAAGCTGGGCCTGGATGAGCGCACCGAGCTCATTGACCACATCGCCGGGCTTCCGTCTGCCGTGGTAGATGACGACATTTCCGCCAAGCAGTTCGATTATCTCATGTTGCAAACTCAGCTGGCGGTACTGCGAGCGGAGAAGGCATTTGCTGGCTATAAGAAGCGCATTGTGGATTTGGCGGCGGCGCTTGAAGAACTCGGCAATGTCCCGATGGTCGCGGCCGAGATGGCGTTCATCGTAGAAATTCAGACCGACGAGTTCTGGCAGGACGTGACGCCGCCGATGCTGGAAGCTATCCGCCGCCGTCTGCGGAGCCTTATCAAGCTCATCGAGCTGAAGAAGCGCCCACACGTCTACACCGATTTCGAGGACGAAATCGGAGGCCCGACCGAGGTCGAGCTTAAAGGCGTCGCCGTCGGGACCGATATGCACCGTTTTCGCGTAAAAGCCAGACACTTCCTGAAGGAGCATGAGAACCATATCGCGATTCAAAAGGTTCGCCTAAATGAGCCCCTGACAGCGCAAGACCTGGCGGAGCTGGAGCGCATCTTTATCGAAGCCGCTGTCGCCGCTCCCGAGGACTTGGAGCGAGTCCGCAACGATGGTGGGCTTGGGATTTTCGTTCGCTCTCTGGTCGGCCTCGACCGCGAGGCGGCAAAACACGCGTTCGATCAGTTCCAGTGCAAGCGAAAGCTGTCGGCCAACCAGATCGAATTCCTCAACATGGTGATTGATTACCTCACGGAGCGTGGCGTGATGGACCCACGGCTCCTGTATGAGAGTCCTTTCACCGATTTCGATGCGATGGGGGTGGAAGGTGTTTTCGATAATGTGGGTGTTTCTGAGCTTATCAGTATCTTGGAGGAGGTTCGGCAGCGTGCGGCTGCTTGACGTATAATTGGCTCTGATAACTGAATGTGGTCGCGCTTCTATGCTTTCATGATGACCAAGCTGCCCTATGTGACTTGTTTCCGCGAGCGGCGAAGGAAGCGGTAAACTTCCGCCCGCCCGTCAGGCCGTTGCCGCAAAGAGTGCATCACCTTGACTCGGCGCATCCACTAGTTGGAATTGCCTCGCGAGTTCAGATATAAAAGGCAGAGTTGTGCTGGTGCTGGTGTGTTTACCGGAACCTGCAACCATCTTTACCGACGGTGATCGCAAGTTATGATCGACGCCGATCCCCGCAACCATCTTTACTTGCTCGGGGCGCAAGTGAAGATTAGATCTTGCCCCCGCAACCAGTTCAAATATGAAAAACCCCGTCAAACCAACAGGTTGGCGGGGTTTTGTTTTGCCTGCTCCACACCCGCATCAACAAAATCAACGACCTGCATCCGCAGGTTCAAATCAGGTGTCCTGAACCTGCAACCAGATGCGGAGCGTACCGGTGCGTGGAAGAGAGTATGGCGGAGGGCAGCATAGCGCGCTAGCGTAGTCGGCGGCCCCACGCTGCCGATGATCTGAGGCCTGCCGCCCCCGCGAGATTGCTGCCAGAAGCCCCGGTGTGGTTTTTTTCAAGCCGAGTAAGGGGGTGAGCTCGTGGCGTTCGATGATGTGGCTTCCACTGAGGCTGGGCGGAAGGATCATACGTCAGGTCTTTGGAGCGCGTCTGCGTGCCAGCAGCGATTGAAAGCTTCCTAAATCGGTGCGACTAGACTACGATTCTCAGAAAACGATGATCGGTTGGGGCAACGCGGTGTCAAATGCGAAGCAGATACTGGCGATGCTGAGAAGCCAGGCAGAGGGCGATGAGGAGCAGTTTTTCTCCATCGCGCTGCAGGTTGCTGCCGGAGAAGCACGCCAGGGCCACAGGGCCACCGCCGAAGAGATCCGTTCCGCGGTGGATGCTGCGCGCGCACAGCGTGGTGCCCGATCTTCGGTTCCGATCTCCTTCTCTCGCCCGCGTGGCGATCTCGACAGCCTGCTTGACCTTCGGGAACCAGGCATCCGTCTCGTGGATGTCATACTCAGCAGTGACATCAAGGGGCATCTCGACGCGGTGGTACTTCAGCAGCGGCGCCGCGACTGGCTTCGTGAGCACGGCAAAACCCCCAGCCGTCGACTGCTCTTCGCTGGGCCTCCAGGCTCGGGCAAGACCATGACGGCAGAGGCCCTGGCGGGCGAGTTGCGGTTGCCACTGTTTGTGATCCGCCTCGAAAGCCTGATCACGCGCTTCATGGGCGAGACGGCCGCCAAACTTCGGCTCGTTTTCGACGAGGCTCATCGGCGCAGAGGCGTCTATCTGTTCGATGAGTTCGATGCGGTTGGCAGTAACCGTCTGGCGACGAATGATGTGGCTGAGATGCGTCGCGTTTTGAATAGCTTCCTCCAATTCATGGAAGAACCATCGGCAACGGACAGCGTCCTTGTCGCTGCCACCAATCACCCGTCTCTGCTGGACCGGGCTTTGCTCCGCCGTTTCGATGAAGTGTTGCGGTTCGAAATGCCGTCGTCCGAAGAGGTGCGGGCAATCATCAAGGCGCATCTGGCTCCTATGAAATACCCAAAGCTCACCTGGAAGACGATCGAGGCTGCGGCGGATGGATTGAGCCAGGCGGAAATCGTTCACGCGGCGGAAGAGGCGGTAAAGGAAGCCATCCTTGCCGAAAGAGGGCAGGTTGCTACGGCCGATCTGACACGCCAGCTCAACAAGAGACAGAGCATGAAAACCGTGTTCGCCGAGGAACAAGAGCGCCTTGGCTGAGTATGAGTACCGTCATATCGATCTGAGCGGTCTGGGAGTTGTCCGCGATTATAAATCCCCCGGCAGTAATGCGCGCCAGAGAACGCTTCAGCGTATCCGCGAAGAGCATGGCCGCCGGGTGGTTGGGGAGCTTGATGCCGCCTTTCAGTTTGCGGACCGGCGAAGAGACGCTCTTGATCTCCCCGACGGTACACCGCCCCCTGATGGGGTATATCTTGAGGTTGAGCTTGCGCCGGGAGCGGGGCCGACGACTCTCGAATGCAAGCGCGAGGGGACCCGACAGGGAGCCGTTACTGTCGCCGCCAACGGTATTCGTCGCATCGCGCTTTTCGTGCCCGATGATACGCGCGATGTCTTCGACGCGGTCTTCCGTGACTATGCGTTTGGTGAGGTCGAAGGGGACAGTATCCCGAAGAAATCCCGCGTCGAGCCTGTCGAGCATATCCGAACCGCCCGCCTCCAGACCTTCTGGCGGGATGACCTGGCAGCATTGCCAGACGATCCCCAGGCTGAAATGTGGTGGGCGCTCTGGTGTTTCACAGATCGGGTCGACCGGGTTGACGAACTGGCGCGGCGCCTCGGGCTGAGCGTTGGAGGAGACGACACGCGGTTGCGCTTCCCGGAAGTGATCGTTCTCCCGGTCCATGGCCGGCGTGCGGCCATCGAACTGCTGCTGTTTTCTACCGGAGGAATTGCCGAGATCCGGCGCGCGACCGATACGCCTGCCGTATTCACCGACGAGCTTGCCGGAATGGCGAATGATTTCGTCGAAGATCTCGCCGAGCGTGTCACCTGGCCGGGCAGGGATGTGCCGGCCGTTTGCCTGCTCGACACCGGGGTCAATCGTGGGCACGCCCTGATCGAGCCGGCACTTGATCGCAGCGATCTCTACGCCGTGGTTGCAGACTGGGGCGTCGATGATCACAGCGACATCGGCCATGGCTCCGGAATGGCCGGCCTGGCTCTGCATGGCGACCTGACGGCGCCCCTGGGGGATGCTTCGCGGCCGATCCTGTCTCACCGACTGGAATCCGTGAAAATTCTGCCGCCGGACGGTTTTGAGCCGAATGACCCATTTTCCTACGGCGCAATTACCACTTCGGCGGCTTCATTGCCGGAAATCTCGGCACCTGAGCGCCCAAGAGTTTTCTGTGCGGCGATTACGAACGAGAACCGTTCCGGAGCGGAACCGACAGGCTGGAGTGCGGCACTGGACCAGATCTCCTCCGGCGCGGATGCCATTGATGAAGGGCCTGACCATCTCCGACGTCTGTTTGTGCAGGCGCTCGGGAATATCGGAGACAGTTCCAGGGCGGATGAAATCTCCGATGCCGATGCCTTTCCGGGTGAGGATCCGGCGCAGGCATGGAATGTGCTTACCGTCGGTGGCACCACGCTGAAATCCGACATTTCGGAACGTGGCTATCGGGACTGGTCCGGTTGGTCGCCTCCGGGGGGCCGCAGCCCTTACAGTCGGACAACGACGCTCTGGCGGTCAAGCCAATCCCCAATCAAGCCTGAGGTGGTGTATGAGGCCGGGAACCGCGCGCTCAGCAGGTCCGGGTTCGAAGCCCTCTCCGGCCTGCCGTCTCTTTCTCTGCTGACGACATCCAAGGCCGCAGGCCGCGAGCCGGTTGTACCTTTCTGGGCAACGAGTGCTGCGACCGCACAGGCGGGGAGGATGGCCGCAAGGATAATGGCCGAGCGATCCGATTTCTGGCCCGAAACCGTCAGGGCCCTTATGGTGCATAGTGCGAGGTGGACGCCGCATATGCTCGCCGAATTCGGAGGCGCCGCCGGCAAGACGGAGAAGAAGGCCCTTGCGAGAAAGTATGGCTACGGAGCGCCCGATCTCCGGCGGGCGATTGCTTCGGCACGTGATGACCTCGCTCTGGTCGCTCAGCGGCATATTCAACCCTTCCGGCTGGAAGGAGGTAGTGTTCGATTTGGCGACGCCCATGTCTACCGCCTGCCCTGGCCGCGTGAGCTTCTCGAAAATCTCGGCGACGAGCGTGTCCGGCTCAAAGTGACATTGTCGTATTTCATTGAGCCGAATCCCAGCTTTGCAAGCGCGATCGATCCCGCACGATACCAGTCATTTGGCCTTCGTTTCGACCTGAAGCGTGCGCGTGAGACGGAAAGGAATTTCCTGCGTCGGGTCAACAAGGATGACCGTGCTGATGGTGATCCAAGACCAGTGAATGAAGACAATGACGGCTGGTTCTTTGGGCCGAAATCGGTGTCTGCCGGCTCAATCCATATGGACATCTGGGAGGGTAGCGCTGTCGAGCTCGCGGCGCGGGACCTCCTCTATGTGTATCCGATTTCAGGCTGGTGGCGCGAACGCAAAGCCCTCGGACGAGCCGAGAGCAAGACGCGCTACGCACTGGTTGTTGGCATCGAGACGCCGGATGTCGACGTTGACCTGATCACACCAATCGCCACAGAGATTGAAAATCTGATAGCTGCTGGCGTAACCATTGAGACCTAGCATGAATGCCCTGAGATTTAGTGCCGATTTATATGATGGTAGGGCCGTTGATCCAAGAAGAAGATCGCACCATCAAAATCCGGGAGCAAACAACTAGGCAGTACTTTCTTAATCAATATAATCTAGCCTAATGATCCGGGGGGATTGATGGCATACTTTATTGATAATAGCCTTGCGCTGAATCTGGTAGGCGCCCCCAATACAGGTTTTCGCCCGGGGCAGTTGGGCGCATTGCATTCGTCCTTGGCGCATTTCTCGGTTTACGACGAACCGGCGATCCTTTCCTTGCCCACTGGCTACGGAAAGACGGCATTACTCATGGCCTTGCCTTTCTTGCTGCGGTCAGTGCGGGTACTGGTCGTCGAGCCTTCCGACGCTCTGCGGCGGCAGACCACCGCCCATTTCAAAGAGCTGTCCGTCTTGCGGCGGCTCCGGGTTATCGACGACGCCACACCTAACCCCAAGGTTCACGGTCAGAAGGGTGTGCCTGCAGGTGCTGACGAGTGGTCCAAGCTTGCGGAACAGGACATAGTGATCTCCACGCCTCAGAGCCTATCACCGGTCGTCGCGCCGCCGGCAATGCCGGATCTGTTCGACCTCATCATTTTTGACGAAGCGCATCATGCGCCCGCAGAAACGTGGGCGACCTTCCTTGAGCACTACCCGGACGCGAAGTTCGTCTTCCTGACCGCCACACCGTTCCGGCGCGATCGAAAGGCGATCCCGGGCAGAATGGCTTACTACTACCCGGTATCGAAGGCTGCCAAGGAGTCGGCATTCGGGCGGGTGACGTTCACACAGGCACCAGTGCGGAATGAGAACGATGACGAGGAGATAGATCGCTCGGTTGCCCAAACTGCGGTCGCGCGCCTACGTACCGACCAAGAAAATGGATTTGACCATCGCATTTTTGCCCGAGCTGCGACGATCGCTTCAGCGCGGAAGTTAGTCGAGATCTATGCCGATTTCGGCGCTCGCGTGAGGAGCATCGACAGCCACGCCTCCAAGCGCGCCCAAGACGCTGCGGAGGCAGAGCTACTCGCAGGTGAGATCGATGGTGTGGTCTGCGTTGACATGTTCGGCGAGGGCTACGACTTTCCCAAGTTGAAGATCGCAGCTCTTCACGCACCCCATCGTTCCTTGGTGCCTACACTGCAGTTCATCGGTCGCTTCGCACGGACGAACGATGCTGCGACCGGCGATGCCACTCTGGTCGCACCACTTTCGCGTCTCAAGGAGGCGTCGCTGAAGCTGTTCAAGGAAGGGATCGACGTCTCCGACTTGATCGATGAAGTCGCTCGGGCGCAGATCGCGGATGCGGAAGCGGATCGGGAGGTCCTAGACCTGCTCAAGATCAGAAAGCAGGCAGACTCGGACTACGATTCCGTGACACCGCTCCTTTTGGAACTTTACGCGCACGCGCAGATTTTCGAATGCCACGCGCAACCGGACTTCTCGCGGTTTGGCGATACCATAGCTCGTAATCTAAGGGTTGCGAAGCAATGGTCATCGGAGGACGGGCGTATTTCGCTTCTCCTCACAGTTGATACCTCACCGCCGAGCTGGGCGACATCTGATGTACTGGTCAACGTGCGCCATGATGCATTCCTCTTGGCCTACAACGATGCCTCTCATCTGTGCTTCATTGGTTCGACCCGCCGAACAGCGCGTATCTATCAAGATCTTATCCAGACCGCGCTGCCCGATCAGCACAGGCCCATTAGCTATGAGCAAACGCGCCGTGCGTTGAGCGGGCTTAATAGTCTCAAATTCTACAATGTCGGTTTGAGAAATACGGCGGTCAATTCTCAGGCCGAGTCCTACCGGGTGATGACCGGTCCCGCTGCGGAGCGCGCGATAACGAGCGGCGACGCCCGAGCCTATTCCCAAGGGCACTTCTTCGGTAGCGGTGTCGGCGATGGCGACATCCGTGAGACGATCGGTGCCAGCAGCAGCTCGCGCATCTGGTCCAATCAGCGCCTGACCGTCGCAGAGTACATAGAGTGGATTACCGAGCTCAATGGCAGACTTGGTGGTGGAGGTGGGATTTCAGTCTCGCAACTAGATATTATTCAGCACGCCCGCACCCTTCGAGAGCTTCCCGAGCGGATCATCGCCGCTGGCTGGCATAAACAGACCTACCGGCTTACACCAAGGATCCGATGGAGAAATCAAGCGGGAGAGCCGTGGTTCTATGGTAATATAACAGATCTCGATCTGACCAATTGGCAAGTGAACGGTACGCGTTCCGCTATGACCTTTGATATCGTCTCCGATACTTTCAACGAGAGCTTTCGCTTCCGTATTGATGGTGGTGCGCTGTTCACAAAAATTGGCGCGAAGGATGTCGAGATCCATACTGGCTATGACGAATGGTCGGAATTGGCGTCGTGGCTGTCCGAGCACCCGCCGGTTTTCTATGCGGCTGACAAGTCTTCCTTCGTCGGCGTGAACTTGATCGTCGCTGCAACGGCTGTCGTAAACCAGCTGCGCGACGACGACGCAGACGCTCTTGACTGGGACGGTTGCAAGATCGATTTGGAGTTTGGACCAGATCAACCAGACGGAAGGTTGAGCGTCCATCGATGGCTTGAGCGATATCTGATGGCCGTGCCGAACACCGTTGCGCTGGTCTATGACCACCGAAGTGGCGAGGCGGCAGATTATATCGCCGTGGTGCGAATTCCGGATGGCACCGTCGCGGTCAGGCTGTATCACTGCAAAGGCGCTGGTGGTGCCCCGTCGGGCGGACGCGTCAACGACGTCTACGAAGTCTCAGGGCAGATGCTGAAATCCATCTCCTATTGCGATGCTGCGGTGTTGGTCCAGCATATTGGGCATCGTATGAATCCAGGACGCCACCGCAATCCTTCTCAGTTTGCGATGGGTGACTTCCAGACTTTGAAGCAGACGTTGGAGGAAGCACCGCCAACAGGACTGATCTTCGAAGTTTTCGGTGTTCAGCCGGGAATATCTAAAGGTGCGGTTGACGCGCATCTCGCCGATCTGATGGTCTACGGGTTGGATTATGCGCAGCGGGGTGGTGCCTCACGAGCTCAGTGGCTCGTCAGCGCCTAACAAGGGGATGCCTTTTGATAACGACAAGCCTCTTTAGCCAGAGGAACCTGTTGGATGGGAGTGGCTCTCCAGCACAAATACACGAACTATGAAGAGCTTTGCCGGCACGAGGTCGAGGGCATCGACTATTCTGGTGCGGCCAAGCCAATATAGGGTAGCTTGATCGCCATAGGGTGTGTTTGTTGAGATTGAAGTGGACTATAGCGCCGGGAAGATATCATGACCGTACATTTGACTGCGCGCCTGGCCTGGCATGATGACGGTTGGAACGGCCGCGTTTGCGAACGGCCGGACTGCAACACCTATTGTGTCGGCGGGCACTCCTATCCTGGAGACGTGGTTGCACGGGAGCGTGACCTGGAAAAGGAAATGTCGCAGGCAGGCAAGCCTCTGACCAAGCTCTGTGGCGCGGACCTGCCGCCCTGTATTTACAGCATCAACGCATTCGGACCGGATCCCATTCGGGGTTACTCCAATCCGCCGGATTTTTTCCGGGGCGGCGCACTGCGTACAGAGTGGGACATTCCTGAGGCCACGGCCTGCGTCTGGCCCTATGAGGCCATGTATGGTGACGACGTCTATGATGAGACGGGCCGCCTCGACAATGACCGCCGCTCGGCCAATGCCGAGGCGTTCTTTGCCGAGATCGAGGACAACAAGAGCCTCATCTTCTACTATGCGAACTACTCCAACCCATTCTCCGAGGAGGAGAGTCCCCGCTACGCGCTTATTGGCGTTTCGCGCGTCAAGAAGGTCGGAGACCGCCTGATCTACGATGACGCGAACGAGTATATCCGCGCACGATATGCCGGGGGCATGATCTGGGCGCGCAATGTCAGTTCGCACTACCCGAATGAAGGCCTGCGGCTGCCTTACCACCGCTACCGCGATGATCCTGAAATGCTGGCGCGTATAGCCATCTTTCCCGAGAACCCGCGCACGTGCAAATACGGTGCCCGCCATCTGACCAACGATGATGCGATCGGGTTGCTTGAGCAGTTTCTGAGTGCCGTCCATGAGCTCAAGGCCATCGGTGATGAGAGCGAAGACTGGGCCGAACGCGAGCGGTGGCTGCTCGGTTGCATCGCAGAACTTTGGAGCAAGCGCGGCCTTTATCCCGGCCTGCTGAATGTGATGCGCTTTCTGGGGGCCGACGCTGCCACCGCCCCGGCGCGCACGCTCATGGAAAAAGGCCAATCCAAGGAAGCCTATAGGCTATTCTTCGATGCCGTCGACAACGGCGCTGATGCGTCCAGCTTCGGGCTGTTCGGAAAACCCCTCCAACGGCTTTCAAGGCAATGGCGGCTCAAGCCCGATAGCGCCCGCTCGTTACTGCGCGATGTACTGCCGCGTCTTGATCTGAACCTTGAACAGATAGAGCGTATTGTCAGCGAAGAAACGTCGGTGCGGGAGGCGCATGGATTGCCCGTCGTGGTCATCGACCCCGTCGACAACCCTTACCTGCTTTCGGAGGGCTATGTCGGTGACAGCACTGATGACACGATCCCTTGGGGCACGATTGACCGGGGCGTACTGCCGTCCCCCGACCTTGGCGGCGAGCCTCTTGCCGAAATGGAGTTCGACGATGTCCGGCGGCTGCGGGCACTTTGCGTCGAGCACTTGCGGCGCGAGCCGAACCAGACATTTCGCGCTGCCGACGCCGTCCTTGCCGAGGTCAACGCACGTCTCGCCAAGCTGCCTGAGTGGAAAGGGGCTACCTTTACGGAGCGCTACTTCGAGGTGGATCGCGATGTGCTCGAAGAGTCGCTCGTCCTGCGGAGCGAGGGAGACCGCCTGTGGCTCTATCTTGCCGAGGTTTACGATGACGAGCGGGTAATCGAAGAGGCACTAACCAAACTCTCCGGCCGTGCCGATATTGCTCTCGCGCGCCCTTTTGATTCTGACAACTGGCGCGCAGAAATCCGTGACGCAAAGAGTCCGCTCGTGACAAAGGCTAAGGCGGAGTACGAGGATGCGGTCGACGCGCAGGCCGACGCCTGCGCCGAAATCTTCCGGAGGCCCTTGTCAGTGGTCACAGGCGCGGCCGGTACGGGCAAGACGTCGGTGATTTGCGCCGTCATCCGCGCCGTACGGCAGACTGAAGGTGACGGCGCACCGATTACCGTGCTGGCGCCGACCGGCAAGGCCTCCGATCGTGTGCGTGCCAAAATGCACGAACGCGAGATCGAGCGCGTTGCCACGTCGACCGTCCATTCTTTCTTGGCGAAGGGCGGCTGGCTCAACAACAACCTCACCCTCAAGCGGTCCGGCGGCAAGCGCGCTGGAAGCGGTACAATTGTCGTTGATGAAGCGTCGATGCTGGACCTAGTTGTGATGGCGAGCCTTATGCGCGCTATCGACTGGCGGCAGGTACGACGCCTCATTCTTGTCGGTGACCCCAACCAGCTCCCGCCGATCGGGAGGGGGCGCGTGTTTGCTGACACAATTCGGTGGCTGAGCGAAAAGAATGCTTCAAGCATCGCCAGCCTCCACCACAACCTCCGCCAGCTCGAAAATACCGTCGAGGGGAAAGGAACGGCCATCATGCGGCTTGCCGATCTGTTCATTGGTGCGAATGCGCGTGATGACGGCCAGTCGACTTCCTGTGCGGCCGAGGAGTTGCTGACGAAGGTGCACAAAGGCGGCGACGTCGATGCCGACCTGCGCGTGGTCTACTGGGACGATCCGGTCGCACTTTCGGATACACTTATCCGCGCCATCGAAAAGGAAATGGAAGATCATACCGGCGTGGCGCTCGACCCGGCCAAACCGTTTGATATCTGGCGAAAAGCCTTTGAATGGAAGCCGGAGAAGTACCAGGTCCTGACACCGCATCGCGGCGAGTTGCACGGTGTTGAGGCCTTGAACGAAGCTATTCAGGACAGGGTCGCGGACGAGGTTATGAGCCGCTACGGTTTGCTGGACGGCGTCACGCTCTACGACAAGGTCATTCAGTACCGTAACAGGCCGCAGTCGGACCCGGTCTGGGCCTACAACTTTCAGACCCGCAAGCCCGAGCGTGTCGAAGTGTTTAACGGCGAGATCGGCTTTGTTCAAAAGCACAACTTCGACAAGAAGTTTTCGCCCCGGCTGAAACGCTTCCAGGTCAAGTTTGAAAGAAAGGACCACCTTGCTGTCGGCTATGGCAGCGAACTCTCCGCAAGCGGTGGGTTCGAGAGTGTGGAAGACAATCTGGAGCTGGCGTACGCGATTTCCGTCCACAAAGCGCAGGGCAGTGAGTTCAACCATTCCTACGTGGTTGTGCCTCGCTCGAAGGGCCGGTCATTGTCCTCCGAGCTCGTCTATACAGCGCTCACGCGTGCCCGGCAGCACTGCACGCTGCTTGTTCAGGGCGACGTCTCTACGCTCTTGTCCGCACGGCGCCCGGAGAACGCCCAGACCGGGCTGATTAACTCGTCTCTGTTCGACGGGTTCTTCCGTGCCGTTTCCGATGAGCTTATCAATCGCAAGGGCTGGTACGAGGAAGGACGCATTCACGAGGCGCTTAGCAGCGACATGGTACGGTCAAAGTCCGAACTCGTCATCGCCAACCTGCTGCATGAACGTGATGTTCCGTTTTCCTACGAGGTCCTGCTCCGTGCGCCTGACGGCACCATGTACTTGCCCGATTTCACGATCAACTGGCAGGGCGAGACTTGGTATTGGGAGCACTGGGGGATGATGTCTTCGGATTCTTACCAAGAGCACCGGGCGCGAAAGATCGCATGGTACGACAAGCACTTTCCCGGTCGCCTGATCGAGACGTTTGAAGGGCCGCAGCTTAGCCAGCATGCCGCAGGCGCCATTGCTAAGCACTTCGCCGCCTGAGTGCTGGGTGATCCCCCTACCGAACTTTGTAAGAAAACCTCTGCGCTCGTTTCCTGGAGGGCGCAACTGCTATCAGGCCAACCCAGCGTGATCGCGCTCGCATATCGCGGTGGCCGAGCTGGACTCTGGCTGAATCGCGAAGGTCAATCTGATATACAGTCACGGAACTCGCCCCGGCGTTCCGGTCGGCACCGCCACCATCGGTATGATGGGGCGACGAGTGCAGGGCTTATGGATAATGTGAGTTACAGAGGGGAAACCATATGTTATCATGATGTTGTAACGGGTTGGTGGAGGATGCGGTCAATTCTACGCTGCAGTACGAAGCAGCCCTCTGGACTTCGCTAGTGCCGATCGCTCAAGGAGGGCGCGATATACAGAGAGAAGTCGCAATTTGAGATGGTTGCACGCCCCCGCAACCAGATAGCACCACAAAAACCCTGCCAAACCAATTGGTTGGCGGGGTTTTTGTTTGTCCGCAACATACCCGCATCAACAAAATCAACAGCTTGCACTCGCAGGTTCAAATCAGGTGTCGCGCAACCCGCAACCAGTTGCGAAACGTAGCAGGGGATAGGGCAGCAGCCCAAGGAGGGCCGCTGAGGGCTCCGGCGTGGAGCTTGACCCCGCGGAACCGGCATGCACGCCTTCCATCGCCATCTGCTTGCTGCCAGAAGCGCTAGGTTCCAGAACGCCGGAGCCTCTATGCCCAAAGCCGCCCTCTACGCCCGATACTCGTCCGACCTCCAGAGCCCAGAATCCATCGACGATCAGATCAGGGAATGCCGGGAGTTCGCGGCGCGCAAAGGGTGGGATGTAGCTCAAATCTACGATGACGAGGCGATCTCCGGGGCCGCCGTGCGCAGCAGGGCCGGGATGCTCCGAATGCTCGATGATGCACGGAACGGACGGTTCGACATTCTCTTCGCCGAGGCACTCGACCGGATCTCCCGCGACCAGTAGGACATCGCCCATGTCTACAAGCTTCTCCGCTTCACAGGCATAGGCCTCTAGGCTCATGGTTTCGGGAGAGCCGTAAACGTCAGATCCCAGCATATGTCACTTTCCGATACTGGCGAAACAGCTTGGGTCATTGCTGCGGCAGGATGGCAGAAGCCTCAGCGGATGAGCCCCAGCATATTCCGCACCATCTCGGCCTCTTTGCCTCACAGTTGGAGGCAAAGCGCTGAAAACTCAGGGGCACCTCAAATGCCTGCAGAGGGTCACTGTCCGTTCAGATAGGCGCGGGCGACAAGCAGATCCATATAGGCGCCCCCTGCATTCTTGTAGAGTGTGATCCCGCCAAGACGCCGCGACAGGTCTCGCCCGACAAGATCGAACAGATCGCCACGGATGTCTTTTTCCGAGATCGTGCCGTTGCTGATAGGCTGGCATATGTCCCCGACCTGGCCGATGGCGGAGGCCCGGAAATTGACGTGCACGTCCGCCTTGGCGACCAGTTGGTCATCCGCCTCGCGCATGTCGGGCGTGTAGCCGCCCACCAGGTCCACATGGGTCCCCGGACGCACATCTTCGCCCCGGATCAGCGGCTCCCGCGACCCGGTGGCGCTGGTGATGATGTCCGCCTGCCGCACGGCCCCGGGAAGGTCGCTCTCGACGCGCAGCTCGCGCTGCAGCGGCCCCAGCAGGCGACGCATTTCCGCCAATCGGTCGGGAGAGCGGTTCCACAGCAGGATGCGCCGGATCGCGGGGCGCACATGGACATGCGCTTCGGCCAGCGCCGCCGCAATCGGACCCGCGCCGAGGACCAAAAGGGTCTCGCTGTCGGGGCGCGACAGGATTCGCGACCCAAGGGCCGAATCCGCCGCCGTTTTCCATCGGGTCAGCTCTGCGCCGTCCAAGATCGCGCTGATGCGTTTGCTGTCTTCGTCGATCACCGCAAAGGCGGCATCTTCGGCCGGCAGCGGTTCGGCCCGCGTCAGGTTCGGCGGATGGATCGAGGCGATCTTCATCCCGGCCCCTCGGCCCGGCAGGATGACGCCACGCCCGAACAGGGAAAAGGCGCCGCTGGTCAGCAGCAGATCCTGCACCAGGGGCGGAGCGCCAAGGTGGCCCTGGGCAAGGGCCGAAATCGCCTTTTCCCAGGTCATGCCCGCGCGAAACTGTTCGGCCGAGATGAGGCGCATCCGTAGAGTCTCCGATTGCGAAAGTCGGCCAACCGCCGGGTCAGGGTCCGGGGCGGTTGGCCACACGACAGGAGGGCGGAGCACGAGGGAGCTAACCACACGCCGCCCCTCCTCTCGGTTACGGCTTGGGATAGGCCGCCAGCAGCGCCTCGAAGGCATCCCCGCCATCGATCGTGGTGACACCGGCCAGCCAGGGCTGGATATCGTCCTGATGGGTCAGGACCCAGTTTTCGGCCGTCTGTTCCGGACGGGACCGCTCGGTTTCCTGATAGGCCAGAAGGTCGGTCAGCATCTCGATCGAGAAGGACACGTTCTTGAACAGCCCGCCGACATTCGGGCATTCGGTCAGATAGCCCGCCCGGACGTTGGTATAGACGGTCGCCTCACCGAAAGAGGCATCCGGGATGTCGGACAGGAAATGCAGGTCCATCTTCCCCATGGCAGCATGCGGCGTATAGGGCAGGAAAATGATCCATTCCTTGTTCTCAATCGCCTTTTCGGCCTCGGTCACCATGCCGGCTTCCGAGCTTTCGACCAGGGTCCAACCCGTCAGACCATTGGCAGGATCGTCGATCAGGGCTTGAACATGGCGGTTCACGTCATTGCCCGCCTCGAAACCGTAGACCCTGGAGCCGAATTTGTCGGCATTCCCGGCCAGATCCTTGAAGGATGTGACGCCCGCCTCAGCGACATAGCTCGGAACCGCGATGCTGGACTGCGCGCCGGCCAGGTTCACGCCCAGAACCTCGACCGACTTGTCATCAAGGTAGGGTTGCAATTCCGTGGTCTGGCTGGGCATCCAGTTGCCCATCCAGACATCGACGTCGTTGTTCTTCAGCGAGGCGTAGACAACAGGAATGGTCAGCGTGGTGATATCCGTGTCGTAGCCGAGCGCCTCGGTGATCATCTCCATGATGGCCGAGGTGATCTGGATATCCGGCCATTCCCCGGCGGCGATCCTGACGTCGTGGCAGCTGTCGGCTTCCTGCGCGAAAGCGGGCCCGACCGCGACGATCAGCGATGTTGTCATCAGGGCAGCCAGGGTATTCAGTTTGCGTGACATTCTATTACTCCCTTGTGGTGGTTCTTGTTGTTTGCCGTCTTCGGATCAGGCAGCGGTGGTGCCGCCGTCTGCATTCAGGATATTGCCGGTCGAGAAGGTTGCCTGGACCAGCACGAAACAAATGAACTCCGCGATCTCTTTCGGGTCGGCGAAGCGCTTCAGCGGCACCCGGTCGATGGCGGCCTGCCGGATCTCGGGCGTTCCGCCAAAGGCCAGCAGCTCGGTTTCCATCATCGGCGTGTCGACCGGACCGGGGCAGACGCAGTTGACCCGGATCACCGGCGCCAGCTCCAGTGCCAGGGCCCGGGTCAAGCCCAGAATGCCTGCCTTGGCGGCGCAGTAATGCGGCAGTCGCTCCAATCCCAGATGCGCAAGCTCCGAGCCGATCAGCACGATGCTGCCCGACCCCGCCCGCTTCATCCGGATCGCGGCCTCGCGTGCGACGTAGAACGAGCCTGACAGGTTGATCGCGATCTCGCGCTGCCAAAGCTCGGGCGTCAGATCCTCGAGGAAGGCCGGGGTGCCGACGCCGGCGGCGTTCACCACATAGTCGATCGCGCCCAGGGCATCGGTGGCGCGCTCGAAGGCCTGTGCGACAGAGGCCGCATCGCCGACATCGGCGGCAATCGCCAGCCCGCCCGTCGGCAGTTCCGACACCGAGCCTGCTGATCGGGAGACGCAGGCGACGCGCGCGCCCCTGGCGGCCAAGAGCGCCGCGACCTCCTTGCCGATGCCGGAGGTTGCACCTGTGACAAGGGCCGTCTTCCCGACCAAGCTGCCTGACATCCCGCTCATCGTGAATTCCCTTGATTGGTGTCCTGTTTCACAAAATCGGCGCAGCGTTCGCCGATCATCACGCAGGAGGCGTTAAGGTTGCCGCTGACGATGGTCGGCATGATCGAGGCATCGGCGACGTAAAGCCCGCTGATCCCGTGCACCCTCAGGCGCGCATCCACCACCGCCATCGGATCGGTGCCCATCTTGCAGGACCCGGCGGGATGATAGACGCCGATCGCCTCGCGCAGCACAAAGTCGCGCCATTCGTCGTCGCTCTGCACTTCGCGGCCCGGTTTAAATTCCTCAACGACATGACGGCTGAGCGGTGCGGTCGTGAAGAAATCCCGCAGACGCTTTGCCCCCAGAACCAAGGTCTCGATATCGCGCTCGTCGCTGAACAGATTGGGCTGGATCGCGGGCTGATCCATCGGATCGGAGGACTTCAGCCCGATGCTGCCGCGGGAGAACGGCCGGTGCAGGTTGCACAGCGCCGTCACGGCGGGGCGGTCGAAGAGGACCGGGCCATCCTCGGTCAGGTCGAAGCCTGCGGGCGTGAAGTGATACTGGATGTCCGGCCGGGTCAGCTCGGGGCGGGAGCGGACGAAGGCCAGCGCATGGGCATCGGGCGTGGTTCCCGGACCGCGCCCCGCGAACAGCCACATCGCGCCGAAGGCCATCATGTGCAGCAGCGAGTTCTGCACATTGTAGGTGGGGCGGTTCACATAGGCGATATGCGCCGTGCCGGCGTGATCGTGGAAATTCGCGCCGACGCCCGGCAGATCGGCCTGCACGCCGATGCCATGCGCCTTCAGCTGCGCCGCCGGACCGATGCCCGACAGCATCAGAATCTGCGGGCTGGACAGGGCGCCGCCGCTCAGCACGATCGCGCGTCTGCCCTGCACCGTCTGGCACTTGTTCCCGGTCTGGAACTCGACCCCGCTGGCCCGCTTGCCGTCGAACAGGATGCGACGGACATGGGCGCCGGTCCGCAGGGTGAAGTTGCGGCGTTTCATCGCCGGGTGGATATAGGCCTTGCCTGCGCTGCACCTGCGCCCGGACCGCTGCGTCGCCTGCAGCTGTCCGATCCCCTCTTGGTCACGCCTATTGAAGTCGGTCCGGTGTGGCAATCCCAGGGACATGCCAGCGGCGATCCATGAGTCCGAGAGCTCATGCCTGATCCGAAGGTTCGACACGGTCAGCGGGCCGCCCGCGCCATGCATGTCATCGGCACCGTTCTCGTTGTCTTCCGCGCGTTTGTAGACGGGAAGCACATCGCCGTATTCCCAGCCGGTGCACCCAAGCTCCGACCATTCTTGGAAATCCTCGGGCTGGCCACGCAGGTAGATCATGCCGTTGATTGAGCTGGTTCCGCCCACGACCTTGCCGCGCGGCATGTAATCGCGCCGGCCATGGCGAGTCGGATCGGCCTCAGCCTTGTAGCGCCAATCGAAGCGCGGGTTGCCGATGGCCTTCAGATAAGAGGCCGCCGGCATCTGGATATACAGGTGACGGTCACTGCCACCGGCCTCGAGCAACAGGACGCTGTGCTTTCCGTCCTCGGACAACCGGCCCGCCACGGCGCATCCCGCCGATCCCGCCCCGATGACAACATAGTCGAAGGTCGTTTCCATCCCTGCCATCCCGAAGCTGCGGTCAGTTTGGCGTCGAGGGCGACACGCGCACTCCCGACGCCTCGCGCCCCAGAATTGCGCCCAGAACGTCGCGGACGCCGATGGCCCCCACGACCCGCCCGCCATCCAGAACAGCGATCGGCCCTGCGGCGGAATGCTGCATCGCCTCCATTGCGGCCTTCAGGGGCATGGTCACCGGAATGGTGAAAACCGGCCCGCCCCCGTCATGCCCCGACTGCGGCGCCGCGTAGGGGACAAGCGCTACCGGCTTGCCATCGCGCTCCACTTCCAGACCGGCGGCTCCGGAGGCCAATTTCAGACGCGTGGTCCGGCGGCGGTCCAGCCAGACCCAACCCTCGCCGGCAGCAGCAAGGTCGCGAACATCGCGCATGACGTTCCATGCGGTTAGGACCGACATCGGGTTCACATTGGCAACGAAATCGCGCACATAGGCATTGGCCGGCTTCAGGACGATCTCTTCGGGGGTGCCGGTCTGGACGATCCGCCCGGATTCCATGATGGTGATGTGGTTGCCGATCTTCAGCGCCTCTTCCAGATCGTGGCTGACGAAGAGGATCGTCTTCCTGAGCTTTTCCTGAAGGATCAGCAGTTCGTCCTGCAATTTGGTGCGGATCAGCGGGTCCAGGGCCGAGAAGGGTTCATCCATCAGCAGGATCGGCGCCTCGGTCACGAAAGCCCGCGCCAATCCGACGCGCTGCTGCATCCCGCCGGACAGTTCATTGGCGTATTTGCCAGCCCATTGGTCCAGGTTCACCAGCCGCAGCTGCTCGGCCACGCGCCTGCGGCGCTGCTCTTCGGGAACACCCGCCAGTTCCAGCGGGATGCCGACGTTCTGCTCGACCGTCCGCCAGGGCAGCAGGCCGAACTGCTGGAACACCATCGCGACCCTGTGCTGCCGGATCCGTCGCAGCGTGACCTCGTCGCAGGAGGTGATATCGACCTGCCGATCGCCATCACGCACCAGCACCTCGCCCCGGGACACAATGTTCAGACGGTTCACGGCGCGGAGCAGGGTGGACTTGCCCGATCCCGAAAGCCCCATCAGGACCGAGATCTCGCCCTCCTGCACCGACAGACTGGCACCGGCGCAACCAAGGACATTGCCGGTTTCCTGCAGGATCTGGTCCCGGCTTGCGCCGCTGTCCAGCATGGCCAGCGCCTGGTCCTGCCGTGCGCCGAACATGATGTCGACATTTCTGAACTCGACAGCAGTCGTCATTTCCCGCCCCTCGTTTTCACGTGAACCATCCGGTCCAGAACGATCGCCAGCACCACGATAGCAAGCCCGGCCTCGATCCCGAGGTCGATCCGGCGGGATCCGAGCGCACGGTTGATCTCGGTCCCCAGCCCGCCCGCGCCGATCAGCGCGGCGAAGACGACCATCGACAGCGATAGCATGATGGATTGGGTCAGCCCGACCATGATCGTCGGCAGGGCCGACGGCAGTTCATACTTCCACAAGAGCTGCCGCCTGGTCGCGCCGAAGGCCTGTCCGGCCTCGATGATGGAGGTCGGCACCGAGGAGATGCCCAGATAGGTCAGCCGGACCGGCGTAGGCAGCACGAAGATGATGGTGACGATCAGCCCGGGCGCATTGCCCAGACCGAACAGCGTCAGCACCGGGATCAGGTAGACGAAGGTTGGCAGCGTCTGCATCAGGTCCAGCACCGGCAGCATGACGCGGTAAAGCCTGGGGCGGTGCGCGGCGGCGATCCCCAGGGGAATGCCGATGGCCATCGACGCTGTCGCCGCCGTCACGACCAGGACAAGCGTCTGCACCGTCTGTGCCCACATGCTCTGATTGATGATGAAGAACAGCCCCAGGGCCACGCCGATCGCCAACCGCAGCGAGCGTTGCAGATACCAGGCAAGCCCGGCAATCATCAGCGCCAGCGCGACGGGCGGCAGCAATAGGAACAGGTCGACCAGCCCTGCCAGGAAGTTGTTCAGTGATCTGGAGAACAGCCGGAGGAAGCTGTTGAACTGGTCGGTGATAAGATCGAAGAACGCCATGCCCCATGGACCGACGGGGATGCGATGATCGACCATGAACTCTGTGATTGGATCCATGACAGCCGTCCCGGGTGAGAGGTTCAGGCGTAGGCGATGGGGGTCGGCGGCAGCGCCCGCCCCATCACCGCATCCGACAGTTTCTCCGCCAGCATGATCGTCGAGGCATTGGTGTTGCCCGTCGGCAGGTTTGGCATCAGCGAGGCATCGATCACACGCAGACCCTCGATCCCGTGAACGCGGCCCTGCTGATCCGTCACCGACATGTCGTCACTGCCCATGCGGCAGGTCGCGACGGGGTGGTAGCCTGTGTTGGCTTCCTTACGGATCCAGGCCTCCAATCCGGCGTCATCGGTGACATCGGCGTCGGGGCTGAAGGCGGCCCCCCGGATACCGTCCCAGGCGGACTGCCGCACCATCTCTTGCGTCATGCGGATCCCGCGGGCGAGCCGCTTGAGATCGTCCCCGGCCGAGAGGTAGTTGAAGCGTAGCTCGGGCCGCGCCTTGGGGTCGGCCGATTTCAGCCGGATGCTGCCCTGGCTTTCGGGGTGCATTAGGCTGGTGAAATACTGGAATCCGTCCCAGGCCTGCGCTTTGCCCTGATGATACATCCCGATCATCGGGAAGAATTCCTGCTGGATGTCCGGCCCTGCCGTGTCGTCGCCGGTGCGGAAGAAGGCTCCGACCTCGAAATAGTTGCTGGCGCCAAGCCCGCCCTTGGTCAGCATCCAGCGTGCTCCGGTGAACACCCGCCCGACGGGCGAGAGCTGGCGGGTCGGCGACAGCGGTTTGGTGATCTTGTATTGCACCGGCACGCCGATATGGTCCTGCAGATGGCGCCCGACGCCGGGAAGGTGCTGCGCCACCTGAACGCCATGGGCGCGCAGATCATCGGCATCGCCCAGACCGGACAGCATCAGAAGATGCGCCGATCCGATGGCCCCGGCGCAAAGGATCACCTCGCGCTCTGCCTCGACCCGGTGCGTGGCGCCGCTGTCGGTGGTGAAGGCGACGCCAGTCACCCGATTGCCCGATACGGTCAGCCGGTCGACCTGCGCGCCGACCTGCACGGTCAGGTTGCTGCGCCCGCGCAACGGCTTCAGATAGGCCTGCGCCGTGCTTTCCCGGGTGCCATTGCGGATCGTCACCTGGGCCAGGTGCACGCCTTCCTGCTTTTGCCCGTTGTGGTCGTGAGTCCTGCCGATGCCATACTGAACCCCAGCCTCAAGGAAGGCCTGATACAGCGGGTTCTCGGCACGGCAGCGATGCACCAGCAGCGGACCGTCGCCGCCGCGATAGCTGTCCGCCCCGCCGTCAAAGGTCTCCATCCTGCGAAAATAAGGCAGGCAATGCGCGAAGGACCACTCCGACAGGCCCGATTGCGCCCAGCCGTCGAAATCGCGCGGATTGCCGCGGTTGAAGATCATGCCGTTGATCGAGGAGGAACCGCCCAGCACCCGGCCACGATGCTGCTCGCTGACCCGGCCGTTCAGACCCGCCTCAGGCTCGGTGAGGTATTTCCAGTTGAAGCGCGTCGTCTCCAACGGGATGCCCATCGCTGCCGGCATGCGCAGGAAGATGCTGTTGTCGCGCGGCCCCGCCTCGATCAGCAGCACGCGGACCGAGGGGTTGGCGCTCAGTCGGTTGGCGACGACACATCCCGCCGAGCCGGCGCCGACGATGACGTAATCGAAAGTGTGAGAGGCGGCGTTCATGGGTTTCCCTGCGGCTTGGCTTTGCATCCGGTTGGCTTTGCGCCTGACATGGCTTTGGACGGCTCCAGCCATCCTTCGCCAAGTTTCACATTATGATGCCGGATTACATTTTTACGACAACCGTGATAAAATTCGATCAAGAGTTGATCTGAAATCAACTCCGCGCGTTATTGGATGACAGCCACGGGATCGCCCAGCACGTCCATATGAGGCTCGACCCCCAGCCCCGGCTTGTCCGAGGCCACCATGAAGCCGTCGGCCACCACCGGCCCGCCCGAAGCGATCTCCAGCGAGTGGTATTCGTGGAAGGCCGAAGACTGGAAGTGCAGGCCCCTCTGCGTGGAATGCGCCAGATGGGCGATGGCCGAGGTCGCGATCTCACCACCCCAGGTGTCTTCGATGGTGACCCCGATCCCCATGTCGGTGCACAGGTCGCGGAACTGTCGTGTCTTCGAGATGCCGCCGATCCGATTGATCTTGACGTTGACCGCGTCCATCGCCCGGTCGTGATAGCCACGCATCAGCGAGAATACGTCGTCCATGCATTCGTCCAGGATCATCGGATGATCCGTATGCTGGCGCACGACCAGACATTCCTCATAGCTCATGCAGGGTTGTTCGATGAAGATGTCGACATCGCGAACCGCCTTGACCACCCGCAGCGCCTCGTGCTGCTTCCAGCCGGTGTTGGCATCGGCGGCCAGGATGTTGCCGGATTTCAGCTTGGACGAGACTGCATGGATGCGGTCGATGTCATCATTGGCACCGGCGCCGACCTTCATCTGGAACTGGCGGAAGCCCTGATCCTGATAGGATTGCAACTTCGCCGCCATCTTTTCGGGGTCGTCACGGCTGACCACCTTGAACAGCGTCACTTTGTCTTGCAGCTTGCCACCCAGCAGGTTGTAGACCGGCTGCCCCGTCACCTTGCCCAGAATGTCCCAGCAGGCCATGTCGATGGCGGATTTGGCATAGGGATGGCCCTTCAGCAGCTGCTCCATCCGCTCGCCCACCCTGGCGATCTGGGTCGGATCCTCGCCGATCAGACCCTGCGCCAGCTTGGCAAGCCCGGTGCGCGCGCCTTCGGCATAGGCCGGCAGATAGGCAGGCCCCAAGGGGCAGGTCTCGCCCACCCCGGTGACGCCGTCGTCGGTTTCGATCAGGACCACAGTGCTGTCGAAGGCTGCAAAACTGTGGATGGACCAGCTGTAGCGGCCCTCCTTCAGCGGCAGGTCGACTTGGTGGATCGAAACTTTGGTGATCTTCATCTTGGCGGCTCCCGAACCTGATTGCCGCAAGATGGTTTGCCTTGATCGGGGATGATTGTATGTTTCGGACAAATTCTTGGAGGGGCCTACCGGCCATACCCGGCGATGAACGCAGATTATTCCTTCCTGTCGCCGGTGCGCACACCTGCGTCCACGGGGTCGCTCCTTCGGGTCGGCATCGTTCCCACCCCGCAGTTCACCCTGATGTCGCTGGCCTGTTTCGTCGAGTTCCTGCGCCTTTCGTCGGACGAAAGCGACTTCAGCCGGCAGATCTACTGCTCGTGGGAACTGCTGGGGTCTTCATACGACCCGATCTCCGCAAGCTGCGGCTTCGGGCTTACCCCCACCCAGCTTTACGGCGATCCGAGCGCCTTCGACTTCATCGTCGTCCATGGCGGCGTGATGCACAGCGGCCGGGAAGTGCCTGCCGAACTTTACAATTTCGTCCGCCTTGCCGTGGACCAGGGCGTTCCGGTCATCGGGCTCTGCTCCGGCCAATTCGTGCTGGCAGAGCTTGGCCTCTTGAAGGGCCTGCGCTGTGCCGTCCACTTCTCGCTGGCCGAGGCCATGCGGCGCAACTTTCCGGATGTCACCCCAGTCACCGATCTGCCCGTGGTGTCAGACGGCGGATACATCACCTGCCCGGGGGGATTGGCCGCCGTCAATCTGGCCATGCACCTGGTGACGAACTTCTGCGGCAACTCGCGCACGCGGAAGGCACTGCATTACCTGATGGCGGGCCGCGGCTTCGACGAGATCCAGCAGATGCAGGAGGACCCCGAGCTTGGGTTGAAATGCCTGGATCAACGCGTGATGAATGCCGTCGGCCTGATGCGCCAGATGACGTTCGACCGCAGCTCGGTGGCCATGGTCGCCCAGGGTGTGGGCACGACCGAGCGGGAGCTGACCCGCCTGTTCCGCAAACATCTCAAGACCTCGCCCGGCGATTACTGGCGCAGCATGCGGATCAAGACGGCGCGCTGGATGGTCCTGAACACCAACCGTTCCATCACCCAGATCGCACATGACTGCGGCTTCACCGACAGCTCGCACATGATCCTCTGGTTCAACCGGAGTTTCGGGATGACACCGTCCAAACTCCGGCGGTCTTACTCGGATGTCGGGGTCAGCTGAGGGGCCGCCTCGCGCTCATGACCCTACCCAGCTTCCGCGGCTCCGCTCCACCGCCGCCTGTTCCAGGATCCAGCCATGCAGCGCTTCGGCGGCCGGGGAAAGCGGTCTCGACTGGCTTCGTGTCAGCCAGTAGCGGCCCGGCGCGGGGAAGATCAGATCGGTCAGCCGCACCAATTCACCCCGTTCGACCATCGGCGCCACCATGCGGTGCCAGCCGAGGACCACGCCTTGGCCAGCTGTGGCGGCCTGCAGGGCCAGGCTGAACTTGCCGAACCGCCGCGACTGGCGCGCGTGGTCGCGGACACCGCCTTGCAGCAGCGCCTCGACCCAGGTCACCCAGTCCGGAGCGACCCAGTCGATGTCGATGAGGGGCAGGTCCAGCAGGTCACCGACCTGTGCCCCGGCATGGCGCTGCGCGAAATCCGGGCTGCAGACAGGGTAGAGCCATTCGTCGAACAACGGCTCCGCCACCTCGTTCAGCCAACCGCCCAAGCCGTGGCGGATGCGCAGGTCCAGCACCTCGGGGCGGAAGGTCACACTGTTCTCAACCAACTGGTGGTCGATCATGATGTCGGGGTGGCGCTGCCAGAAGTCCGGCATGCGGGGCACCAGCCACATCGAGGCGGTGGTGTCGGTGCTGGCGATGGTCACGTTGCGGCAGTTGCAGCCCTGCTTGAGGTTGCGGGTCACATCGGCGAAGCGCGAGAACCCGGCGGCCAGCGTGGCGTAAAGCTCCTCTCCCGCCGGGGTCAGGGTAACGCCACGCCCGGTGCGCAGGAACAGAGGCACGCCCAGCTCGGCCTCCAAGGCCTTGATCTGGCGGCTGATGGCCCCCGAGGTCACGTTCAGCTCGGCCGTCGCGGCTTTGAGGCTGGAATGGCGGGCGGTGACTTCGAAGACCGACAGGGCGGTCAGCGAAGGGAGGTCGTAATAGGGTCGTGCCATGTCGTATCCGCAAAGGGTTGATATGGGATCAATTCAGCTTCGAAATTTAGGCGAGTTGTCGGTGGGATGCAATTCTGCGCTGATCTGCCGGAGAGATCAGGAGAAGCCGTCATGACCACCCCGCCCGCCACCTTGCCCAGCACCATGTCGGGCGTCGTCCTGACCGGCCATGGCGGGTTCGACAAGCTTGAGTTCCGCACCGACCTGCCCGTGCCGCAGCCCGGCGCGGGCGAAGTGCTGATCCGCGTCGCGGCTTCCGCCATCAACAACACCGACATCAACACCCGCATTGGCTGGTACTCCAAGGCGGTGCGCGAAAGCACCGCAGAGGGCGGCACGCCTGAGGATGACGATGCCAGCTGGACGGGCGAGGCGCTGCATTTCCCGCGCATCCAGGGGGCGGATTGCTGTGGGTATATCGTGGGGGTCGGCGAGGGCGAGGACCCCGGGCGGGTCGGGCAGCGGGTGATCGTGCGCAACCTGCTGCGAACGCCGGTGGACTTCCGGCCCTTTGAATGCTGGACCTTCGGATCGGAATGCGACGGCGGCTTCGCGCAATATGCCAAGGCGCCCTCGGCCGAGACCTATGCGGTGGAGTGCGACTGGACCGATGCCGAGCTCGCCTCCATCCCCTGCGCCTATGCCACCGCCGAGGGGCTGGTGCATCGGGCGGGCGTTAAAGCGGGGGAGGTGGTGCTGGTCACCGGCGCCTCGGGTGGGGTCGGCTCGGCCGCGGTGCAACTGGCGAAACGGCGAGGCGCCAAGGTGATCGCATTGGCCGGGGCGGCGAAGGCGGATCAGGTGCTGGCTCTGGGGGCCAGCCGCGTGATTTCGCGCGGCGACAGTCTGGTCGCGGCTTTGGGCGCCGACAGCGTGGATGTGGTGATCGACATCACCGCTGGCCCGGGTTTCCCCGAGCTGCCCGAAGTGCTGAAGCGTGGCGGCCGCTATGCCATCGCAGGCGCCATCGCCGGGCCAATCGTGGAGCTGGATGTGCGCAACCTCTATCTGAAGGATCTGACCTTCTTCGGCTGCACCTTCTACGAGGACGAGGTCTTCGAGAACCTCGTCTCCTATATAGAGCGCGGCGAGATCCGGCCCAATGTCGGCGCAACCTTCCCGCTGGAGCAGATCGTCGAGGCGCAAAAAGAATTCCTGTCGAAATCCACCGCCGGCAAGATTGTCCTTCTGGTTCCGCAGGGGTAAGCCATGAAGATCAAGGAGATCCACATCTACGCCCATGTACTGCCGGTGAAGAATGGTCCCTATGTCATGGGCCATTCGACCGTCTGGGCGCTGGACACCACCCTGGTGAAGCTGGTGGCCGACAACGGGCTGTTCGGCTGGGGTGAGGTCTGCCCGGTCGGTCCGGTTTACGAGGCGCAGCATTCGGGAGGAAACCGCGCGGCGCTGGCCGAGATGGCGTCGGGGTTGATTGGGGCAAGCGTCTTCCCGGTGGCGCTGCGGCGGCGGATGGATGGGCTGCTGAACGGGCACTCCCATGCCAAGGCCGCCATCGACATCGCGGCACATGACCTTCTGGGCAAGCATCTTGGGGTGAGGGTGGCGGATCTGCTGGGCGGGGCGGTGACCGAGAACGTCCCCTCCTATTACGCCACGAATGTGGGCGACCCGGACGAGATCGCCCGCTTTGCCGCCGACAAAGCCGCGCAGGGCTATCCGCGCCTGCAGCTGAAGATCGGCGGGCGTCCGGCCGAAATGGATGTGGCGGTGATCCGCAAGACCTGGGAGGCGGTGCGCTCTCGCGGCACGAGGCTGGCCGCCGATGCCAACCGCGGCCTGCCCACCCGCGATGCGCTGCGGATCAGCCGCGAATGCCTCGACGTGCCGGTGATCCTGGAGCAGCCCTGCAACACGCTGGAAGAGATCGTCGCGATCCGGGGCCAGCTGCATCATGCGGTCTATCTGGACGAGAACATGGTCGACACCTCCACCGTATTGCGCGCCGTGGGGCAGGGGCTGTGTGACGGCTTCGGGCTGAAGATGACCCGCGCGGGGGGATTGCAGCCCATGGCCACGCTCCGCGACATCTGCGAGGCGCGCAGCCTGCCGCACACCTGCGACGACAGCTGGGGTGGCGACATCATCGCCGCCGCCTGCACGCATATCGGCGCGACCGTCTCGCCCCGGCTGTTCGAGGGCACCTGGATCGCCGCGCCTTACATCGACGGGGCCTATGACCGGAAGAACAGCCCGCAGGTGCGCGACGGCCATATCCGCCTGAACGAGGGGCCGGGGTTGGGCGTCGTGCCGGAAGAGGGCCTGTTCGGCGACCCGGTACTGTCGGTCAAGTGACCGCTCCTGCCCCCATGGCCGAGGCGAGTACCTCGAATGCGGTGCGGGGAAGCTTGATGGTCCCTCTAACCTTCGTGCATCCTACCCCGAATCACGCGGCCTTCACCAGCGACGACGAAGTGGAGCGATCGCACGGGACCGCATCGGCGACATGATGTCGCGAATGTTGATCAGGCGTTTGTCGAACGGCTGCCCTGGGGAACGCC
This sequence comes from Pseudogemmobacter humi, assembly GCF_900609055.1. Taxonomy (GTDB): domain Bacteria; phylum Pseudomonadota; class Alphaproteobacteria; order Rhodobacterales; family Rhodobacteraceae; genus Pseudogemmobacter; species Pseudogemmobacter humi. Next base: position 16,074 of record NZ_UXAW01000029.1, on the reverse strand, counting down.
GCGACGCAGCACCGACAATGCCAGACAGTCCGCTAAGGGCCGCGAGCGTTATACATCGCGCTACACTGCGTATCCTTGGCTTTGGTCATGCAGTCGGCGGGCCGACGACATGTGTCGATCTGATCGACATGCCGGGGAAGATGTGCCAGATCTTTTCGATCTGGCTCGAAATGTCCCCGCCTGCGGGGGCTGCCGTGCGCTCTGAACTTTCCTTGAAAAATCCCTGGTTAGAGTGCTTGGAGCACTGGATCTGGGCATTTCTTAAAGAGACATATGGCGCGCGCTTTGGAAAAGTGCCATTATGGGCGTCATGGTGGCCGAACGAACGCAAAACCTGAAGAAGGTCCTTGATGCAGTGCCCTCTGGGTATCTAGTCGATGCGGCATGGCTCACGGCGCATGGCATCGCCTACGAGACCTTTCGTGACTACGTCAAGCGCGGCTGGCTCGAGCGTCTGACCCGGGGCGTTTTCCGTCGCCCGTCTCCGGGCGCTTCTGCGTCTGATATGATCGACTGGAAGATCTGCCTGCTCTCAGTCCAGCACATCATGCGCTACGATGTCCATGTTGGCGGCATGACGGCACTCGCCCAGCAGGGGCACGGCCACTATCTGCGTCTGGGTGGCAATGCCCCGGTATGGGCCTATGGGGACGCCATACCGAACTGGCTTTCGAGGTTGCCGCTGAACGCGCCGATCGAGACGCGCAACAGGTCCCTCTTTGACGATCCGCAGCTTGGTCTTCCCGATGACAGCACGAATGCAGGGCAAACCCTTCACTGGGATTGGCAACTCAGGATGTCGCCTCCCGAACGGGCGATCCTGGAAGCCATGGACGAGCTGCCCGACGACGAGAGCTTCCACAACCTCGACATGGTGTTCGAGAGTCTGACGACTCTTCGCCCAAAGATGCTGTCGGCGCTGCTGCACAGTTGCCGGAAGATCAAGGTGAAGCGGCTGTTCTTCGTTTTTGCCGATCGTCACGATCATCCCTGGCGCAAACGTCTTGATTCCGGGGAATTCAACCTCGGCCGCGGCGACCGTGCTTTGGTCAAGGGCGGCAGGATACACCCGCGCTACCGCATCGTGGTGCCGGAGGAATTCGTTGTGACCGGGGTCGGCGATGGCGCGTGAGGATTATGAAGCCCAGGTGACGCTGCTCGTGCGCCTGCTCCCGCATGTAGCGAAAGAAAAGGTGTTCGCGCTCAAAGGCGGTACGGCGATCAACCTGTTCTATCGTGATCTGCCTCGCCTGTCGGTCGACATCGATTTGACATACCTGCCCATCAAGGACCGCCGCGAAAGCTTGGCCGAGATCAATGAGGCGATGGATCGTATGGCGGCCGCGATCGAAGGCAACATAGCCGGCGCAAAGACCCAGCGCATCCAGGGCGGTGGGGGCGGCGCCACTCGCGTTCTCGTTCGTCTGGGTGGCGCCGAGATCAAGATCGAGACCTCGCCGGTCATGCGTGGTGTCGTCCACGATCCTGAGATGCGCCCGGTGTCGGATGCGGTGGAGGATGAATTCGGTTATGCAGAGATGCAGGTCGTGTCCTTCGAGGACCTGTTTGGGGGCAAGTTGCATGCGGCAGTGGACCGCCAGCATCCGCGTGACCTCTATGACATCAAGCTGCTCTATGAAAATGAAGGCCTGACAGAGGATCTGTTCCGGACCTTCCTGATCTACATCGCCTGCTCATCCCGTCCGGCGCATGAACTTCTGAACCCGAACTTCATCGACCTGGACCAGCCCTATACGAAAGAGTTCGAAGGCATGACGAAGGCACGTGTCAGCCTCGACGACCTTCTCGCAACCCGCGAGCGGCTGGTCGCGGACATCAGGTCTCGCCTGGACGAAAAGGCCAGAACGTTTCTCCTGGGCCTGCATGATGGTGCGTCTGCCTTCGACGCTATCGAGAGGCCGCAGGCGGCCGACCTGCCTGCGGTTCGTTGGAAGCTGATCAATCTGGAGAAGCTGAAGAAGGATAACCCGGCCAAGCATGCGGAGCACCGATCATCGCTGGAAGCGCTGTTCAGTTAGTCTTTGGGGACTGGAAGGCCCCTGCTGGTAGATGCGAGGTGTTCGTGCTTCGAAAACAGGGTTTCCCAAGACACGATAATGGGTTACGTTAAGCAGCGAGTTTGGGGATTTGGCGTTCGACCAATCGCAAGTATCGTTGGTTGCACGCCCCCGCAACCAAAAAATTACGTGTTTCCAAACGCTTCCGCTCCGCCCGCCGGGGCGGCGTTTGCGTTTCCAACTCCCGTGGAAGCACTGTGGAAGCAAGAGGGACCGAAGCCCTTCATATCGCTTCGAAACTCTAAGGTCGCATGGATTCGTGCTCGAGCCCTAGGTAGTCGCGCAGTGCGCAGATCAAACGTATGAGCTCGATCATGTCCTCGACGAGTGCCTCCTCTGCGACATACCTCTGCAATCGTCCCTTACCTTCCCTGCTGAACTCGCGATGGACGCGGCCCGCCATCTGCTGCTCGCGGATGAGCGCGCCGGGATTCGAATTGCAGAACCCTTGGATCAGATCTTCAGGTAGGTAATCCTCGATCTCCCAATCCAGCCCTGCGCAACTACCGTTCTGCGCCTCAGCCCGGCGCTGCAGCTCAGGGCCCAGGACGCCGTTCGAAGCCGGCATGGTCGGATGCAGGAGGAACACGTCCCGGTAGTGCTTCACTCGGAAATCCATCTCGCAAAGCATACGAGTGTGCTTGCGGCCCGCGTGGTCGTTGTCAAACAACCCCACGAACTTTCGTTCCGTCATCAGGCTTGCTGCGTCCTGGAATGCCATCTGCCGCAGCGCCTGCAATTCTCGCACTACCCCTTGAACGCCGCCATCATCCTTCAGACCTGCCTCAAAAACGGAAAATCCGGAGTCGAAGAGATCATGATTGCTCTCGCGTTGCCAAAGGTCTCGGGCGAGGCGCAGGTAGCGGACATCGCTCGTCCCCTCGACAAGGACATTGGCCTTGCCGACGTTCCAGCCCTTTCCATTGGCGTATCTCTCGACGAGTCCGATCAACGCTCAACCTGCCGTCAGCGGCCGCAGTAGCGGACCGTTATGGCCGAAAGAGATGAGGCCGCTGATACTAGTGCCAGGCCGCAGTTGGGGGCCATCAAATTCGGCTATACGAAACGGGACCCGATCGTTCTGAAGTTCTTGGACCCTGGCATGAAGTCGTGCTCCGTCTCCGCCCGAGGCGATGCGGGCGCGGACCTGCCGTCTATTCCCTGTGCTCTCGTCGATCAACCAGCGGAGACGGTCCGGAACTTCTACGTAGTGTTCCCCTCGCGCCCAGAGCTGGCGCAGTTTCCCAAACCGCCGCGATGCCTCGTGATGGCGGTTTCTCTGATGCATGAGAATCGCCAATTCCAGCTCTAGTTGTGGCGACAGGATCGCCCGGTTGCCATCAAGGGTTTCGAGCAACTCAAGTTGCAGGGCGAAATCCTTCGGGTGATCCATACACGCCAAGATGTAGCGCAGTCGGACCGCCTGTGCGTTGGACCGCAACAGTGGATGCCCTAGCCGAGCGGCCGCGTCGATCCGGTTCGCGCGGGGGAAGTCATCCAGCGACATGCCCTCACGCCCGGTTATCCCTTCGCCCAAGGCAGACAGTGCTTGCTGGATTGCCTCGCCTTCAGATGAGGGCTCGGTGTCATGCACCGCCCCGGCTGACCGAAGCAGCAGTTCGAACGCCTTGTCGGCGAGGCGCGACAGCGCATTTCGCCGCAACTCTGCGGTCTCTCGCTGCATGGCCCCGTAGACGATCCCCAGAACCTCTAGCGCGACACTTGCCGCGCCGTCGGGATCCTCATTAGCCCCTATGAGCCGGTCGCGCGCATAGACTTCCAGAACGTAGGAATTGTCAGGGTTCAGCCTGTAGGCACTATAGGTCGCCTTGTTTGCCTTGGCGCGCAGGGCCGCCACCTGTTCGGCCGGCATTCCGCGACGCGCCTCCACCTCGGCGAGGTCGTGATAGGCATGAGCGAGCGAATTATAGAGGTTCAGGTCGGGCTCGCCCCCGGGGTCGTACTCAAGGTCAAGCGCGGCTTCGATATCCCCGGTAGCGCGCCGTAGCAAATCGGCGCGCTCGTCATCGGTGATCGGGAACATGACGTCGTCCTTCGCGATGCGCCGCCGCGATATCGAACCATGGTGAAGAAACGTCCGGCTGGTCATCCGAAATGCTTTCGGCATCGCGTCCAGAGCTCCCAGCGCTTCGCGCCAGTAGAGGGCGAACTCGCTGCGGCCTTGTCCGGGGTCGATCTTGAAGATGCTGGTGGCGAAGGTTTCGGCCAGTTCCACCAGATCCGGGTGTGCGATCATCGGATTGGAGGCGATCCGCGCGAGAACCATTAGCCGTAGGTGATCGGGATTCTGCGCCTCCGTCAGCCCGACCGAATCGCGAGCGGCAGCATCGTAAAACAGCCCGGTCAGAAGGAATCGTCCCAGTTGGTCGTGGATCATCGCCCAGTGGCTTACCGTGTCAAAGCGCTGGCGCACGACGCCCAAGGCCCCGACGGTCGATTGCAGATCAGAGAGCTTGTCTCGGGTCGGAAAGTCTTCGGACCGCGGCAACAGTGTCTCGGGCAGAAGCTGGCGCACCGTGCTCATGGCGGCGATGTCGACTATCGCGCGCCGCACCACCGGATCAGCAACTTTCTGCCGGAACTGTTCGTAAAGCCAGCCCTGTACCGTTTCGGCAAGGTCAATTTGCCGTTGCAGCCAGAATGCCAGCGCGATCCAGAATACCGAGCGGCCTGCCGCGGGGCCGACGAGTGAGTGGTTGAAGAATGCCTGCCATTCGTGGGCATCGCGCGCGGTGCCCAGTGGTCTAAGGAACCGGTTCAGGTGCCGGCCCAAGTCCATCGCCGCGTCCTGCGAGATCTCGTGAGATAGATCGCACAGATTTTCCAGACGCTTCTCGGCGTAGATGGCGACTGGTAGCAGCGCATCGGTGACGAAGACGATGCAGATTCGACGCCCAGCCTCCGTGATCTGCCTGGCAAAAGTGGCGATATCCCCTTCGCGTCCCTCCCACTGCGACCGATCGAACACGATCAGCCAAGGTGCCTCGTACTGGCGCAAACCCTTCCCGATTTCGGCTGAAGCGATGCCGTTCAAGCAGGAGGTGATGAAATTCGCTACTCCGCGCCCGCTGGGGGTAAAGGGAGCTTGGGTAGCTATTAGCGTCGGATACCCGTCCATGGCGGCCCCGAAGGCAAGGTCGCGGATGAACGTGGTCGCCCCTGCTCCGGATTCCGCCCGGATGTAGAACATCCGGCTGGCCTCCGGTCCGTTACGGTCGAGGTCCCGCAGCGCCTTTGTTAAAATGTTCCGGGCGCGGTCGTCCCGAGACCACGGCATTTGCGCTGCGTAGGGTCGCCATGAGGCCGACGGATCCCGGAAGAACCCGTTGATTTCCTCCGAGCTCAACCCCTCCGGCGTCACGTATTCCAGATGAGCCTCAGAGAGAAGTTCGTAATTGCCCAGTAGCGGATGCTCGGGATCATCGCGTCCTGACAGGTCGACCCGGTGCCGGTTCCCTTGTGCGTCCCGGACGCGGATGATGAGCCGGTCGTCTGCGCGCTCCGTATAACGCCTATGCAGGGCTTCCGACAGCAGCGCCGCGGGGGCAGGCAGCAGCGTTACCCGCCGCGCCCCTGCGTCGGCACGCCATTCAGTGATCTTTTGCCGAGCCTCGGGATCATCGCTGACGATCGTCAGGCCGCACTGGAATCCGTCCTGCCAGAGTTGCCCCAGTTCAACGGGCAGCGTCAGATCGGGTCCGCCGAGCACCACGAGGTTCCGGACCCCGCGCTGCTGCAACTCCATGATCATTTCCATCCGGCGTGCACGAGCGGCGAGCCCTGCCTTGTCGGCCCCGGTGCGGCCGTTGAGCAGAAAGATTGGAAGGCTCCGGGGCGGCAGCACGGTGTTTGAAGGTGGGACATCGATGACGTGCACCAGCCCCCGCCGGCGAACGAGCGGTGACTCGATTGCGCTGTCCAAAGCATCAACAGTCTTGAGCAGGTCATCCGATGCGGTCTCGCTCAGGACGAATTCCCAGGGCAAGCCCAACACCCTCGCGGTCGCTTCTGGGCCTGCCGCCTCTGCAAACGACGGCATCAGCCAAACGCTGGCATCGCGGGAATCAAGTTCCGCGAGGATCGGAAGAGCGTCAGGAGCCAGAATTTGCAGCCCGTCAACAATCTCGTTCATTATTCGTTCATCCATTCAAGTCGTCGATTGCACCACGGGGCTCTCGACAAGGAAATCGGGAATCATGAAAAATGCAATCTCCGTCATTTTATTTGAGCCAAGGCCGTTCCTTGTTGAGGAAATCGACATCTGGACAAGTTGCGCGTTACCCGAGCTGTCGTTGATCTGAGCCGCAGCATTGGTCGAGAAAGGCTTGCAGCAGCGGGACCCTGCGTTTCGCTCAGAAAGTCTGTAGCTTGCCCATCTCGAGCGTTGTTTTAGGCAATGGCGAGCGTCAACTTTATCCGTCGACCGCTTCGACCCGACAGTGAGCGTCGGTCTTGAGGCGATTGACTGGCTCACTCGCCGCACAATATCGCGCAGTGGACAATTTTTGGGGTCGTGAGAATTCACTATCACCTTAGATCTCATGAATGACTGGCTGTGCATCACACACCTTCTTCGCGATTTCGACGACGTGACGGTGATGCGTCAGGTAGAGTGCTTGGCCACTTCTACCGATCCGTTCCATCAAGCGGCACGCTGCGCGCGTCCGATCCTCATCAAAGGTCTCGAAAACGTCGTCACAGAAGAAGGGTAGCCGAACCCCCTGTGCTACCATTTGTTCGTAGGCCGCGGCGCGCAGCGCCAGATAGAGTTGGAACCTAGTTCCCTTCGACATGTCGCCGATCCGCTTGGGGGTGCCGCTCGCATCGACCGCCAACAAGATTTCAGCCGCACCGTCCGGTTGTGTCAGCAGCTTCTGGTAGGCGCCATTCGTGAGCTCCGCAAATGCACGCTCAGTGGCTGCCATCATGTCGCTCCGATGCCTGTCGCGATAGCGGTGGATGGCGTCTTCGGCGAGGCGCAGACCGAAGTCCCACTCCAGGTAGTCAAGAACCGCCTCTTCAATCTGTATCTGCAGCGTGGCGCGCCGCTCAACCAGTTCGGCGATCTCTGCGCCGCCGGTGACATTGCCGAGGTCCCGTTCAGCATTCGCCCGCGCCACGGTCGAGGTGGACATTCGCTCTTCTGCGACGTTGAGATCGGTCTCTAGCAAGTGCGCCTTTGGCTCGAGTGTTGTAGCAGTTTCATCGGCAAGTAATTGGCGGGCTCCCTCGAGCCTCCGCAGCGAGAGGTCGTCAAGGATCTGCCGTTCGAGTTCGGCGACCCGTTCTCTTCTTGCGATGACGTCGAGGCCCTTGCCCACAGCGGTCCGCAGGGCGTCAATAGTGCTGGTATCCACCGTCTCCGGGAATACCGCGCCAAGTTCCACCACTTTTCTGTCGATGTCTTCGAGCTTCGCCTCGATTTCCGTTCGCCGAGTTGCACCGTCTTCAAGCCTAGTGCCGAGCTCCTCGTGCTGTGACTTGTCAACCTGCGCTTGTTCTGCGAGCTCCCGCAGGCGGCGGAACGTGTCGAGAGGGTCAGTCTCCCCGATGCCGAAACGTGCACCAAGGGCGCCAGAGGCTTCCGTGAACCGGCGCTGATCATCCTGCATCGTGTTAACCTGGCGCTCGGCTTGTCGTCGCTTTTCGTTATGTTCGCGTATTTCACGCAGCTGCCCGAGAGCTGCGGCAAGTTGGCCGGGTGAAAGCGTCTCGCCGAAAAGCTCATGTACCTTTGCTTTCCAGGCCGCAGCAGTCCTCTCTGCGGCGTCCTTAAGGACTCCTTGCTCGTCTTGCCGGCGTTCGAGATCCTCCTCTAGGGCGGCGGTCTTGTCTGAGGCTGCCCGCACCTCGTCCTGGTAGCGCCGTTCGGTTTCGGCAAGACGCCGCGCGGCGAGCAACGCTGCATCCAATGTCGGGGTCTCCAACGCGACGAGGGGCGTGAGCGCCTTACGAAGCCGCTCCGCCCGATCCAGCGTCTCCCGGTGGCGTTCGGCAAGCCGGTTCCGTTGCCGCTCAGCGGTTATGGCTTTGCCGTAGAGCGCAACCCAGTCCGAAAAAGCCGAAGGGGAAAGCGCTGGAAGCCCGATCTGCGAACATAGACCGTGGACTTGGCTCTCGAGCTCTCGTACCTGCTCGGCGAGCCCATCGCGCTGTCCCCGGGTCGTCGTCGCGCGTGCTTCCGCGTCCGCCAGATCCTGCAGGAGCTTTCGCAGTTCGCCGAGTTCTCTGGCGTGGGCGAGACGCGCAGCGTTGATGTCGTCCACCGTTTTCATCGCCGGCGCAAAGCTGTCGGCGCTCTCGGAAGTCAGTGTCTCGCGATGCGCTTGCCACAGGGCGTCACGCCGAGCCCGGGCCTCCTGTTCCTCTTCGTCACTGGCAATTCTTGCGTCTTCCGAGAGCCGGGTGGTTTTCGTCTTCACGGCGGCGATGTCCTCGTCCAAACGCTCCAACCTGTCGTCAAAGCGTCCGAGCTTCTCCGCCAGATCGGCATGGTGTTGGGCAGTATCTGCTGCTGTCGATGGATCGACCGGGCAGACCAGGAGGGCGCTGAAGGTGCATGCACCGATGGAAAGCGCGTCGAGCGCCTGCTCCAGGGCCGTGTCGGCAGACGCGATAGCTTGTGTCGCCGTGGCGACTGCTGGTGCCAGGGCATCGGCGTCGAACCGCTTGAGCAGATCCACCAAACCCATCTGCGGCGGAGCTTCCAGCAATGATTGATGTGCCTTCCGGGCCTGCTCGATTCGGGTCTGTAAGCCCGCGGTCTCACATTGCTCAGTCTCCCAAGCCGCGGCGGCGTCTCGCATCTTGTCACGCAGGTCTTCAAGGATGGAAATTTCTCCCGGAGACGTAACAAGTGCAGTGACATCGCAATCTTCGGGTGCCCCCAGATCCTGAGCGATGCGTGCCATGTCCGAACGAGCCTCCTCATGGGCCCGTTCGCGTCTGGGAACGTCCAGCACCGCCGTTTGCATCCGGCCACGCAGTTCGTCCAGATCGTCCAACTGCTTGGCGAGGGCTAGGCGGTCCGCGTCTATGACGAGCGCGGCGCGCGCCTTTTCCGCCTCGTCAAGTTCCTCGAGCCGCCGCCGCAACTCGGCATCCGCCTGTCCCCGGTCGGTCCTCATCGTGACAAGATCTTCGGGATTGATGTCTATCCGCTCGGGATAGTCGGCGCAGTCGGCGATCTCGTCCGTGAGGCGGTCAAGCTCGCCCAGATTGGGCAGGGCCCGGCGCAGCGCGGCAATCTGCGCCTGTTCGGCGCGAAGCTCGTCCCGTGCCTGCCGAGACTGAATCTCTTCGTCCCTGGCGGCCTGAAGCGCATCCTTCAGCTTTCGCCACGCGTTGGCGCTGACATCGAGGGTGCGGATGTTGGTCTCGACCTCACTCAACTCGCGCTTCAGTTCCGCGACGCGCGTGGTGCTGGCGCGCTTCTTGTAAAGGCCGGTTGCCTCGGCCCGCGCCTGTTCCAGAACTGCATTGAGGTCCGCGACACCGGCAGCCGCGGAGAACAGCAAACGGCCGATATCGCCTCGCGCGCTGGCGATGTCTTCGCCACCCTTCTCGATGGTGTCGTCGTCGAGACAAAGCAGGCTGCGGTAGTCGTCGAGCGACAGCCCGCCGAGGTGAGAGGCGATCGCGGTCTCGGGTATGGTCTTGTCGGCCTCTCCCCTGAGATTGCCACTGCGGGTCGGCAGTCGCGTAAACAGGCGGGTTTCGCCTCCGATGTCGAGCAGACCGGAGATCCGAAGGTTCTGTCGCTGGTGCTGAAACCCGTAGGGCTCCCGATTGGGGAAGCCGTAAAGAAGACGCAGATAGGCTTCCATTACTGTGGTTTTTCCGGCTTCGTTCAAGCCGTAGATCACATGGAAATCCGAAGCCTGACCGGCTTTCCCAAAATCCAGGACCTTGCCCGCGAAGTGACCAAAAAAGTCGAGAGAGAGCCGTTCGATCCGCATCAGGGCGTGGCTCCCTTCATTCGCGCAAGGATCCGATCTGCGCCGGCTTCTGCGAGACGCCGCGCAAGCTGGTCCATTGCCGCTTCGTCAGGCAACAGCTCGGCACGTCGTTGCGGCGCCAACTCCTGCAGAATGCTTTCAATCTCAGCACGGCAGGTCTCGGAAAACCCGGGTTCCTCGCGGATGGTCTTCATGATCCCAGCCAACTCGTCCGTGGCGCTGTGCCCGGGCTCTGCGGTGTTGGACAGGTCGAACACGACCTTGTCCAGCCAAAGCGTGCCCGTCTCCCGGGCATATTGCGCCGCGGTCTCTTTCCAGACGTCCTGATCGCGCAGGACCTGCCAACGACGCCGGGTGCGACCGGTCAGTTTCAGACGGATCACGGCGCTTCCCGACGCCAGGTTTCGCGCCGTGTCTCGCAGGGTCCGCCTCAGCATATCGCGCAGGGCATCGTCGCTGTCGGTATCTGTGACGTCGACCTGGAGGTGCAGGAACTCGACGACCGAGGTCGGCACTTCTTCAATCTTGATTGCCTTGTCGATGGTCAGCAGCGTGGCGGACTTCGGACCGGGCTCGCCGATATCGCGTCCTTGGGGCGTTCCGGGCATCACCACCCATGGCGCCTTGGAGTGGACCTGCCGCCGGTGAACATGCCCCAGCGCCCAGTAGTCGAAGCCGGCAGCCGTCAGTTCACCGATCGTGCAGGGTGCGTAGGGATCGTGGCCCTCTGCACCCGTGAGGGAGGTATGCAGCATCGCGATGTTGATCGCGCCTTCGACCGGCGCGGCGAACTTCGGCAGCAGGCTTTCCGGGGCATGACGATTGGCGAAGCTGACGCCGTGGATCCAGATGCCCTCTGCGAGCTGCACCTTGCCGCCGCGGCCGTCAAAGACATGCACGTTGTCAGGCAAGCTCAACTCGCCGGTGAGAGGGTTCTCAGCGTCGTGGTTGCCCTTGACATAGAACACGCGAATCCCGCGTTCGCGCAGGCGTTCCAGTTGCAGCGTCAGGAAGGCGGCAGTCCGCGCGCTGCGCTCTGCCCCATCGAAAAGATCGCCTGCAATCAGCAGGGTGGCCACATCCTCGGCAACTGCGGTATCGACGATCCTGGTGAGTGCGGTGCGGCTCGATGTCCGGACTCGATCTCGCAGCTCGGGGTCACGCAGCGCGAGGGATCTCAACGGGGAGTCGAGGTGCACGTCGGCCGTGTGAAGGATCCTGATCATTTACTAGCTCCCGGCTCCGAACGTCATATCCTGCTTCGCTGTTGATCACCTTGTGGATAAGGAGTAACAACTCGCAAATCCGCGAACAAGCGGATTGACGGGAGTAAATGTGATGAACCTGCCATGTCTGCGGACGGTGTGACCTTCGGCCAGGCGATTTCGAAGGCCCGCAAGGCACTCGGTCTCAGCCAGAAGGAGCTCGCAGCGCGCGTGATGAAGGAAGAGGGCGGCGGGTCCATATCCCCGCAGTACCTCAACGACATCGAGCACGACCGACGCAGCCCTAGCTCGGGGCACCTGATCCGTCAGTTCTCCGGCATCCTGAACATACCGGAGGATTACCTATACGCACTCGCAGGCCGGCTACCGGATGATCTGCGACCGGATGCGTCCACCCCGGACAAGGTCGTCGAGGCCTTCGCCAATTTCAGAAAGACGTTGAAAGAGTAAGGAGGTTCGCATGGTGAAGATGATCCGTGACAACACGGGACGCTTTGCCGAGCGCCCCTTCTACGACGAGCGCGACCTCGACAACGAGTGCGAGCGACTGATTCGCGACTTCCAGTTGAAGCGGCATGGAAAGATCGACTACCCGGTCGCTACCGACGACCTGACTGTGCTCATCGAGATGCACGACGCAGAACTTGACAGCTACGCGGACCTTTCCGAGCACGGCGAGGATGTGGAGGGCGTCACCGAGTTCTTTCCCAACCGGGGGCCCAAGGTTTCGATCTCGGAGCGGATTTCGGCCAACGACCGGCGCGAGAATCGCTTTCGCACTACGCTCACCCACGAGTTCGGTCACGTGAGGTTCCATTGGCCCCTCTGCGCGCAGAAGTTCGCCACCGGCGACATGCTGGAGCGCGGCCTGAACGCCAACAAGGCGATTTCCAAGCGCGACAATATCCTGAACGCGCCGAAGTCGGACTGGATGGAATGACAGGCCGGTTACATCAGCGGGGCGCTGCTGATGCCGGCCACGCCGGTCCGTTGCCTCGTTTCCGACTACTGCGGACCGCGTGAGCTGCATGGCGATATCCACGTTTCGACGGGGCATGCCGCGCAGCTGATCCAGATGGTCATGGAGCGGTTCGCCGTCTCCGAAGAGGCCGCGCGCATCAGGTTGCTCAAGCTGAACCTGATCACGACGGCCCGTGGGCAGGGCTCGCTGTTCGATCGCTGATCGCGAATCTGCGGAAGTGCGTATTTTTCGATTAACTCCGCTTTGGCTCGATATACGCTTATTAGCAGATCAGCCGATCTATGGAGTCAGAGCAAAGGAGAACCAGCGTGACGGCTCTGTCTGCCCTTCTTCGCAAAACGCCGGGTGAGGCGCTTCGCGACTACTTCGACCGGCCGGAGATCGGTCTTCCTACCGAGTTCGACTGGACCGTGCCGGAGGTCGAGCTGTCCAGGCCGCTTCTCGGCGCAATCGAGAAAATGTCCCGCGCTCAGCGCGACCGCATCTCGAACGACGCCGAGCGCGTCCATGCGCTGTCCGATGAGCCGGGGCAGGCCGCGATCTATAGCGTGGCCGAGGATCCCGCTTTCCTCGACGGTCTCGCGAATCCGCACGCGCGGTCGCTCTGGATGTACCTCAACGCGCAGGATCGCTTTCGGCATGCCGAGGAAGTCCGCTTCACCGAGGATCGTCGGCGCGGCCGGATGTGGGCGGGCTACATGACCGATGCCGGCTGTGTCGTGCAGCGCGATACGGTCACCCGTCACGCCTTCATCTCCGCAATCAAGGAGTTCTCGGGCGCCGCCCATGCACATGTCGACATCTTCGACCGGGTGCGGACGACCCATGAGGGCGACGAGTGCGACCTCGTGCAGGTGACGATCTACCGCGAGGGACGGCCCGACGATCTGCGGCGGTTCGACGATAAGGGGTCTCTCGTGCGGCAGGCCTATCGTCCCGTGTTCGAGGCCGCAGTGACCTACGAGCCCGCGACCGGCGGCATCGAGGTGATCGCCAACGACAAGGTGACGCGGGGCGAGATCGTGAAGGCGACGGTCACGCACCTCCTCGGCATCGAGTTCAAGGAGAACCGCCTGCCGCTGCGGTGCTATGACCTGTCTGTGCTGCTGGCGCCCTACGATTTCCCGGTCGATCCGGAGGACGGGATCGAGGGCGTCGAAGTGCGCGAGCTGCGGCTGATGCCGATCGACGACAGCGATTTCCGGGTGACGCTGGAGAAGCCCGCGCGCGCTGACGAAACGATCTGGACGAAGGCGGAGGAGAGGTTCGGGGATCGCACCCCCCTGAGCGAGAGGTATGTGGTCACGCGGGCCAAGATCGCCGTGAAGCTCGCCCGCCGCCCGGGAGGCGACAGGCGGCGCACGCTGGCCCTGACGATCACCTGGCCCCATGGCTGCGATCTGAAGGATCGCACCGCGACCGAGCAGATGATCGGCGAGAAGTACCTGCGGCGCTGGGCGATCCTGGTCGATGACCTGCAGCTCTTCGAGGATTGATCTCGCCGCCCGCCGACTGCTGTCGTCCATAGCCGGGACCCGCGACGCGCGGGTCTCGGCTATGGCGCTCGCGCACAAGCGCGGCGCAGGCAAGCAGCTGATGGATGCCGGATTGCTCGTGCAGCGCGGCAGCACCATGTCCGTCGTCGCCGAGGACGATCTGGACGACACCCCAACATCCGTCATCGCGCACCCGATCACGGGGCAACATGGGCATCTCGGCAACGCGGCTTGGCACGAGGAACGTACGAGCGCACGCCGCCGGGTCTATGCGCTGGACATGGCGGCCGTAGCTCGACGGTTGGTCGCCCGGCTCGACTGCTCGCTCGGAAAAGACCCGGTGCCGTACCTCGACGGCGCGGTGTTGGATTTCGGGACGGCGCGGTTGCCGAAGCGCAGGGCGCGTGTCGGAATCTGGATCGCTCGCGGTCTGACGACGCCGTCCATGTTCGAGGGGTTCCACCAGTTCGTTGCGCGCCGCCCGCCCGACGGGCTTCGTGTGGTCCTCTTTCTCGACCCTCCAGATCGGCGTCGCTTCCGCTTCATCCGGGGCCATGAGTTCGTCGCGCTGGCGGATGTGGTCGATCATGAGGATGGGCTCGCCATCGCCCCGGAAGTCCTGAGCGCACGCCTGCTGAAGGGACCGTCGCACATGGGGCCTGTCTGGGTCTCCGGCGACGGCGGCGTGCTGATCGTGCACGGCAGGTGGCACGAATTCACGGGCGGCAAGCAGAAGATTGCCGTCGCCATGCTCGCCGAGGCCAGGCTTGACGGGGATCCGGTGCTGCCCGTCGCACGCATCCTTGAGGAAGCCGAGTGCGGGCCTTCGGTGAAGCGATTGAAGAATCTCTTCGACGGGCACTCCACGTGGCAGGAGGTCATCCGGGAGAGCGGCTCCAGCGCCTGGCTCGAGGTGTGACGCCACGAAATCACGACGATCAGGCCGTCCTTCGGGGCGGCCTTTTTCGTTTTCGGGCGCCCCGATCTGCATTCCTCCCGTCTCCCCTCCCTCTGCCCTCCCGATCTCCTCTCCTCGCACACCCCAGTCTCGTTCGCAGGCATTCGGCCAATCGCGAAGGAGACGACGATGTCAGTCACGCATCTCAACCAGGTCGAGCTGGCGGCTCGATGGAAGATCAGCCCGCGCACGCTTGAGCGCTGGCGTTGGACCGGTGAGGGCCCCGCCTTCATCAAGATCGGGGGCCGCGTCGTGTACCGGCTCGAGGATGTCGAGGCCTACGAGGCCAACCGGCACTGCTCGAGCACGGCCGACAAGCCCGCCGTGAAGCTGGCGTGAGGGGGCGACCATGACGATCCCCAACCGCCTCACCCTCGACAATCTGCCCACCATGCCGGTCGGCGAGATCGCCGCTCTGCCCGGCGACCAGCTCGCGCTCCTGAAGCAGGACGCCGACGAGCGCCTGCGCTCCGCGAAGACCCTCTGCGACTGGCTCGATGGCGCCATCGCGCTGAAGTACGACGACGAGGCACAGGACGCGCGCCGCGCGGAGGGCAAGGACACCGGCACCGTCAGGCTGCAGGACGGCCCGGTCACCGTGGTCGCCGAGTTGCCCAAGCGCGTCGACTGGGACCAGGCGATGCTCGCCGGTCTGGTCGAGCGGATCCGGGCCGACGGCGCCGATCCCGCCGAGTACGTCGACATCGCGTTCAGCGTGCCCGAGCGCAAGTACACCGCCTGGCCGAAGGACATCCGCCAGGAGTTCGAGCCCGCGCGCACGGTCCGCACCGGCAAGCCGAAGTTCCGGCTGCTGCTTGGCGAGGAGGTACGCTGATGGCCATCTCGCTCGCATCCCTGCAGACCTCGACGGCTCTGCGCCCGCCGCGCATGCTGATCCATGGCGTCGCCGGCATTGGCAAATCCACCTTCGCCGCGTCGGCCGACGCGCCCGTGTTCGTTCTCACCGAGGATGGTCTCGGCAAGCTGCAGGTGCCGCACTTCCCGCTGGCGACGAGCTATGCGGAGGTCGCGGAGGTGCTCGAAGCCCTCCTCGACGAAGACCACGCCTATTCCACGGTCGTCGTGGACAGCGTGGACTGGCTGGAGCCGCTGATCTGGGCTGAAGCGTGTCGGCGCAACGGCTGGCAGTTGATCGAGAGCCCCGGCTTCGGCAAGGGCTACGCCGAGGCGCTGACCATCTGGCGCGAGTACATCAATAGGCTGAATGCGCTCCGCGATCGGAAGGGCATGGCGGTCATCCGTGTGAGCTACTCCCCGGAAATCGGACAGTGACGGAAGCTACGATCTGACGTTTGCTGGTCTCCAATGACGAGGAGATCAGGAATGCGGAAACG
>NZ_UXAW01000140.1 GCF_900609055.1 Pseudogemmobacter humi | reverse complement strand
GCGGCATGAAGGATTCCGGCCACGGCACCGAGGGCGGCTCGGAAGCGATCGAAGCCTATCTCGAAACCCGCTTCGTCACCCGAAAGGGCTGAGCCGGACTTCGGTAACGGGGTTGTCCGGCATTTATGATATGAGCGCCCCCGAGGGCATCTGTATGCCAGGGTGGTTCCGTAAGGATCCACACAGGAGAGCGATCATGTCGGAGATTATCACTGTCGGGCTCGTTCTGCCGAAGAATGTGTTCCAGGCGCATGGGGCTGATGTCCCGGGCCGGGTGGTTTTTCGCAAGACGCTGAGGCGGGAGCAGGTGCTGTCGTTCTTCAGCCGGTTGCCGCCTTGCGTCGTTGCGATGGAACCTTGCGGAGGGGCGCATTTCCGGGGCCGCGAGATCGGCAGGCCCGGGCATGAGGTGCGGCTGATCCCGCCCGCCCAGGTGAAGCCCTTCGTCAAACGCCAGAAGAGCGATGCGGGGATGCCGGGGCGATCTGCGAAGCC
>NZ_UXAW01000030.1 GCF_900609055.1 Pseudogemmobacter humi | reverse complement strand
CCGATTGGCTTGATTTGATCCGGTAAAAGCAAGGCATCAAAACCTTGCCGGACAGACGCCATATACAAGCACCAAAGTCGTGCTGACCTGAACAACATCAATGTTCGCTTGCTCCGGCAAGCAGGTCTCTGATCCGGTTTGGTGGTCATAGTGGTGGCTAAACACCCGATCCCATCCCGAACTCGGCCGTTAAGGGCTACTACGCCGATGGTACTGCGTCTCAAGACGTGGGAGAGTAGGTCACCGCCAAACCTGATCAGAGACTTCTCTCTCTCCTAACGATACTCAGCTTCCCGACAAACAAAACTCACGGGAAGAAACGGCCGCGGGGTGGAGCAGCCCGGTAGCTCGTCAGGCTCATAACCTGAAGGCCGCAGGTTCAAATCCTGCCCCCGCAACCATCTTTACTTGCGATCCACCCCGCTCTCCGGCGGGGTTTTTCGTTTGTGCGGAAATCATAAGGATTCCAGCGAGATCGCCCTGAACGTCGATCTCCACCTTGCCGTCCACGGGCGTCAGCACGATCTTGTCCACCAGCGAGCGCAGGATGTCGGCCGCCTCGATCCGCTTTTCTTCCTCCTCGTCCTGCAAGGCTTCGTAGAGTTGCTGGACCCGCTTGCGGTATTGCAGCGCCATCGAGGGGTGCAGCCGGGGAGGCGGTTCTTCGGCCTCGGCCAGGAAGCTGCGCAACTCGGCCTTCCGGCCTTCCAGCCGCTTCATGTCCTCCACGATGGCCTCAATCGGCCCGCCTGATTTGATGGCGGTCAGTAGCTTGGCCAGTTCGCGGTCGATCTTCGCCATCTCCGCTTCGGCCCCTGCGATGCCCGCACGGCCTTCCATCCGTAGCCGATTCATCTCCTGTGTGAACACCTCGCAGAAGCGGGCGAACAGTTCGGGATCGACCAAGCGGGTCCGCAGCGCATTCAGCACGCGCGTCTCCAACTCGTCGCGCCGGATGTTGGTCCGGTTGTCGCAGGTGCCTTTGTTGCGCGCCGTCGAACAGCCGATCAGCGTGGCCGAGATCGCCGAATAGCCACCCCCGCAGCAGGCGCAGCGGGTCAGGCCGGAAAAGAGGTATTTCGGCCGGCGACGATGGTTCATCTTGCTGACGTCAGCCAGGCCGCTTTCATCGCGCTCGGTCCGCATCTCGCCCTGCCGCGCCTTCACGGCGTCCCACAGATCGTCATTGAGGATGCGCAGCTCCGGCGCCTCCTGAATGACCCATTCCGATTCCGGGTTGGGCCGGGCCTGCCGCTTGCCCGTATCGGGGTCTTTGACGAAGCGCTGGCGGTTCCAGACGATCTTGCCGACATACATCTCGTTGTTGAGAATGCCATTGCCGCGCTTCGGGTTGCCGTTGATCGTGCTGAAGCCCCAATCGCCGCCTGACGGCGCAGGGATATGGTCCCTGTTCAGGGCGAAAGCGATGGTCTTGGCCGACTTGCCGGCCGCGTAGTCGCGGAAGATGCGGCGCACGACCTCGGCCTGCGCCTCGTTGACGGTGCGGTCGCCACGGACGGGCTCGCCGTTGGCATCGAACTTCTTCACCACGTCATAGCCGTAGGAATTGCCGCCGCCGGACTTGCCGGCCTCGACGCGGCCGCGCTGTCCGCGCCGGGTCTTGTCGGCCAGATCCTTGAGGAACAGCGCGTTCATCGTGCCCTTGAGGCCGACATGCAGCTCGCTGATCTCGCCCTCCGAGAGCGTGAACATCCTTACGTCGGCATAGCGCATGCGCTTGTAGATACCGGCGATGTCCTCCTGGTCGCGGCTGATCCGGTCCAGCGCCTCGGCCAGGATCATGTCGAACCGGCCTCGCGTGGAATCCATGATCACCGCCTGGATGCCGGGGCGCTGGATCATGCTGGAGCCGGAGATGGCGTGATCGGAATACTCCTCGACCACCGTCCAGCCTTCCTTCTCCGCCCGCAGGCGGCACATGCGGAACTGGTCGGCGATGGACGCCTCGCGCTGGTTGTCCGACGAATAGCGGGCGTAGATTGCGACCTTCAATGCACTTCTCCCATCGGCATCAGGAGGTGCGCTTCCTCCGTCGCTTCATCATCTGAACTTCCTCGGCGTAGCAATCTCGCGCCGCCTGTCGCGCCAGGAAGTCGACCAGACGCAGAAGACGCGGATCGGGATTGCCGCGCGCCGTGAACGTCAGCTCCGGTTCTTCCAGCATCAAGGATTCGAGCAGCGCTTCGCGCTCTCGTCCTGTCATCTTTGCTTTGTTTCCGGGGGCTCGCAAGGTCATACCTCGCAGCATTCGCCCAGAATCCATCATAAGCAATTGAAATTACATGCGTATATTTGGCGGCGGAACGCATGTCTCCGGTGACTTCGGCGAAGCCTGGCGCGCTCCTTCGTGCCACAGCATATGGAAAATACTGGTGCAAACGCCCATTGTTCTTCTGCACTACTGCTCTGTGGTTGGCCTCCAGGGGCATCGCTGACATCCCTTGTTTGCAAGATAGAAAGCGGCTATATGTCAGGATATAGCACGGAGGCCAGCCATGAGCAATGCCGCACAGAAGAGAGCGATCGAGAACTATCGGGCGCGCCTGACGCAGCGCGGCTTCAAGCGCTTCGAGGTCCTAGCGCTGGAATCCGACCGTGAACTGATCCGGTCGCTTGCCCGTCAGCTGGCGGAGGAGGGGCCAGAAGCGGAACAGGCCCGGGCTGCGGTCAAGGCGGCTCTCGTCGCGGGCGAGCCGCCAAAGTCCGGTGGCATCCTGTCCGCCCTGCGCCGTTCGCCCTTGGTCGGCGCCGATCTCGATCTGTCGCGCCCGCGCGAGGAAGGGCGCCGGGTCGATCTGTGACGCGCTATCTCCTCGACACCAACATCATCAGCAACATCGTCAAGCCGCAGCCGTCGGAGGCGCTGCTGGCGTGGTGGGCAGAGCAGCGTGATGACGACCTGTTCATTTCGGCGCTGACCATCGCCGAGATCCGGCGCGGCATTCTGGAGAAACCGCGCGGGAAAAAGCGCGATGCTCTTGATGCCTGGTTCTCCGGGCCGGAAGGGCCGCAGGAGCTTTTCGCCGGCCGCATTCTCTCGTTCGACGACAAGGCGGGCCTGATCTGGGCGAGGTTGATGGCAGAGGGGAAGGCGGCAGGGCGTCCGCGGAGCGGACTCGACATGATCATTGCCGCAGTGGCGGGAGCAAACGACTGTGTGGTCGTCACGGATAACGAAAAGGATTTCAGGGGGCTTCAAATCGTCAACCCCTTGCGCCGTGGAGCAGAGAGGGGAGAGATATGACACCAGCAGCGCCTGTGCCGATAGAATACAGGCTCATCGGCCCAACGGAGGGCGGCGGCGTTGGCGATCTGCTGGTTGGCTTGGATCAGAGGCAAGGGCGCATACGCCTCCAGGCGTTGATCTCCGAATGGCTGCGCATGGAAAATCTCGTTGTTTTGACGGGATCGGGCACCTCGGTCTCGGCAGGCGGCAAGACCATGGCCAATCTGGAAAAAGAGGTGCTCGCAACCATAGAAGCACTGCCCGATCTCCCGCCTTCGATCAAACCCATCATAGAATCTCGGAAGAATGCCGTGGCATCTGCTAGTGTTCACGGTGCTCCGATTGGTTTTGAGGCATGGCTGTCTTTCATCGCCAACGCCTTGGTCGTCGCGGAGTCTGTAGGCGCACCGTTTTCCGCTGTCACCTGGCCAGAGACGCCGGCCCCAAATACCGCCGATTTGCGTTGGTTCGTTCGCCGCCTGCGGATCGCCATCTTCTCAGAGTGTGCGCTATCACTGCCAGACACCACTTCCGCCACCTCGGCAAAGGGGATCGCACCCCAACTGGCGTTTCTCTCCAAACTGATTGCCCGCGACAGCAATCTCGGGCGTGCGCATCTCTTCACCCTGAACTACGACACGCTCTTCGAACAGGCGATGGAACTGCTGGGTGTTCAGTATTTTGATGGATTCACGGGGCGCGCGGCTGCTCGCTTCGATCCGTCCGTCTATGGCCTCGACATTTACTATCCGGGCGAGGTGGCGGAAGGTCGCGTCCGCCGCTTCGACAAGTTTCTGCATTTCTACAAGCTGCATGGCTCGATCCACTGGTTCGAACATGGCGATGAAATGCGTGCCCGCCATCCCGATCTGACGCCTTTTCAGTCCTATGCAACGAAGAGTCCGGCGGACAAGGCCGCCGCGCTCGTGCCACTGGCCGACAAGACGCCTTCGGTGGGTATCCTTCCCACAGCCAACAAATTCGCGCAGACCCTGACTATGCCCTACGCGCATCTGTTCCGGTCGTTCCAGGTGCGACTTGGCATTCCGCAGACCTTCTTGCTCGTTCTTGGCTATGGATTCGGGGATGATCACGTCAGCCGGATCATCGAGAATGCACTGATGAACCCATCGCTGGTGATGCTGGTGATCGAGCCAAATCCCGACAGTCCGGTCATCGAACGCATCCGGCGCTACAAGGATCTCGGCAAACGGGCCTTTGTTCTCTGTCCCACGACAGATGCTTTTGCTGCCGCGCCGTTCACATTCGCGACCTTCGACGACTTTGCGACATCGGTGATGCCCGACGTGCAGTGGCTCGACGACTTTCTGCGGCTGCGGCGGTTCGAGAAGCAGATTGCCTCCTCCGAAACGCCAAACGATCTCAGTGCCGGCGCGGGGGTTTAGATGGATAATCCTCGGCTGGTCGGCCATATCGTCTCGGTTCAGGGCTTTCGGGTAAAGGTAGAACTTCTCCCTGAAACCCGTTCGGCATTGCGTGCCACTCTGGATGGCGTTCAGGTCGCAATCGCGATCAACGCTTACCTGACCTTCTCGCTCGGCGCCGGAGAGACCGTCATCGGTATCATCACCGATCTCGAGGCCCGTGAAACCTTCGATCCGAACAGTGGCGATGATCTCAATCTCGAACTGATGAAGCCGCGCCGCGTCGCCAGCGTTCAACTTCTGGGCACCATCGAGCATGCGGATGATGAACCGTCGTTCAGTCCAGGAATTTCCGTTCTGCCGACGCTCGATACCCCGGCGGAGATCGGCTCACCTGACATACTGCGCGCGGTCTTTGAGATTCCTCCCCGGCGCAACAAACCGGAAGACTACGACGACAAGGACTTCGACTGTGACCTGAGAATTGGCTTTCCGACTGGCCAGGCCCGCAACGTCGTGCGCGCTTCCTACAATGACCTGTTTTCGCGGCCCTTGGCTATCGTAGGCAACACCGGCTCCGGCAAGTCCTTCTCCGTATCGAGCCTGATACAGAAAGCCATGAAGGCGCTGGATGGCGCGGCCGAGGAACCGCACGTCTTCATTCTGGATATAAATGGGGAATATGGCAAAGCCTTCCCGACGGCCGCAACGGCTGTGCGTTTGCCAGACCGCATCTATCTGAATGGCAAGGAGTTCGCTCTCCCTCTCTGGTTCATGAATGCCGAAGAGATCTGTGCCTGGCTCAGTGCTGCGGAGCAGACACAGGAGCCTGTGTTGAAAGATTGGTGGGCGATCGCCAAGGGCGGCGATGCCGCGGCCGCTGTCAATATGAACGCCCTCCAAAACGCCATGAGCGCGCTCGATCAACTGTTGAGTGAACTGACCAAGATCAAGAAAAAGGCAGCGGGCTCTCATTGCGATGCCGTGACAGGACACCTGGCGGATACCGGCCTTGATACTGCGGCCTTCGAGGCTCTGTTTCAGAACCACCGTCTCGCCAACGACTACAACACGGAGGTCATGAACAACCAAGCCGCAATTGCGACTGAGGCGGAAAAGCTCAAGGACGCCATCCGTAGCAAGATTGTGGGCGGAAGCGCGACGGCCGTAGCCGGAGTGCGGACGGCCGACTCTCCTCTGCCAATTGGCCGGGCTACGCTGACCGATCCGTCCCTTATAAACCGCGCGGTCTCGAAGGAGGATACGTTTCGCGTTGACGCCCATCTGACGACGCTGAAACTGCGCCTCAAGACTCGTTTGGATGACAAGCGGTGGCGGGCCTTTCTCAATTACGAGGATACCGAAACGAAAATCGAGAATCTGTCAGGCTGGTTCCGGGGCTTCGGGCTTGGTGCGGCAACTGGGCCAAAGGTTTCGGTTCTCGATCTCTCCATGCTCAGCAACGAGGTTCTGCCCTATGCCTGCGCGGTGATCGGCCGTGTGCTATTGGAGGCGCGCGAGCGTCTTCCGGCGGCTTCGCGCTACAAGAACCCTTGGGTTTTGGTGCTCGAAGAGGCGCACAACTATGCCCGTCCAGCCAGATCAGACGAGGATCGCGGGCATCGCCTTGCGCGCCTTACCTATGAGCGGATCGCCAAGGAGGGGCGCAAATTCGGTCTTTCGCTCATCATCGCCAGCCAGCGGCCGAGCGAGATCAGCCAGACCATCATCAGCCAATGCGCGAATTTCATTAGCCACAGGCTCCAGAACCCCGACGACATCGACCATTTCCGCCGGATAATCCCCATGCAGGCGCGCCGTCTGTTGGATCAGGTCACTATCCTGGCTTCCGGCGAGGCGATTGTTTTCGGCAGTGCCTTCCATATCCCGACGCGCGTTCAGTTTGATCGGCCCGATCCCGGTCCATACAGCCAGACGGCGGCTCCATTCCATGAATGGTCAAAGAGCACTGCCCCATTTCCCTTGGACACGGTGGTTAGTGCCTGGGGCACCTGACCATGCTTCGTTTCGGCACGTCCCAGGGTTATACGCCATGCGGGTGTGGCATCTGTGACGCGACCCTTGGTTCAGTTTTGCGGGGGAAAGCCTTCCCCCTGGCCGGCACTTCGTTGCCGGCGCACCCCCTTCTGCGGGGAGACCCCCAGGCTGTGCAGAAACTCTCCCTGATGTCGCTGGGCTTGGATCTCGCCGGCTAGCGTTGGCGTGGCGCGACACAATTCAGCATCGTGCTACCTCGGGTTTGACAGAGTGAGCCCGATAGCTTTCGAAACCGCCTTACATCAA
Source organism: Pseudogemmobacter humi (assembly GCF_900609055.1). Lineage (GTDB taxonomy): Bacteria > Pseudomonadota > Alphaproteobacteria > Rhodobacterales > Rhodobacteraceae > Pseudogemmobacter > Pseudogemmobacter humi. The sequence goes on along the minus strand of NZ_UXAW01000030.1, from coordinate 23,196 downwards.
CAGGCTAAGCGCAGCTCCACCCACGGCCGCCAGCAACACGACGCCCCATGGCGGAGCTTTCCAGGCCATCAGCGCCACGAAACAAATCAAGGCCAGTGCGAAATCCGGCATGCCTCCGATCGCGCTGGTGAAGACAGGCGAATAAAGCGCAGCGCCGAGGATTCCGACGACTGCGGCATTGGCGCCCTGCATGGCCGACTGCGCCCACGTCTTACGGCGCAGTTGATCCCAGAAGGGCAACGCCCCGATCAGGATCAGGAAGCCCGGCAGGAAAAGTGCGACAAGAGCGATCGTCGCGCCGGCCACGCCGTTCGGCGCCGGTCCCATGACCGCTCCGAGCCAGGCGGCAAAGGTAAAGAGCGGTCCGGGGACCGCCTGCGCTGCGCCATAACCCGCAAGGAAGGCATCATCGGACACCCATCCTGGCGTGACCGTTTCAGCCTGTAACAGCGGCAACACGACATGTCCGCCACCAAAGACAAGCGAGCCGGCACGAAAGAAGCTGTCCGCCAGCGCCCATCCTTGCGCTTGCCCCGCTAGGACCGGCAGGCCAATCAGTAGGGCGACGAACAGCGCGAAGGCCATCAGTCCGGCTTTGCGTGAAACCGGCACAGGCAGATGCTCGCCAATCGTGACCTGTCCTTTGCCAAGAGCCAGCCCGGCAAGTGCGCCCAGCAGTATGGCCGCCATCATCCCGATCGCTCCCGGCGCCCAGGCAAGCAGAAGCACGGCCACGACCGCGATCGTGGCGCGCTCCTTATCGGGACACAGGTTTTTTGCCATGCCCCACACGGCTTGCGCCACGATGGCGACGGCGACGATCTTGAGACCATGTAGGACGCCAAGCGCTAACGGGCTTTCCAGCCGCGTAGCCGTCATGGCAAGCGCAAGAAGGATCATGGCCGATGGCAGGGTGAAGGCGAGGAAAGCTGCGAACGCGCCGAGCCATCCCGCCCGCGTCAGACCAAGAGCAAAGCCGACCTGGCTGGAAGCCGGACCGGGCAGGAACTGGCACAGTGCCACCAAATCGGCATATGCGCTTTCGCTCAGCCATTTTCGCCGCGTCACCAGCTCGTCCCGGAAATAGCCCAGATGTGCGATCGGTCCACCGAAGGAGGTGAGCCCCAGCTTCAGGAATGCGCGGAATACCTCGGAGACGCTTCCTTGCGACTGTTGCGGGCTATGATCCATTCAAGGGACCTCGTTGGTTGGGGCATTCTTGCGAGCGATGACGTGCGATCGGCGCGGGATAGATTCTCATGTTGCAGCCGTCAGATTGACCCGCTGCATCAGGGCCTCGCCGCTCTCCTTGCGCTCGGAATAGCGGTCGGTCAGGTAGGGTGAGACGTCGCGCGTCAGAAGCGTAAACTTCATCAGTTCCTCCATTACGTCGACCACTCGATCATAATAGGAGGACGGTTTCATCCGGCCCGCATCGTCGAACTCCTGAAAGGCCTTGGCGACGGAGGACTGGTTGGGGATCGTCACCATGCGCATCCAGCGGCCGAGCACACGCATCTGGTTGACGGCGTTGAAGCTCTGCGAGCCGCCGGAGACCTGCATCACCGCGAGTGTCCGGCCCTGCGTTGGCCTTACCGCGCCGACCGAAAGGGGAATCCAGTCGATCTGCGCCTTCATCACCGCGCTCATTGCGCCGTGCCGCTCCGGGCTGGTCCAGACCTGGCCTTCCGACCAGAGCGAGAGCTCTCGCAGTTCCTGCACTTTCGGATGCCTGACCTCGGCGCCGTCCGGCAATGGCAGGCCATGCGGATCGAAGATGCGTGTTTCCGCGCCAAAGTGTTTCAGCAGGCGCTCGGCCTCGAATGTCAGGAAGCGGCTGTAGGATCGCTCGCGGAGCGAGCCATAAAGCAGCAGGATACGCGGCGGATGGGTAGAAGGGTCGGTTACGCGCAGCCGACCAAGGCTGGGAGTATCAACGCAGCCGGCATCAAGATTGGGAAGATCGTCCGGCATCAACGCTGCTCTTTCGCGAGTTCGGACACCTTGCCGCCACGCTCATACCAGCCTTTGGAGCGGTTCACGATCCAGACGACCGAGAGCATCACCGGCACTTCGATCAGCACCCCGACAACGGTGGCGAGCGCCGCACCCGAGTGAAAACCGAACAGGCTGATGGCGGCGGCAACCGCCAGTTCGAAGAAATTTGACGCGCCGATCAGCGCCGAGGGACCGGCAACGCAATGTTGTTCGCCGGCAAGCCGGTTGAGCAGATAGGCAAGGCCGGAGTTGAAATAGACCTGAATCAGGATCGGCACTGCCAGCAGGCCGATGATGGCCGGCTGCGCGATGATCTGCTCGCCCTGAAATCCGAACAGCAAAACAAGCGTCGCCAGCAAAGCGACGAGAGAAGCCGGGCCGAGCTTTGCAAGCAGCCGGTCAAGCGCTGCCTGCCCGCCACTTGTCAGCATCCGGCGACGGATGATCTGCGCGATGATGACGGGAATGACGATATAGAGGACGACCGACAGGACCAGCGTGCCCCACGGCACGGTGATGGCTGACAGGCCCAGCAGCAGGCCGACAATCGGCGCAAAGGCGACGACCATGATCGCGTCGTTGAGGGCGACCTGGCTCAATGTGAAATGCGGTTCACCCTTGGTCAGGTTCGACCAGACAAACACCATGGCCGTGCATGGCGCGGCTGCAAGGATGATGAGGCCGGCAATGTAACTGTCGATCTGGTCGGCAGGTAGATAGGGCCGGAACAGCCAGCCGATGAACAACCAGCCCAGTAGCGCCATCGAGAACGGTTTTACCGCCCAGTTGATGAACAGCGTTACGCCGATGCCGCGCCAGTGGCGGCCGACCTCACCAAGCGCAGCGAAGTCGATCTTGAGCAGCATAGGGATGACCATCAGCCAGATCAGTACCGCCACCGGCAGGTTGACCTTGGCAATTTCCATCGCGCCGATGGCATGAAATGCGCCCGGCAGAAAATGGCCGAGCGCGATGCCGACGACAATGCACAGCGCGACCCAGAGGGTCAGGTAGCGTTCAAAGGTGGACATGCAATTCCCTCAGGCCGTTGCGACACGCTGGCCGTGTTCGTCGATCACGCGCTCGCCGTCTTCCTTGACGAACGCGCCGCGTTGCGGCGGCAGCAGGTCGAGCACGTCCTCGGACGGTCGGCAGAGCCGGACGCCCTTAGGGCTGACGACGATGGGTCGGTTGATCAGGATAGGATGCGCCATCATGGCATCGAGCAATTGCGCCTCGCTCAGAGCCGGGTCGCCAAGGCCAAGTTCGGCATAAGGCGTGCCTTTCTCACGGAGCAGCTCTCGCGCAGATATACCCATGCGCGCGATAAGCCGAGTCAGCATGTCCCGAGATGGCGGCGTCTTCAGATATTCGATGACATGCGGCTCGACGCCCGCATTGCGGATCATCGCCAAGGTGTTGCGCGAAGTCCCGCAATCCGGGTTGTGATAGATGATGACATCCATGGCTTGCCTCACGCCGCGCTGTTTCTGGGAGACGACGCGCCATCTGATTGGCCGATCTCGGTCAGCTTCGTGCGCAGCGACGCCTTGTCGAGACTAGCAACCGGCAGGGACGTGAACGCCGAGATGCGGTTCTTCATGTAGCGGAAGGCCGCAACGAAGGCGGCTTCCTTCTGGATATCCGGCCCATCGACGGCGGCAGGGTCTTCGATGCCCCAATGAGCTGTCATCGGCTGGCCAGGCCAGACAGGGCAGGTTTCGCCGGCGGCGTTGTCGCAGACGGTGAACACGAAATCCATAACAGGCGCATCAGGCCCAGCAAACTCTTCCCAACCCTTCGAGCGGAAGCCTTCAGAGGGGTAGTCGAAGCTCTTCAGTACCTTCAGCGCGAAGGGATTGACCGCCCCCTTGGGTTGCGACCCGGCAGAGAAGGCACGAAATCGGCCTTCGCCATCCTTGTTCAGGATGCTTTCCGCGAGGATTGAGCGCGCCGAATTGCCGGTGCAGAGGAACAGGACGTTGAAGATGCGGTCAGTCATGAGTCGCCTCCTTTGCGGTGAGGGTTTGCGGTGAGCAGCAAGGGGAAAAATCGGCGATCAGCGGCGCGCAGATCTCGGGTCGGCCGCCGCAGCAATCCTTGACGAGAAAGCTGGCAAGCGCGCGAACGGCGTCGAGCCTTGCCCGATAAATGATCGACCGGCTATGCCGCTCCGCCTCTATCAGGCTGGCGCGCGTCAGCGTCGCCAGATGTGTGGACATCGTATTGTGGGGGACATCTAACCTGCGGGCGATCTCGCCTGCGGGCAACCCGTCCGGCTCATGCTCCATCAGTAGACGGAACACGTCGAGTCGGGTCGGTTGCGCGAGCGCGGCGAAAGCGAGGATGGCATTATCTGATTCCATATGTCGAGACTAATCGACATATTGGCGAGAGTCTAGGCAGGGACGATCCGAAGTTTCCACCTGGTCGGGTAGCTGGACAGCGCCGCCGAACAGTGAGGACGGGAAGCCCAAGCGCGCTCAGTAGATATTGCTCGTATTGCCAAGCATTTACTGGGGTTATTCACCTGCGGATGGTACACTTAATTATTTGCGGGACGGGGGCACGATGGGACGCTTTATTGAGGGATATGACCGGAGCCAGCCGTTACTGCTGCCCGCCTGTGTTGAAGATTACGTGTCGCAGGACTCTCTCGTCCGCGTCATTGATGCCTTCGTCGAAACCCTCGATCTCACGGCGCTCGGCTTCGAGCGCACCGTCTCTGCCCCGACAGGACGACCTGGCTATCACCCCGGCGACATGCTGCGGCTCTACATCTGGGGCTACCTGAACCAGTTGCGTTCATCGCGACAATTGGAGCGCGCCTGCCAGCGCGATCTGGAGGCCATCTGGCTGATGCGGCGCATGACCCCGGACTATCGGACCATTGCGGCGTTCCGGCACGACAACCCCGAAGCGATCATCCGCACGGGGGCCGCATTCATCAGCTTCTGTCGCGAGAACGGCTTGGTCACTCCTGGCAAGGTGGCGCTGGACGGAACAAAGATGCGGGCGGTTGCCAGCGCGAAGAATATTGCAGGAGCGGATCGTCTGGCACGCGACATCGCTCATACCGAAACAGAAATCGCCTACTATCTCGACCGCCTCAACATAGCAGATCAACACTCGGCGGGCGCGCGCGATCAGACGGTCAATCGCGCGGCGTTTGCCAGCGCGATCGCGTCACTCGAACGCCGTAAGCAGCGCTTGGAAAAGCGGCAGGCCGAACTTGCTGAGCATGATACCAACGTCGTGGTCTTCGGAGAGCCGGATGCACGACCAATGGGATATGGCCGGGCGCCGAAGTTCCCGGCCTATAATCTCCAGAGTGTCGTCGATATCGAAAGCGGGCTGATCATTCACAACGATGTCGCCAACGAAGCCAACGACAGCCAGTTGCTGCATCCAATGGCGATAGCGGCAAAAGAAGTGCTCGACGTCGACCAGCTCGAAGTGCTGGCGGACGGAGGCTACTCGAACGCGCAGGAAGTCGCGCGTTGCGAACAGGACGGTGTCCGCGTGGCAGCGCCGATCAAGCGCGGGGCCATGAGCGCGCAATACTTCCGCCCCGTGCAATTCGTCCATGACGAGCAGACCGACACGATCCGCTGCCCTGCTGGTGAAACCATGTATCCCAAGGGCAAGCATACCCGAAATCGGGCGATCCGTTACAGAACGCCCGCCTGCCAGACTTGCCAGATCAAACAGCAGTGTACGCCGGGATATCAGCGCACCATTCACAGGCTCGTGGATCAGGGCGCGCTCGATCGGATGGAACGTCGGGTTCAGGAGAAACCTGATCTTATGACGATCCGGCGCTGCACGGTCGAGCATCCCTTCGGCACCATCAAGCGAATGTCTGGCGGAGGTCGCTTCCTGACCCGCGGTTTGCGGCGGGTGAAAGCCGAAGCTGCCCTCTCGGTCCTGGCATTCAACATTATCCGCGCTTCGAACGCCTTCGGAACCGGAGCGCTGATGTCGCGGGGTTGAGAACCCCGCTCTATTCGGTTTGCGTCATCGCGGCCGCATCGAGTCCTCGCTGAGTTTCTGCACAGCCTGCCCCGCAACGCCCCCTGAGAGTGAGAGTGCGGACGGGTTTGCCGTGACGGGTTGAGGGCTGGAGAAGGGTCTCCGGCGCCCGTCGCGGAGAACCGCGATGTCCAAACAAGATCGCAGCGCGCCCCCGGCCTCGGACCGGGCGAACCTTTACGAAGAAATCACCGGCAAGATCATCTCCGAGCTGGAGGCCGGGCAGTTTCCGTGGGTCCAGCCCTGGGGCTCGTCCACGACGCAGGCCCCGCTCGGCCTGCCGAGGAACGCCAGCACCGGCCGGGCTTATAGCGGCATCAACATCCTGATCCTCTGGGGCGCGGTGATCCAGCATGGCTTCCCCGGCCAGGGCTGGCTCACCTACCGGCAGGCGGCGGCCCTCGGCGGCAATGTGCGCAAGGGCGAGCGCGGCACCACCGTCGTCTATGCCGACCGCTTCACGCCCGAGGATGAGAAACGCCGCGCCCGTGAGACCGGCGAGGAGCCGGGGAAAATCCCGTTCCTGAAACGCTTCACGGTCTTCAACACCGCGCAGTGCGAGGGCCTGCCCGAGGAGATCGCCACCGTCACACCGCCGCCCCCGCCGGGCCTGATCGAGCCGCAGGTCGAGGTGCTGATCCGGGCCACCGGCATCGACTTCCGCATCGGCGGCAATCGCGCCTTCTATGTCCCGTCGCAAGACTTCGTGATGGTCCCGCCGCCGCAAGCCTACTTCGAGCCGATCAACTGGCACCGGACGGCGCTGCACGAGATGGGTCACGCGACGGGCCATCCGTCGCGCCTCGCCCGTGATTTCTCCGGCTCCTTCGGAACGAAGAAATACGCTTTCGAGGAACTGGTGGCCGAGATCACCGCCGCCTTCTGTTGCGCCTCGCTCGGCATCGTGCCGACCGTCCGCCATGCCGATTATATCGGCTCCTGGCTGGAGGTGCTGCGCGAGGACAACCGCGCCATCGTGCGGGCAGCCTCCCAGGCCAGCAAGGCGGCCGACTGGCTGCTCGCCTTCCTGCCGGACACCGGCGAAGCCGGCGATACCGACACCGGCGCGGTCGAGATCGACAGGAGGGCGGCATGATTCTCCTGACCGATGAATTGCGCGCGCAGCTTCTCGCCAATGGACGCCAGCGCGACGTCGATCATGTGCCCGTCGTGAAGTTCTTCAATCCCTTCGGTGCGGGCGTCTGGCTCGCCACCGAACTGGATGAGGATGGTGACATAATGTTCGGCCTGGCCGACATCGGCTACCCCGAGCTTGGCAGCTTCTCGCTGGAGGAGCTTTCCTCTCTGCAGCTGCTCTTCGGCATGGGCATCGAGCGCGACATCCTGTTCGCCGGCGATTTTCCGATCTCGATCTGGGCGGAAGCCGCGCGCGAGGCCGGCGGCATCCGCGCGGCCGAACGCATCCTGTATCGCGCGGGGCAGGTCGGCGCGTAGTGCGTTTCGCGTTCTCCGGCTCCACAGCGCTGCCCTCCAGAGTTAGAGGGCGGCGCTTTGCTGCGTGACGGGTTCGAGGCCAGAGAGAAGCTCGTGGCTGCCTGTCGCGGAGAAAGCCCATGACCCACACACCATCGCAGAAACCTTTGAAAATATACCTCGTCTGCTACGGCGCCGAAAACGAGTCTTGGATCTGCGATGCTGAGGACCGCGACCATGCCGTCGAGCAGTTCGAGAACGCCGGGATGGACGGCGAAATCAACGAGGTGTTCGAGTGTGTTCCCGCCTTGAACCGCTATTTCGTTCGCCAGCGCCGCGCCATGTGGGTCTGCTTCGTCCAGGAAGTCGAAGCCGAGGACGAGGATGCGGCGGTCGACATCTTCTATCAGCAGTTCGATCCGCAACATGCCTTCGTCGAAGGTGCGCTTCAACATGCGGACCACGGCCCCGCATCGGTGTTCGACCGGCGCGACTATCCGACAGCACAGGAGGTCACTGAGGCCGACTGACAAGGGTCGGGTTTCCGGCTGCACGGCTTTCCGGTTCTCCGGTGCGATGGCGCTGCCCTCCTAGAGTGAGAGGGCGGCGCTTCGCTTCGTGACGGGTTTAGGGTCGAGAGAGAGGCTCTCGGCGCCCGTCGCGGAGATACCACGATGGCCAAAGCTGCCAAGAAGAAGCCCGCTGTCCCGATGATCGTCTTTTCGCGGGCGCGCGACATTCCGTTCAACCGGATCAGGCTGTCGGACAGCAATGTCCGCGAGATCGACGTCGAGGCCGGTCTGGACGAACTCACCCATGACATCGACCGGCGCGAGGATCTCGTGCAGGGCCTCAATGTCCGCGCCATCCTCGACGAGGACGGTAACGAGACCGGCGATTTCGAGACCCCTGCCGGCGGCCGCCGCTACAGGTCCATCGCGCGCCTCGTCGAGGCCGGTCGCTTCCCGACCGAGGGGCTCGTGCCCTGCATCGTGAAGAAAGCCGATGCCAAGACCTCGGCCGTCGACGACTCGCTGGCCGAGAACCTGCTGCGCCTTGCCCTGCATCCGCTCGATCAGTTCAAGGCGTTCAAGCGGATGTTCGACATGGGCATGTCGAAGGAAGAGATCGCCGATGCCTGGCGGACCACGCCGCGCTACATCATGCAGCGCCTTCGCCTCGCCACCGTCGCGCCGACGCTGCACGACGCTTATGCGCGCAACGAGATGACGCTGGCGATGCTGGAAGCCTTCACCGTCAACCCCGACCACGAGCGCCAGCAGCAGGTTTGGGAGCGCGTCGGCAATTCCTGGCAGAAGGAACCCTGGCAGATCCGCAACATGCTGACCGAGACCACGGTTCCCGCTGCCGACAAGCGCGCCCGCTTCATCGGCGTCGAAGCCTATGAGGCGGCGGGCGGCCCGGTGCTGCGCGATCTCTTCTCCGACGAGAACGGCGGCTGGTTGCAGGACGTGACCCGGCTCGACCGGCTGGTCGACGAGAAGCTGCGCACCGTCGCCGACGAGATCGCCGGTCAGGGCTGGAAGTGGATCGACGCGGCGGTCGAGCTTCCCTACGGCCACACCAACGGCCTGCGCAGGCTGGTCGGCGTGACCCAGGACCTGACCGACGAGGAACACGCCGCCCGCGAGGCGCTGCGCGACGAGTATGACGAACTCGAAGCCCAGTATGCCGAAGCCGAGGAATTGCCCGAAGAGGTCGATCAGCGTCTCGGGGAGATCGAGGCCGAACTGGACGCCTTCGAGAACCGGCCTGTCACCTTCGCGCCGGAAGACATCACTCGTGCCGGTGTTTTCGTCAGCATCGGCCGTGAGGGCGAGTTGATCGTCAACAGCGGCTACGTTCGCCCCGAGGATGAGCAACCCGAGACCGTCGATGGCGAGGATGCCGGCGAAGGTGCGGACCCGTCCGATCCTGATGCCGCGCAACGCGCTGTCATCACCGTCGGCGGCGAGCCGGTCCCCAATGGCGACGAGGAGGACGAAGATACCGTCAAGCCGCTGCCCGAGCGGTTGGTGACGGATCTGACCGCCTGGCGCACGCTGGCATTGCGCAATGCGCTCGCCGAGAATCCGCACGTCGCTATGACCGCCCTGCTGCACAAGCTGGTTCTCGATACGTTCGAGCGCACTGCCACCTCGGGAACGAGCCTCTATGCCGCCGTGCGTCATATCTATCTTCCCACGGATGCGACCGGGCTCGCCGACAGCGCCGCGGCGAAGATGATCGACGAGCGCGCGGACGCCTGGCGGGGCGACATTCCCTCCGGCGATGACGATCGCCTATGGGACTGGATCGACGGTCTGGACGATGCGAGCCGTCTCGCTTTGCTGGCGCATTGCGTCAGCTTCGGCGTCAACGCGCTTTACGAGCGGCCGAACCCCTATTCGGGCAATGGCATCTCGCAGCACGGTCTCGACCGCCGCATGGCCGAGGCCGAACGGCTGGCGCAGGCCACGGGCCTCGATCTCGTCGAAGCGGGCTGGAGGCCCACGGTCGAGAACTATCTGGGCCGCGTGACCAAGGCCCGCATCCTCGAAGCGGTGCGCGAAGGTGCGGGTGATCGGGCTGCCGATCTCATCGCGCATCTGAAGAAGGGCGACATGGCCAAGGAGGCGGAACGGCTTCTGGCCGACACCGGCTGGCTGCCGGAGCCGCTGCGCCCCGCCATGGATGCGCAGGCCGTGGATAATGCTGCCGATCAGGACGAGGATGGCGTGGCGCTGCCTGACTTCCTCGCCGGTGACGGCGAGGACGCGGCCGCCGACGATCCGGTGGCCCTCGTTGCCGCCGAGTGACGCGCACCGGCGGGGCGGCCTCGGTCGCCCCGCTTCCCATCACTTCCACCCAAAGGCCCGGCATCTCGCCGGGCCGTTTTCATTTCAGGAGACCAGATTCATGTCCGCTTCCCTCATCTTCGACATTGCGCCGCTCGGCTCGCTCGTCGCCTACAGCGACGGCCAGCCGAAGCCGCCAGCTCGCTTCACCAGAAAGCTCGCCGCGTGGAAATCCCGCAATGGGGTCGGTCGCCTCGTGCGCAAGGAGCCGGGCCGCGAGCGTCCGACCTATACGACACCACCATCATTCACCCTGCATGAAGGCGATTTCGGCGAAGGCGGCATCATTCTTATCACCGTCATGCGCAGCTACGGCATCGACAGCGATCTGAGATTCCGGGTGATCGAGCGCCCGAAGCTCGGTCAGGTCCGCGTCGTGCAGGATGTCGGGGAGAACGTCGAGCTGCTGCACCTCGCCGAGGACCGCGAGGCGGCCGAACTCTGGCTGGCCAGGAAAGGATACAGCCGCGCCCGTCTCGAGGAGATCACCGCCGACGAGGTTGGTGCCGATGCCATTGAGGGCCGCGCGGCCGCGTGATCCTCCCATACCCCATCCACTCGGCCCGCTGTCCCGCGATGGCGGGCTGTTTTCGTTTCAGGAGATGACCATGCCGACCGAACCTACATTCATCCGACCAGACCCTCAGCGGGTCTATGTCGCCATCTATGAGCATCCGCATGGCACGGATGTTCGTGTCTTCGCCAATGAGGACCAGGCCATGTGCTGGCGCACAGGCTTGGCCAAGGAATGGTGGAGCGACGCTTTCGAGGACGATCCCCCGCCCGATGATGAAATCGGCGAGGAATATTTCGAGCGGATGCTGGAGCGCGACGAGTTCTTCTCGACGGTGCAGCGCGACATCGAAACCGGCGATCACACCCCGGCCGATCAGGCGGGCCTCGGCCCGAGCGCCGACACGGGAAGTTCGGCATGATGACGGTCGACGAAATCTTTGCCGACGACCGCCGCAATCCTCCCGCGGAGCGCTCGCTTCCGTGGGAGGAAACCCGCGGCGGCGTCACCGTCGTCGTGGAGCCGAAGCCGCATTGGGCCGAGGACATGCGCGCCTTCCGGCTCGGTTCCCGCGAATACTGCCGCTATGCCGACTGGACGGCAGATGGCGCCCGGACACGCTTTTACGGGCATATCGACACCTCTGGCGACGACGTGATGATGAAGGCCCGCGCCATCATCGCCCGTGAAGTCGCCGATGGGCTCTGGGACTGACCGGCCCTGAAAGTTGCGCCTGGGTACCGGGGCCGTCGGGTATCGCTGCTCAGGCAGCGATGGATCGAGTTCCAGCTTCACCATTGCGTCTCCCTTTCGTCGTCAGGATGCAGCGGGTTCCGTCCCCGGCCTGAAACACGTCCTGGAAATCGACCCGGCAACGAGGCTGGCGCGGCGGAGCATCTGCGACGGGCTTCCGGCCCCTGTCGGAGGCAAAACACCACCCCCGCTTCCATTCGCGAACCTTGGTCCGACCGTCTCTTGGTCAATCAACCCGCAAGGGGTCGGCTTACGCGAGCGTGCCGCCCTCGGGGATTCGGAAAGAGTCCGAACGCCCGAGGGTGATTGCAGATACGGTCAGACACTTCGGGCGCCTGTCGCGCGGGGGATGGTCCCCCGCCTCCCAAGACAGGAGCCGGAACCCATGTCCTATGCAGATGCCACCGCCTTCGCCGCCAGCCTCGCTTCCACGCTGATGGTCGAGATCGTCGTGTTTCAGGCCGGGGACGGAACCCACGGCGCTTGCCCCGCCGCCGAGTTCGACGGCGACGAGGAAATGGTGGAGCTGGAACTCGATCCATGGAGCTGAGGCGCGAAAGCGCCTCACCCCGACGGCCCGGTGCCCAAGCGCAGCCGGGCCTTCTTCCCGTCAATCGCCGCCGATTGCCGCTTGCGTGCCGGTCCGCATTGCGATCCCGGCTCGCATCGGAAAGAACCGGCGACGATCACGCCGATTTCGCTCCTTCAAGATGAAAGCCATTCGCCATGCTCAGCCATATCGTCGTTTCCGTCATGCTCTGCACGGTATCCTGCGAACCGGCGGAAATCCGGGTCTGGGACGGCGACTCGATCCGGCTGGGTGCGGGACACCAAACCGAAGCCGTTCGGATCTTCAACATCGACGCCCCCGAGATCGAGGGCCCGCTGCACCCATGAATCCGACCTTGCCCGGCAAGCCAAGATCAGGCTGGCAGAAATCATGAACGGCCGGCGGGTCGAAATCCTGCGCCAAGGCACTGACCGCTATGGCCAGACCCTGGCGGCGATCCGCGTCGAAGGTCACGATGTCGGCGATATTCTCGTCAGTGAAGGGCTGGCGAGAACCTGGGCCGGACGGCGTGAACCTTGGTGCTGACCTTCGGACCATCATGGCGCAGGCCGGAACGGCCCTTCATGGCAATGGGAGAGTGAGAGTGCGGGCCGGTTGGCCGTGACGGGTTGCAGGCGGGAGAGAGGCTTCCGCCGCCTGTCGCGGAGTTCGTCCCATGAGCCTTCCCCGCCATGCCACCTTCACCCCGATCGGCGAGATCGTCGCGCAGCAAGTATTGCCGCGGCTGCGTCACGCCCAGAAGCTACCGCTACGCATCTCCTGCATCGGTATCGCCAGCTACGATGATAGCGGTGACGTCGGCAGCTTCGACCGCACGCTCGTCATCGGCCAATGCCCGTCCCCCGAAGAGGCGATGATGGTCGCCAGCCGGCGCGTCGCGCATGACGACATCCTCAGCGACGCGCGCGCTGCGCTGCGCTTCCGCCCGCGCGTGATGGTCATTCAGGACAGCGACCTGGGCCTTGTCCTCGCCGGAGAGGTCCGGGCCGGGATCGTCCTCTGGCAGCAACCCGTCGCATCCGACGCCGAGGCCCGCCGCGTCGTCACCGAGGCCAGCCGTCTGCGCGGCATGGCCTTCACGGCAACCGGGCGCGGCGATGCCTCATCCGCCCGCGATCTCCGCTACCGCGCCAGTCTCCTCGAGGCCCGGCTGGTCGATCCCTTCTGGCGCGAGACGGCGGACGAACTTCTGAGGCTGCCCGAAGCCGCCTGATCTCTCCCTGCTTCCCCCTCATCCTCGCCCGGCCTTGCGCCGGGCTTTGTCGTTTCAGGAGCCTGACATGGCCAACTACTACACCCATTTCTCCTGCCTGCTCGATGTAGGCACCCCCGAAAACGCCGCCCACGCGCTCGAACTCTACAATGCGTTGTCCGAAGAAAACGCCGCGGAAGACCCTCCGTCCGAGGGTTTCCTGCTCTCGATTCAGCCCGAGCATGGCGGCACGCAGCTCTGGATGCGCGATGACGAAACCGGCGATCCCGAGCATGTCATCCAGTTCGTCAAGCGCTGCGCTGCCGAGTTCGGCCTGACGGGCCTCTGGGGTTTCCAATACGCCAACACCAGCTCGCGGCCCAAGGTAAACGCCTTCGGCGGCGGCGCGCACGTCCTGGACGTCGCCACGGGTGAGACCGTGGACTGGATTTTCAGCGGCAGTTGGCTGGAGATCGTCCTGGACGGAAGTGATCCCTATGCCTGAGATCATCGAAACCACGGTCTATCGGCTCGACGAGCTTTCAGACACGGCGAAGGACAAGGCCCGCGCCTGGTATCGCGAAGGCGGGTTCGACTACGGCTGGTATGATGCGGTCTATGAGGATTTCCAGCGGATCGCGGAAATCCTCGGCATCCGCTTCAAGACCCGCACCGTGCGCCTGTATGGCGGCGGATCGCGGCAGCAGCCGTGCATCTTCTTCTCAGGCTTCTGGTCACAGGGGGATGGCGCGTGCTGGGAGGGGTTCTATTCCTACCGGAAGAACGCCTCGACTGAACTCCGGTCCTATGCACCGCAGGATACGATCCTGCACGGCATCGTCGATGCCCTTCAGGCTGTCCAGCGGCGCAATTTCTACCAGCTTCGCGCCGAGGCAACGCATCGCGGCCACTACTGCCATGAGTATTGCATGGTGATCTCGGTCGAGCGCGACAGTCCGACATATCGGGACATGACCGCCGATGCCGAGGAGATGGTCATTGAGGCGCTGCGTGACCTCGCCCGATGGCTCTATCGCCACCTTGAGCGCGAATATGACTATCTGACCTCGGACGAGGCGGTAGATGAGGCCATCACCGCCAACGAATACACCTTCACCGAAGCCGGACGCCGTTTTGGCTGAACCTCACAAGCGCCTCGCCTTCCGGTCGGGCGCTTGTTTCATGCCTGCTCTCGCCACGAATTGAGAGGGAGAGAGCGGCCGGAAGGGATTTGAGCCGGTGCGGTCGAGAGAGAGCGCTGCGCGGCTCGATCCTGTCTTGCTCTCCCGAGGAATCCCCGATGAACATGATTTCCGCATCCGCGGCGGCATCCGCCACGGCGCCGCTTCCGCTCGACCACGACGCTGAGACCGCAGCCTGCGTCTTCATCGCTGCCGGTCTGCTGCTACCGCACCTCGAACGTGGTCAGCGTGTCGATGCCGCCACGCTGCGCGGCGCGATGGAAGCGGCCTTCGGCGCTTCCGATGCCACCGGCGCGTGGAACTGGAAGACCGCCTATGACGCCTGCGAGGCGGCGACGGTGCTGTTCCTGCGCAAATACGGAAAGCCGCTTTTCCGCAAAGCCGGCACTCCTGCGATGATCTTGCCGCAGCTCGGCAAGATCGCCGGGCTTCTGCCGACGCATACGCGCCGGTCAGAAGAAGCGCAGACCTTCCAGCAGTTCAGCACCCCGGTCTCGCTCGGTTTCGCGGCGGTCACGGCGGCGGCGATCACGCCTGCCGACCGGGTTCTGGAGCCCTCGGCCGGGACCGGGCTTCTCGCCATTCTGGCCGAGATCGCGGGCGGCACGCTGCTGCTCAACGAACTGGCCGAGGCTCGCGCCGGACTGCTTTCCTCCCTCTTTCCGGCCCTTTCCGTCACCCGCTTCGACGCCGCCCAGATCGACGATCATCTCGATCCCGGCCTGATCCCGACAGTGGTGCTGATGAATCCGCCGTTCTCGGTCATGGCCCATGTCGAGGGCCGCATGGCCGATGCCGCCTTCCGCCATGTCGCCTCGGCGCTGGCGCGCCTCGCGCCCGGCGGGCGGCTCGTGACCATCACCGGGGCGAGCTTCGCCTCCGACAATCCGGCATGGACCGCCTCCTGGACCCGGCTGCAGGAACGCGGCCGCGTGGTCTTCTCCGCCGCCGTCGATGGTTCGGTCTATGCCAAGCATGGCGCCACCATCGACACGCGGCTGACCGTCATCGACAAGCTGCCCGCCGAAGACGCGGTGGTGTTCCCGGCATCGCCCGGTGTCGCGCCGGACGTGGCGACGCTGATCAGCTGGCTGGCGGATCAGCTTCCGGCCCGGCTGCCGGTCGATCCCGGCATTGCCGTGCCGGTTGCCGCGACCCCGACGCCCCGCACCGTGCACGGCTATGTCAACCGCGCCGCGCGATCCGCGCCCGCCGCGCCTCTGGCGGAGCCGGAGGCCGTGCCGGTCGCCTACGAGACCGTGGATTGGGAACCGGCTGAGGGCGGTCGCCTCTCCGATGCGATCTATGAGGAATACGGCCTCCAGACGATCCGCATCGCCGGGGCGCAGGCGCATCCCACCCAGCTCGTGCAGTCGGCCTCGATGGCGAGCATCGCGCCGCCGAAGCCCGGCTACCGGCCGATGCTGCGGGCCGACATCCTCGGCAAGCTGTCCGAGGCACAACTGGAGACCGTGATCTATGCCGGCGAGGCCCATGCCGGTTTTCTTGCCGGGGCGTGGACGGTGGACGATACCTTCGACACCCTGTCGGCCGCGCAAGAGGACGCCCCGAACGCCGTCCGTTTCCGGCAGGGCTTCATGATCGGCGACGGCACCGGCGTCGGCAAGGGCCGGGAATCCGCCGCCATCATCCTCGACAACTGGATGCAGGGGCGGCGCAAAGCGGTCTGGATCTCGAAGTCCGACAAGCTGCTGGAGGATGCGCAGCGCGATTGGTCGGCCCTCGGCATGGAGCGCCTGCTGGTTACGCCGCTCAGCCGATTCCCTCAAGGCAAGTCGATCACCCTAGGCGAAGGCGTCCTATTTCTAACCTATGCCACGCTACGCTCCGATGACCGCGGAGAAAGGGTTTCGCGCGTCAAACAGATCGTCGAATGGTTGGGCGCCGACTTCGATGGAGTGGTGATTTTCGACGAGGCGCACAGCATGCAGAACGCCGCTGGCGGCAAGGGAGAACGCGGCGATGTCGCTGCCAGCCAGCAGGGCCGTGCCGGGCTGCGCCTCCAGCACGCCCTGCCGCAGGCCCGCGTGGTCTATGTCTCGGCCACCGGCGCCACCACCGTCCATAACCTCGCCTATGCGCAGCGGCTCGGCCTCTGGGGCGGCGAGGATTTCCCGTTCTCGACTAGGGCCGAGTTTGTCGAGGCCATCGAGGGCGGTGGCGTCGCGGCGATGGAGGTCCTGGCCCGCGACCTTCGGGCGCTCGGTCTCTACACCGCCCGGTCCTTGTCCTTCAAAGGCGTCGAATACGAGTTGCTCGACCACGAGCTGACGCCCGAGCAGGTCCGCATCTACGACAGCTATGCCGATGCTTTCGCCATCATTCACAACAATCTCGATGCGGCGATGCAGGCAGCCAACATCACCGGCGGCGACGGCGGTTCCGGCACGTTGAACCGGCAGGCCAAATCTGCGGCGCGCTCGGCCTTCGAGAGCGCGAAGCAACGGTTTTTCGGCCATTTGCTCACGTCCATGAAAACCCCGACGCTGATCCGCTCGATCACCAGCGATCTGGAGGCGGGACATTCTTCCGTCATCCAGATCGTCTCGACCGGCGAGGCACTGATGGAGCGGCGGCTGGCGGAGATCCCCACCGAGGAATGGGGCGACCTGAAAATGGACCTGTCGCCGCGCGAATATGTCCTGGACTACCTCGCCCATTCCTTCCCGGTCCAGCTCTACGAGCCCTTCACGGATTCGGAGGGCAACCTGTCGTCGCGGCCGGTCACTCGCGATGGCCAGCCCGTCGAAAGCCGCGAGGCGGTTGCCCGGCGCGACGAGATGATCGCGAGCCTTGCGAGCCTGCCGCCGGTCCCCGGCGCGCTGGACCAGATCATCCAGCATTTCGGCACCGACACGGTGGCCGAGGTGACGGGCCGCTCGCGCCGCATTGTCCGCAAGCGCGGCGTCACCATCGACCGGCTGGTCGTGGAGAACCGCGCCGGCTCGGCCAACCTCGCCGAGACGCAAGCCTTCATGGACGATGCCAAGCGCGTGCTGGTGTTCAGCGACGCGGGCGGCACCGGACGCAGCTACCACGCCGAACTCTCGGCAAAGAACACCCGCCTGCGGGTCCATTATCTCCTCGAGGCGGGTTGGAAGGCGGACGCCGCCATCCAGGGCCTCGGCCGCACCCATCGCACCAACCAGGCGCAGCCGCCGCTGTTCCGGCCGATCTCGACCAATGTGAAGGCGGAGAAGCGGTTCCTCAGCACGATTGCCCGCCGCCTCGACACGCTGGGCGCGATCACGCGCGGCCAGCGGCAGACCGGCGGCCAGGGCCTGTTCCGCCCCGAGGACAATCTGGAATCGCACTATGCGCGCGACGCGCTGCGCCAGCTCTATCTCCTGCTGGTGCGGGGCAAGGTCGAGGGTTGCTCGCTGGAGCGGTTCGAGGCTGCCACCGGCCTGAAGCTGATGGACTCGAATGGCATCAAGGATGATCTGCCCGCGATCACCACGTTTCTCAACCGTTTGCTCGCCCTGACCATCGAGCTTCAGGGCCTCCTGTTCACCGCCTTCGAAGGGCTGCTGACCGCCCGCATCGAGGGTGCCATCGCCTCCGGCACCTATGACGCCGGGCTGGAGACCCTGTGCGCGGAGTGCTTCGTGGTGACGGATCGGCAGGTGATCTACACGCACCCGCGCACAGGGGCGGAAACCAGCCTGCTGACCATCACCGAGCGCAAGCGCAACCACCCGGTGACGCTCGATGCCGCCCTGGCGGAACTCGGCGATCCGCGCGCGAAGCTGCTGATCAACGAGCGCTCGGGGCGCGCGGCGGTGCAGATCCCCACCACCAGCATCATGCTCGACGATGGTGAAATCGAGCGCCGCGTCAGGCTGATCTGCCCGATGGAAGCGCACAATATCCCCATCAGGATGATGGGCGAGACCCATTGGGTCGAGGCCGACCGGGACGCATTCGCCGCCGCCTGGGAGGCTGAGGTCGCGGAAGTGCCGGAGTTTGCCGACAGCACGCTCCATATGGTGACGGGGTTGCTGCTGCCGATCTGGAAACGGCTGCCGAACGAGTCCACCCGCGTTTATCGCCTCCAGACCGATGCGGGCGAGCGCATCATCGGCCGCAAGGTCTCCCCGGCCTGGGCCGCAAACGCCACCACGACCGGCATCGCGAAGGTCACACCGGATGATGCCTTCGCGGCCCTGATGGAAGGTCGGACGATATTCGATCTTGCCGAGGGCCTCCAGCTTCGCCGGGTCCGCGTCATGGGCGTGAACCGAATCGAACTCTCGGGCTTCACCGACACGATGCGCCAGCGTCTCACGGCCTATGGCCTGTTCCACGAGATCATCTCCTGGAAGCTGCGTATGTTCGTGCCGGTCGATGCCAGCGGCCCGGCGATCCTCGGCAAACTCTTCGACCGCTGGCCGGTCGAGCGCATCGGCGAGCGGGAGGCCGCGTGATGCCGCGTCACGACGCCTCCGAACTGGCGATCCGCCTTGGCCGGGAGGCCGAGGCGGTGTGCCGCCATTACCTGTCGTCCGGCCATCGCGTCGGGCGATACTGGCTGGTCGGCGATGTGCAGAATACTCCTGGCCGCTCGATGTTCGTCCGCCTTGCCGGGCCGGAATCCGGCAAGGGCGCGGCGGGGAAATGGACCGACATGGCCACCGGGGAGCATGGCGATCTGCTCGATGTCATCCGGCAGACACTCGGTCTTGCCCACTTCAAGGACGTGGCCGAGGAAGCGCGCCGTTTTCTCGCCCTCCCGCATCCCGAACCAGAGAAGACGAAGACGCCAACCGGCAGCACATCCAGCAGCGCGCCCGGTTCGCCTGAAGCGTCGCGCCGCCTCTTCGCCATGGCGCAGCCGATCCACGGCACCCTTGCTGCGATCTACCTCAACGGGCGGGCGATCACCTCCCTCTCGGACACAACCGCGCTACGCTACCATCCGCGGTGCTATTACAGGCACGACGAGCATTCGCCCACCGAGATCAGGCCGGCACTCGTTGCCGCCGTCACCGATCTCTCCGGCCACCAGACCGGCGCGCATCGCACCTGGCTCGCCCCGGACGGGTCCGGCAAGGCGTCTGTCGAGACACCGCGTCGGGCAATGGGCGACCTTCTCGGCCACGCTGTCCGCTTCGGCACCGCCGCTGAGGTTCTCGCCGCCGGCGAGGGCATCGAGACCGTGCTGTCGCCCCGTCAGGTTCTGCCCCGCATGCCGATGCTGGCGGCGCTTTCGGCCGCTCACCTCGCTGCCGTCCTGTTCCCGCCGACGCTGCGCCGGCTCTATGTCGTCAGGGATCGCGACCCGGCCGGGGACGGTGCAAGAGCCGGCCTGGTTGCCAGAGCAGCGAGCCTCGGGATCGAGGCGATGTCGCTCACGCCGCTCAACGGCGATTTCAACGATGATCTGCGACGCCACGGCGCCAATGCCCTCAGGGCGGCCCTGAAGGATCAGCTTCATCCCGAAGACGTCCGCCGTTTCATGGAAGGGTGAGGGCGTGATCGGTCCCGGAGGCGCGGCCCAGCTTCGCCCCCTGCCGGTTTCGGTCTCAGGTCATCGCCAGGAGCATCCTTCGTCGGAGAGTCCCGCGCCCACGGCCTTCTGAGAGGGCGATCGGCGCACAAACGGGACGGGCAGGCAATGGCCGGGTTTGGACTATTTTCCGCCGGCGGGGACGAGCCCCGCCTTTGCATCGCGAAAGTCAAAATAGCCCACCCCCGGCCATCAAGGCCCTCGCGGAGCGGGCGAGGGCTGCCAACCCGTCCCGCCCGTGCGCTTCGACGCCTGCGAAGGCCGCGATGGGCGCGGTCTCCAGACGAAGGACGCTCCCGATGGAAAACGAAACCGAATACGCAGGGGCCGAACCGATCCACACCTCCTCCCAGACCGATCACGCCCTCACCGAACTCCAGCTCTACGGCTGGCGCCCGTTCCAGGACGAACCCGATCCCCGGCCGCTGCCCGAGGGCAATACCGTCGCCAGTGCCGTCACCGACATCTTCGACGCCCTCGTCGCGACGCTCGCCGACACCCGCCTCGAGCCCGATCTCGAAGAACTTCTCTGGGGGACCGTCAATCTCTTTCACCGCGCCAACGCCCGGGTGGAGCGCGATCTCGACGACAACGAGCAGGCGCAGCGGCGGCTTCAGCGGGAACAGGACGGCAGCGAGGTGAAATCGGTCGAACTCGAACGCCTCACCGCAGAGGGGCAGACCTTCATCGAACGGCGCAACAGCATGGAACTCTTCCGCGACCTCGCCGCCGAGGCTTTCGAGCACCACACCGGCAGCGCCTGGCGGCCCCGCAGCGGCTCGATGGTCAACCATCGCCATCTGACCGCCGCGATGATCGACAGCCGCGACTACCTTGCCGCGAAGCGCCGGGCCGAGACCGAGGTGATGCTGCCTGCCGGTCCCAAGGTGGCCGTGACCGGCGGTGCCGACTTCAACGATCACCGGCTGATCTGGGCGAAGCTCGATCAGGTCCATGCCAAGCATCCCGAGATGGTCTTGCTGCACGGCGGGTCGCCCAAGGGGGCGGAACTGATCGCCTCCCGCTGGGCAGATCACCGCAAGGTGCCCCAGGTCGCCTTCCGGCCCGACTGGACGAAGCACGGCAAGGCCGCGCCCTTCAAGCGCAACGACCAGCTGCTGGACGTGCTGCCGGTCGGCGTCCTCGTCTTCCCCGGCACCGGAATCCAAGAGAACCTCGCCGACAAGGCCCGCAAGCTCGGCATCCCGGTCATGAAGTTCGACGGCGGGGCGTAAGCCCCGGCGTTCGGCGGCTTTCAGCCGCCGAACCTTGACAGAAAACGACGCCGGGCATTTGATGGAGCATCCTTGAAGAACCGGCGAAGCAGCATAGTCGCAGGCGGAGCGTATCTCCCGGCAGCCTGTTGTGATCCTCAACCGTTCTGCTGGAGGTTTCCATGACGTTGATTCTGCTTGCCATCTCCTTGACCATCACAGCCTGCGTGATCGCCTGGAATCTCGCGATTTATGCCTTGCCGGTCATGGCTGCCATTACTGCCGCTCAGTTTGCGTGGGGCGCGGGAGCTGGTGTTCTGATGTCCGGTTTTGCCGCCGCTGGTGCCGCCTTGCTGTCCGTTGCCCTCGTGATCGCGGTTCTCGGCTTCGCCAAAAACCCGGTTCTGCGCTTCATCGCGCTCGCACTCTTCGCGGTGCCCGCCGTCATCGCGGGATATGCGCTTGTCTATGGCATCACGAAGAACGCCATCGACTCCAGCCTCGCCCTCAATCTGCTCGGCGGGATCGGCGGCCTTGTCATCGGCGTCTCGGCTATCGTCAATCTGAACGTCCTCGGCGAGTCCGTATTCTCGCGCTGAACCGGCGGGTCGTTCTCTCACTTCCAAGGCGAAAACCCGGCGGCTTGCGCCGCCGGGCTCCGGCCTTCCGCACAGGTATCGGGCTATCACGCCAGTGATACCCTCGCCAAATCGCTCTCGGGCCGCCTCGCCCGGCTTGGAAATCTGTCGTCGGCATGAGTTCCGCTGCCATGGCGGTCAACCCCGCCGCCTCGCCACTTTGTGCCGGGGATGCAGCCACAAACACCTTCATGCCCTTGTCGCAATGCTGACGGACCGGGCCTGCGGCTGTCGAAGCCGGCGCGATGCCCCTGCCGTGCCCGGAATCCCGAGAGTTGCCTCGTTCTCGTCGCGGACGACGTAGCCTTCCTGCGGGAAGCGCGAAGGTGTCCGGGAAAAGGGGGTAGGCGGTGCTGTGCCGGGTGGAGCCGGTTTCGGGCCTACCGGGCCGCTGCTACCGGCGATGACGATGGAACATGTGGTGCATCTCCGATCCGCTCTCGAAAGCACCAATCCCTCCGACTGACTGATCCCCTAAGTCCGTTCGGTTTCCACCAGCAACCCCCGCGGCTCCGGACCGTGTTGCCGCGCAAGCGCGGCTGCCCGCCCCACTCCGGGCCTTAGGGGCAAGCTGCCGTCAGGACGGCAGTTGCGGGAGTCTCCCGACGGCCTTGGCCGGGTCTCGTCGGAGGGATGGTCCCTCCGAGGAGCAACGGAGATAACACATGCAGAACATCGTCATCCTCGCCGGCAACATCGGTCAGGCCCCCGAAACCCGCACCACCCAGGGCGGCACCGGCATCACCCACTTCACCCTGGCCACCTCGCGCCCCCGCTACTCGGAAGGCCGCGTCCTCCGCGACGAGAACGGCTATCGGGTCCAGGACACGGAATGGCACCGCATCACCTGCTTCAACGGCCTCGGCAAGACGGTCCAGGAGCATTGCGACAAGGGCATGAAGGTTCTGGTTCGCGGCCGCATCCACTACACGAAATGGACCGACGCCGCAGGGGTTGACCGCTACGGCACCGAGATCATCGCCGAGACGGTCGATTTCCTGAGCCGGGCGAAGCAGACCGAGAACGACGACGGCAAGTTCATCGACGACGATGACATCCCGTTCTGAGCGGGAAGCCCGGAGCCCGGCGGCGCAAGCCGCCGGGTTTTCCCCATGTTTGGAAGGCGCCCGTCACCTTTCCCCCGTCCATGAAGACATGTCGAGCGGATCGACCGCTCGGCATGTCTGATGAAAGGGGGGCAAGCCGCCCCTCTCAAACTCTCCCCATGAAGGGGCAGGGCAGAGCCCCGCCCCCTCAAGC
>NZ_UXAW01000068.1 GCF_900609055.1 Pseudogemmobacter humi | reverse complement strand
ACCGCCTGAAACGAAACCTTCCGGGGCGGCAGCAAAAGCCCCGGGCGGAAGAGACTGACATGAGGCGCAAAAGGTGCGCGCACAGACCGGAGCCGCCGGAGAATCCTCCGGCAACGCCGATGCCGCGCCCCTGAGAAGGCCGCACCAACAGGTCCATTGCGCCGCGCGCGGCCAGAGACCTGACAGAAAAACGGGATATGGCTCCGCCGCGGGCGGGCCAAACAAGGAGGAAGCCGATGGTAGCAACAACCCCCGACGTGCGCGACCGCGCACGTCCCATGACCAGGGAAGAGAAGAAGGTCATTCTCGCCTCTTCCGCGGGCACGATCTTCGAATGGTATGATTTCTACCTCTATGGTTCGCTCGCCGCGATCATCGGCGCGCAGTTCTTCACGCCCTTCCCCGAGGCCACCCGCAACGTGTTCGCGCTGCTGGCCTTTGCGGCAGGCTTCATCGTGCGCCCGTTCGGCGCGCTGGTCTTCGGGATGCTGGGCGACCTGATCGGCCGCAAATACACCTTCCTGATGACCATCCTCATCATGGGCTTCTCGACCTTCATCGTCGGCATGCTGCCCAGCTACTACACTTGGGGCGTCGCGGCGCCGATCATCCTGATCGCATTGCGGATGTTGCAGGGCCTGGCGCTCGGCGGCGAATACGGCGGCGCTGCGGTCTATGTGGCCGAACACGCACCGCAGAACCAGCGCGGCTATTTCACCTCGTTCATCCAGACCACGGCGACGCTGGGCCTTCTGCTCTCGCTGATCGTGATCCTGATGGTGCAGGGCTATGTCAACGGCAACTACCCCGACCAGCCGGTGCTGGATGCGGCCGGTCTGCCGGTGCTGCTGGCCGATGGCACGCCGCAGATGATGAAGGCGTTCAACGCCTGGGGCTGGCGGATCCCGTTCCTCGGCTCGATCTTCCTGTTGCTGGTGTCGCTTTATATCCGTCTCCAGATGAACGAATCGCCCGCCTTCAAGAAGATGAAGGAAGAGGGCGCCCAGTCCAAAGCCCCGCTGCGTGAGGCTTTCGGCAACTGGCGCAACGGCAAGATCGCCCTGATCGCGCTGCTCGGCCTTACCGCCGGCCAGGCCGTGGTCTGGTATTCGGGCCAGTTCTACGCGCTGTTCTTCGTGCAGAACGTGATCAAGGTCGACAGCTTCTCGGCCAACGTCTTCGTGGCCTGGTCGCTGATCCTTGGCACCTACGGCTTCATCTTCTTCGGCAAACTGTCGGACCGCATCGGCCGCAAGCCGATCATCCTCGGCGGCTGCCTGATCGCTGCGATCACCTACTTCCCGGTGTTCGGCTTCCTGACCAAGACCGCGAACCCGATGCTCTACCATGCGCATCAGACCGCGATCGTGGTGACCGCCGATCCGGCCGACTGCTCGTTCCAGTTCAACCCGGTCGGCACCGCGAAGTTCACCAACTCCTGCGACATCCTGAAAGCCGGTCTGACCTCGCGTTCGGCCAATTCGGAAACCGTGGCCGCACCGGCCGGAACCATCGCTTCGGTCCAGGTGGGCGAGACGGTGATCCAGGGCTATTCGGGCATCGCCGACAACGCCGCCGAGGAAAAGGCGCGTTTCGACAAAGAGCTGAACGACGCTCTCTCCGCCGCGGGCTATCCGGTCGCGGGCCAGGAGAACACGACGGTGGCCAAGGCCAACCACTTCTTCGACATCTTCTCCGGCCAGAAGATCACCATCGTCCTGGTGCTGACCTATCTGATCATCCTGGTGACGATGGTCTACGGCCCGATCGCGGCCATGCTGGTGGAACTCTACCCGACCCGCATCCGCTATTCCGGCCTGTCGCTGCCCTATCACATCGGCAACGGCTGGTTCGGCGGCCTGCTTCCCGCGACCGCCTTCGCGATCTCGGCCCAGTCCGGCAACATCTACGCGGGCCTGTGGTATGCGATCGTGGTGGCGCTGATGACGGTGGTGATCGGTGCGCTGTTCGTGCCGGGCGGCACCCACAAGAAAGACATCTTCGCCGATCAGAACCAGTGATCTGACGGCGGCGAAAACGAGGCGGGCCGGGGAGCGATCCCCGGCCCGTTTTCCTTTGCGCCCCTGTGTGCGGCGGCCTGATCAGCCGCGCAGGCGCCGCACCGCTTCCCAGAGGCCCAGAAGCACCCCGGTGATGACCGTGTTCGACACCAGCCCCGCCAGCACCTGGTCGAGGAACGGCACCGCCGCGCCCGCGCCCATGGTCGAGGGGATGATGACGGCGACGAAGGCGACGCCTGCCGCCAGCGGGATCAGCGTGCCGGTGGCGCCGCGGGTGCGCAGCATGGTCCAGATCAGCGCGGCGAGCAGAGCGATGCGGAACGGATCGGTGAATTGCGAAACGATGATCTGGCTGAAGGTCATGCGGCCGGTCCTCTCCCATTGGCGGTTTCGGGTTAAGCGAAACCGGCGGCCCGGTCCATCCTTTCCTCGCGGCGGAACGGGGGCCGTCTGCTCCCCGCGCGTCGCGGCGCCCCTGTCCATCGGCTCCTCGAACCGATGGCGAAACCGATGGACGACCCAGAGGGTATTTCCGTCAGGGTGAAAGCCATATCCCGCGAAAGATCCGGTCCCGCGCCAGGCTTCGACACGCCGGGGCGCGCCGTGGCCGCCCAAAGCGGGGCCATGCTTTTCACCCTGAAGAAATACTCTCGGGGGTGGCGCCGTCAGGCGCCGCAGGGGGCAGACGGCCCCTTGGCGGGCCAACGGCCCGCGATCTGCCTCAGCCCGCGAAAGGATCGGCCGGATAGGACACCCTGGTCAGATACAGCCCATGCGGCGGGCAGACCGGCCCGCAGGCGGCACGGTCTCTGGCGGCCAGAGCCTCGCCCACCCGTTCGGGCGGCCAGGCCCCGGCGCCGACCCGCTCCAGCGTGCCGACGATCGAGCGCACCTGGTTGTGCAGGAAGCTGCGCGCCCGCAGGTGGAAGCGGAACTCGGCCCCGCCGGGGAAGGGCAGTTCCTCGATGCTGATCTCGTCGAGCGTCTTCACCGGGCTGTCGGCCTGGCACATTGCGGCGCGGAAGGTGGTGAAATCGTGCCGCCCGACCAGATGCGCCGCGCCAGCCCGCATAGCGCCCAGGTCCAGCCGGTTCGGCACCTGCCAGACGAGGCCGCGCTCCAGCACCGCCGGCGCGCGCCGCGCCACCAGCCGGAACAGATAGCGCCGTTCCATGGCCGAGAACCGTGCGTGGAAATCGTCCGCCACCCGCGCGCAGGCGCTTACCGCCACCGGCGCCGGTTTCAGATGCCAGTTCAGCGCCTGCGCCAGCCGGAACGGATCCCAGTCCTTCGCCAGATCGGCATGGGCGACCTGGCCCGTCGCATGGACTCCGGCATCCGTGCGCCCGGCGGCGGCGATCCGGTGATCGCCCGGCTCCAGCCGTGCCAGCGCCTCCTCGAAGGTCTGCTGCACCGACGCCTGGCCGCCCGCCTGGCGCTGCCAGCCGCTGAACGGCCCCCCGTCGTATTCGATCCTGAAAGCAAACCGCGCCATTCCCGCCGCTTAGCCCAACACCATCGCGCCGTCCACCTTCCCAACCGCCGTGCCGTCCCCTATCTTCGCGCTGCGGCAGAAGGGGACGGCCTTGGCACTTTCCGGCATTACCGACGGCCTCGCGCGCGGGGTGGACAATGTTCAGGCCGGCGTCTCGGCCATGTTGTTCGAGCCCGTGCTGCGGCTCGGCGTGACCGGCCTGTCGCGCGCGGGCAAGACCGTGTTCATCACCGCGCTGATCGCGAACCTGCTCAATCGCGGCCGCATGGCGCAGCTGACGGCGGCGCGCGAGGGGCGGATCGAGGCGGTCCATCTGCAACCGCAGCCCGATCTGACCCTGCCGCGCTTCGATTACGAGGCCCATCTTGCCGCGCTGACCGGCGACGATCCGCGCTGGCCCGAATCCACCCGCTCGATCTCCGAGCTGCGGCTGTCGTTGCGCATCCGCCCCTCGGGCTGGTTCGCGGGCTGGCGCGGGCCGCAGGTGCTGCATCTCGACATCGTGGATTATCCGGGCGAATGGCTGCTCGACCTCGCGCTGATGGAAAAGAGCTATGAGTCCTGGTCCGAGGACACGCTGGCGCTGGTCGCGAAACGGGCCGGGCGGCTGGCCGAGGCGCGCGATTTCCTCGCCATCGCCCGCGCGGCGGACGGGGCGCTGCCGCTTGACGAGCCGCAGGTTCTGGCGCTGGCCCAGGCCTTCACCCGCTACCTGACCGCCGCCCGTGCCGCGGGCTGGTCCGACTGCACCCCGGGCCGGTTCCTTCTGCCAGGCGATCTGGCCGGCAGCCCGGTCCTGACCTTCGCGCCGCTGCCCGCGCCCGCGACGAGCCCGCGCGGCAGCCTCTGGCGCGAGATGGCGCGGCGCTACGACGGCTACCGGGCGAAGGTCGTCACCCCGTTCTTCCGCGATCATTTCTCGCGCATCGACCGGCAGATCGTGCTGATGGATGTGCTGGGCGCGATCCACCAGGGGCCTCAGGCGGTCGAGGATCTGCGCAAGGTCATGGCCGAGATCCTGACCGCCTTCCGCGTCGGCCGCGCGGGCTGGCTCTCGTCGCTGATCGGCGCGCGGCGGGTCGGCAGGATCCTGTTCGCCGCCACCCGCGCCGACCATCTGCACCATGAGCAGCACCCGGCGCTGACCGCGATCACCGAGGCTTTGGTGGCCGACGCGAAGGGCCGCGCGGAATTCGCCGGGGCCGGGGTGGCGGCGCTGTCGCTCGCCAGCCTGCGCGCCACGGTCGAGGAGATGGCCGAACGCGACGGCAGTGTGCTGCCCGCGGTGCGCGGGCGCCTGCTGGAGACCGGCCGCCCGGCGGTGATGTATGCGGGCGCGCTGCCGCTCGATCCGGCACGGATCCTGTCGCCCGCGCGCGAAGGCGCGCAGAAATGGCTCGACGCCGAATTCGGCATGATGGCCTTCGCCCCGGCGCGGCTGAACCTGCGCCCGGGCGAGGGGCCGCCGCATATCCGCCTTGACCGGGCGGTGGAATTCCTGATCGGAGACCGGCTGTGAGCCTGCCGCCCAAACCCTTCGTGCTGAATCTGGACGAGGGCGATCAGCCCGACCCCGGCCTCGCCCCCGAGGTGCCCGAACTCTCCCCGGACGGGCGCGCGATGCAGACGGTGGCCGCGGTCGCCCGCGCGCGGCCCTCGCGGCTGACCCGGGCCGCTGTCTGGGTCTTCGGCACGCTGTTCACCTTCGTGCTGTCGGTCGCGGCCTGGGATTTCGTGACCTCTCTCTTCGCCTCGAACGCGCTGCTCGGCTGGATCGCCTTCGTGCTGGTCGCGCTGGCGGTGCTGTTTGCGCTGCTGCTGACGCTGCGCGAGGCCGTGGGTTTTGCCCGCCTCGCCCGGATCGACCACCTGCGCGAACAGGCGCTTGCGGCGAAGGCGAAGGCCGATCTGAAAGCCGCCCGCGATGTGGCCGACAGCATCGCCGCGCTTTGCGCCAGACGCCCCGAGGCCGCCTGGGGCCTGCGCCGCTTCGCCGAGATCCGCCCCGAGGTGATGGATGCCGATGCGCTGCTCGTTCTGGCCGAGACCGAGATCCTCGCGCCTCTCGACACGCTCGCCCGTGCCGAGGTCGAGGGGGCCGCGCGCCGCGTGGCGCTGGTCACCGCGGTGGTGCCGCTGGCGCTGGCGGATGTGGCGGTGGCGCTTTACGCCAATGTCACGATGATCCGCCGCATCGCCACGATCTACGGCGGCCGGGCGGGAACGCTGGGAAGCTGGAGCCTTCTGCGCCGGGTGTTCTCCAGCCTGATCGCCACCGGGGCGGTGGCGCTCGCGGATGATATGGTCGGCTCGCTCGCCGGGGGCGGGGTGCTGTCGAAACTCTCGCGCCGCTTCGGCGAGGGGGTGGTGAACGGCGCGCTGACCGCCCGCGTCGGCGTCGCTGCCATGGAGCTTTGCCGCCCGCTGCCCTTCCTGGCCCGCGAGCGGCCCGGCGTCTCGGCCATCGTCTCGCGCGCGCTTGCCGGTCTGATCCCCCGCGGCGAGGGCTGACACCACCCGGGTATGGGTATTTATATCAGGATGAAAGCCCCTTTCACCTTGAGGCAAATACCCTCGGGGGGAGGCCGAAGGCCGCGGGGGGCAGACAGCCCCCCGTTCCGACATTGCCGCCAGAGCTGCGGCCAGGCGCTCAGCGGAACCTGTCCACCAGCTTTTGCAACGGGCTGCGCGTATCCGCCGCCGGAGCGGGCGCAGACTCCGCCGCGGGCTTCGCCTTTGCTTCGCCCCCCGAGGACCGCGGCGGCGCCACCCGCAGGCTGACCGCATTCATGAATTTCGCCGCGTCGCCCTCAGCCAGAGCCGCAGCCCCGTCCGAGATCCCGCGCAGCAGGTCATCCAGCCAGTCGCGGTCCGTCTTGGCGAAATCGTGCAGCACGTAATGCGCCACCGCATCCTTGTGCCCCGGATGACCGATCCCGAGCCGTACCCGTCCGTAAGCCTCGCCCAGATGCGCGTGGATCGAGCGCAGCCCGTTGTGCCCGGCATGGCCGCCGCCCTGTTTCACCCGGCATTTCCCCGGCGCGAGATCCAGCTCGTCGTGAAAGACCGTGATCTCCTCCGGGGCCAGCTTGTAGAAATCCG
Organism: Pseudogemmobacter humi; assembly: GCF_900609055.1. Taxonomy (GTDB): domain Bacteria; phylum Pseudomonadota; class Alphaproteobacteria; order Rhodobacterales; family Rhodobacteraceae; genus Pseudogemmobacter; species Pseudogemmobacter humi. The sequence continues at coordinate 31,105 of NZ_UXAW01000068.1, read as the reverse complement.
CGGCCGCCCTGACCGACTGACCGGAAAGGTTCATGAAGGTCTGCGGCTTCAGAGCCACCACCTTCTCGCGCCCCAGCCGACCCTCGGACACCTCGCCCTGAAACGCGCGGCGCCAGGGGGTGAAGCCGTGATCCGCCGCGATCCGCTCCACCGCCATGAAGCCGATATTGTGCCGGTTGCCGGCATATTTCGTGCCCGGATTGCCGAGGCCGACAAAGAGTTTCATATCCTTCCCCCGCTCGCTGGACCTCGCGCGCGGCGCGGCGTAGCCTTTCGGGTATAGACCGGAGCCGGAAGTGTCTCAACACGCCGCCTTCAACACAGCGGGCGAGATGCGGCTTTTCACCCTGCGCGATCTGAATTTTGAACTGCCCGACAGCGCATTGCGCGGCGGGATCGGCGGCGCCTTGGCCTCGGGGCGCTACGAGAAGACCGAGGCCGATGCGCTGGAAATCCATCTTCTGCCCGGCGACCGCTTCCTCGATCTGGGCGCTGGGATGGGGTTTCTGTGCTGCCTCGCCGCCCGGATCACCGGCGCGGCCGCCGTCACCGGGGTCGAGGCGGGCTGGGACACCGTGGGGTTCGCCCGCGCCAATCTTTCGCTGAACGGCTTTCGCGAGGCGCGGGTGATCCACGCCGCGGCGGTCGGAGACGATTTCCCCGGGGAGGAGGTCGAATTCGGCCAGCGCCCGGCCTTCTGGGCCTCGGCGCTGCAAGGCGCGGGCGACTGGCCCGAAAACGCGACCCGCCGCCCGGTGCCCGCGCGCCGCATCACCGGCCTCATGGAAGAGATCGCACCGACGGTGATCTGCTGCGACATCGAAGGCGCGGAACTCCGGGTGCTCGCCGCCCCGATGCCCCCCGCGCTGCGGCTGATCGTGGCCGAGATCCACCCCGCCGCCTATGGCCCCGAGGGCACGAGGGCGCTGTTCGACCGCCTTTCCGCCCAGGGCTTCGCCTATGAGCCCGAAGGCTCGCGCGGGGCGACGGTCGTGTTCCGCCGCTGCGGCACGGAACCTGCTTGACCCCGGCCCCGGCAGGCCCTGAAATCCCCGCCATCAAGCAGGAGGCGAAGATGTATCTGACGATGAACCGTTTCAAAGTGAAAGCCGGCGAGGAAGCCACCTTCGAGGCGATCTGGAAGAACCGCGACAGCCATCTGCCGCAGGTGCCGGGCTTCGTCAGCTTCCATCTGATGAAAGGCGCCGAGGCAGAGGGCGTCCGCCTCTACGCCTCGCATACGCTTTGGGAAAGCGAAGAGGCCTTTCGCGACTGGACCCGCTCCGAGGCCTTCCGCGCCGCCCATGGCGGGGCGGGCGGGCACAAGGGGGTGATCCTCGCGCATCCTCAGCTGGAGACCTTCGAATCCGTCCAGCATATCGGCGCCTGAACCGGCCACAGCAAGATCCGCACCCCCGGCTTCCCGAACACCGCCTCGCTCCCTCCGGCATATCCCCAGGGGCGGCCATCGGTGAGGAAAGCCGATGGGAGAGCACCCTTGCGCCGCCGCCGGAGGCAGAAGCGCCCCGCTACCGTGTTTCCTAGGCCAAATCGGGAGGGGGAATCCCCGAAACCGCGCCGGACCCGAAAGAGCCTCCCCTCATTTTCTGTCTGAAAATATCCTCGGGGGGAGGTGCCGCTTGCGGCACCGTGGGGGGCAGACAGCCCCCCGGCGACATCAGCCATCCCTCGCCCGGGGCCGGAAAAGCAGACGGGGGGCCAATGGCCCCCCGCGGTATCTCACAGACTGCGCCCGGATCAGGCGGCGTCTTCTTCCGCTTCCGCCGCGGCCAGACCCGAAGGCGCCGCGATATTCGCGATCACGAAATTGCGGTCGATGGTCGGCTTCACGCCGGCGGGCAGGGTCACGTCTTCGATGTGGATCACATCGCCGATCTGCTTGCCTTCCAGGTCCACGGTGATGTGGTCCGGGATGTCCGAGGCCAGCACTTCCAGCTCGACCTCGGCGCGCACCACGGTCAGCGTGCCGCCGCGCTTGATGCCCGGAGCCTTGTCGGCATTCACGAAATCAACGTGGATATACAGGTTGATCCGCGAATTGTCGTGGATGCGCATGAAATCGACATGGGTCGGCAGGTCCTTCACCACGTCGCGCTGCACGCCGCGGCAGATCACATGCTGATCCGGCTGGCCCTCGACTTTGAGGTTGAACAGCGTTTGCAGGAAGCGGCCCTGCTTCAGGCGCTTGAGCAGATAGTTGTAGCCGATGGCGATCGGGGTTGGTTCCTTGCCGTCGCCATAGATGATGCCGGGTACGTTGCCCTCTCTGCGGGCTTGACGGGCGGCCCCCTTGCCTGTCCCCGTCCGCACCACGGCCTGAAGATCCGGGATCTCACGAGCCATTGGTATTCTCCGTAATATGGGTTAGCCGCCATCCTCCAAGGGTGCATGACGGACCGGGGGCCTATAGCGGGGAATCGCAGCGAAGGAAAGCCGGAAATCTGCGCCCCTGGCCAGCGACAGAAAATGTCGCTGCCGGGATGGACGCCGCCCCCCGCCAGCGGGCAGACAGGGGCGAACGGGAGAGAGTGATGTCATTCATCGCAACTGTCGCCGCCGCAAGGGCGGTGGTCGCGGCTTTCGCTGCGATGGGGCTTCTTTGGGGCACCTTTGCCGCCGTGCTGCCCGATCTGAAAGCCGCGCTCGGGGTGGATGAGGCCCGGCTCGGCTTTCTGCTGCTGTTCACGCCGGTTGCCGCGGTCACCGCCATGCTGCTGGCGCCCGGCATCGGCCACCGGCTGGGCCGGGTGGCGCTGCCGGTCGCCACCGCGCTGATGGCGCTGGCCTTCATGCTGCCCGGCCATGTCACCGTGGCCTGGCTGTTTCCGCTTGCCATGATGTGCTGCGGCGCGGGCACCGGGCTGACCGACGTGCTGATGAACGCCCGCACGGCGGAGCTGGAGACGAGGCGCGGCCTGCATCTGATGAACCTCGCCCATGCGGCCTATTCCTTCGGCTATGCCGGCGGCGCGATCCTCACCGGCGTCCTGCGCGGCATGGCCTGGCCGCCGGGCCAGGTCATGGGGATGCTCGCACTGATCGCGCTGCTGCTTGCCGCGCTGACATGGGAGCGCGACGGCACCGTTCACGGGCTGAAACGCCCCGAGGGCGGCGGGCCGGGGCTGGGGCCGGTGCCGCTGATCGGCGGCGGCATGGTGCTGATCGCCTTCCTGACCGAGAACGCGGCCGAGGGCTGGTCGGCGCTGCATATCGAAAAGACCCTCGGCGGCAGCCCGGGGGAGGGCGCGCTCGGCCCGGCGGCGCTGGCGCTGACCATGGGGATCGCGCGGCTGGCGGGGCAGGGGATCGTCGCGCGGACCGATCCTTTCGCACTCCTGAAAGGCGGCGCGCTGGTGGCGGCTCTGGGCTCGCTGATCGCGGCCCAGGCCGGCAGCCCGGCCATGGCCTATGCCGGGTTCATCATCATGGGGATCGGCGCCTCGGTCATCGCGCCGACCGCCTTCTCGCTGGTCGGGCGGCATTCGAGCGACGAGGCCCGCGCCCGCGCCATCGCCCGGGCCACGCTTCTGGGCTATTGCGGCTATTTCGTCGGACCGCCCAGCCTCGGGATCATTGCCGGGGTCTTCGGGCTGCGCGCGGCCTTTGTCTTTGCCGCGGTCATGTTGCTGGCGATCTTCGCCCTCGTGCCGCTGATGCGTCGCGCCCGATAGGGTCAGGCCGCGCGGCCGCGGCGGCTCAGGGCATGGGCTTTGATGCGGCGGCAGGCTTCGGTGATGGCCTCGTCCGGCTGGGTCAGCGACAGCCGCAGCCAGCCGTTCAGCCCCTGGCCGAAACTTTCGCCCGGCATGACGGCGACGGATTGCTCCTCCAGCAACCCGACGGCGAAGTCATGGCCCGACAGCCCCGTGGCGCGCACGTCGATCAGCGCGAACATCCCCGCCTCGGGGCGGTGGACGCGCAGGCCCGCCTCGCCGTCCAGCGCATCGGCGATGATCGCGGCGCGGCGCGCGAAACGGGCGACCATGCCGGCCGCCACCGGCGAAGGTTCGGAAATGGCATGTTCGGTCATGTCGGCGATGAAGGGCTGGCTGCCGAAAAGCATGATTTCGGAAAGCGGCAACAGGCGCGCGGAAAATTCCGCGGGCCCGACTACCCAGCCCGAGCGGAACCCCGGCGCGGCATGGGACTTCGAGATCGAACAGGCGGCGATGCTGCGTTCGGCCAGTTCCGGCAGGTCGAGCGGCGAGGTGAAGGTCACGCCCGGAAACACCAGATCCTCGTAAACCTCGTCCGAGACGATCCAGAGATCATGCGCCCGCGCCAGCTCGCCAAGGGCTGCGATGTCCTCGCGGCGCAGCACGGCGCCGGTGGGGTTGTGCGGCGTGTTGAGGAACAGAACCCGGCTTTTCGGCGTGATCGCGGCGGCCACGTCCCCGGGGCGGATGCGGAACCCCGCTTCGGGGCGCAGCGCGACCGGCACCGCGGTCGCGCCGGTCTGGGCGATCAGCCCCTCATAGGTGGCATACATCGGATCGCCGAGGATCACCTCGTCGCCCGCCTCGACCAGGGTGCGCAAGATCGCGTAAAGGCAGGTCTGGGTGCCGGGCAGGCAGGTGATCTGATCCGGCCCGATCGGGCGCCCGCGCCTTTCGCTGTAGCGCCGCGCCAGCGCCGCGCGCAGACCCGGCTCGCCCTTGCCGTCGGAATAGCCGAGCCGCCCTGGCCGCATCGCCGCCCTGGCCGCCTCGATCATCCCGGGCGGGGTGGCCTCGTCCGGCTCGCCGATGGTCAGTTCGATGATCTGCTGCCCGGCGGCCTTCTTCTCGCGGGCAAGGCGGTGAACCTCCCATTTGGCTGAGCCGAGCCCGGCGAGGCGTTCGTGGACCGAGGAATATCTCATGGCGCTTTCCCTTCGGGGCCGAGTTCGGGAACGGCCGTCCCATATTGCATCAGATCGACCCCGATGATCGCGCCGACCGAGCGCAGGCCGATCCGCACCAGCTCGCCTGGCGCGAACCGCTCGCCCAGAACCGAGCCCTCCAGCCACAGCCCGTCGATCACCGCATTGCAGGCGATGGCCTCGCGGCGCGACTGGCCGGGGGTGCGGTCGCGGCTCAGGGCCTCGATCAGGTCTTGCAGCCGGTCGCGATAGCGCAGGTAAGAGGTTTCATGCTGCGACAAGAGCGCGGGATCGCCCTGCACCCGGTGCAGATAGCCCGCCCAGAGCCCGGCCGCGCGCGGATCCAGCACCGGCGGGCGCAGCGAGGAGGCGACAAAAACCGCCAGACGCTCGGCCGGATCTTCGCCCGCCTGCGCCAGCGCGGCGGCGCCGTGGTCGGTCATCCCGTCCATCAGCGCGGTATAAGAGGCGCGGACCAGTTCGTCTTTCGAGCCGAAATAGTGCCGGATCAGCCCCGGCGTCACGCCCGCGCGGGCGGCGATGGCGCGCACGGTGGCCGCCTGCGGTCCGCCCTCGGCCACCAGATCCTGCATCGCCTCGATCAACGCCTCGCGGCGGTTTTCCTCGGTATCGCGGATATAGGGCCGGCGTTCGGGCGGCGCCTGGGGCTGGTCTGCGGCGGGCATGGCGCTTTTCCGAGGGAAGCCCTCGCTACGGAAGTTGGATTATACGGTTGCATAATTCCCGCGCCGCCGCAAGGGAAAGTCTGACCGTCCGGTCAGTCGATCACTTCGGCCTCGCCCACGCCCCAGAGCGCGGTTTTCGCCACCCAGCCCCGTTCGCCCGAGACCGAGATCCGGCACCAGTCGGGCCGGCATTCCAGCACCCGCGCCACCACGCCAAGCTCGGCCTGGGCGATCACCCGGGCATCCATCCGCGGCGCGTCGCGGAATTCCGCCATATCGGTGGTGATCAGCACCGAACGCACCCCGGACAGAAGCGCGTAATGCACCCAGCCCCCGGCGCCGTCCTGATCCTCGACCCGGCGCCAGTTCTCGTATTCGGCGGTGACTTTCAGCGGCATGCCGGGGCGGGTGAACACCCAGTCGATCCGGTGCGTCAGCCCCGGGCCGCGCCGGGCGTTGCCCTCTTCGCCCTTCAGCGAGACATAGCGCGGCAGCGGCAGATTGGTGACGCAGCCGATGTCGGGGCTGCATTCCTTCTGCTTGCGCGCAGCGGCGGGGGCATCGGCCGAGGCGCCCGCGACGGCGGTCTCGATCGCGGCTTCGGTGTCCTGGGCGCTGTCCTGCGCATGGCCCGGTCCCGCGCCGATCAGCATCGCCGCAATCAGGCCCCAACGCGCCGCCATGGTGTTCCGCATATCGCCCGCCCGCTCTTTGCGGCGGAATTTTCCCGCCGCTTCCGGTTGCCTCTCTCTCGGGGCTTGTGATCCGCCCCGCTTCCCCGCACTCTGCCCTGGATACGCGCCTTTTGAAAGATACGGGGGGAAAGCAATGCCATCGCCACGCCTGAGTGTTGTCGTGACGCGACGCCTGCCCGAGCCGGTCGAGACCCGGATGAAAGAGCTGTTCGATGTCCGGCTGCGTGACCCCGACACCAGAATGAGCCGCGAGGAACTGGCCGAAGCGATGCAGAGCGCCGATGTGCTGGTGCCGACGATCACCGACCAGATCGACGCGGCGCTGATCGGCCAGGCGGGCGACCGGCTCCGGCTGATCGCCAATTACGGCTCGGGCGTCGATCATATCGACGTGGCGACGGCGCGCTCGCGCGGGATCCTCGTGTCGAACACGCCGGGCGTGGTGACAGAGGACACCGCCGATATGGTGATGGCGCTGATCATGGCGGTGACGCGGCGCATCCCCGAAGGCATCGCTTCGATGGCCGGGGGGAATTGGGATGGCTGGTCGCCGATGGCCTTCCTCGGCTCGCGCCTTGCCGGAAAGCGGCTCGGCATCCTCGGCATGGGGCGGATCGGCCAGGCGGTGGCGCGGCGCGCGAAGGTGTTCGGCTGCCAGGTGCATTACCACAACCGCCGCCGGGTGCGCCCCGAGATCGAGGAAGAGCTGGAGGCGACCTGGTGGGAGAGCCTTGACCAGATGCTGGCGCGGATGGACATCGTGTCGATCAACTGCCCGCATACGCCCTCGACCTTCCACCTGCTGAACGCACGGCGGCTGAAGCTGATGAAGCCCTCGGCGGTGGTGGTGAACGCCTCGCGCGGCGAGGTGATCGACGAGAACGCGCTGACGCGGGCGTTGCGGGCGGGCGAGATCGCCGGGGCGGGGCTGGATGTCTACGAGCGCGGCAACCAGATCAACCCGCGCCTGCGCGAGGTGCCGAACGTGGTGCTTTTGCCGCATATGGGCTCGGCCACGATCGAGGGGCGGATCGAGATGGGCGAGAAGGTGCTGATCAACATCAAGACCTTCGCCGACGGCCACCGTCCCCCGGATCAGGTGGTGCCGGGGATGCTGTGAGGAGGCGTCCGGTTGGCGGGAGGAGCGGACATTCTCCCGGGCCGTTATTGCGATCCTCATTCGAGGTCGCAAGTTCTGTTAAATAACGTCGTCAAGCGGAATCTCGGGGAGGATGTTGCCGCCCGCAGGGTATTTGTGCCGCATCGCCTTCGACGAACAAAGACGGGCTAACATGAGTGATCAGATCGATCTGCAAAGACAGTTGGTATTGGTGCTGCGAGCGCTTGAGGCAGTTCTGCCTTACGCTGAGGAGGCCGGCATCGTGACAGATTACGAATCCGCGTATGATGAGTGGGAGGATATCGTTCAGGCTTTTTACTCATCATTCGTGCTTCTGCCTTTGTGCGACACCACGACTCGTTTGTCGCCGCATATGTTTCATCGCCTCGGTTTCGAGTTCGAGGCAAAAAAATATGCGATAGTTGCAGCATACGGGCAGCATACATTCGCCGTTTTTGATTTCATTAAGGGGGCGAACAATCGGATGCTGCTCGTTCTTAGGCCAGTTGGTGCTAAGTCAGAGGTCTCCGATCTCCTTGTCTTGCCGGAGGACTGCGAAAACTTCGGAGTTGAAGCGCTAACTGCTTTCTAGTCGGCATCCTTCATCCGGCACGAAAGGCAGCTTTGGGTTCATAGCGCACAACAGAGGCCTGCGCCCGAGCGGTGTCCTGCGGTCGGGCGCGGTGCCGACGCTTTATGCTTCGCTCCCTTGTTCGGGTGGAGCCGCGAACTGTCGGCGCGGGAGCGCCCGCCCTCCGGTGCGGTCGGGCGCTGGTCCGGGTCGCTGCGCGACTGTTAACCCGGCCAGGGACTTCGCTCATCCGGTCGGACGTCGGGCAAAATCGCTTTTTCACGACGACAGCAAACAGACCGCCACGAGGTGCGGCGTGAGCGGCAGGGGGCGGCGCCCTCGCTACTCCTCCCGGGCCGCGGGCAATCCCGGGATACCCTCCAGGCTCACATCCGCCACCAGCGGCAGGTGGTCCGAGGCGCGGCTTGCGTCGAAACTGGTGAAGACGCTGGCCTCGCCCCCGGCGAACTGATCCGAGATCGCGATCCGGTCCAGCGCGAACAGCGGGTGGCGCGAGTGGTAGGTCGGCCCGCCCGACAGGATGCGGAAGCGTTTCGCCAGCCGCCCCAGCCCGACCTCCAGCGAGCGTTCGTTGAAATCGCCGGCGATCAGGGTCGGCACCTGCTCGCCGGGCGGGATCATCTCCAAGAGCGCCGAAAGCTGCTGGCGGCGCGACTGGCGCAACAGGCCCAGATGGACGCCGACCACCCGAAGCCGCCGCTCGCCCTGCGCGAGCAGCGCCGAGACGAGGCCACGCGGCTCCAGCCCCGGCAGGTCCTGGTGGTGGCGCTCGATCACCTGGAACCCGGGCGAGACCAGCAGCGCATTGCCGTGCCAGCCGAGCGACTCGCGCCCGTGCTCGAAACTGACCGGGACGAGGCCGGTGCGCTCGTAGATCTCCTGGCGCAGGAAGACCGGGCGGCGCGGCGGCAGGCGCAGGTCGGCCTCCTGCAACGCGACCACATCGGCGCCGAGGTCCGCGATCACCCGCAGCACGCGGTCGGGGTCGCGCCTGCGGTCGGTGCCCATGGCCTTGCGGATGTTGTAGCTGGCGACGCGGAGGAGGGGACTGGTCACAGGATCGGTGCCCCCAGCCGGAAGATGCCCTCGATCAGGCGGCGCGGCAGGCGCGCGGGCGCAGTCCCGGCCACGCAATCGGGTTCCAGGGCGCGGAACCAGCTTTCCACGGCGGCGAGCGTTTCGGGGTCGTAGATCATCATCACCGTCTCGAAATTCAGAAGCATCGAACGCACGTCGAGATTGGCCGATCCGATCCAGGCGGCATCATCGACGATCCCGGCCTTGGCGTGCATCATCCCCGGCATATAACGCAGAACCCGCACCCCGGTTCGCGCCATGGCGCGCAAATAGGGGCCGCGGGTCAGATCGGTGGTCCATTGGTTGGATTTCGCCGGCACGAACAGCCGCACGTCCAGCCCCGAGCGCGCTGCGGTGGCCAGCGCCTGCGCCAGCAATTCGGTCGGCACGAAATAGGGGGTGGCGATCCAGACCCGGCGCCGCGCGCGGTAGATCGCGGCCACCAGCCCGTCGTGCAGCACGTCCTGGGCCTCGTCTGGGCCGGCGGGCACCAGCTGCAAAAGCGCCTCGCCCCGGGGCGGGCAGGGCGGCGCCACGGGCTCGGGCAGCGGATCGCCCGCCACCTCCCAGTCCGAGGCGAAGACGGCGTTGAACCCGTCGACCACCGGCCCCTCGGCGGTGAAGCTGAGGTCGAGCCATTCGCCGGGCGGCGAGGCGAGATATTCGTCGCCGACATTGCGCCCGCCCGACCAGACACGCGCGCAATCGGCGATCACCATCTTGCGGTGGTTGCGCAGGTTCAGGTTCGCGGTGTCGGTGAGATGGCCGAGCGGCGAGAACCAGCGCAACTCGCCTCCGGCCGCGGTAAAGGCGTTCAGCGCACGGCGGGGGCGGCGCAGGCTGCCGAGCCAGTCGATGGTCAGCCGCACCTCGACCCCCTCGCGCAGCTTCCCGGTCAGCAGGTCCAGGAACCAGCGGCCGCTGGCGTCGGGGGCGAGCACGTAGAGGATGATGTCGATCCTGTGCCTTGCGCCTTTCACCAGCGCCTCCAGCGCGGCGCGGGCGGCCTCGGGAGTCTCGTGCAGCACGATCCGGTTGCCCTGCCGCGCGCCCGGGGCGCCGAGCGCGGCGAAATCGCGCGCAAGCGCGGGCGGATCCGGGGGTTCGCTGCCCGGATGGGCGGGGAACATCAGCGTCGGGAAACTGCGGCGCGATTTGCGAAAGCCCAGTACCAGGAAAACCGGCACCGCGATGTAAGGGACGAGGATGATGAACAGGATCCAGGCCGCCGAGCTTTGCGGCGTGCGGCGCGGCTGCAGCGCCAGCACGATGGCGCTGGCGACGGCCAGCACGCCCATGACGACAAGGAAATGCTCGAACAGAAGATACATCGGCCCCATGCTAGCGGGGCTGGGCGCCGGGGGGAAGGCTGCGGCGAGCGGCGGGGGCTCGGCCGTGGGATTGCGCCCGTGGCCCGAGGGACAATGTGGCCGTCAGAACCGCGAGGGCAGGGTGGCGGCGATCTGCGGCCCCGGATCGCGGCCCGCGATCAGATCGGCGATCAGCCGGGCGGTGACCGGGGCCAGCGTCACGCCGATATGGCCGTGGCCGTAGGCGTGCAGCACCTCGGGCCCCCCGCGCGAGGGGCCGATCACCGGCAGGCTGTCGGGGATCGAGGGGCGAAAGCCCATCCATGTCCGGTCGGGCTCGGGCAGGTCGGGGTACACCGTCCGCGCGCCTTCGACCAGTTTCGCGATCCGGTGGGCCGAGGGCGGCAGAGTGAGCCCGCCAAGCTCCACCGTCCCCGCCACCCGCAGCCGCCCCGCCATCGGGCAGAGGTAGAAGCCGCGTTCGGTGACGCAGGATGGCCGGGTCAGCGGCGGGGTCTCCATGTCCCATTCGGCATGATAGCCGCGCTCGGTGTCGAGCGGGATGCGGTCGCCCGCCTGCTGCGCGAGGGCGCGGGAATGGGCGCCCGCCGCGATCACCACCCGGCGGGCATGCAGATGCAGCGCGGTGCCGTCGCTCATCCGCCCGTCGAGGGTGACGCCGCTGACCTGGCGCGCAAGCCGCCCGATCCGGCCCGGCAGCAGTTGCGCCCGGGGGGTGACCTGCGCGGCGATGGCCTGCATCATCAGGCCCGGATCGTTGAGAAAGATCGCCTCGGGAAAGAAGGCGGCGCCGGCATGGGGCGGCAGGCCCGGCTCCAGCGCGGCAAGCTGCGCGCCGTCGATCACCTCGACGCTGACGCCGAGCGCCCGGCGCCCCTCCATTTCGCGCTGCGCTGCCGCGACCTGGGCGGGGTGGCGGTAGATGTAGAGACAGCCGCGTGGCTGGACGATTCCGTCGGCCCCGGCGCGCTGCGCCAGATCCAGCCACATCGGCCCGGCATCGGCCAGAAGCGCGGCGATATGGGCGGCGTTGCGGGCCGCCGCCCCCGGCAGGCTCTGCCGCGCGAAACGCAAAAGCCAGGGCATCAGCGCGGGCAGCGCGGCGCGGCGGATCGCCAGCGGCGAATTGCGGTTGAACAGCAGCGAGGGCAGGTTCTTCAGCACATCCGGCGTGCCGACCGGAGCCACCGCGTAATCGGCGATGGTGCCCGCATTGCCGTAGGATGCGCCCATTCCGGGCGGCTCGGGGTCGATCAGAGTGACCTCGCGGCCCTCGGCCAGAAGGCGTTCGGCGATGGTCAGGCCGATCACTCCGGCCCCGATGACGGCGATTTCGGTCGAGAGGCGTTTCATGGGCTCGCTTGCACAGAACAGACAAACCCCGGCCCGCCTGGGCGGGTCCGGGGCGTCGGGTTTTACCTGATCTTACATGCAGGCCTGATAGAGCGCACGGGTATTCTCGCGCGTCATCCCGATCGGGTTGCCGCCGCAGGACGGATCTTCCAGCGCCATTTCGGTCATCTCGTCCAGCCGGGCCGGATCAACCCCCATGGCGGTCAGGTTCGCCGGGATCGCCAGTTCCGCGCGCAGTTCCATGATCCGGGCGCGGAAACCGTCGAAGCTGCCCTTGATGCCGAGATAAGCCGCCGCCGCGTCGATGCGGGATTCGATCGCCGGGCGGTTGAAGTCCAGCACCATCGGCATCACCACCGCATTGGTGGTGCCGTGATGGGTGTTGTAGATCGCCCCCACCGGATGCGACAGCGAATGGATCGCGCCGAGGCCCTTCTGGAACGCGACCGCGCCCATGGCGGCGGCCGACATCATATGGCCGCGGGCCATCAGGTTGTCGGGCTCACGGTAAACGACCGGCAGGTTCTCGAAGATCAGCCGCAGCCCTTCCAGTGCGATGCCTTGGCTCATCGGATGGTAGATCGGGCTGGAATAGGCCTCCAGACAATGTGCCAAAGCATCCATGCCGGTGCCGGCGGTGATGAACTTCGGCATTCCCACCGTCAGCGCGGGGTCGCAGATGGTCACGGCCGGCATCAGTTTCGGATGGAAGATGATCTTCTTCTTATGGGTCGCGGAATTGGTCAGCACGCCCGCGCGCCCGACCTCCGATCCGGTTCCGGCGGTGGTGGGCACCGCGACGATGGGGGCGATCTTCGTCCCATCGGCGCGGGTATACCAGTCGTCCACATCCTCCAGATCCCAGACCGACAGATCCGCGCGCTGATGCGCCATCAGGGCGATCATCTTGCCCAGATCCAGCGCCGAGCCGCCGCCGAAGCAGATCACCCCGTCATGGCCGCCCGCCTTGTAGACGGCGATGCCGTCGGCCATGTTCTTCTCGTTCGGGTTCGGATCGACCTCGGAGAACACCGCGCGACCGAGCCCCGCGGCCTCCAGCACGTCGAGCGCCTGGGCGGTGATCGGCAGCGCCGCCAGCGCCTTGTCGGTCACCAGAAGCGGCTTCTTCAGCCCCGCCTCTTTCGCGTGTTCTGCGAGTTCGCCGATCCGGCCGACGCCGAATTTGATCGCGGTCGGGTAGGACCAGTTCCGGTTGGGGACGCCATGCGTCATGTCACACCTTCTTGAGATGATAGGATTTCGGGCGGGTCACCGACAGATAACCCAGGTAAGACAGCGCGCCGCCGCGGCCGGTGTCCTTGCAGCCGGTCCAGCAGAGCGCGGGATCGAGGTAGTCGGCGCGGTTCATAAAGATCGTGCCGGTCTCGATCTGCGCGCCGATCCCGGCGGCGGTGTCGTAATCTTCGGTCCAGATCGAGGCGGTCAGGCCGTAAGGGCTGTCGTTCATCAGCCGGATCGCCTCTTCGTCCGAGGCGACCTTCATGATGCCGACCACCGGGCCGAAGCTTTCCTCGGTCATCACCGACATCGAATGATCGACATCCACCAGGATCTGCGGCGCGAGATAGGCGCCGCCATCGTCGGCGGGGAAAGCGGCCGGGTCGATCAGCGGCTTCGCGCCTTTGGCGACGGCCTCGGCGATCTGGTCGCGCACCACTTTGGCGAAGCGCACATTCGCCATCGGGCCGAGCGTGGTGGTCTCGTCGTTCGGATTGCCGAGCTTCAGCCCGTTCACCCAGGCGACCGCCTTTTCCACGAAAGCATCGTAGAGCGAGGCGTGGACATAGATCCGCTCGATCCCGCAGCAGCACTGGCCCGAGTTGAACATCGCGCCGTCCATCAGCGTATCGACCGCGGCGTCGAGATTGGCGTCGGCCCGGACATAGCCCGGATCCTTGCCGCCAAGCTCCAGCCCGAGCGGCGTGAACGTCCCCGCCGCGGCGCGCTCGATGGCGCGGCCGCCGTTGACCGAGCCGGTGAAGTTCACGAAATCGAAGGCGCGGCCTCTGATCAGCCCCTCGGTGGTGGCATGATCCAGCACCACGTTCTGGAACACGTCTTCGGGAATGCCCGCGGCGTGGAAGGCCTGCGCCAGCCGCTCGCCCGCGAGGAGCGTCTGGCTTGCGTGTTTCAGCACGATGGTATTGCCGGCGATCAGCCCGGGGATGATGGTGTTGATCGCGGTCAGGAACGGGTAGTTCCACGGCGCGATGACGAAGATCACGCCAAGCGCCTCACGCGCGAGGTAGCGGCGGAAGGCGCCGCTGTCTTCGACCACCTTCGGCGCCAGCGTCTCTTCGGCGATCGAGGCCATGTAATCGGCGCGGGCATTCACCCCGCCGAATTCGCCGCCGCCGAAGCGGATCGGGCGGCCCATCTGGGCGGCAAGCTCCGGGGCGATCTCGTCCTTCATTTCCGTCAGTTTCGCGACGCCCGCCTTCACCAGCGCGATACGCTCTGCCAGCGGCCTTGCGGCCCAGGCGGGTTGCGCGGCGCGGGCGCGGGCGACGGCGGCCTCGGCCGCCTCGGGGGCCAGTGGCTGGCGCTCGGCATAGACCGAGCCGTCCACCGGCGAGACAAGTTGAACAGGTTTCATCTTTTCACCTTTTGCTGCGGGCCGCGCCCGCCGTGATCACGCGCGCTCAAGCAGGCGCTGCAATTCGAAATCCGTCACCACCCGGTCGGTCTCTGCGATCTCCCATTCGGCGGCGTGATGGTAGTGATCGACCACCTCGTCGCCGAAGGCCTTGCGGTAACGGGCCGAGGCTTTCAGCGCCGCCGCCGCATCGCGCAGATTGTTCGGGATCTCGGGCAGGCCGCCCGCGGAATACATGTCGCCGGTGGTCTCGGGCGGCAGTTCCAGCTTCTGCTCGATCCCGTCCAGCCCCGCCGCCAGCAGCGCCGCGCAGGTCAGGTAGGGGTTCACGTCCGAGCCGGGGATGCGGCATTCCACCCGCACGCCTTTGGTGTGCTCGCCGCAGATGCGGAAGCCCGCGGTGCGGTTGTCCGAGGACCAGACCACTTTCGTCGGCGCGAACATCCCCACGGTGAAGCGCTTGTAGCTGTTGACGTAGGGCGCGAGGAAAACGGTCATCTCTTCGGCCGCCGCAAGCTGCCCGGCGACGAAATGCTTCATCAGCTGCGACATGCCTTTGGGGTCGGCTTCATCCACGAAGGCGGGCTTGCCGTCCAGCGTCCAGAGCGACTGATGCACATGCGCGGCCGATCCGGCCTTGCGGTGGTCATATTTGGCCATGAAGGTGACGGACTTGCCCTTGGCCCAGGCGATTTCCTTCACCGCCTGTTTGATGATCGAGTGGTTGTCGGCGGTATCCAGCGCGTCGGAATAGCGGTAGTTCACCTCGCCCTGGCCGGCATCGGCCTCGCCCTTGGTGTTCTCGACCGGGATCCCCGCGCCCCAGAGGTGGTTGCGCACATCGCGCATCACATCTTCCTCTTTGGTGGTCTGGAAGATGTGATAATCCTCGTTATAGGCCGAGGCGGGCCTGAGCTTGCCGAAACCGTCGTCGCGCAGGCTCTCGTAGCTGTTCTCGAACAGGTAGAATTCGAGTTCGGTCGCCATCATCGGCTCGAACCCCATGGCTCGGGCGCGCAGGACCTGTTTCTTCAGGATCGCGCGGGGGCTGATCGCGATTTCCTCATGGGTGTGATGGTCGAGCAGGTCGCACATCACCATGGCGGTCGCCGGCAGCCAGGGCAGGCGGCGCAGCGTCGAGAGGTCGGGCTTCATGACGTAATCGCCATAGCCCTGCGACCAGCCGGCCGAGCGGTAGCCCGGGACGGTCACCATCTCCATGTCGAGGGCGAGCAGGTAATTGCAGCAATGCGTCTCCTCATAGCCGCCGTTCAGGAAGAATCCGGCGTGGAAACGCTTGCCCATCAGGCGGCCCTGCATGTCCGGGGCGACCACCAGAACGGTGTCGATCTCGCCGGAGTCAAAAGCGGCCCTGAGGGTGTCGAGTGTAAGATTCGCAGGCATTTGCGGCCTCTGTCTGTCGTGAAAGGGAATGAAACCGGGTGTCAGATGCGGCGGGACGCGGGTTCGGCGCCGCCGAACTCGGGTTTTCTGGGCCAGCAGTCAGCCGCGTGGATCATTCCTTCATCCTCCCGTGGTCGCGGGGGCGGGATATGTCCCCGCCCCCGCCGATGGGGTCAGCCGTAACGATAGGGACGGCCCGATTTTGCCATCACATCGTTGTATTTCTTGAAGATCTCGACGACCTTGGCCTTGGTCTCGGATTCCGCCGCGATCTCGTCCCAGAAGGTGCGGGCGGCGGCCTCGACGGTGGCCCATTCCTCGTCGGGGATCGAGGTCAGCTCCAGCTTCGGCCCGTTGACGCGCAGATCGGCCTCGCCGCCCCAGTACCACCACTGGCGGTAGTAATGCGACTGCTCGAAACAGACCTCCATCAGCGCCTGAAGATGTTCGGGCACCTCGTTCCAGCGGTCCTGGTTGGCGAAGAAATGGCCGATCCAGGCGCCCGAGATGTTGTTCGTCAGGAAGTATTTCGTCACATCGGCCCAGCCCACCGTGTAATCCTCGGTGATGCCGGACCAGGCGATGCCGTCGAGCTCGCCGGTTTGCAGCGCGACCTGGATGTCTTCCCACGGCAGCTGCACCGGCACCACGCCGAACTGGGCGAGGAAGCGGCCCGCGGTCGGGAAGGTGAAGACGCGCTTGCCTTCCAGATCCTTGAGGCTGTTGATCGGATCCTTGGTGGCGAAATGGCAGGGATCCCAGGCCCCGGCCGAGATGTGCCGGACGCCGGCCTTGGCGTATTCCTCTTCCCAGATCTGCTTCAGCCCATACTGGTTGAACAGCACCGGCACGTCCAGGCTGTAGCGGCTGGCGAAGGGGAAATAGCCGCCGAAGACGGTGACTTCGGTCGGCGACTGCATGGAATCGTCATCCGACTGCACCGCATCGATGGTGCCCGACTGCATGGCGCGGAACAGCTCCGAGGTCGGAACCAGCTGGTCGGCGTAATAGAGTTCGATCTCCATCTGCCCGGCGGCGATCTTGTTGAACAGCTCGATGGCGGGCTTGCAGACATGCTCGCCGAGGGCGGCCCCGGCATAGGTCTGCATCCGCCATCTGATCGGCGCGGCCTGCGCACGCACGGCGGGGGCAGCAAGAGCGGCGGCCCCGGCGGCCAGAGCGCCGGTGCTGAGGAATTTCCGTCTGGACGTCGTCATTGTTACCTCCGTTGGTTGGGTTTCGGGGCTGATCCCCGGCTATTGTCCGTAAACCTGATGTGGCAGCCAGAGCGCGATTTCGGGGAAGAGGATGATGACCGCGAGGGTCAGCAGCATGATCCCGGTGATCGGCACGATCGAGCGGTAGATGTCACCCAGGCTGACCTGATCCGGCGCCATGGCGCGCATCAGGAACAGGTTATAGCCGAAGGGCGGCGTGATATAGGCGACCTGGCAGGTGATGGTGTAAAGCACGCCATACCAGATCAGAACATCGCCCGGCGGCATCCCCAGATCCAGCTTGGCGACCAGCGGAATATACAGCGGCGCCACGATCACCAGCATGGCGGTGTCGTCGAGGAACATCCCCATCACCAGGAACGAGACCTGCATCAGGATCAGGATCGTCCAGGGGCCGAGGCCCAGGTCTTCCAGGAAGAAGCTCTCGATGGCCCTGACCGCGCCCAGCCCGTCGAACACCGCGCCGAAGGCCAGCGCCGCCAGCAGGATCCACATGAACATGCAGGACACGCCAAGGGTGTTGACGACGCAGGTCTCCCAGACCTGTTTCGTCAGCCGGCGCTTGGCGATGGCGACGAAGGTCGCGATGGTGGCGCCGATCACCGAGCTTTCGACAAGGCTGACATAGCCCAGCACGAAAGGCCCCATCATCGAGGCGAAGATCACCACCGGCAGGACGCCCGCGCGGAGCAGGCGGATGCGCTCGGACCAGGTGATGGTGGCCAGTTCCTCGCGCGAAAGCGGCGGGCCCATCTTCGGGTTCAGCCCGCAGCGGATCACCACATAAAGCAGGAAGAACCCCGCCATCAGAAGGCCCGGGAACACACCCGCGAGCCAGAGCTGCCCGACCGGCTGGCGCGCGATCATCGCGTAAAGCACCAGAACGATCGAGGGCGGCACCAGGATGCCCAGCGATGAGCCGCCCTGGATGATCCCGGTCACCATCCTTTTGTCGTAGCCGCGTTTCAGAAGCTCGGGCAGGGCGATGGTGGCGCCGATGGCAAGGCCCGCCACCGACAGCCCGTTCATCGCCGAGACCAGCACCATCAGAAGGATCGTCCCGATGGCCAGCCCGCCCGGGATCGGGCCGAACCAGACGTGGAACATGCGGTAAAGATCGTCGGCAAGCCGGGTCTCGGACATGACGTAACCCATCCAGACGAACATCGGCAGGGTCAGCATCGGATACCAGTTCATCAGCTTGATCGCGCTGGTGAAGGCGATGTCGTAGCCGCCCCGGTCGCCCCAGAGCGCGATGGCCGCCACAACGGCGACGAAGCCGATCCCGGCAAAGACCCGCTGCCCGGACAACAGCATGGCCATCATGCCCATGAACATGACGATGGCGATATATTCGTAGGGCATCAGATGCGCTCCCCGCGCAGCGTGGCAATGTCGCGGATCAGGAAGCAGACGGATTGCAAGAGCATCAGGAACACGCCGGTGCAGATCACGATCTTGATCGGCGCCATATAGGGCCGCCAGACCGTGCGCGAGCGCTCACCCACCTCGAATGCGTAGGCCGTGCTCTCGATTCCGCCCCAGAGGATGGTGGCCAGAAAGAAGATCAGCGCGAAGATGGTGACGATATCGACCGCGGCCTGGGTCTTCGGCGACCAGCGGCCGTAAAGCAGATCCATCCGCACATTGGCGCCCAGGATCAGCGAATAGGCGCCCCCCAGCACGAAATAGCCCACCATGGTGAACTGGGCCATCTCCTGGGTCCAGAGCGCCGGGCGGAAGAAGGCCTTCGAGATCACCGACCACATCAGCACCGCAGCCAGCACGAAGATCAGATACATCGCAATCCGGCCGACGCGGTAATTCACCGCCTCGGTGATGCGGACGAACATCACAAGGAAACGCGGCATGTCTCAGCCCTGCCGCCGGCCAGAACGCAAACCGCGGCGCAGCCTCGCGCAGAATGCGAAACCCATGGTGCTCATGATTGAGTCGTCTCCCTGTTTTGGCCAGCCTCATCCGGCGCCATGACCTCTGTCAAGAATATTCCGGCACTTGATTTATTGTTACATTTGTTTCTGCATGGGCGAAGGGAATCGGCGGGGGACGCGGGCCATGGCCATCGAGGAAAAGATGCGCGATGCCATGCCCGGGCTGACCCGGGCCGAGCGTCAGGCGGCCGCGCATATCCTGTCGCATTTTCCGATGTCGGCACTTGGCCCGATCACGGCGCTGGCGCGGGCGGCGGATGTGTCCTCACCCACGATCATGCGGCTGGTGCAGAAACTGGGCTTCCGCGGCTGGTCGGATTACCAGGCCGCGCTCAAGGCCGAGGTCGGGCGGCTGCTGGTGGCGCCGCTCTCGCTGGCCGAGGGCGCGCGCGAGCCTCTCGCGCATCCGCTTCAGGATTACGCGGCCCAGGTGGTGGCCAATATCGGGGCGACGCTGAACCTGATCCCGGCGCAGGATTTCAACGGCGCGGCGCTGGCGCTGGCCGATCCCGCGCGCAGGATCGCGGTGATGGGCGGGCGGCTGACCCATGCGCTCGCGGATTACATGGCGACGCTTCTGCGGGTGATCCGGCCCGATGTGACCTGGATCGCCGATCACCTGACCGACTGGCAGCAGGCGCTGCTGGATCTGGCCGCGGGCGATGTGGTGGTGATCTTCGACATCCGCCGCTACGAATCGAACGCGGTCCAGTTCGCCGAATTCGCCAGCGCCCAGGGCGCCGAGGTGGTGCTGATCACCGACCGCTGGCTCTCGCCCGCCGCCGCCCATGCGCGCCATACTTTGCCCTGCCATATCGAAATGCCCGCCGCCTGGGATTCCACCGCGACGCTGCTGATGGTGGTCGAGGCGCTGCTCGCCCGCGTCCAGAGCCATCTGCCCGATCAGGTCCAGGAAAGGCTGAACCGGCTTGAGGATTACTTCGGCCGCACCCGCGTCTTCCGCGCGCCGAAAGTCGGCGCCCCGCGCTGATCCGCCGTTTCATCCTGACCCGGATACTTCCGCCGAAGGCCTCGCCCGCCGGCTCACAGGCGCCCGGGCCGGAATCCTGCCCCGCCAAAGCCCCTTTCATCCTGACCGAAATACCCCCGCCGGAGGCTCCCGCAGGCGGTCAGTAGCCGCGCGCCCGGTCCACCAGATACAAAAGCGGCTCTCCGGCCTCGCTGCGGCGGATGTTTTCCGCGATCACGGTCGAGGCGGTGGGCGCGCGGGTGTCGGCGGCGACATGGGGGGTGATCGTCACCCCGGGATGCGCCTGGAACGGGTGATCCTGCGGCAGCGGCTCGGTGCGGAACACGTCGAGCGTGGCATGGCCGACACGGCCCGCATCCAGCGCCGCCAGCAAAGCCCCGTCGTCGATCAGCGGCCCGCGGCCGGGGTTGATGACCACCGCGCCCGCGGGCAGCCAGGCCAGGCTTTCCGCGTTCAGGATGTTCTCTGTCTCCGGCGTGCGCGGCAGCAAAGTCACCACGATCTGCGCCGCGCTCAGCACCTCGCGCAGCCCGTCCCGGCCATGGAAGGTCTCAAGCCCGTCGATGGCTTTCGCGCTGCGGCTCCATCCCTGCACCGGGAAGTTCAGCGCCTGGAGCGCGCGGGCGCAGGCAAGGCCCAGTTCCCCCAGCCCCAGCATCGCCACCGGGCGCTGGCGGGCCAGCGGCGGCGGGGTGGGATCCCAGATCCGGCCCGGATTGACGATATGGCGGTCCATCCCCAGGTGGTGGCGCAGCACATGGCCGGTGACATATTCCACCATGCTCTCCGACAGGCCCGGATCGACCATCCGGCACAAAGGCTGGGTCAGGCTCTGGTTGCTCACGATCTTCTCGACCCCGGCCCAGAGCGACAGCACCGCCTTCGCCCGGGTGAAGGGGCGGAAATCGGCAAGCGGCCCGCTGGGCGCATAGACGATATAGTCGATCAGCGCCGGATCGGGGGCTTCCAGCAGGATTTCCGCCCGGATCCCGGCCGCGGTCAGCGCGGCGGGAAGCCAGGGTTCATATTCGGACCAGGTCGGGGCGGCGAAGTAAATGCGGATCATGGCCGCGAGACTGCGCCAGCCGCGCCGCGCTGTCCAGAGCGTCAGCCCAAAGTCTCAGCGCGGCCGGTGGACATGGGCGCTCTGCATCAGCCCGAAGCCCACAAGGATCACCAGCATCGCCGAGCCGCCATAGCTGAGCAGCGGCAGCGGCACGCCCACCACCGGCGCCATCCCCATCACCATCGACAGGTTGACCGCGAGGTAGAAGAAGAAATTCGCCGCCACCCCGATGATCAGCAAAGACGAGAAGCGATCCTTGTTTTGCAGCGCCGAGACCATGCAGAAACCGATGATCAGCGCGTAAAGGATCAAAAGCGAGAACGCGCCGACGAAGCCGAATTCTTCTGCCAGCGTCGAGAAGATGAAGTCGGTCTGTTTCTCGGGCAGGTAGTTCAGCCGGCTTTGCGTGCCCTGCATGAACCCCTTGCCGGACCAGCCGCCCGAGCCGAGCGCGATCTTGGCCTGGATAATGTTGTAGCCCGCACCAAGCGGATCGGCGTCGGGATCGAGGAAAGTGTCGATCCGGCGGAACTGGTAGTCGTGCAACAGCTGCCAGGTCGTGCCGCGGCTCTGGAACACCGTCACCACCGCGCCCACCGTCAGCCCGGCCACCGCGCCGAAATACCAAAGGCTCACCCCGGCCGCGAACATCACCGCCGCCCCGGCCATCAACAGCATCAGCGAGGTGCCGAGGTTCGGCTGCATCAGCACCAGCACCGTCGGCACCACCGTCAGCACCACCGGGATCAGCACCCACAGGGGCCGCGAGACCTTTTTGATGTCGAGCCAGTCGTAATAGGCCGCCAGCATCATCACAAGGCTGAATTTCATCATCTCGGAGGGTTGCAGTCGCAGCGGACCGATGTCGATCCAGCGCTGCGCACCCATGCCGACCACGCCGTAGAACTCGACCACGATCAGCAGCAGGAACGAGATCAGATAAGAGATCCCCGCCATCGAGCGCCAGAACCAGACCGGCACCATGGCAACGATGAACATCAGGACAAGGCCGGCGCCGAAGACCTGGGCCTGGCGCTTCGCCCAAAGGTCGAAATCGCCGCCCGAGATCGAATAGAGCATCAATATGCCCACCGCGCTGACCGCGGTGATCAGCACCACGATGGGCCAGTTGATATACAACACCTTGCGGATGCCGGTGGGGACCTGTTTCAGCCGGTTCTCGAAAAAGGCCATCGCTTGCGCCCCCTCAGGCCTGATCGCTGTCTTCGAGCGCGCCGGTCTCGGGGTCGCGCAGCGGCAGCTCTTCCAGCATGGTCTCGATCCGGCCCCTCTGCGCCGAAGGATAGGCCGACAGCGGCGGACGCCCGCCCGCCAGCGCCG
Source organism: Pseudogemmobacter humi (assembly GCF_900609055.1). Lineage (GTDB taxonomy): Bacteria > Pseudomonadota > Alphaproteobacteria > Rhodobacterales > Rhodobacteraceae > Pseudogemmobacter > Pseudogemmobacter humi. Next base: position 8,760 of record NZ_UXAW01000068.1, on the reverse strand, counting down.
CAAGGATCACGTCGCGCGCGATCGGCGCTGCCGCGGTCGAGCCGCCGCCGCCGTGTTCCACCACCACCGAAACCGCATAGCGCGGGTTGTCGTAGGGCGCATAGCCGACGAAAAGCGCATGGTCGCGCCGGTTCCAGGGCAGCTGATCGTTCGAGATCACGCCGCGCGCGCGCTCGGCGGCGGTGATGTTCCTGACCTGGCTGGTGCCGGTCTTGCCGGCGAAAACCATGGTCGGCTCGACCACGCGCGAGCCGCGCGCGGTGCCGCGTTCGGAATTGATCACGTCATACATGCCCTGGCGCATGGCCTGGAGAAAGCGCTCCTCGATCCCGAGCGGCGCCGCCTCGGCCACCGGCTGCTCCTTGCCGTCGATCATCCGCACGAGGCGCGGCGAGACCGAGCGCCCCGAGGCGATGCGCGCCGTCATCACCGCAAGTTGCAAGGGCGAGGCCAGCACATAGCCCTGGCCGATCGAGGCGTTGATCGTATCGCCGATCCGCCAGTCCTGCTTGTAGCGTTCCTGCTTCCAGGCGCGGTCGGGCATGATGCCGTCGGTGATCGCCGACATCGGCAATTCGTGGCGCACGCCGAGGCCCAGCTTGCGGCCCATCTCGGCCATCTTGTCGATGCCCACCTTCTGCGCCACGTCGTAATAGAACACGTCGCAGCTTTTCTCCAGGCTCTGGGTCAGGCCGACCTGGCCATGGCCGCCGCGGGAATGGCAGTGGAAGCGGCGGCCGCCGAATTCCAGATAGCCGGGGCAGCGCACGCGGTAGCCCACGTCGATGGCGCCCGCCTCCAGCGCCGCGAGGGCGGTGACCATCTTGAAGGTCGAGCCCGGCGGATAGGCGCCCGAGACGGTCTTGTTCGCCAGCGGCCGGTGATCGTTGCCGGTCAGCGACGCGTAATCGCTGTGGCTGATGCCGCGCACGAAGAGGTTGGGATTGAACGACGGCGCCGAGGCGCAGCACAGAAGATCGCCGTTCGTCACATCCATGACCACCACGGCGGCGCTTTCCTCGCCCAGCCGGGCCTGGGCGAAATTTTGCAGATCGGCGTCGATGGTCAGGCGGATGTCGCCGCCCGGCGTGCCCTCCTGGCGCTCCAGCTCGCGCATGACGCGGCCGACGGCGTTGACCTCGATCTTCTTGGTGCCGGCGGTGCCGCGCAGCACGCCCTCCATCCAGCGCTCGGTGCCGATCTTGCCGATCTGGAACTTGGGCAGCCGCAGCACCGGATCGGGGTTCTCCAGCTCGTCGAGATCCTTTTGCGACACCGCGCCGACATAGCCCACCACATGGGCGAAATCGTAGCCGCGCGGATAGATCCGGGACAGGCCGACCTCGGGCACCACGCCCGGCAGCGCCGGGGCATTGATCGCCACCTTGGAAAAGTCCTGCCAGCTGAGCCGGTCCTTGACGATCACCGGAACGAAGGCGGAATTGCGCTTCACCTCTTCCAGCGTCGAATCCAGCTCCTCGGCCGTCATCGGGATCAGCCCGGCCAGACGGTGCAGCACCAGATCGACATCGCCCGCATCCTCGCGGGTGATGACCACGCGGTAGTTCTGTTCGTTCCCCGCGATCAGCTTGCCATTGCGGTCCTGGATCAGCCCGCGCATCGGCGGAATCAGCCGGATATTGACGCGGTTCTCCTCGGCCAGCAGCTTGAATTCCTCGGCCTGATCGACCTGGAGATAGCGCATGCGCACCCCAAGCGCGGCGACCATCGCCGTCATGGCGCCGCCCATCATCAGCCCGCGGCGGGTGATGGTGCGGGCGCTGTCCTCGGTGTCTTTCTGCGTGCGTCTCATGTCATGGGTTCCACGTCAGAGCCGGCGGCCGAAATCGTCCACCTCGCCGGTGGCGGGCTTCCTGAGATCGAAGGCGAGGCGCGACAGCCCCACCACCACCGGATAGGCAAGGATCGACCACAGGACCTGGACCACGGCGAAGCCGAAGGGCGGCAGCGGGATCAGCGTCAGGCTAAAGGCAAGCCGCCAGCTCAGCAACATCGCGATCATCAGCCCCGAGGCCAGCAGCCATTCCACGGCGAAATTCAGCTCGCGCGTCAGCGCGATGCGCGAGCGCAGGAACTCGGTCGCAAGGATCACCAGCGCCGTCCACAACCCCGGCGGGCGCAAGAGGATCAGATCCTCGACCAGCACGACCCCCGCGATCAGCCAGACCGGCAGGAAATCGGGGCGGCGCATGATCCAGGCGAACATCAGGCAGATCAGCAGATCCGGCCCCGGAAACGCCCCCGCGGTGCTTCCCAAAGGCAGCAGTTTCAGAAACAGCAGCAAAAGCGCGAGGCCGAGGAACAACAGCCGGTAGCCCCAGGGATCGGCGCGCATCCACTCGCTCATGGCGCGGCCACGCCGTTGGGGCTGTCGCCGCTTTCGGCCGCGCCCGAGCCGGTCTCGGTCACATCCCCGGCTCCGGTGGCGGGCTGCGAGGCGGCCTGGCCCTCGCCGTCGACTTCGGCCACCGGGACCGAGGGCAGGGGCGGCGCCACCAGGCTGCCGGGATCGCGGATCGGCTCCAGCTCGTGGCTGCGCAGCACGCGCAGGAACTCCAGCCGCTGGTAATCGGCGGCCAGCACCACCCGCAGCCGCCGGTCGCTGCCCATCGCGACCTGGCCGACCAGCAGCCCGGCCGGGAACACGCCCCCGTCGCCCGAAGTCACCACCCGGTCGCCGGGGCGCACCTCTTCGGTCGATTCGATGAAATCCAGCAGCGGCAGCGAGGAATTGTCGCCCGAGAGAAGCGCCTTCTGCCCCGAGGGCTGGATCGTCACCGGGATGCGCGACGAGGTGTCTGTCACCAGGATCACCCGCGCGGTGCGGTTCCCCACCCCCGAGATGCGCCCGACAAGGCCGATTCCGTCCATCGTCGCCCAGCCGTCGCGGATGCCGTCGCGCGCGCCCACGTTCAAAAGAACCGACTGGCGGAACGGGCTGCCGCTGTCCGCCAGCACCACCCCGGTCACATGGGTCAGCTTCGGGTCCAGCCGGACGTGGTTCAGATCTAACAGACGCGCGTTCTTCTGCTCCAGTTGCAGCGCGACCTCTTTCCAGGCCTTCATCTGCTGCAACTCGCGTTTCAGCTCCTGGTTCTGCTCATAGATCCGGGTGTAGGACTGGAAGTTCTCGACCATGCCCATGACCCGCGTCACCGGCATCAGCGCCCATTCCAGATTGGGCACCACCGCATCGACCAGGGCGGCGCGGAACCGTTCGACCCGCGGGCTGTCGATGCGCCACAGCACGAAGAGGCCGAGCAGCGCCACGACCAGAAGCCCGACCAGCAGACGCCGGATCGGGCGGGAATATTCCTCTGGTCCGGTCTTGGTCCTGGACACGTGCGCCTCGGGGTAATGCGATCCGGCAGCCGGAAGGATCAGCTGTCGTAATCAATCACATGCCGGAGTTGCTTTTCATATTCCAGCGATTTGCCGGTGCCCAGAGCAACACAATTCAGCGATTCATTGGCGACCGAGATCGAAAGCCCGGTCTGTTCGCGCAAACTCAGGTCCAGATCGCCCAGAAGCGCGCCGCCCCCGGTCAGCATGACGCCGCGGTCCACGATGTCCGCCGCCAGATCGGGCGGCGTGGCTTCCAGCGCCTGCATCACCGCGTCGCAGATCTGCTGCACCGGCTCGGCCAGGGCCTCGGCGACCTGGGCCTGGCTGATCTCGGTTTCCTTCGGCACCCCGTTCAGCAGGTCGCGGCCCCGGATCGTCATCACCGCGCCGCGGCCGTCGTCGGGCATCCGCGCAGTGCCGATCGAGGTCTTGATCCGCTCGGCGGTGGATTCGCCGATCAGAAGGTTCTGATGGCGGCGCAGATAGGCGATGATCGCCTCATCCATCCGGTCGCCGCCGACCCGCACCGAACGGGCGTAAACGATGTCGCCGAGCGAGAGCACCGCCACTTCGGTGGTGCCGCCGCCGATGTCGACGACCATCGAGCCGGTCGGTTCGGTGATCGGCATCCCGGCACCGATGGCGGCCGCGATCGGCTCCGACAGAAGGCCCGCGCGCCGCGCCCCGGCTTGCAGCACCGAATTGCGGATCGCGCGTTTCTCAACCGGCGTCGCGCCATGCGGCACGCAGACGATGATCTTCGGCTTCGAGAAGGTCGTGCGTTTGTGCACCTTGCGGATGAAATGCTTGATCATCTCTTCCGCCGCCTCGAAATCGGCGATCACCCCGTCGCGCATCGGCCGGATCGCCTCGATGCTGCCCGGGGTGCGGCCCAGCATGAGCTTGGCGTCCTCGCCCACGGCCAGCACCTGCTTCTTGCCGTCCTTGTTGTGATAGGCCACGACCGAGGGCTCGTTCAGCACGATGCCCTTGCCACGGATATAGACAAGCGTGTTGGCGGTCCCGAGGTCGATGGCCATGTCCGACGAGAAAAGTCCGGGGATGAGCGACATTCGGGGCACGTCCTTCATATGGGCTGGCGGCCGGCGGGCGGACACGAGCGGATAAGCCCGCGACTCAGAGGCGGCTCTGGCGGGCGCTTTCATATAAGGATCTGGGGAATTTTGTGAAAGCCCGGCGCGGGGGCGCCTGCACAATTCTGCGTGCGCGGCGGATGGATTCCCTTTTGCAATATTTTGGTGCCGGAAGAGGCGCCATTTCGTCCGTGGGTTGTCATAATACAACATCCGGCCCCGCGCTGCGGCATTTACAGCCCCCGCCGGCTGCTGATAGCCCGGTGCACGACCCGCTGCAACGAGAGGCGCGCATGGATTTTCTGCCCACAGGCTTCCTGCCCGGCGTGCCCGAAGAGCGCGTCCTGACCTGCCTGCGCCGCGCGCCCGGCAACGAACTGGCCCCGGGGAAATTCGACAGCCCCGAGTCGTCAGCGGCGCTGGCGTCCAATGCTTTCGGCTGGTTTCTCGACCGGCCCGGGCTGCTCGCGCCGCTGCCCGGCGTGCCGATGGGCCGCCCCGAAGGGGTGGAGATCGAGGCCGAGATGCGCTTCCCCTGGCGTGGCGGCAAACACCCCCGGTTCGATGCCGCGATCACCACGGCGACGACGCTGGTCGGGGTGGAATCGAAACGATACGAGCCGTTCCGGCCGCAGAAGGCCGCCGATTTCTCGCTGGCCTATGACCGCGACTGGCGCGAGGGGCTGGCGCGCTACACCGCTTTGCGCCGAGATCTGGCAGCGGGCCGCAAGGCGTTCCGCACGCTGGGCGCCGCGGAGCTGATCAGACAGGCCTACGGCCTTGCGACCCAGGGCGCGCGGCAGGGCAGGGGGGCGGTGCTGGTTTACCTTTACGCCGAGCCGGAACGCTGGGCCTCGGGCAAGCCGCTCGACCCGGCGGCGGTGGCGCTGCACCGGAAGGAACTGGCAGAGTTCGCCGGGCTGGTGCGCGGCGATCTGGTCAGCTTCATGCCGCTGACCTGGCGCGATCTGCTGGCGCAATGGGCCGCGACCCCCGCGACCGCCGCCCATGCCGGGGCGCTGCTGGCGCGGTTCGGGCCGCTGTGAAAGCGGCGGCGGGCGAACCCGCCGCAGTTTGGGAAGAAGGGCGGCGACGGGGCGAACCCGCCGCCGGCTGCGCTCAGGGCGCGTCGGTGTAATTGACCGATTTCACGTCGGCATCCGGCGCCGATTTGGTGCGCCGCACGATCAGCCGGTTCAGCGCGTTGATATAGGCGCGCGTCGAGGCGACGATGGTGTCGGTGTCGGCCGCGGTGCCGGTGACGATGCGCCCGTCCTCCTCCAGCCGCACCGAGACCGTCGCCTGGGCGTCGGTGCCCTCGGTCACCGCATGGACCTGATAGACCTGGAGCCGCGCTTTATGCGGGAACAGCATCTTGACGCACATGAAGGCCGCATCGACCGGACCGTCGCCGGTGGCGTCGATATGGTGATCCTCGCCGCCGATGGTCAGGATCATATCGGCCTCTTGCGGGCCTTCGGTGCCGCAGATCACCCGCAGTTTCTTCAGTTGCAGATGCTCATGCGCGTCGTTGGTCTGCTCGTCGGCGACCAGCGCGATCAGGTCGTCGTCGTAGACCTCTTTCTTGCGGTCGGCCAGCGCCTTGAACCGCACGAAAACGTCGTTGAGCTGGTTGTCGGCCAGGTCGAAGCCCAGTTCCCTCAGCTTGGCGCGCAAGGCGGCGCGGCCCGAGTGCTTGCCCATGGCGATGTTCTTGACCGTCAGTCCGATATGTTCGGGCTTCATGATCTCGAAGGTTTCCACGTTCTTCAGCACGCCGTCCTGGTGGATGCCCGACTCATGCACGAAGGCGTTCTTGCCGACGATGGCCTTGTTGGGCTGCACCACGAAGCCCGAGACGGTCGAGACCCGGCGGCTCAGATGCATGATCTTCGTCGTGTCGATGCCGGTGCGGAATGGCAGGATGTCGTTGCGCACGCGCAAGGCCATCACCACCTCTTCCAGCGCGGTATTGCCGGCACGTTCGCCGAGGCCGTTGATCGTGCATTCGATCTGCCGCGCGCCCGCCTCGACCGCGGCGAGGCTGTTCGCCGTCGCCATGCCCAGATCGTTGTGGCAATGGGTGGCGAAGGTGATGGTGTCGGCGCCCGGCACCCGCTCCAGCAGCATGCGGATGATCTTCGCCGATTCCATCGGATAGGTGTAGCCGACGGTATCGGGGATATTGATCGTGGTGGCGCCCGCTTTGATGGCGATTTCCACCACGCGGCAGAGGTAATCTGCTTCCGTCCGCGTCGCATCCATCGGCGACCACTGGATGTTGTCGCACAGATTGCGGGCATGGGTCACGGTGTCGTGGATGCGTTCCGCCATCTGGTCCATATCCAGATTGGGGATCGCCCGATGCAGCGGCGAAGTGCCGATGAAAGTGTGGATCCGCGGCGATTTCGCGTGTTTCACCGCCTCCCACGCCCGGTCGATATCCTTGTAATTCGCGCGGGCGAGGCCGCAGATCGTGGAATTCCGCGCGCGTTTGGCGATTTCTGACACCGCGGCGAAATCGCCCTCGCTGGCGATCGGAAAGCCCGCCTCGATGATGTCGACGCCCATCTCGTCCAGGAGGCCGGCGATCTCCAGCTTCTCTTCATGCGTCATGGTGGCGCCGGGCGATTGCTCGCCGTCGCGGAGCGTGGTGTCGAAAATCAGAACGCGGGGTTGCTGGTCATTCTGTGCCATGGGGCGGGGTCCTTCGTCTCTCGATGTCTCAGCCGGTCTTGCGGGTCCGGGCGCTGGTCACATCTGAGCGGTCGCGCCCGCAGGCCCGCTCAGCGGAGGCTGAGAAGGAGAAGGCCGCGGCGGGGGGCGGCATGGCGGCCCCCACGGCTGGCGGCGATGATCTGCGGTTCGCTGGTCATGACTTTGGGTTACACGAAGCGCGGGGGCGAAGAAAAGCGGTTTTTGCACGGGCGTGGCGGTTTCCCCCTGTTCTGCCCGCGCCAGGCTGCACCTGTGCATGGGCGGGATGCAGCGCCGGGCCGATGAAACCAGCGATCAGCGCGATTTTTTCCATCCGCGAGCGGTCCGGCGCGGCGGGTGGGCGCGGCGAAACCCGCGCCCCAGGCGGCGCATGACGGGCGGGCCAGAGCGCGCTGACGATAGCCATCGGGCCTGAACCGATGGCGCCGCAATAGCTTCGACCCCCAATACCTGTTGCGCAGTCGCGAAGCGGAACCGCCACCTCACCGGCCCCAGGCCTGCCCCATGAACCGGGGGAGCCGGTGCCGACTGCGCCCGCGAGGCCCGGCTCGCGGAGGGCCGGCGGATGGATCGTGCTGACATCATGGCCACAATGGGCTAGCCGAAGCGCCACGGCATGCGCGCCTCCCCCGCCCGCATTTGCCGAACCCGACCCGCAGAAGTGGCTGCGGAAATCTGAACAGCCTTTGTAAGTGGATTTTCCGAGGGACGGCGGCATGATGCTGCGAGCGAGGAGAAGACCATTTGAAGACGACCGCGCCGGAACCGCAGGCCGGCATTCAAGGCAAAGGTGGCGGTAGCCGCGATCAAGGGCACGAAGACCCTTATCGAGTTGGCGCAGGATTTTGACGTGCATCCGAACCAGATCAACTGGTGGCGCGACCAACTGCTTGAGGGTGCGACCGGGGTGTTCGGCGAAGCCCCGAAAGCGGAGCCTGAGCCGATCCCCGACGTGAAGCCCCTGCATGCGAAGATCGGAGACCGAAGCCTTTGGCGCCATTGGTTCGAGCCAATGGCTGAGGCGCTGGAGAACGATTTTTTGTCCGGTGAGCTCGGAAAGGCGGGTCTGTTGCCGAGCGCGAGAAGATGATCGAGCCCACTGCGAAGCTCAGCGTCAGCCGTCAGGCCATCGTGTCAGGGATCAGCCGGGGCAGCGTCTATTACAAGCCACGCCCGGTGTCGCATGCCGATCTGAATCTGCTGCACCGGATCGACAAGCTGCATATGGAGTTCCCCTTCGCCGGCAGCCGGATGCTGCAAGGGCTGTTGGTTCAGGAAGGTGTCAAGCTGGGGCGGTTGCATCTTGCCACGCTGATGAAGCGCATGGGCATCGAGGCCCTCTGTCGCCGACCGCATACGTCGAAACCGGCACCGGGGCACAAGATCTGTCCCTATCTGCTGAGAAAGCTGCCTGTCACCCGGCTCAATCAGGTCTGGGCGATGGACATCACCTGCATTCCAATGGCGCGCGGCTTCATCTATCGGCTTTATTGCACGAATCGTGCTGGATTCATCTTATGAATCCAGCGTGGTAGCTGTGCTGCATGAGTAACCCCCCGCCGCCCGTCTGCAAGACCAGGAA
>NZ_UXAW01000037.1 GCF_900609055.1 Pseudogemmobacter humi | reverse complement strand
GCCGGGCGACAACCTGAAATTCGTGGTCGAGCTGATCGCTCCGATCGCGATGGAAGAGAAACTGCGCTTCGCGATCCGCGAAGGCGGCCGCACCGTCGGTGCAGGCGTCGTCGCTAAAATCATCGAGTGAGGAAATACGGCCCGGGTGCTTGCGTCCGGGCCGGTTTAATGCGAAAGGGCCGCGCGGTGTGCATCGCGCGCCCCCGAATCCCCGGATCACACCGGGACTCAAGACCGTAACAATGTGAACCTATCTGATGCGCCATTCCGGCGCATTTGACGTTCCGAAGGAAGAAGCAATGCAAGGTCAGACCATTCGCATCCGCCTCAAGGCCTTCGATTACCGCGTGCTGGACGCCAGCACCCAGGAAATCGTCAACACGGCCAAGCGTACGGGTGCCCAGGTCCGCGGGCCGATCCCGCTGCCCAACAAGATCGAGAAATTCACGGTTCTCCGTGGTCCGCACATCGACAAGAAGTCGCGCGACCAGTGGGAGATCCGCACCCACAAGCGTCTTCTCGACATCGTCGATCCGACCCCGCAGACCGTGGACGCGCTGATGAAGCTCGACCTGGCCGCCGGCGTCGACGTCGAAATCAAAGTGTAAGGGGGGCATCACGATGCGCTCTGGAGTTATCGCAAAGAAGCTGGGCATGACCCGGCTGTTCCTGGAGGACGGCAAGCAGATTCCGGTGACGGTTCTGCAACTCGACGCCCTTCAGGTCGTGGCGACCCGCACCGCCGACAAGGATGGCTATACCGCCGTCCAGCTGGGCGCCGGAACCGCCAAGGTGAACCGCACCACCGCCGCGCAGCGCGGCCATTTCGCGAAAGCGAATGTGGCGCCGAAGCGCAAGCTGGCGGAGTTCCGCGTCTCGCCGGACAATCTGATCGAAGTGGGCGCCGAGATCTCGGCCGAGCATTACGTCGCCGGCCAGTTCGTCGACATCGCCGGCACCTCGATCGGTAAAGGCTTTGCCGGTGCGATGAAGCGCCACAACTTCGGCGGTCTGCGCGCCTCGCACGGTGTGTCGATCTCGCACCGTTCGCACGGCTCAACGGGCCAGTGCCAGGACCCCGGCAAGGTGTTCAAGGGCAAGAAGATGGCGGGTCATCTGGGCGCGGTGCGCGTCACCACCCAGAACCTGCAGGTGGTCAGGACCGACGCCGACCGCGGGCTGATCCTCGTCAAAGGCGCCGTCCCCGGTTCGGCCGGTGGCTGGGTCACCATCAAGGACGCCGTGAAGAAGGCTCCGCACGCCGATGCGCCGCGTCCTGCTGCCATCCGTTCGGCTGCTGCTGCGGCAGAAGCTGCTCCGGTCGCTGAAGTGGCCGAAGGGGGTGAAGCATGAAACTCGACGTGATCAAACTCGACGGCGGCAAGGCCGGCTCGATCGACCTCGATGAGGCCCTGTTCGGGCTGGAGCCGCGCGCCGACATCCTGCATCGTGTGGTCCGCTGGCAGCGCGCGAAATCGCAGGCCGGCACCCATTCGACGCTGGGCAAGTCGGACGTGAGCTACTCGACCAAGAAGATCTATCGCCAGAAGGGCACCGGCGGCGCACGCCACGGGTCCAAGAAGGCACCGATCTTCCGTCACGGTGGTGTCTACAAGGGCCCGCAGCCCCGTAGCCACGCCCATGATCTGCCGAAGAAGTTCCGCGCGCTTGGCCTGCGCCATGCGCTCTCGGCCAAGGCGAAAGCCGGCGAACTGGTGATCCTCGACAGCCTCGCGCTGACTGAGGCGAAAACCGCCGCCCTGGCGAAAACCGTAGCGGAGCGGGGCTGGAAGCGGGTTCTCGTCATCGACGGCGCGGATGTCGACGCGAATTTCGCGCTGGCCGCCCGCAACATCGAAGGCGTGGACGTGCTGCCGACCATCGGCGCCAATGTCTATGATATCCTGAAGCGTGACACGCTCGTGATCACCAAAGCAGGTATCGAAGCTCTGGAGGCCCGCCTGAAATGAGCGCGAAACCCGAACATTACGACGTGATCCGCAAGCCGGTCATCACCGAGAAAGCCACCATGGCCTCGGAAAATGGCGCGGTTGTGTTCCAGGTTGCGATGGCATCGACCAAGCCGCAGATCAAAGAGGCCGTTGAGGCTGTCTTTGGCGTCAAGGTCAAAGCCGTCAATACCACCATCACCAAGGGCAAGGCCAAGCGTTTCCGCGGCCGCGCCGGTGAGCGCTCGGACGTGAAGAAGGCCTATGTCACCCTCGAAGAGGGCAACACGATCGACGTGTCGACCGGCCTCTGATACCGGCATTACGCTGAAGAAAAGCCCCCGCGACAGCGGGGGCTTTTTGCTGTTGCTGACAGCGAAGCCCGCAGGACCTGCCCGTCAACAGCCGCTCTGGCGCGGGAAAACGGCTGGCATTTCGGAAGCGGATGGAAGCTGGAACTCTATTCGCCTTACAGCAATGGCAGGATCATCGCTTATTGCGATCTGTAAGGGCGATTTGCGGCAGGGGAACGGGCCGAAGAAAAGTCGTCCGGGCTGTTGCCGCCCCCCATCCTTTCTGTTACTCCCCCGCCATTCCAGAGGCCCCGGATTCGTCCGGGGCTCTTGGTTTTGTCAGATTCGGTTTCTCGCAAGCCGGAGCAGACACCCGAACCGGGGATCTTCGGAGCCCTTAACCCCGGACCTGCCGCCCTTCGGGGCACTGGTCCTGAAGCAAACGGAAGACAGTTAACATGGCACTCAAGTCGTATAAGCCGACGACGCCAGGCCAGCGCGGGCTGGTTCTGATCGACCGTTCGGAGCTGTGGAAAGGCCGTCCCGTCAAAGCCCTCACCGAGGGCCTGCGGAAGAACGGCGGTCGCAACAACACCGGACGGATCACCATGCGCCACCAGGGCGGGGGCGCTCGTCGCCTGTACCGCGTGGTGGATTTCAAACGCGCCAAATGGGATGTCGCCGCCACCGTCGAGCGGATCGAATATGACCCCAACCGCACGGGCTTCATCGCCCTCGTGCGCTATGCCGACGGCGAGCAGGCCTATATCCTCGCGCCGCAGCGTCTGGCAGTGGGCGATTCCGTGATCGCCGGCGCCAAGGTCGACGTGAAGCCGGGCAACGCCATGCCGTTCTCGGGTATGCCGATCGGCACGATCGTCCACAACGTCGAACTCAAGCCCGGCAAGGGTGGCCAGCTGGCCCGCGCCGCCGGGACCTATGCGCAGTTCGTCGGCCGCGACGGCTCTTACGCGCAGATCCGCCTGTCGTCGGGCGAGCTGCGTCTGATCCGTCAGGAATGCATGGCCACCATCGGCGCCGTGTCGAACCCCGACAACTCGAACCAGAACTTCGGCAAAGCCGGGCGTCTGCGGCACAAGGGCGTGCGCCCGACCGTCCGCGGCGTCGCGATGAACCCGATCGACCACCCGCATGGCGGCGGCGAAGGCCGCACCTCGGGCGGCCGTCATCCGGTCACGCCCTGGGGCAAGCCGACCAAGGGTGCGCGCACCCGCTCCAACCCGACCACGGACAAATATATCGTCCGTTCGCGTCACGCCAGGAAGAAAGGGCGCTGATCCATGGCACGTTCCCTCTGGAAAGGCCCGTTCGTCGATGGCTATCTGCTGAAAAAAGCAGAAGCCTCACGCGCTTCGGGCAAAAACGAAGTGATCAAGATCTGGTCGCGCCGTTCCACCATCCTGCCGCAGTTCGTCGGTCTGACCTTCGGCGTCTACAACGGCAAGAAGCACATTCCGGTCGCCGTGACCGAAGAAATGATCGGCCAGAAGTTCGGTGAATATTCGCCGACGCGGACCTATTACGGTCACGCGGCCGACAAGAAAGCCAAGAGGAAGTAAGCCATGGGTAAGGAAAAGAATCCGCGCCGCGTGGCCGAAAACGAGGCGATGGCCGTTGCGCGCATGCTGCGCACCAGCCCGCAGAAGCTGAACCTGGTCGCGGGGCTGATCCGCGGCAAGACCGTCGGCAAGGCCCTGTCCGATCTGACCTTCTCCAAGCGCCGCATCGCCGGCGAGGTGAAGAAGGTTCTGCAATCGGCGATCGCCAATGCCGAGAACAACCACGGGCTCGACGTCGACAGCCTGATCGTGGCGGAAGCCTGGGTCGGCAAGAACCTGGTGATGAAGCGCGGCCGCCCGCGGGCACGCGGCCGGTTCGGCAAGATCATGAAGCCGTTCAGCGAAATCACCATCAAGGTGCGTCAGACCGGGGAGTCGGCATAATGGGTCAGAAGGTCAATCCGATCGGCATGCGTCTCCAGGTCAACCGCACCTGGGACAGCCGCTGGTTCGCTGAATCGAAAGACTACGGCAATCTGCTGCTGGAAGATCTCCGCATCCGCGAGTTCATCCACAAGGAAGCCAAACAGGCCGGCATCTCGAAGGTCGTGATCGAGCGTCCGCACAAGAAATGCCGGGTGACGATCTACTCGGCGCGTCCGGGCGTGATCATCGGCAAGAAGGGTGCAGACATCGAGACGCTTCGCAAGAAGCTGGCGGCCTTCACCGCCTCGGAACTGCATCTGAACATCGTCGAAGTGCGCAAGCCCGAAGTCGACGCCCAGCTGGTGGCCGAGTCGATCGCCCAGCAGATGGAGCGCCGGGTGTCCTTCCGCCGCGCCATGAAGCGTGGCGTGCAGAACGCCATGCGGATGGGTGCGCTCGGGATCCGGGTGAATGTCGCGGGCCGTCTCGGCGGTGCGGAAATCGCGCGGACCGAATGGTATCGCGAGGGCCGGGTGCCGCTGCATACCCTGCGCGCGGACATCGACTATGCGCTGTCGGAAGCCGAAACCCCCTACGGGATCATCGGCGTCAAGGTCTGGATCTTCAAGGGCGAGATCCTTGAACACGATCCGCAAGCCCATGATCGTCGCCTCGCCGAGGCCGCAGACGCTCCGGCGCCGCGCGGTGCCCGTCGCGAGCGTGGCGACCGTGAGCGCGCGTAAGGAGTAGAGAGAGATGCTGCAACCGAAGCGCACGAAATACCGCAAGATGCACAAGGGCCGGATCGCCGGCGAGGCGAAGGGCGGGTTCCTCCTGAACTTCGGCTCGTTCGCCCTGAAGGCGACCGAACCCGAGCGCGTGACGGCGCGTCAGATCGAGGCGGCCCGCCGCGCGATCACCCGCCACATGAAGCGTCAGGGCCGGGTCTGGATCCGGATCTTCCCGGATACCCCGGTTTCCGCGAAACCCACCGAAGTCCGCATGGGCTCGGGCAAGGGTTCGGTGGATTACTGGGCCTGCAAGGTGAAGCCGGGCCGCATCATGTTCGAGATCGACGGCGTGAACGAGGAAATCGCTCGTGAAGCCCTGCGTCTCGGCGCGATGAAGCTGCCGGTCACCTCGCGCATCGTGGCCCGCGAAGACTGGTAAGTCTTTCGCATCGCGACATCAGGCGCCCGCCGGGAGACCGGCGGGCGTTTTCCTTTGCGGCGGCCTGCTGTAATCTGCATTCGGATGAGCGGAGCGGGGACGGAATGCCTTTCGATTTTCAGCCGGTCCTGCGCAGTGAGACGCTGCTGCTGCGCCCGTTGCACGCCGACGACCGGGCCGGGCTGCGTCAGGCGGCCTCGGATCCGCTGATCTGGGCCGGCCACCCGGCCCGCGATCGGCATCTGCCCGAGGTGTTCGACCGCTATTTCGATCTGCTGCTGGCCTCGGGTGCGACCCTTGTGGTGAGCGAGGCGCAAAGCGGCCGGATCATCGGCTGTTCGCGCTATTACGTGGCGCCGGACGCGCCGGATGCGGTGTCGGTCGGCTTCACCTTCCTGACCCGTGATCACTGGGGCGGCACCACCAACCGCGAGCTGAAACGCCTGATGCTGGGGCATGTCTTCGCCGCGGGCCGCGAGGTCTGGTTCCATATCGATCCGACCAATATCCGCTCGCAGAAGGCCACCGCGAAGCTGGGCGCGCGCCATGTCCATGACGCGCGGCTCGATCTGGGCACCGGCGAGGCGCCCTGGATGTGCTTCCGGCTGACCGCGGCTGACTGGCTGGCCCGCGCCGGCGGAGACGGCAGATAGGCCTTGCCCTCTGTGCCCCCCTCCTGTATCAGGCCCCATCCACGGATCCGGGGCGACTCGGATTCGTCGGTATTTCATTGATCCACCAGGTCAAAGGTGACCCTGCCAAAGTCGGGGGCCCTCTGGTGAATGTAAAAGGAAAAGGCGCATGACCGCCAAGGAACTGACCGGGAAAACCCCGGACCAGCTGCGTGACCAACTGGTCGCGCTCAAGAAGGAAGCCTTCAACCTGCGCTTCCAGCAAGCGACCAACCAGCTTGAGAACACCGCCCGCATGCGCACCGTGCGCCGCGAAGTGGCCCGTATCAAAACCGTTCTCGGCCAAAAAGCCGCTGAAGCTGCGAAGTAAGGATCTGACCCATGCCGAAGCGCATCCTGACTGGCACCGTGACCTCGGACAAGAACGAGCAAACCATCACCGTTCTCGTCGAACGTCGTTTTAAGCACCCGCTGCTGCAAAAAACGGTCCGTAAGTCGAAAAAATACCGCGCCCATGACGCGGAGAACAAATTCAAGGTCGGTGACACCGTTCGCATCGAAGAGTGCGCGCCGATTTCGAAGACGAAGCGTTGGACGGTGGTGGTCGAGGCCTGAGCAATCAGTCCTCTCCATACCGTTCAGCAGAAACTGAGCGATACCCCGGGGCGGTTGATCGCTGTCCCCGAAGGTCGGGAGAAACCAAATGATCCAGATGCAGACCAATCTGGATGTAGCTGACAACTCCGGCGCCCGCCGGGTTCAGTGCATCAAGGTTCTGGGCGGCTCGCATCGCCGCTACGCATCCGTGGGCGACATCATCGTGGTGTCGGTCAAGGAGGCGATTCCAAAGGGTCGCGTGAAGAAGGGTGATGTCCGCAAGGCCGTCGTCGTCCGCACCGCGAAAGAAGTCCGTCGCGAAGATGGCACCGCCATCCGCTTCGACCGCAACGCCGCCGTCATCCTGAACAATCAGGGCGAGCCGGTCGGCACCCGTATCTTCGGGCCGGTCGTCCGCGAGCTGCGCGCGAAGAACTTCATGAAGATCATCTCGCTCGCGCCGGAGGTGCTGTGATGGCTGCGAAACTCCGCAAGGGTGACACGGTCCTCGTGCTCACCGGCAAGGACAAGGGCAAGAAGGGCGAAATCGCCTCGGTCTCGCCGAAGGACGGCAAGGCTGTCGTGGAAGGCGTGAACATCGCCATCCGCCACACCAAGCAATCCGCCGGCAGCCAGGGCGGCCGCATCCCGAAAGCGATGCCGATCGACCTGTCGAACCTCTCGCTGATCGACAAGAACGGCAAAGCGACCCGCGTCGGCTTCCGCGAGGAAGACGGCAAGAAGGTCCGTTACGCCAAGACCACCGGGGAGGCGATCTGATATGCTGGACAACGCCACCTATACCCCGCGTCTGAAAGCCGCCTTCAGATCGACGATCCGGGCCGCGCTCAAGGAAGAGTTCGGCTACAAGAACGACATGATGATCCCGCGTCTGGACAAGATCGTCCTGAACATGGGCGTCGGCGAAGCGGTGAAAGACACCAAGAAGGTCAAGCAGGCGGCCGAGGAACTCGGCCAGATCGCCGGCCAGAAGGCTGTCATCACCAAGGCCAAGAAGTCGATCGCGGGCTTCCGTGTCCGTGAAGAGATGCCGCTTGGCTGCAAGGTCACCCTGCGTGGCGACCGGATGTATGAATTCCTCGATCGTCTCATCAACGTGGCCCTGCCGCGCGTCCGCGACTTCCGCGGCGTCAAGGCGACCTCGTTCGACGGCCGTGGCAACTATGCCATGGGCCTGAAAGAGCACATCGTTTTCCCGGAAATCGAGTTCGACAAGGTCGACGAGGTTCTGGGTATGGACATCATCATCTGCACGAACGCGAAGACCGATGCGGAAGCGAAGTCGCTGCTGAAGCACTTCAACATGCCGTTTTCGGCCTGAGCGCGAGGGAACCTGATCTATGGCTAAAAAATCCATGGTGAACCGCGAAGTGAAGCGCGCGAAGCTGGTCCAGCAACATGCTGGCAAGCGCGCGGCGCTGAAAGCGGTGATCGAAGACCAGTCGAAGCCGATGGAGGAGCGCTTCAAGGCGACTCTGAAACTGGCCGAGATGCCCCGGAACTCGTCGGCGGTGCGGCTCCACAACCGCTGCCAGCTCACGGGCCGCCCGCATGCTTACTACCGTAAGCTGAAACTGTCGCGCATCATGCTGCGTGAACTGGCCTCGTTCGGCCAGATCCCCGGCATGGTCAAGTCGAGCTGGTAAGGGAGAGAGCAGATGCCTGTTAATGATCCCATCGGCGATATGCTGACCCGTATCCGCAACTCGTCGCTGCGCGGCAAGTCGACGGTTATGACCCCGGCTTCGACGCTGCGCGCCCGCGTTCTGGACGTGCTGCTGGCCGAAGGCTATATCCGTGGCTATGAAAAGTCCGAGACCTCGAACGGTCAGGGCGAATTCACCATCAGCCTGAAATATTACGAAGGCGAGCCGGTGATCCGCGAACTCAAGCGGGTCTCGAAGCCGGGCCGCCGCGTTTATATGGGCGTGAACGAGATCCCGCAGGTCCGCAACGGGCTTGGCGTGGCGATCGTTTCCACCCCCAAGGGCGTTCTGTCGGATGCGAATGCACGCGCTGCCAATGTTGGCGGCGAAGTGCTTTGCACCGTGTTCTGAGGAGGGTTGAATGTCTCGTATCGGCAAGAAACCCGTCGAGCTGGCGAAGGGCGTCACCGCGTCCGTCTCCGGCCAGACCATCGAAGTCAAGGGGCCGAAAGGCACCCGTTCCTTCACCGCAGGCGATGATGTGACCATCACTGTCGAAGGCGATGCCGTCAAGGTCACCCCGCGTGGCCTGTCGAAGCGCGCCCGTCAGCAGTGGGGCATGTCGCGCTCGATGATCGAGAACCTGGTGACCGGCGTCACCACGGGGTTCAAAAAAGAGATGGAAATCCAGGGCGTTGGCTACCGCGCAGCGGTGCAGGGCAACATCCTGAAACTCCAGCTCGGCTTCTCGCATGAAGTGAATTTCGAAGTGCCGAAGGGCGTGACCGTCACGACCCCGAAGCAGACCGAGATCGTCGTCGAGGGCATCGATCAGCAGGAAGTCGGCCAGGTGGCAGCGAACATCCGCGACTGGAAGCGTCCCGAGCCCTATAAGGGCAAAGGGATCCGCTACAAGGGCGAGTTCGTCTTCCGCAAGGAAGGCAAGAAGAAGTAAGGGGCGCGAAAATGGCTTTGAACAAAAGAGAGCTGTTCCTGAAGCGCCGCTTGCGCGTGCGGAACAAAATCAAATCGACCGCGGCCGGCCGGCTGCGTCTGTCGGTCCATCGTTCGTCGAAGAACATCAGCGTCCAGCTGATCGACGATGCGAAGGGCGTGACCGTCGCTTCGGCTTCGTCGCTGGAAAAAGACCTGGGCGTCGTCGGCAAGAACAATGTCGAAGCGGCGGCCAAAGTCGGCTCGGCCATCGCCGAGCGGGCGAAGAAAGTCGGCGTGGAAGAATGCTACTTCGACCGCGGCGGGTTCCTCTTTCACGGGAAGATCAAGGCTCTGGCCGATGCTGCCCGCGAAGGTGGCCTGAAGTTCTGATCCATGCGGGCGGCGCAGTCTTTTCGAAGGCTGAGCCGCCCCGATGATCCGGGAGCGGGCCTTGCGTCCGCTCACCAGGATTGGACCATTGGGCGCTGATGCGCCGTCACGAAAGGAATGCCTTATGGCAGAACGTGAAAACCGCCGGGATCGCCGCGAAAGCCGCGAAGAGACCCCGGAATTCGCCGATCGTCTTGTTGCGATCAACCGCGTCTCGAAGACGGTCAAGGGCGGTAAGCGCTTCGGCTTCGCGGCGCTCGTCGTGGTGGGCGACCAGCGCGGCCGCGTCGGCTTCGGCAAGGGCAAGGCCAAGGAAGTGCCGGAGGCCGTCCGCAAGGCGACCGAACAGGCCAAGCGTCAGATGATCCGCGTCCAGCTGAAAGACGCGCGCACCCTGCACCACGACACCGAGGGCCGTCATGGCGCCGGCCGCGTGGTGATGCGGACCGCGGTTCCCGGCACCGGGATCATCGCCGGCGGCCCGATGCGCGCCGTGTTCGAGATGCTGGGCGTCCAGGACGTGGTGGCCAAGTCGCTGGGGTCGCAAAACCCCTACAACATGATCCGCGCCACCTTCGAGGGCCTTCGCAAGGAAGCCTCGCCGCGTTCCGTCGCCGCTCGTCGCGGCAAGAAAGTGGCCGAGATCCTGAAGAAGCCCCAAACCGAAGCTGCGGAGGGCTGATCGAAATGACGAAGAAAACCATCGTCGTGAAGCAGGTGGCCTCGGCCGCCCGCCGCCCCGCGATCCAGACCGCGACGCTCAAGGGCCTGGGTCTGAACAAGATGAACCGCACCCGCGAGCTGGAGGACACTCCGGCCGTGCGCGGCATGGTCAACAAGATCTCGCATCTCGTTAAGATCATCGAAGAACGCGGCTGACCGCTTCTGAAATGCAAAGAACGCCCCGGAGAGATCCGGGGCGTTTTGCTTTGCCGGAGGGCCTGATCGCGGATGCGGCCGGTTTTCCCGCGGCGCTTCCGCACGTTTGAGTTCGGATGCTGTGGTGTTAGGCTCTGCTCCGACTCGTCCGCCGCAGGGAGGCGGCGGCGGGCATCAGGGAGGATGAAATGGCCGCGAAATACGCCGGGGGCTGTGCGCATGTCCATGTGACCGCCATCGCCGAGCCGATCGACAACCACGAATGCCATTGCAATGTGTGCAAATCCGTCACCGGCCAGCACACGACGCATGTGGCCTTCTTCAACCACGGCGATGTCCGGGTGGATCACCCGGAAAAGCTGAAACGGGTGCCGTTCAATGCGCAGAACCCGGACGGTCCGCTGGAGATCTGTCTCTGCACCGATTGCGGCGCGGTGATCATGCTCGATGACAAGCAGGGTCGCATCCGCGTGGCGGTGCCGAATGTCATGGGCTACGACGATGCGGCCTTTCCGAAGGCCAGCTACCACGCCTTCTGGGACGAGACGAAAGGCTATCCCAAACCCGACGACGGCCGCCCGGTCTACAGCGGGCTGCGTCCGGAATTCACCTGGCCTGCGGGGGCGTAACGCGCTGTCCGCATTGTGAAGGGCGCCGGGCGGCAGGGCTCTTGTCTTGCCGCCGGGTCCTGGTCAGACTTCGGGCAAAAGAGCAGGATTTCTGACCATGACGCGGTTTCCGGTGCCGGCGCTGCTGCTGGCGGTTTCGATCTGCCTTGCGGGTGCGGCGCAGGGGCAGAGTTCGCTTTGCGATTACCGCCTGTCGGAGGTGATCGCCGCGCGGGCGCCCGCGCTGGCGGCCGCGGCGGTGGATCTGTCGGCGCTCGGGCCGGCGACGGGGCACGGCGGTGATTTCTTTACCCTGGTCGACGGCCGCAGCGGGCTCTCCGCGCTTGGCGCCATCGTTTCGGGGGCGGGGAGCAGCCTCGGCGCGCAGCTTCTGGGCTCGGGCGGGGC
>NZ_UXAW01000043.1 GCF_900609055.1 Pseudogemmobacter humi | reverse complement strand
CGCTGATCCCGTCGGCGGGCAGGGTCAGCGCCTCGCCCTCGGCCCGCCACCAGCTGCGCAGATCGCGCAGGAAGCCGCGCCCCAGATTGTCGCGCAGCCGGGTGTCATACCAGACCGCGACGGTGCCGCGGATCTCCTTGCTGGCGGGATCCTCGATCCAGGCCGCCAGATAGGGCCGGTAATAGGGGCTGGTGTCGATCTCGGGCAGCGTCACCTCGAATTCAAGGCTTCCGGCCGCGGTGGGAGCGGCGAAAAGCGCGATCTGCGCGGCAAGGGCAAGGGTCAGTTTCGCGGTCATGGAATCGGTCCTGATCGGGCAGCGCGGGGGCGCGGGACGCCCCCGCCGGGAAGGCTCAGTCTGCCTTCTCTTCCTTCTTCTCACCGTCCTGCGCGGCGTTCTGGTCGTCGTTCTCGCGCACGGGTTTGGGATCGGCGGCCGTGACGAAACCGTCGCCGTCGGTGTCGTTGCGGGCGAAGGTCTTGCGCGCGGATTCGAGATCTTCTTCCAGCGAGAGCGAATTGTTGCGGTCGCGGTCGAGCACGGCGAAGCGCACGCCGGCCTGTTTCAGGCTGTTCGCGAAGCGCTCTTCCGAGGTGTCGCGGCCCTGGTCGGCGTATTGCTGGCGCAGGCGGCCTTCGAATTCGGCGACATATTCGGCCTCGTTCAGCTCGCCGCTGCCGTCCGTGTCGGCGCCCCTGAAGCGGGCGGTGCGCACTTCGATCAGTTCGTCGAGCGAGACCTTGCCGTCGCCGTCCTGGTCGTAGCCGGCGATATAGGCGGCCTGGCTGTGGCCGCCGGCGATGCCCGGCTGTTCGGCAGTGCCGTTCTCGGCGGGGGCGGTGGTGCTCTCCTGCGCGAGGGCGGCGCCGGCGATCAGGCCGAGGCCGAGGGTGAGCGAGATCAGTTTGGCCATGGTCGGCTCCTCTGGTTGCGATGAAGCGGCGGGAGCGATCCCGCCGCGAGAAAGGCAAGGGCGGGCCGCACCACGAGGGGGCGGCCCGCCGTTTGTCGGATCAGAAGCTCTTGACGATCGAGAGCTTGACGTTGCGGCCCGGCGCGTCGCGGGTGGCGAGGCGGGCGCGGTAGTCGCGGTCGAAGACGTTGTCGATGCCGAAGCGGATCTCGGTGCCCTCCAGCACGCCCGACTGCGGCCGGTAGGTGGCGCGCAGGTTGTGGACGCCGTAGCCCGGGCTCGGGCAGGTGGCAAAGCCGGTGCAGGTGGTCGAGGTGTCGCTGTAGGCTTTTGCGGCGAACATTTCCCAGCTCAGGTCAAGCTCGTCATCCCAGCGTTTCCCGACCGCAAGGCGCAGGGTGTCGGTCGTGCTCTGCGCGTAATAGCCCAGCCAGTTTTGGGTGGTCATCGAACGCGAGTCGTTATCGACGATATTGGCGCTGATCTCGGCGTAGTATCCGGCATCGGTGCTGTAGGCGCCTTCCAGTTCGACGCCGCGCAGATCCACCGAGCCGACGCCCGATTCCGAGGTCAGGGCCCATGCGCTGGTCTGATAGAGGTTGGCCTTCAGGCTGACCGCATCGCCCGCGGACAACAGGTCCGAGCCGCGCCAGGCCGCGCCGATTTCCCAGGTGCGGGCCTTTTCGGACATCGTCATGTAGTTGTAGGTCCTGCCGCCGGTCGTATAGGCCTGACGGTCGAAATCGTCGAGGATCGGCAGCGATTCCGTATAGGCGCCGCTGGCAAAGACCGAGACACCGCTGGCGAATTCGTAGCGCAGCGAGACGCCGCCCATCACCGCGTCATTGTCGTATTCGCCGTTCCAGAGCGGGTTGGGCCCCGTGTTGGCGATGTTCTGGCTTTCATAGCGCAACGCC
Organism: Pseudogemmobacter humi; assembly: GCF_900609055.1. GTDB lineage: Bacteria > Pseudomonadota > Alphaproteobacteria > Rhodobacterales > Rhodobacteraceae > Pseudogemmobacter > Pseudogemmobacter humi. The sequence goes on along the minus strand of NZ_UXAW01000043.1, from coordinate 26,486 downwards.
GGGGTCACGCTGAATCCATTGCCGAAATCCATCTCATCGATCAGGAAGAAGGCCACGCGTTTGTCGCGTCCGCCCGGGGCCGATGCGGCTTCCTTGCGGTCCTTCTGAATCAACTCCACCCCGGCGCGCACTTCGTGCGAAAGGCTGCCGGTGTCGAAACGGGCGGTGTTCTTCACCGTCAGCTTGGTGGTCTCGTATTCGTGCTTGGCGTTGTAGAGCCCCGTCGTGCTGCCCGTGGTCGAGGTGTTGTCGATCGCCGAATCGGCGTAGGACAGGATCACCCGCAGGTCGATCAGATCGCTGTGTCCGGGATTCCAGCCATAGGTCAGAACAGTGGTCTTGTAGTGGATGTCACGGTCCACCCGGTCGGTGGTCGAGGTGGCGACGTTGCCGTTCACCGCATCATAGGGCACGTCGCGTTCGGCCATCTGGCTGTCGGTGTAGGACAGGCTGAGGAACTGATCGCGCGCCGCGCCGAAGGTGTATTTTCCCTTCAGCGAGAAAGAGGGCGTCTTGAAGCCGGGCGAGCCCAGGTTGTTCCCGTCGCCGTCGGTCTGCTCGCCCTGGCGGCGCCAGGTGTAGTTCGCCATGAACTCCAGATCCTGCGAGGGCTGCCAGGCGAGGATGGTCGAGGAGGTGATCCCGTCGCCGTTGGTGCCGAAGGTCAGGCCCTGGCGCAGCCTGTAGCCGATTTCGCCGCCGGTGAAATCCGAGGCGTCCTTGGTTTCAAGCTGCACGAGGCCGCCGACGATACCCGAGCCGTATTCGAAACTGCCCACCGTGCCGCGGATCACCGAGACGCTCTTGAACAGCTCGGCATCGGTGAAAAGCTGGGTGCCGATGCGGTAAAGCTCTTCCGAGCCCTGGCTGGCGCCATCGATGGTGATCATCACCTTCTGGTTGGTGCCATAGAGGCCGGTCGCGCCGAAGCCGCGGATCTGGATCCCGCCGCCGACCGGCGAATTGCCGTTGATCAGGGTGACGCCCGGCACCGAAGAGATCAGTTCCGCGATGGTCGAGGCCTGGCGGTCGTCGATCTCTTCCTGGTCGATCTCGGTCACCGCGGTGGCGGTGTCGGTTTTGACGTCGCGCTTGCTTTCGATGATGATGGTGCCGAGATACTGGCCGTCCTCGTTTTGGGCCTGCGCCAGAACCTGCACGGGGAACATGAGCGCGCAACTGCCCAACAGAGCAGCGCGCAAAGAATTGCGTCCGGTCATTACCGCCTCGCTTCGATCGGAATATGGGGGAAACGCTGGCGTTGAGACGGCTGGCGGCTGTGATTTCCGGCCCGCGGCGCCGGGAATTGCGGCGTATTGCGGGTGGGATGGGCTTCTCGTGATTAATCTGTTTATTTTTGTCAAGATTTATCGGCCCCGGCCTGCGACGAAATGTGACATGCTGCTGGCGCTGTGATCGAATTGCCTCATCCCTCCGGCGCGGGGCGCCGGCGGTCTTCGGCGCCGGTGCCGTTTTCCGGGTTGACAAGGGCGGGCGGCTCGCTGTCTCTCGCGGGGAACAGCCGGTTCCCCGCCGTCGCGGCCCTCAGCCGCCTCCGCCAGGTCTCTGCCGGATCTTTCGGTAAATCCGCATGAGGAGCGCGCAATGGGATTTCTTTCCCCGTCAATCCGTTACCGCAATTCCGTTCTGGGGCTGGCCCTGGCCGCGCTGGCGTTGCCCGGAGCGGTTCTGGCCGAATCCGCCTTTCCGGCGCCGGTGGAATTCACCGGCCGCTTCCGCGCCTCGCCCGCCGACGCCGGCAAGCCCGTGCTGCCGGGCAGCAGCGTCACCATCCAGGGCTCGGGCCTGCAACCGGGCCAGAGCCTGACCCTGCAACGCGGAGCGACCGTGCTGACCCCCGAGGCGCTGACCGCCGACGACAAGGGCGCCGTCAGCTTCACCTTCACCCTGCCCGAAGATGCCGCGACCGGGTTGCATCCGGTGATCGCCATCATGGACTCGCCTTCCTCGGCCACGGTGTTCGACGTGAAAGTCTCGAAAGACGTGCCGCTCGCGGGTGAAGAGGGCTTCAGCGTCACCCGGGTGAAATCGGCGCCGGGCCTTTATCAGTCGGCTTACAGCGCGAAATCGGGGGCCCTGTTCGTCGCCGCTTCGGATTTCCGCCCGCCGTCCTCGGCGCTTCTGAAGCTGAACCCGCAGACGCTGGAGGTGATCGCCGAGGTCACCCCGCCGCCTCTGCCCGAGGATCAGCGCGAAGCGCCCGCCGAGGGTGCCGAGGATCGCGGCCCGCAGCCGGTGGGCGTGTTCGGCCTTGCCGTCGATGACGAGAAAGGCACGATCTGGACCACCAACACCTTCGACAATTCGGTGGCCGTCTATTCCCAGGACGACCTGTCGCTGGTGAAACAGTTCCCCGCGGGCACCGTCTACCACGCCCGCGACGTGAAGGTGGACGGCAAGCGCGGCCGCGCCTATGCCTCGGCCTCGGCCACCAATGGCGTGCATGTGTTCGACACCGAAACGCTGGAGAAAATCGCGGTGATCGAGATCGACTCGGGACTGCGCGGCGGCGAGTTCTCGGTGATGAGCATCGCGCTCGATGCCGAAGGCGGGCAGCTCTATGCGGTCAGCCGGCTGTCGAACGAACTGGCGGTGATCGACCTTGCGACCAACGAGGTCGCCCGGGTGCTGCCGCTCGCGGGGGCGAAGAATGCGAGCGGGGTCGATGTCGATCCGGCGACCGGCACGGTCTATGTCGCCTCGCAGGACAGCGACAATCTGCTGATCGTCGATCCGGCCAGCGGCGAGGTGAAGCATGACGTGACGGTGGGTGCGGGCGCGCTCGGCGTGGTGTTCGAGCCGGTCGGCAAGCTGGCCTATGTCGCCAATCGCGGCGCGGGCACGATCACCGTTGTCTCGCCCGAGGGCGAAGTCGTCGCGGTGCTGAACGGCGGCAGCTACGCCAACCATGTCGCGACCGACGGCCAGGGCAATGTCTTCGCGGTGAACAAATCCGCCGGTCCCGAGGACGCCACCGCCGATCACGTGGCGCTGATCCGCAAGGCGGAATGACGCGCGCGGCGGGCCGGATCTTCCGGCCCGTCAGCCCCCGGTTTGCGCGGCGAGCCAGGCGACCACTTTCGCCACCAGGCTCTCGTGTGCGGTTCCTGCCGGAAAGGTGGCGAAATAGCCGCGTTCCGAAGTGACCACCTCGTCTGACACCCGCACCAGCGCCCCGGTGCGCAGATGCTGATCCAGCAGCCCCGACCAGCAAAGCGCCACCCCCTGGCCCGCCAGCGCGGCGCTGACCAGCAGGCTGTAATCGTCGAAAATGATGGTGTTCGGCCGCGCGGGCGGCTCGGCCCCCACTGTGCGGAACCAGTTCTGCCAGTCGTAGCGCCGGTCCAGCCGGTCTGAAAGCTGCAACAGCCGCGCCCGTTTCAGCCGCCCGGACCCGGGCGGGCCGAGGTCGGGCAGCAGAAGCGGGCTGCATACCGCGAAGACCTCTTCGCTCAGGATCCTGACCGCTTCCCTTTCCGGCCAGGCGCCGTCGCCGAAGCGGACATGGATATCGGCCTCGGGCAGGTCATGGCTCTGATCGCCGGTCATCAGCCGCAACTCGTGATCGGGGAAGGCGGCGGTCAGTTCCGGCAGCCGCGGGAGCAGCCAATAGGTCAGGAAGCCCGGCGCGGCGGCGATGGTCAGCCGGTCTCCGGTCTGCATCCGGCGGATCTCGCTCACGGTGGTTTCCAGCCGGCTGAGGCCCGAGCGCAGAACGTCGAACAGGGTCTGACCGGCGGGGGTCAGCCGCAACGGCCTGGTCTCGCGTCCGAAGAGCGTCACGCCCAGATCGGCCTCCAGCGCCGCGACCCGTCGGCTGATCGCGGGCTGGGTCACGTTCATATCGCGCGCGGCGCGGGTGAACGAGCCATGGCGGGCCGCGGCGTCGAAAGCCAGAAGATCGCTGAGAGGTGGCAGGACGGATCGCATCATAACCCCGACGCATGATTGCATTCGCCTTTCCGATATGTCGGAATGCAGGCGAAATCTGTTAAATACCGCGAGTAGCACGATTTTGCGGGGAGGCGAATGATGCGCGTGCAGAATGGTCCCAAAAGCGCGGGCGAACACAGGCTGCGCCCTCTGCTGGCGCCGCGCTCGGTGGCGCTGGTGGGCGCTTCGCGCAAGCGCAACAGCATCGGCAACGATCTGATGCGCAATCTGATCGCCTCGGGCTACGACGGTGCGATCTACCCGGTGAACCCGTCGAACGAGACGCTTTACGGGCTGCGCTGCTATCCGGGCCTCGGCGCGCTGCCCGGGCCGGTGGATCTGGCGATCCTGTCGGTGCCGAACCGGGTGCTGGAGCAGGTGGTGGCCGGGGCGATCGCCGCCGGCGCGCGGGCGCTGGTGATCTTCGCCAGCGCCGAGCTGGAGGGCGAAGAGGGCAGCCTGCTGCGCGAACGGGTGGCGGCCTTGGCGCGCGAGGCCGGGATCCCGGTCTGCGGCGCGAATTGCATGGGGTTTTACAACAATGACCATGGCTTGCGGGCGTTCTCGGCCTTCCACCCCGAGCCCGGAGAGCCGGGCGGGCTGACGCTGATCGGGCAATCGGGCTCGCTCTTGCAGGCTTTGTTGTTCAACGACCCGCGGCTGCGGTTCAACCTGGCGGTCTCGACCGGGCAGGAATTGGTAACCACCGCCGCCGATTTCATGGATTACGCGCTGGATCAGCCCTCGACCCGGGCGGTGGCTCTGGTGCTTGAGGCGATCCGCGACCCGGAGCTGTTTGTCGCCGCGCTGGAAAAGGCGCGGGCGCGCGAGATTCCGGTGATCGTGCTGAAACTGGGCCGCACCGAGGCCGGGGCCGGGTTCGCGCTCAGCCATACCGGGGCGATTGCCGGAAATGCCGAGGTCTACGAGTCGCTGTTCCGCCGCTACGGCGTGATTTCGGTGCGCGACCTGAACGAGCTGGCGGCGACCGCGATCCTGATGTGCGGGCCGCGCCGGGTGGCGGCCGGCGGGCTGGCGGCGATCCTCGATTCCGGGGGCGAGCGGGAGTTGCTGGTCGATTGCGCCCAGGACCATGGCGTCCCCTTCGCGCAGATCGGGCCGCAGACGGTGCAGGCGCTGGCGGCGGCGCTGGACCCGGGGCTGAGCCCGGTCAATCCGGTCGATGCCTGGGGCACCGGCCGCGATTACGAGGCCGGGTTCGAGACCTGCCTGACCGCGCTGATGAACGATCCCGACACCGGGATCGGCATGTTCGTGGCCGATCTGAACGATGAGCTGGACCTGCACGCGGGCTATGCCGGGGTCTGCGAGGCGGTGGCGCGGGCCACCGACAAGCCGGTCGTCATGATGACGAATTACAGCGCCTGGAGCCACCGCGACCATGCGATGCGGCTGTCCCGCGCGGGCGTCGCGGTGCTGGACGACACCGCGCCCGCGCTGCGGGCGGTGCGCCACGCGATGGAGTATCGCGATTTCCTCGCCCGGCCCGCGCCTTCGCCTCGCAGCGCAGAGAACCCCCGTGCCGCGCATTGGCGCGCGGTGCTGGCCGGGCGCGACGACGCGCTGACCGAGGACGAGGGCTATGCGCTTCTGTCCGATTACGGCATTCCTGTGCCCGATCACCGCATCGCGGAAAGCCGCGAGGCGGCGCTGGCGGCGGCGCGCGACATCGGCTTTCCGCTGGTGATGAAAACCGCCGCGCCCGGCATCCTGCATAAAAGCGATGTGGGCGGGGTGAGGCTGAACCTCGGGGATGAGGCCGCGGTGGCGGCGGCTTACGACGATCTGGCCGCCCGGCTCGGGCCGCGCGTTCTGATCAGCGCCATGGCGAAGGGCCAGGCTGAACTGGCCTTCGGTCTGGTGCGCGATCCGCAATTCGGCAGTTTCGTCATGGTGGCCTTTGGCGGCATCTGGATCGAGGTGCTGAAGGACAGCCAGCTTGTGATGGCGCCGGTCTCCCGCGACGATGCCGCCCGCGCGATCGGTGCGCTGAAGATGGCGAAGGTGCTGGAGGGCTTGCGCGGTGCGCCGCCTTGCGACCGCGCGGCGCTGATCGACACTTTCGTGCGGCTCGGCGATCTGGCGGCGGATCTGGGCGCGCATATCGCCGAACTCGACATCAACCCGGTCATGGTCGGCGCGGGCGGCGTGGTGGCCGTCGACAGCCTGATCCTGCCCGCGAAAGGGAACGCAGCCCATGGATGACACCATTCTCTACCGCCGCACCGGCCCGGTGGCGCAGATCACGCTCAACCGCCCGGCCAAGCTGAACTCGATCACCGCCGAGATGGTCGAGGGGCTGCACCGGGCGATGGACCAGGCCGAGGCGGATGAGGGCGTTCGCGCGATCCTGCTTACGGGGACGGGAAAGTCCTTTTCCGCCGGCTTCGATCTGGGCACGATGGAGGAAGAGCCGGACCCGGCCGCGATGCGCGCCATGCTGGAGGCCGATTTCGACGTGATCATGCGGTTCTGGAACAGCCCGAAGCCCACGCTCTCGGCGGTGCAGGGCTATGTGCTGGGCGGCGGGTTCGAACTGGCGATGGCCTGCGACGTGACTCTGGCCGCCGGGGATGCGATGTTCGGCGAGCCGGAGCCGAAATTCGGCTCGGGCATCGTCGCGCTCTTGCTGCCCTGGCTCGCGGGGCCGAAGATCGTCAAGGAGATGCTCCTGTTCGGCAACGACCGCATCCCCGCGCACCGGGCCGAGGCGCTTGGTCTGGTGAACGGCGTGGTCGCGCGTGAGGCTTTGGAGGACGAGGCTTTGGCCATGGCGAAACGCGCGGCGCTGCTGGATGCGACCGCGGTGAAACTGACCAAACAGGCGATCAACCGCAGCTACGGCGCGATGGGGTTCGAGACCGCTTTGCGTCAGGCGCTGGATCTCGATGTCGAGATCGAGACCACCGAGACCGAGGAATCCCGCGCCTTCAAGCGCATCCTGAACACCGATGGCGTGAAAGCCGCCATCGCCTGGCGCGAGGCCCGCTTCGCCCCGGCTGAATCTGAGACCCGCTGACAAAAGAACCCGGAGGACGATATGAGTTTCAAGGCGCTGGTCGTGCGCAAGGACGGCGACACCATCTCGCAGGCGGTCGAGACGCTCGACGACAGCCAGCTTCCGCCCGGCGATGTCACGGTCGAGATCGCTTATTCCACCGTGAATTACAAAGACGGGCTCTGCCTGACCGGGCAGGGCGGCCTCGTGCGCAACTACCCGCATGTGCCGGGGATCGACTTCGCGGGCCGGGTTTCGGCCTCGGACAATCCGCGGTTCAGGCCGGGTGATGAGGTGGTGCTGACCGGCTGGCGCGTGGGCGAGGCCCGCTGGGGCGGCTATGCCACCCGCACCCGGATCGACGGCGATCTGCTGGTGGCGCTGCCCCGGGGCCTGAGCCCGCGCGAGGCGATGGCGGTCGGCACCGCCGGGCTGACCGCGATGCTGGCGATCCAGGCGCTGGAAGACCACGGGCTGAAGCCGGACCAGGGCGAGGTGCTGGTCACCGGCGCCTCGGGCGGGGTCGGCTCGGTCGCGGTCGCGCTGCTGAAGGCCATGGGCTACACGGTGGCCGCGGTGACGGGGCGGCCCGAGAACGAGGATTACCTGCGCCGCCTTGGCGCCGATGTGCTGATCGACCGGGCGGAGATCGCCGAGACCGTCAAGCGCCCGCTGGAGAGCGAACGCTGGGCGGGCTGCGTCGATGCGGTCGGCGGCGCGATGCTGGCGCGGGTGCTGGGGCAGATGAAATACGGTGCCTCGGTCGCGGCGGTGGGGCTGGCCGGGGGGGCCTCGCTGCCCGCCACGGTGGTGCCGTTCCTTCTGCGCGGGGTGAACCTTCTGGGCATCGATTCCGTGATGAAGCCGATCCCGGCGCGCGAAAAGGCCTGGGGCCGGATCGCCGAGGCGATGCCGCGCGATCTGCTGGCAAGCATGATCTCCGAAATCGGGCTGGAGCAGGCGGTGCAGACCGGCAAGGACATCCTGAAAGGCGGGGTGAAGGGCCGCGCCGTGGTCGATGTGAACGCCTGAGAACAGAATGCGACCGGGCCGGGCCGTGTCCCGGGCCGGCCGCCAGCGGCGGGCATGTCCGGTCTGCGTGACACCTGTTCGCCGATACGGGGCGAAAAAGAACCCGGCACGGCAGACGATACACGTTGACGGGCAGAAGGAATAAATCTAATGAGCCCGCACCACAGGGGTATAGCTCAGCTGGTAGAGCGACGGTCTCCAAAACCGTAGGTCGCGGGTTCGAGCCCTGCTGCCCCTGCCAATCGAACCAAAGACTTGCGGTTCAACTCTTCCGACCAGATCAGACCAGTTGAGAGGTCAGTCGGGAGCCTTCGTTCTCTTCCCGTGCTTCTCCAGCTTCTGAACAGCGCTGTCAGCGATCCGCGAATCGCGGCTCAGATGGTGCGCGTGGGGGATTGCCCCCACCTCTTTCAGGCTGTGCCCGGTGATCGTGGCGATCTCTGCCTCCGGGCATCCTGCGACCGCCAGGCGGGTCACCGCGGTGCCGTGCAGGTCGTGGAAGGCCAGCCCGGTGACTTTCGGTGCGGCGACCGCCTTTCGCCACGACGCGCTGAACCCCATGCTGGTCGAGGCGGTGCTGGTGATCGTGGTCAGGATGGTGACTGCCGCCTTCGGGGTGACATCAAGGATTTCCCTCAGCGGCGCCGGTCGCACGGTGGTCGTGGTGCAGCGCGTCCCCGGTCACATCGCAGGCGGTGGCCGAACTGCTGATGGCGGCGATCAGCGTGGTGCTGACCGTCGTTCTGCCGATGATCTCGCTGCGGATCTGGCGCTGGACCGGGGCGCGGATCGAGGAAAAGCACATGAAGGCTGGGCCTATAACGCGGTCACGCGCCGGATGAAGCCGGCCAGCCACGAGGCCTGCGAGGATCGTCTGACCAATCCGCGCCAGCCGGATGGCTGCACGCGCTTGGGCCCCCGGACGATGCGCTGATCCGGCTGGCAGGGCGGTATCTGAAGATCGCAGGGAGGTGACAGGCGGCGCGCCCGAGCAATGACTTCGGGCGCGCGGTGTCCTTACTTCTTCTTGCTTTCCACGACACGGCATTCCTGTCCGCCATGAGCCACGCAGTAAGCGACGGCCCGTTTTTTCGCATCGGCCAGGCTTGAACTGTATTGATATCCACAAGCGTCATTCTTCGCTTTGGCAAAGGCTTTAGGCGCGGGGGCTTCAAGATATTCATCATAGGCGGCGTTACAATCTTCACCCATGTCAGAGGGCCTTGCGTAAGCCATCTCCGCAGAAACCATCATAAAGGCCAGGACAAAGGCGTATTTCATAAATTCAGGCTCCCTCGGTGATCCCCGTGTGTCGGGTTTTCGGGGCAGAATGAGCAGATCTCATCCTGAAGTCCAGCTTATAACTTATGGCTGTTCGTCATGACATCCGGCCCGGGGTATCGCTGGCCGGTCGGGGCGCGAAGTGACGCCGCTGATCCCCTGCGCGCTCTGGCTCAGGCTGGGTGCGGCTGATCGCGGTGACCGATGCGGGGGGCGCCGATGATCCCCTCTCCATCATCATCTGTTCATCCGGCATTCTCCTGAGGCGTCTGGGAACAGATGCGTAATCTTCAGAGCAAGACGGCATGGATGTGAGCTGATGTGGCCGGGAAGGTGCCTGTTGGCACGGGAAGTCTGTCCATGTTTGTGTGTGTGCCGGGGCTGCTTTTCCCTTCCGCTTGAAATCCCCGGCCATCCGCCGTATCTGCTGGCGGTCAGACAGTGACGGATCTCAGACGGACAGGCAGCCATGGCCGGGACCACCAACCCCCTTCAGTTTCTCCAGCAGGTCCGCGGCGAGGTCGCCAAGATCCACTGGCCCAAACGCCGCGAAGTGGTGCTGACCACCATCATGGTGTTCATCCTGGCCGCGCTGACGGCGACCTTCTTCTCGCTGGTGGATCTGGCGATCCGCTGGGGGCTCGGGCTGGTGATCGGCGCCTGATCCGGCCGGCGGCGGGCGATGGCGCGCGCCAGGTTTTGACTTGATCGCCGGGGGGCAAGCCGCTAATCCCCCGGGCAGACAGGACAACCGGCGCGCATCGATTCGGGATGCGCGCTGTTTTTTGTTCGGGAAAGCCCGGCTGTGCCGGACTTTCGGGGCGGCCCCGGGGCTGCCGGAAGTGCAACAGGCGGGGCAAGGGCGCCCGGCGTAAGAAAGTGGAAGCGAGGCCATGGCAAAACGCTGGTATTCGGTGAGCGTCCTCTCGAATTTCGAGAAGAAGGTTGCCGAGCAGATCAGAACGGCCGTGGAAGAAGCCGGCCTTCAGGAAGAGATCGACGAGGTTCTGGTCCCCACCGAAGAGGTGATCGAGGTCCGCCGCGGCAAGAAGGTCACCTCCGAGCGGCGCTTCATGCCGGGCTATGTGCTGGTGCATATGGAGATGACCTCGCGCGGCTATCACCTGATCTCTTCGATCAACCGCGTCACCGGCTTCCTCGGGCCCCAGGGCAAGCCGATGCCGATGCGCGACGCCGAAGTGAACGCCATGCTCAACCGCACCGCCGAAAAGGGCGAGGTCGCGCCGCGCAACCTGATCCGCTTCGACATCGGCGAGCGGGTGAAGGTCACCGACGGCCCGTTCGAGGGCTTCGACGGCATGGTCGAGGAAGTGGACGAATCGACCAGCCGGCTCAAGGTTTCGGTTTCGATCTTCGGGCGCGCGACGCCCGTGGAACTGGAATACACCCAAGTCGTCAAAGGGGGCTGACCCCCTGACCGAGGGTGGATGCGCGCGGGAGGCGAGCGCCTGGTTCACCAGGTGACGGACCGGACCGCTAAACCGCGCCCCGTCAGGGGTGCCGAGTGACAAGGAGAAGGCCAGATGGCCAAGAAGATCATGGGCAGCCTCAAGCTGCAGGTGAAAGCACAACAGGCGAACCCGTCGCCCCCCGTCGGCCCGGCTCTGGGTCAGCGCGGCCTGAACATCATGATGTTCGTCAAGGAATTCAACGCGAAATCGGCTGATTTCGCGCCGGGCACCCCGATCCCGACCATCATCACCTATTACCAGGACAAGTCTTTCAGCATCGAGCTGAAGACGCCGCCGGCCTCGTTCCTCGTGAAGGAAGCCGCGGGTCTGAAGCCGGTGGGCAAGCGCAACCGCACCAAGGGCTCGGACAAGCCCGGCCGCACCGTGGCCGGCACGATCACCGCGGCACAGCTGCGCAAGATCGCCGAGAGCAAGATGAAGGATCTGAACGCCAATTCCGTCGAGGCGGCCATGAAGATCGTGCTTGGCTCGGCCAAGTCCTGCGGCATTGATGTGAAGGGCTGATCACCATGGCAAAACTCGCAAAACGTGTGAAGAAGGCTCAGGAAGCGTTCGCCGGCAAGGAAAACCTGGCCGTGGAAGCTGCTGTCGCCCTGATCAAATCCGCAGCCTCGGCGAAATTCGACGAGACGCTGGAAATCGCGATGAACCTGGGCGTCGACCCGCGTCACGCCGACCAGATGGTCCGCGGCGTGGTGCAACTGCCGAACGGCACCGGCAAGACCGTGCGCGTCGCCGTCTTCGCCCGTGGCGCCAAGGCCGATGAGGCCAAGGCCGCCGGGGCCGAGATCGTCGGTGCCGAAGACCTGCTGGAGAAGATCCAGGGCGGCATGCTCGATTTCGACCGCTGCATCGCCACGCCGGACATGATGCCGCTGGTCGGCCGTCTGGGCAAGGTGCTGGGCCCGCGCAACCTGATGCCGAACCCCAAGGTCGGCACCGTGACCATGGATGTCGGCACCGCGGTGAAGAACGCCAAGGGCGGCGAAGTCCAGTTCAAGGTCGAAAAGGCCGGGGTGATCCATGCCGGGATCGGCAAGGTCTCGTTCAGCGACGAGAAGCTGGCCGAGAACGTCCGCGCCTTTGTCGATGCGGTGACCCGCGCGAAACCGGCGGGCGCCAAGGGCACCTATGTGAAGAAGGTCTCGCTGTCCTCGACCATGGGGCCGGGCGTCTCGCTCGATCTGGCCACCACAGCGGCAGGCTGAGAGCAGTCGTAACCGAATGGCGCCGCCGTTCTCCTGACCGGAGAGCGGCGGCGTCGCCATATCCGGGGGAAGCGATGAAGATCGACGTGATCGTGACCAGCCATGGTCGACCAGAACTGCTGGCCCGCTGCCTCGGATCGTTGATGGTGCAGACGCGCCCACCCACCAGGATTATCCTGTGCAATGACGACGGCGACAGAGAGGTCCGAAGGGTGGCGGCCGAAACGCTGCGCCCGCAGGACGTTTTCCTGTCCGTCCCCCATCTTCGTGGACCCGCCGGGACGCGCAATCTCGGAATCGAGACCACCATGGCGGATTGGTTCGTATTCCTCGATGACGACGACACTTTCGCGCCGGACTATCTGGCCCAGGCCGAGCCGCATCTGGCCGGCTGCACGAATGCCATTCCCTATTGCAACTACCATGTGGTGCGGGAAAGTCATGACGGAGAGGTGCAGAAGGTCGTCCGTCATGGCCTCGGGCGCCACGATCCTGCCCTTCTGCCTCTGCGCAATTTCATCCCGATCGGGGCCTATTTCGTGCCCGCTGCGCTTGGCGATCTGCGTTTCGATCCCTCGCTGAAACAAGTCGAGGACTGGGACTACCTGCTTTCCCTCACTGGCCGGCTGCCGCTGCGGCACTGCAATTTCCAAGGTAGCCGGTATCACAAGCGCGAAGCCGACAAAACAACGCGCAGAAGCAGCGGCGCGCAAGACCGGGAGGAAAGCGTGTTTCGGATCCTGGAGCGGCATCCCTCCGGGGATCCGGCCATCGCCGGGCTGCAACGCAAGCGGATCAAGCGCCTGCGCCGCAGCCTGTCGGAGATCGCCCCTTAGCCGCTGCTCCGGCTTCTTTACCGTTCTGGCTGCCCTCCCGCGGGGAACGACGCCGAAACGGCGAAACCGCTCTTGGCAAATCCTGCGCGCCGTCCTATACGACGCCCCTGTGTCTCAGCCTGCGATTCTCGCGGGCCGGGCACGTCGTCCGAGACGGCGGGTGCCGCAAGGCTTAAGTCCTGCCTGAGATGGGAACTGAGACGAATTCCGGGGCCTTCCCCGGGGCGATCATCTCGGGACCATATCCGGACCCGACCTCCGGGCCTGGCCCGGAGATGAACTGAGCGGGGGAAACCCCAAACTTGGAGTGAAACTGTGGATAGAGCCCAGAAAGAGAAAGTGGTCGGGGAACTCGGCCAGATCTTCGAAAGCTCTGGCGTCGTGGTGGTTGCCCACTACGAAGGCATGACGGTTGCACAGATGCAGGACCTGCGCGCGAAAATGCGCGAAGTGAACGGGTCCGTCCGCGTTGCCAAGAACACGCTCGCCAAGATCGCCCTTGAAGGGAAGCCCTCTGCGAAGATGGGTGACCTGCTTACGGGCATGACCGTGCTTGCCTTCTCGGAAGACCCCGTGGCTGCGGCCAAGGTCTCCGAGGCCTATGCCAAGATCAACGAGAAATTCGTGATCCTGGGCGGGGCTATGGGCGACTCGGTTCTGGACCAGGCCGGTGTCAAAGCCGTCGCAGCCCTGCCGTCGCGCGAAGAGCTTATCGCTCAGATCGTGTCGTGCATCGGTGCGCCCGCTTCGAACATCGCCGGGGCCATTGGCGCGCCTGCCTCGAACATCGCTGGCATCCTGTCGACCATCGAGGACAAAGCCGCGGCCTGAGGCCCGGTGCTGTCCTAATGTTTTTCGTAGGGTTGATCCAATCGTCGTTGGAACCCATCTTAACTGAACGGAACTGAAAAATGGCTGATCTCAAAGCTCTCGCCGAACAAATCGTCGGTCTGACCCTGCTGCAGGCTCAGGAACTGAAAACCATCCTGAAAGAAGAATACGGCATCGAGCCCGCCGCTGGCGGCGCTGTGATGATGGCCGGCCCGGCCGCTGGCCCGGCTGCTGCTGCCGAAGAAGAAAAGACCGAATTCGACGTCGTTCTGGTCGAAGCCGGTGCCAACAAGATCAACGTGATCAAGGAAGTGCGCGGCATCACCGGCCTCGGCCTCGTGGAAGCCAAGAACCTGGTCGAAGCCGGCGGCAAGATCAAGGAAGCCGTGGCCAAGACCGAAGCCGAAGAGCTCAAGAAAAAGCTCGAAGCAGCCGGCGCGAAGGTCGAGCTCAAGTAATCGCCTGTGCGGGTTTTCCCGCAGGTGTGATTTCAGGGCAGGGGGCGGAGAATTCCGCCCCCTGCCGTTCGCGTCCTGAAAGGTGATTTTTCTCAAGATCCCCTCTCCGGGTGCGATGACACGGTTCGGGAGCCGCCTGACGGGACAGGTGGCAGGTATGGAACCGCACATCCCCTCTCGCCAGTTGGCGTGTGCCCGTGCCCCGACGGGACGCGCGCCGGCGAAACGATGAAAGGTGACCACGAGCATGGCGCAAGCTTACGTTGGCCAGAAGCGCATCCGCCGGTATTACGGCAAGATCCGCGAAGTCCTCGAAATGCCGAACCTTATCGAGGTTCAGAAATCCTCTTACGATCTGTTCCTGCAATCGGGTGATTCCGACAGGCCGCAGGACGACGAAGGCATTCAGGGCACGTTCCAGTCGGTTTTCCCGATCAAGGATTTCAACGAGACCGCCGTCCTCGAATTCGTCCGCTACGAGCTGGAAAAGCCGAAATACGACGTCGACGAATGCATGCAGCGCGACCTGACCTATGCCGCGCCGCTGAAGGTCACCCTGCGCCTGATCGTGTTCGATGTCGATGAGACCACCGGCAACCGCTCGGTCAAGGACATCAAGGAGCAGGACGTCTACATGGGCGACATGCCCCTGATGACGCCGAACGGCACCTTCATCGTGAACGGCACCGAGCGGGTGATCGTCAGCCAGATGCACCGCTCGCCGGGCGTGTTCTTCGACCACGACAAGGGCAAGACCCATTCCTCGGGCAAACTGCTGTTCGCCTGCCGCATCATCCCGTATCGCGGCTCGTGGCTGGATTTTGAATTCGACGCCAAGGACATCGTGTTCGCCCGCATCGACCGTCGCCGCAAACTGCCGGTGACGACGCTGCTCTATGCGCTCGGCCTTGATCAGGACGCCATCATGGCGGCCTATTACGACACCGTGACCTTCAGCTATGTGAAGAACAAGGGCTGGGTCACCAGGTTCTTCCCCGAGCGCGTGCGCGGCACCCGCCCGGCTTACGATCTGGTCGATGCCGCCACCGGAGAGGTCATCCTCAAGGCGGGCGAAAAGGTCACGCCGCGGATGGTCAAGAAATGGATGGACGAGGGCGCGGTCACCGAACTGCTGGTCCCGTTCGACCACATCATGGGCCGGTTCGTGGCCCGCGATATCGTCGATGAGGAAAACGGCGCCATCTGGGCCGAGGCCGGCGAAGAGCTGACCTGGGAACTGGACCGCGACGGCGAGGTCAAGGGCGGCACCGTCAAGACGCTGCTCGATCAGGGCATCACCGAGATCCCGACCCTCGACATCGACAACATCAACGTCGGCCCCTACATCCGCAACACCATGGCTGCGGACAAGAACTGGAGCCGCGACACCGCGCTGATGGACATCTATCGCGTGATGCGCCCCGGCGAGCCGCCGACCGTCGAGGCCGCCTCGTCGCTGTTCGACACGCTGTTCTTCGACAAAGAGCGCTATGACCTTTCGGCCGTGGGCCGGGTCAAGATGAACATGCGTCTTGATCTGGACAAGCCCGACACGCAGCGCACGCTCGACCGCGACGACATCATCAGCTGCATCAAGGCGCTGGTGGAGTTGCGCGACGGCAAGGGCGAGATCGACGACATTGACCACCTCGGCAACCGCCGGGTGCGCTCGGTCGGCGAACTGATGGAGAACCAGTATCGCGTCGGCCTTCTGCGGATGGAGCGCGCGATCAAAGAGCGGATGTCCTCGGTCGAGATCGACACGATCATGCCGCAGGATCTGATCAACGCGAAACCCGCGGCCGCCGCGGTGCGCGAGTTCTTCGGCTCCTCGCAGCTGTCGCAGTTCATGGACCAGACCAACCCGCTGTCGGAAGTCACCCACAAGCGCCGTCTCTCGGCTCTTGGGCCGGGCGGTCTGACCCGCGAGCGCGCTGGCTTCGAGGTGCGCGACGTTCACCCGACCCATTACGGCCGGATGTGCCCGATCGAGACGCCGGAAGGCCAGAACATCGGTCTGATCAACTCGCTGGCCACTTTCGCCCGCGTGAACAAATACGGCTTCATCGAGACCCCGTATCGCAAGGTCATCGACGGCAAGGTCACGGATGACGTGGTCTATATGTCGGCGACCGAAGAGATGCGCCACACCGTCGCCCAGGCCAACGCGGCCCAGGACGACGAGGGCCGATTCCAGGACGAGCTGATCTCCAGCCGCAAGGCGGGCGAGTTCATGCTGAACCCGCCGGAAGCCGTCGATCTGATCGACGTGTCGCCCAAGCAGCTGGTCTCGGTCGCGGCCTCGCTGATCCCGTTCCTTGAGAACGACGACGCCAACCGCGCTCTGATGGGCTCGAACATGCAGCGCCAGGCGGTGCCGCTGCTGCAATCCGACGCGCCTTTCGTCGGCACCGGGATCGAGGCCGTCGTGGCCCGCGACTCGGGTGCGGCGATCATGGCGCGCCGCTCGGGCATCATCGACCAGGTGGACGCGCAGCGTATCGTTGTGCGCGCGACCGAGATGCTGGAGCCGGGCGAGCCGGGCGTCGACATCTACCGTCTGCGCAAGTTCAAGCGTTCCAACCAGTCGTCCTGCATCAATCAGCGCCCGCTGGTGAAGGTGGGCGACCGGGTGTCGCGCGGCGAAGTGGTGGCCGACGGCCCCTGCACCGACATGGGCGAACTAGCCCTGGGCCGGAACGTCGTCGTCGCCTTCATGCCCTGGAACGGCTACAACTACGAGGACTCGATCCTGATCTCGGAGCGCATCCTGAAGGATGATGTGTTCACCTCGATCCATATCGAGGAATACGAGGTCGCCGCCCGCGACACCAAGCTGGGGCCGGAAGAGATCACCCGCGATATCCCGAACGTCGGCGAGGAGGCCCTGCGCAACCTCGACGAGGCCGGGATCGTCTATATCGGCGCCGAAGTGCAGCCGGGCGACATTCTCGTGGGCAAGATCACCCCGAAGGGGGAAAGCCCGATGACGCCGGAGGAGAAACTCCTGCGCGCCATCTTCGGCGAAAAGGCATCGGACGTGCGCGACACCTCGCTGCGTCTGCCGCCGGGGGCTTATGGCACCATCGTCGAGGTGCGGGTCTTCAACCGCCATGGCGTGGACAAGGACGAACGCGCGCTGCAAATCGAGCGCGAGGAAGTCGAACGCCTGGCGCGCGACCGCGACGACGAGCTGGCGATCCTGGAGCGCAACATCTATTCGCGTCTCAAGGCGCTTGTCCTGGGGCGTGAGGCGGTCAAGGGGCCGAAAGGCGTCAAGCCTGGCTCGATGATCGACGAGGACCTGCTGGGCACGCTGTCGCGCGGCCAGTGGTGGCAGCTTGCGGTGGCCGAAGAGGCTCAGGCCAAGGAAATCGAGGCGCTGCACGACCAGTATGAGGCCCAGAAGCGCGCCCTGAACGCGCGGTTCGACGACAAGGTGGAAAAAGTCCGCCGCGGCGACGATCTGCCTCCGGGCGTGATGAAGATGGTCAAGGTCTTCGTCGCGGTGAAGCGCAAGCTGCAACCGGGCGACAAGATGGCGGGCCGTCACGGCAACAAGGGCGTCATCTCGAAAGTGGTGCCGGTCGAGGACATGCCGTTCCTCGCCGATGGCACCCCGGTCGATCTGGTGCTCAATCCGCTCGGCGTGCCGTCGCGGATGAACGTGGGGCAGATCCTTGAGACCCATATGGGCTGGGCCGCGCGCGGTCTCGGCCTTCGGATCGACGAGGCGCTTGGCGACTATCGCCGTCACGGCGATCTGACCCCGGTGCGCGAGGCGATGCGCCTGGCTTACGGCGACGAGACCTATGACGAGGCCTTCGGCGAGGCTTCGGACGAGGATCTGATCGAAAGCGCGCGGGCCGTCACCAATGGCGTGCCGATCGCGACCCCGGTGTTCGATGGCGCCAAGGAGGCGGATGTCAACGACGCCCTGCGGCGCGCGGGTTTCGACACCTCGGGCCAGTCGGATGTCTTCGACGGCCGCTCGGGCGAGAAGTTCCAGCGCCGGGTCACGGTGGGCGTGAAATACATGCTCAAGCTGCACCACCTGGTCGATGACAAGCTGCACGCGCGTTCGACCGGGCCGTATTCGCTCGTCACCCAGCAACCGCTTGGGGGTAAAGCGCAGTTCGGCGGTCAGCGTCTCGGGGAGATGGAGGTCTGGGCTCTGGAAGCTTACGGCGCCGCCTATACCCTGCAAGAGATGCTGACGGTGAAGTCGGACGACGTGGCCGGCCGGACCAAGGTCTACGAATCGATCGTCAAGGGCGAGGACAATTTCGAGGCGGGCGTTCCCGAGAGCTTCAACGTGCTCGTGAAGGAAGTCCGCGGCCTCGGCCTGAACATGGAACTCCTGGATGCGGAGGAGGAGTGACCGGAATTTTCAAAAATTCCGGGCCGGTTTCTTCAAAGAAACCGGCTCTCCCCCCTCTGACCGCAGCCTCCTGATTGGGAAGATCAAATGAACCAGGAACTGACGAACAATCCGTTCAACCCGGTTGCGCCGGTGAAGACCTTCGACGAGATCAAGATCTCTCTGGCCAGCCCGGAGCGGATCCTGTCGTGGTCCTATGGCGAGATCAAGAAGCCGGAAACCATCAACTACCGCACCTTCAAGCCCGAGCGCGACGGCCTGTTCTGCGCCCGCATCTTCGGGCCGATCAAGGACTACGAATGCCTCTGCGGCAAATACAAGCGCATGAAGTATCGCGGCGTCGTCTGCGAGAAATGCGGCGTGGAAGTCACGCTGCAAAAGGTGCGCCGCGAGCGGATGGGCCATATCGAACTGGCCGCTCCGGTTGCGCATATCTGGTTCCTGAAATCGCTGCCGTCGCGCATCGGCCTGATGCTGGACATGACGCTGCGCGATCTGGAACGCATCCTCTACTTTGAAAACTATGTCGTTATCGAGCCGGGTCTGACCGATCTGACCTATGGCCAGCTGATGACCGAGGAAGAATTCCTCGACGCGCAGGACCAGTATGGCGCCGACGCCTTCACCGCCAATATCGGCGCCGAGGCGATCCGCGAGATGCTGGCGGCGATCGACCTCGATCAGACCGCCGAGACGCTGCGCGAGGAGCTGAAAGAAGCCACCGGCGAGCTGAAGCCGAAGAAGATCATCAAGCGGCTGAAGATCGTCGAGAGCTTCCTTGAATCGGGCAACCGCCCGGAATGGATGATCCTGACCGTGCTGCCGGTGATCCCGCCGGAACTGCGGCCGCTGGTGCCGCTGGATGGCGGCCGGTTCGCGACCTCGGACCTGAACGACCTCTACCGCCGGGTGATCAACCGCAACAACCGTCTGAAACGGCTGATCGAGTTGCGCGCGCCCGACATCATCGTGCGCAACGAAAAGCGCATGCTGCAAGAGGCGGTGGACGCACTCTTCGACAACGGCCGCCGCGGCCGGGTGATTACGGGCACCAACAAGCGCCCGCTGAAATCGCTGTCGGACATGCTCAAGGGCAAGCAGGGCCGCTTCCGTCAGAACCTTCTCGGCAAGCGCGTCGACTTCTCGGGCCGTTCCGTCATCGTGACCGGGCCCGAGCTGAAGCTGCATCAGTGCGGCCTGCCGAAGAAGATGGCTTTGGAGCTGTTCAAGCCCTTCATCTATTCGCGGCTGGAGGCCAAAGGTCTCTCCAGCACCGTGAAACAGGCGAAGAAGCTGGTCGAGAAAGAGCGCCCCGAGGTCTGGGATATCCTCGATGAGGTGATCCGCGAGCATCCGGTCCTGCTGAACCGCGCGCCGACGCTGCACCGTCTGGGCATCCAGGCGTTCGAGCCGATCCTGATCGAAGGCAAGGCGATCCAGCTTCACCCGCTGGTCTGCTCGGCCTTCAACGCCGACTTCGACGGCGACCAGATGGCGGTTCACGTTCCCCTCTCGCTGGAAGCCCAGCTTGAGGCGCGCGTTCTGATGATGTCGACGAACAACGTGCTGTCGCCCGCCAACGGCGCGCCGATCATCGTTCCGTCGCAGGATATGGTGCTCGGCCTCTATTACGTCACCATGGAACGCAAGGGCATGGTCGGCGAGGGCGGCATCTTCCGCGACATCGACGAGGTGGAACATGCGCTTGCCGCCGGCGAGCTGCATCTGCACGCCAAAATCACCGCCCGCCTGCGTCAGGTGGACGGCGAGGGCAATATCGTCTGGAAGCGTTACGAGACCACGCCCGGCCGTCTGCGGCTTGGCAATCTGCTGCCGCTGAATACGAAAGCGCCCTTCGAGCTGGTCAACCGCCTGCTGCGTAAGAAAGACGTGCAGACCGTCATCGACACCGTCTACCGCTACTGCGGCCAGAAGGAATCGGTGATCTTCTGCGACCAGATCATGGGTCTCGGCTTCCGCGAGGCGTTCAAAGCGGGGATCTCGTTCGGCAAGGACGACATGGTCATCGCCGACAACAAGTGGGATATCGTCAACCAGGTGAAGAACCAGGTCGCCGATTTCGAACAGCAGTATCTCGACGGCCTGATCACCCAGGGCGAGAAATACAACAAGGTCGTGGACGCCTGGTCGAAGTGCAACGACAAGGTGACCGAGTCGATGATGTCCACCATCTCGGCGGTCAAATACGACGAGAACGGCGCCGAGAAAGAGCCGAACTCGGTCTATATGATGGCCCACTCCGGTGCCCGGGGTTCGGTGACGCAGATGAAGCAGCTCGGCGGGATGCGCGGCCTGATGGCCAAGCCGAACGGCGAGATCATCGAGACGCCGATCATCTCGAACTTCAAGGAAGGTCTGACCGTTCTCGAATACTTCAACTCGACCCACGGCGCCCGGAAGGGCCTGTCGGACACCGCGCTGAAGACCGCGAACTCGGGCTATCTGACGCGGCGTCTGGTCGATGTGGCGCAGGATTGCATCATCCGCACCCATGACTGCGGCACCGAGAATGCGATCACCGCTTCGGCCGCCGTCAAGGAGGGCCAGGAGACTGCGCCGCTGTCCGAGCGGGTGCTGGGCCGTGTCGCGGCCGAGGACATCCTGGTGCCGGGCACCGACGAGGTGCTGGTCGCCATGGGCGAGCTGATCGACGAACGCCGGGCCGATCTGATCGGCAAGGCCAACGTCCCCTCGGTCCGCATCCGCAGCCCGCTGACCTGCGAGGCCGAGGAAGGCGTCTGCGCCCAGTGCTACGGACGCGACCTTGCCCGCGGCACCCAGGTGAACATCGGCGAGGCGGTCGGCATCATCGCCGCCCAGTCGATCGGCGAGCCGGGGACGCAGCTGACCATGCGGACCTTCCACATCGGCGGCGTGGCCCAGGGCGGCCAGCAGTCGTTCCTGGAAGCCAGCCAAGAGGGCCGGATCGAGTTCCGCAACGCCAACCTGTTGTCGAACGTGGCGGGCGAGCAGATCGTGGTCGGCCGCAACATGCAGATCGCCATCATCGACGAGACCGGACAGGAGCGCGCGGCCCACAAGCTGACCTATGGCGCGAAACTTCACGTCAAGGACGGCGAGCAGGTCAAGCGCGGCCACAAGCTCTTTGAATGGGACCCCTTCAACCTGCTGATCGTGGCCGAAAAGGCCGGGGTGGCGAAGTTCAAGGATCTCATCGCCGGGATCTCGGTCCGCGAGGACACCGACGATGCCACCGGCATGACCCAGAAGATCGTCAACGACTGGCGCGCGGCTCCGCGCGGCAACGATCTCAAGCCGGAAATCATCGTGGTCGATCCGGCCACGGGCGAGCCGGTGCGCGGCGACAACGGCAATCCGATCACCTATCCGATGTCGGTGGACGCCGTTCTGTCGATCGAGGACGGTCAGGAGCTGCGTCCGGGCGACGTGGTGGCGCGGATCCCGCGTGAGGGCACCAAGACCAAGGACATCACCGGGGGTCTTCCCCGCGTGGCGGAACTGTTCGAGGCGCGCCGTCCGAAGGATCACGCGATCATCGCCGAGGCCGACGGCTATGTCCGTTTCGGCAAGGACTACAAGAACAAGCGCCGCATCACGGTCGAGCCGGTGGACGAGACCCTTCAGCCGATGGAATATATGGTGCCCAAGGGCAAGCATATCCCCGTCCAGGAAGGCGATTTCGTCCAGAAGGGCGACTACATCATGGACGGCAACCCGGCTCCGCACGACATCCTGCGGATCCTGGGGGTCGAGGCGCTTGCGAACTACATGATCGACGAGGTGCAGGACGTCTACCGCCTGCAAGGCGTGAAGATCAACGACAAGCACATCGAGGTGATCGTCCGCCAGATGCTGCAAAAGCTGGAGATCCTCGACTCGGGCGACACGACCCTGCTCAAAGGCGAGCAGGTCGAGCGCCAGGAGCTGGAGGAGGAGAACGTCAAGGCCCGTGGCCGCGGTCTGCGCGAGGCGAAAGCCGAGCCGGTCCTGCTGGGGATCACCAAGGCGTCCTTGCAGACCCGGTCGTTCATCTCGGCGGCGTCGTTCCAGGAAACCACCCGCGTGCTGACCGAGGCTTCGGTCCAGGGCAAGCGCGACAAGCTGGTGGGCCTGAAAGAGAACGTCATCGTCGGCCGTCTGATCCCCGCAGGGACCGGCGGCGCGACCAGCCGCGTGAAGAAGATCGCGGCCGATCGCGACCAGACGGTGATCGAGGCGCGCCGCTCCGAGGCCGAAGAGGCCGCGGCGCTGGCCGCTCCGCTGGAAACCGCCAGCCCCGATCTGAGCGTCTCGCCCATCGACGAGATGGAAAGCCGCGACTGATCGACGGGCTCCGTCCGTAAGAACCGCCCCGCCGGAGAACATCCGGCGGGGCTTTTCAATTCGCCCGCGGCCTGGCCCCCCCCGCCGGACCGCCCGCGGGGAACGACATCGGCGCCGGGCAGATCCCTTGCGCCAGGACGCTGACGGCCGCGGTTTGCCCGGTCAGAGGCGGCCCGGGCGCCGCCACAGCCCTTCACGGGCGCGGGGCCGTTTGAGCGGGCGATATCGCGGCCGTGGCCCGGGGGCGGGGCGCCGGGCGGTGCGGTTGACACCCAGGGCGATTCCCCCTATAGCCCGCACATCCCTGCCGGGGGCATGTCTCGCCCGTGGCCGGGGTTCAGAGAACCTGATCTGGTCATGATCCGGGCCTTGCGCCCCGATCCTCTGGGAAGCCGCCGCGTCCTCCCGCCCGGGATGGATGCGGTTTCGTGCTTTGCGATGCGCGCACTGCACAGTCGAGAAGCGGCGCACCACAAGGCATGGGTGCGAGTATCGAAACGAGGAACGTGAATGCCGACGATTCAGCAGCTTATCCGCAAACCGCGGGAAGCCAAGCCGAGCAAGTCCAAGTCCCAGCACCTGGAATCCTGCCCGCAAAAACGTGGGGTCTGCACCCGCGTCTACACCACCACCCCGAAGAAGCCGAACTCGGCTATGCGGAAAGTCGCCAAAGTGCGCCTGACCAACGGGTTCGAGGTGATCTCCTACATCCCCGGCGAGAAGCACAACCTCCAGGAGCACAGCGTCGTGCTGATCCGCGGCGGCCGTGTGAAAGACCTTCCGGGCGTGCGCTATCACATCCTGCGCGGGGTGCTCGACACCCAGGGCGTCAAAGACCGTCGCCAGCGCCGTTCGAAATACGGCGCCAAGCGTCCGAAGTGATCAGATCGAGGTAGAGAGACATGTCCCGTCGTCACGCCGCAGAGAAGCGCGAAATTCTCCCGGACGCCAAATATGGCGACCGCGTTCTGACCAAATTCATGAACAACCTGATGCTCGACGGCAAGAAATCCGTCGCCGAGTCCATCGTCTACGGCGCGCTGACCCGCGTCGAGGCCAGGCTGAAGCGCGCTCCGATCGAGGCTTTCCACGAAGCCCTCGACAATGTGAAGCCTTCGGTTGAGGTCCGTAGCCGCCGCGTCGGCGGTGCGACCTACCAGGTTCCGGTCGAAGTCCGCACCGAGCGCCGCGAGGCCCTCGCCATCCGCTGGCTGATCACCGCCGCCCGCAAGCGCAACGAAAACACCATGGAAGAGCGCCTGGCCGCCGAACTGTCGGATGCCGTCAACGGTCGCGGCACTGCGGTGAAGAAGCGCGAAGACACCCACAAGATGGCCGACGCCAATAAAGCGTTCAGCCATTACCGCTGGTAAGAGGGTAATATGGCACGCGAATATCCGCTCGATCTGTATCGCAACTTCGGCATCATGGCCCACATCGATGCCGGCAAGACCACGACGACCGAGCGCATCCTTTTCTACACCGGCAAGAACCACAAAATGGGCGAGACGCATGACGGCGCCTCGACCATGGACTGGATGGAGCAGGAGCAGGAGCGGGGGATCACCATCACCTCGGCTGCGACCACCACCTTCTGGGAAAAGACCTACGACGGCACCGCTCCGACCTCGCCGAAGCACCGTTTCAACATCATCGACACCCCCGGCCACGTCGACTTCACCATCGAGGTGGAGCGTTCGCTGGCGGTGCTCGACGGTGCGGTCTGTCTGCTGGACGGCAACGCCGGTGTTGAACCCCAGACGGAAACCGTCTGGCGTCAGGCCGACCGCTACAAGGTGCCGCGCATCGTGTTCGTCAACAAGATGGACAAGATCGGCGCCGACTTCCAGAAATGCCTCGACATGATCAAGGACCGCACCGGCGCGACCCCCGCTCCGATCGCGTTCCCGATCGGCGCCGAGGACAAGCTGGAAGGCATCGTCGATCTGGTCACGATGGAAGAATGGGTCTGGGAAGGCGACGATGTCGGCGCTTCCTGGGTTCACCGTCCGATCCGTGACGAACTGAAGGACGAGGCGGAAACCCGCCGCGCCACCCTGGTCGAGCTTGCCGTCGAGCAGGACGACGCGGCGATGGAAGCCTATCTGGAAGGCAACGAGCCCGACCAGGACACGCTGCGCGCGCTGATCCGCAAGGGCACGCTCGCCATGGCCTTCGTGCCGGTTCTGGGCGGTTCCGCCTTCAAGAACAAAGGCGTGCAGGCGCTGCTGAACGCGGTGGTGGACTATCTGCCCTGCCCGCTGGACGTGCCGCCCTACCTGGGCTTCGCCCCGGGTGACGAGACCGAGACCCGCAACATCGAGCGCAAGCCCGACGACGCCGATCCGTTCTCGGCTCTGGCGTTCAAGATCATGAACGACCCCTTCGTCGGCTCGCTGACCTTCACCCGGATCTATTCCGGCGTGATGAAGAAGGGCGACCAGCTCATGAATGCCACCAAAGGCAAGAAAGAGCGCGTCGGCCGGATGATGATGATGCACGCCATCCAGCGTGAGGAAATCGACGAGGCTTTCGCAGGCGACATCATCGCTCTGGCCGGTCTGAAAGAGACCACCACCGGCGACACGCTCTGCGATCCGGCGAAGCCCGTGGTCCTTGAGACCATGACCTTCCCCGAGCCGGTGATCGAGATCGCCGTCGAGCCGAAGTCGAAGGCCGACCAGGAGAAGATGGGCATCGCGCTGGCACGTCTGGCGGCCGAGGATCCCTCGTTCCGGGTCGAGACCAACTTCGAGTCGGGTCAGACCATCATGAAGGGCATGGGCGAACTTCACCTCGACATCCTCGTGGACCGTATGCGCCGCGAGTTCAAAGTCGAGGCGAATATCGGTGCCCCGCAGGTGGCGTATCGCGAGACCATCTCGCGCGAGGCCGAGATCGACTATACCCACAAGAAGCAGACCGGCGGCACGGGCCAGTTCGCCCGTATCAAGCTGATCATCACGCCGACCGAGCCGGGCGAGGGCTACTCGTTCGAATCGAAGATCGTCGGCGGCGCGGTGCCGAAGGAATATATCCCCGGCGTCGAAAAGGGCATCAAGTCGGTGATGGACTCGGGTCCGCTGGCGGGCTTCCCGGTGATCGACTTCAAGGTCGCGCTGATCGACGGCGCCTTCCACGACGTCGACTCCTCGGTGCTGGCCTTCGAGATCGCCGCCCGGGCCGGGATGCGCGAGGGCCTGAAGAAGGCCGGCGCGAAACTGCTGGAGCCGATCATGAAGGTCGAAGTGGTGACCCCGGAGGAATATACCGGCGGCATCATCGGCGACCTGACCAGCCGTCGCGGCATGGTGCAGGGCCAGGATACCCGCGGCAACGCCAATGTGATCAACGCGATGGTCCCGCTGGCCAATATGTTCGGCTACATCAACAACCTCCGCTCGATGTCCTCGGGCCGCGCGGTGTTCACGATGCAGTTCGACCATTACGACGCCGTGCCGGAGAACCTGTCGCAGGAAATCCAGAAGAAATACGCCTGATCTGGCGGTGGGCGGAAACGCCCACCTTCCCCCACCGCGGCCGCATTGCGGCGATGAATTAAGGAGTTGCCACGATGGCAAAGGCAAAGTTTGAACGGAATAAACCGCACGTCAACATCGGGACGATCGGTCACGTTGACCACGGCAAGACGACTCTGACGGCTGCG
>NZ_UXAW01000019.1 GCF_900609055.1 Pseudogemmobacter humi | reverse complement strand
GAGAGCCACATGTCTTTCAAGTCTGATATTGAGATCGCTCGAGAAGCGCAGAAGCGGCCGATCCAGGAGATCGGGTCGAAGCTTGGGATTCCTTCGGAGCATTTGCTGCCCTACGGGCATGACAAGGCGAAGGTCGGGCAGGATTTCATCCGCTCGCTGGAAGGCAAGCCCGATGGCAAGCTGATTCTCGTCACCGCGATCAACCCGACGCCCGCGGGCGAGGGCAAGACCACCACCACGGTGGGTCTGGGCGACGGTCTGAACCGGATCGGCAAGAAGGCGGTGATCTGCATCCGCGAGGCGAGCCTCGGCCCGAACTTCGGGATGAAGGGCGGCGCCGCGGGCGGCGGCTATGCCCAGGTGGTGCCGATGGAGGAGATGAACCTCCATTTCACCGGCGATTTCCATGCGATCACCTCGGCGCACAACCTGCTGTCGGCGATGATCGACAACCACATCTACTGGGGCAATGAGCTCGACATCGACGCGCGCCGCATCGCCTGGCGCCGGGTGATGGACATGAACGACCGCGCGCTGCGCGATGCGGTGGTCAGCCTCGGCGGCGTGTCGAACGGCTTCCCGCGCCAGACCGGCTTTGACATCACCGTGGCCTCGGAAGTCATGGCGATCCTGTGCCTCTCGAAAGATCTGGAAGACCTGCAAAAGCGGCTCGGCGACATCATCGTGGCCTATACCCGCGAGAAGAAGCCGGTCTATTGCCGCGACATCAAGGCCGACGGCGCGATGACCGTTCTGCTGAAGGACGCGATGCAGCCGAACCTCGTGCAGACGCTGGAGAACAACCCGGCCTTCGTGCATGGCGGGCCCTTCGCCAACATCGCGCATGGCTGCAACTCGGTGATTGCGACGCGCACCGCGCTGAAGCTGGGCGAGTATGTCGTGACCGAGGCCGGCTTCGGCGCGGACCTTGGCGCCGAGAAGTTCTTCGACATCAAATGCCGCAAGGCCGGTCTGAAGCCGGCGGCGGCGGTGATCGTGGCGACCGTGCGCGCGATGAAGATGAACGGCGGCGTGGCCAAGGCCGATCTGGGCGCCGAAAATGTTGCAGCAGTGCAAAAAGGCTGCCCGAATCTGGGCCGTCACATCGCCAATGTGAAAGGTTTTGGCGTGCCGGTGGTGGTGGCGATCAACCACTTCTACTCGGACACCGATGCCGAAGTGGCCGCCGTGAAGGCCTATGTCGCCGAGCAGGGCGCGGAAGCGATCCTGTGCAAGCACTGGGCGCAGGGCTCGGCCGGGATCGAGGAACTGGCGAAGAAGGTGGTCGAACTCGCCGAGGGCGGCCAGTCGAACTTCGCGCCGCTCTACCCCGACGACATGGGGCTGTTCGCCAAGATCGAGACCATCGCCAAGCGCATCTATCACGCCGGCGAGGTGATCGCCGACAAATCGGTGCGCGACCAGCTGAAGGCCTGGGAGGCGGCGGGCTACGGCCATCTGCCGGTCTGCATGGCGAAGACGCAGTATTCGTTCTCGACCGATCCCAACCTGCGCGGCGCGCCGACCGGCCATACGATCCCGGTGCGGGAAGTGCGGCTTTCGGCGGGTGCGGGCTTCGTCGTGGCGATCTGCGGCGAGATCATGACCATGCCGGGCCTGCCGCGGGTGCCGGCGGCCGAGACCATCCGCCTGAACGAGGCGGGCCATGTCGAAGGGCTGTTCTGACGGCGTGACGGGCTGAGACCCGGGAACGGGGGGGTTGCCCCCCGGACCGGCGGCCTTCGGGCCGCCCCGCGCCTCCGGTTGCCTGAACCGGTGGCGCACTCCGTCGGCGCACCCCGCAGGGTATTTCCATCAGGGTGAAGCGGCATTGCGGCGGCTTCGGGGGGCGCCGTTCGGGTCTTCCGGTTGCGGGGCGGTTGTCCTAAGTCAGGATGGCAACCTCGGGAGGGCCGGAGATGGATGAGCCGGAGATGCGTGAGGCGGAAGACTGCCGGACGATGGGTGAGATCAGGGCCGGGATCGACCGGATCGACACGGATCTCGTGCGGCTGTTCGCCGAGCGGGCGCGCTATATCGACCGCGCGGCGCGGATCAAGGCCGAGACCGATCTGCCGGCGCGGATCGGATCGCGGGTCGAGGAAGTGGTGGCCAATGTGCGCCGTCATGCGCTGCGCGAGGGGCTGCCGCCCGATCTGGTCGAGAAGCTCTGGCGCCGGCTGATCGACTGGTCGATCGCCCGCGAGGAGAGCCATCTCGGCCCCGACAGCCTGCGGCGCCAGCCGGAGGAATGAGGCCGGGCTGACCGGCCCGCTCAGCGGCCCTTACGGGCCTTTTCGCTGGCGAGGACGCCCGTGAGGGCGGAGGAGCCCGCCGGGAGGGCGCGCGGGCGGGGGCGGAAACGGGCGGGCGGCGCAGGGGCCTTGCGCCCGGGAATGAGGGATCGGCGCGCGCAGGGCCCGCAGGCGGCGCGCGCGCAGGAATGTTCAGGGGCCGCGCGCCCGGGTTGAAGAGGATGAAGCGATGACGGCGAAGGTGATCGACGGCAAGGCTTTTGCCGAGAAGGTGCGCGAGCAGGTCGCGGCCCATGTGGCGCGGCTGAAGGCGGATCACGGCCTCGTGCCGGGGCTGGCGGTGGTGCTGGTGGGCGAGGATCCGGCCTCGGCGGTCTATGTGAAGAACAAGGGCATCCAGACCAAGGCCTCGGGGATGAATTCCTTCGAGCACAAACTGCCCGCCGACACCTCCGAGGCCGATCTGCTGGCGCTGATCGACCGGCTGAACGCGGATCCCGCGGTGCATGGCATCCTCGTGCAGCTGCCGCTGCCCGGCCATCTGAACTCGGAGCTCGCGATCAACCGGATCGCGCCGGAGAAGGACGTGGACGGGTTCCATATCTCGAACGTCGGGCTTCTGGGCACCGGGCAGAAGTCGATGGTGCCCTGCACGCCTCTGGGCTGTCTGATGATGCTGCGCGACCATCACGGCAAGCTGGCCGGGCTGAACGCGGTGGTGGTCGGGCGCTCGAACATCGTCGGCAAGCCGATGGCGCAGCTTCTCTTGGGCGACAGCTGCACCGTGACCATCGCGCATAGCCGCACCAAAGACCTGGCCGCGGTCTGCCGCGGCGCCGATATCCTGGTCGCCGCCGTGGGCCGGCCCGAGATGATCACCGGCGACATGGTGAAACCCGGCGCCACCGTGATCGATGTCGGCATCAACCGCATCGAGCGTGACGGCAAGAC
>NZ_UXAW01000080.1 GCF_900609055.1 Pseudogemmobacter humi | reverse complement strand
GTTCCTGCGTTTCCGCATTCCTGATCTCCTCGTCATTGGAGACCAGCAAACGTCAGATCGTAGCTTCCGTCACTGTCCGATTTCCGGGGAGTAGCTCACTTCTGCATCGATCCGCCCTACTTCCGCCGGGGAGCAGATCTGTACACGAGCTATTATCAGGCCGACGACCATGCCCATCTTGCGAAGGAAGTCCTTTCGCTGCAGCGTCACTGGGTGACGACCTATGATGACTGTCCCGAGATCGAGCATCTGTATCATGCGCGCAGGGTATTCAGGCTGGGTATTCAATACTCTGTGCAAACCAAGCGGCTCGGCTCGGAACTGGTGATCGTCTCGAAGGGCCTACGCGTTCCAGGCTTTCTTCGGGACGGTGGAGGCTTGGCCTAGATTCGCAACGCCCTCGAAGCTTGGGGACCGGTGATTCCCAGCACGGCTCGCTCAATCGGGGCTTAAACGCCCCTTCACACCCCGGTTTCACGAAATCGCGCTGCTGCAAGTATTCGTGTCATGCACTGCAAAAATTCGTGTCACGCCACAAGCGCCCAATCGCAAAATAGATGGCGGGTTGGTTGGCGGGTATATCGCCGTATATGCGAAATTATCCAATGATTTCAGTGGCATATGGCGGACAGTGAGGGATTCGAACCCTCGAGACGGTTCCCCGCCTACACACTTTCCAGGCGTGCGCCTTCGACCACTCGGCCAACTGTCCGTGAGGGGCTGTCTATACGCAGCCCGGGCCGCTCTTCAAGGCCGAAGTTTCGCCGCGTCGTACGGGCGGTCAGAAAACCCTCGGGGAGAGAGGCCCCACTGGCATGAGACAGAAGAATTGCAGAAGCCCGGAAGAGGCCGGCTGCCCCCGGACGCCTGCGGCAGGTTGATGAGATTAAGGGGCCCCGGGTAGCGCGACTCAAATTATTGCGGTGCGTGACACGAAGATTCTTAGCAGAGAGACTTCGTAAGGACGATCGTTGAAGGCTCTGTTCGACAGAACAAAATTCTGGACAGGGCAATGGGCCGCGAAGCAGACATTAAAGGGACTCGGCCGATGGCCGCCATGGGCTCATTGTATCGACTTGGGTGGGGTAGGGTCACTACCTCTGACGTCGCAATCAAATGGCCAGGTCTGTGGCAAACAGCGAACTTGCTGTCGCATCCCGAGCTGCCGAAGCGCTGTGGTTTGACTGGGCGTCCGCTTGCTCAAGCGCCGGAGTTAGGAGACAAAATCCGTGTATCACCTGATGCACAAAACTGTAACACAAAAGAACAGCTTCCAGATATATTTTTAGCAATTACAGCTGGTTATCTTATTTTCCTCCAGACCCTCCTTCCTCCAGACCCTCCATTGAGGCTATTCAGAGACTGAAACGATCAGAGCAGACATCGCCCCATTTTCTGTCTGAAAATATCCCGGGGGAGTCGCGGAACGCGACGGGGGCTGGCCCCCGGCCCGGTTTCAGCCCTCGCCGCGCCCGAGCCTTCCGGCCCGGCCGCCGCGGCGCTGCACCAGCCGCCCCGCGCGCGAGGGCAGGTCCATCATGATCCCGCGCCGCGCCTCTGGCGTCATCTGCGACCAGGCGGCGATCTCGGCGCGGCTGCGGTGGCAGCCGACGCAGATCTGCGCATCGGGGTGGATGACGCAGATCTTCACGCAGGGGCTTTCGATTTCGTCGCGTTGCCAGAGGTCGTCTTTCACCCGCGGCTATCCTCCCGCCCGATCTGCGCCAGCCGATCCAGCGCGCCCTGAAGGATATAACCGGCCGCCACCGCGTCGATAACCTCTTTGCGACGCTTTCGCGACGCATCCGCCTCCAGCAGCGCGCGTTCCGCCGCCACGGTCGACAGCCGCTCGTCCCAGAAGGCGATGGGAAGGGGGGTCAGCTTCTCCAGATTGCGGGCGAAGGCGCGGGTCGATTGGGCGCGCGGGCCCTCGCTGCCGTCCATGTTCAGCGGCAGGCCGAGCACGATCCCCTTCGCCTCGCGCGCCGTCAGCAGCGTCAGAAGCTGCGCCGCGTCGAGGGTGAATTTCTCGCGCCGGATCACCAGGGCGGGGGTGGCCACCGAACGGCGCAGATCGGAGAGCGCGACGCCGATGGTCCTGGTCCCGAGGTCCAGCCCGGCGACGGCGCCGAAGGGCGGCAGTTCCAGGGCGAAATCGCCGATGGTTGCGCAGATCATTCCGCGAGGCCCGCGTCAGTGGCGGCAGCCCCGATCAGGGCAAGGTCTTCGGCGGCGGTGAAGCGCGACCGCGCCTCCGCGAGGATTTCGCGCGCCTCGGCCTCGCGCCCCAGCACCCCGAGCGAGCGGATCAGCCGCGCCCATTCCTCTGCCGGGCCACCCTCGGTCGCCAGTCTTTGCGAAAGCTGCGCCACCATGCCTTCGACCATCGCGGCCCGGTCTTCGGGCGCCAGATCCGCCGCCGCCGCCAGTGCCGCGGCATCGGGGCCGGGCAGCGCCGGGGCAGGGGGGGGCTGATAGTCCACCCCGGCCAGCATGGCGACCTCGGCGATCTGTTCGCGCAGGATCGCGGCCCAGGGCGCATCCGGCGCGGTGCGGTTCATCAGCGGCTGCCAGAGCGCGAAGGCGCGGTCGAAGCGCCCCCCTTGCGCGAACATCAGCCCGTAATAATAGAGCGCGGCGCCGTTCTGCGGCTCGATCGCCAGCGCCGCGCGCAGGGCGGCCTCGGCCTCGGGCGAGACATAGGCGCCGGCCTCACGGATCAGGATCTCGGCCAGAAAGACGTGATCCGCGGCCGCGTCGGTCGGGCCTTTCACCGCGATCAGCCGCTCCTGCGCGGCGCGCGCGGGGCCGAAATTCCCAAGCGCCGCCTCGTTGCGCGCGAGAAGCGCGAGGCCGGTCAGATCCTGCGACACGGCAGGGTCGACCGCGGCGCGCAGCTTGTCCATCAGCGCGGCGAATTCCGGCTCGACGGGCATTGCGGGAACGGGGGGCAGGCTGGCCACGAAGCCTGCCTGCGACTGGCGGCCTGCGATACGGGCATCCGCCTCGGCGATGCGGCTGGCCAGCGGAAGGTCGGGCAGCCCCGGCTGGCCGAGCCGGAGATAGATGCCGATCCCGCCGCCCACCGCGGCAAGGATGGCCAGGGCGGGCAGGATCAGCGCGCCGCGCGCGGGGCGTTCGCCGCCCCCGGTGCGCGCCGCACGGCGGTCGGCCTCCAGCAGGCGCCGCGCGACCTCGGTCTTCAGCCGTTTCGCCTCGGAGGGGGCAAGGGTGCCGCGCGCCTCATCGCGTTCGATCCCGGCGATCTGGTCGCGATAGAGCGCGACGTCATGCGCCAGCGCCGGGGCCTCGCCGCTGCGGCCGCGCGCTGCCAGCAGGCTGAGGATCAGAAGCCCCGCCACCCCCGCCGCCAGACAGATCGCGACAAGCCAGAAGCCGGGAGAATCGCCGATGAAGGTCATGTCCTGCCTTTGCGCAAAGCTCTTCCGCCGCCCGATGTAATGGTTTCGCGGCCCGGGCAAAAGGTCTTCCGCCGCGCGCCAATCGCCGCAGCCGGGCCGCGAAGCCGCACGGCCATGTCGTCATGTCGCAATTTTCCCGATTGTGCCGCGCAAAGGCGGGGATGAAACTGCATCCCGAAGCAAAACGATCCGGCCGGCAAACCGGGCGCGCCCGAGTCGGCGGGCCCATGAGCGGCGGACAGTCCCGGCGGAGAATCCTGATGAGACGCTATTCGGTTTTTGCCATCGCCCGCGAGGCTTTGCGCTTTCACAGCGGCTGGGAGAAAGCCTGGCGCAGCCCGGAGCCGAAGAAGCAATACGATGTCATCATCGTCGGCGCCGGCGGCCATGGCCTTGCCACCGCCTATTACCTCGGCAAGAATTTCGGCATCACCAATGTCGCGGTGATCGAGAAGGGCTGGCTCGGCGGCGGCAACACGGGTCGCAATACGACCATCATCCGCTCGAACTATCTCCAGGATCCGTCCTCGGCGATCTTCGAGAAGGCCCGCGCGCTCTATGAGACGCTGAGCCAGGATCTGAACTACAACATCATGTTCAGCCCACGCGGCCTGCTGATGCTGGCGCAGACCCATCACGAGGTGCGGGGCTACAAGCGCACGGTGCATGCGAACCAGCTGCAAGGCGTGGCGACCGAATGGGTCACGCCCGAACAGGTGAAGAAGCTGGTGCCGATGATCAATCTGCACGGCCCGCGCTATCCGGTGCTGGGCGGGCAGTATCAGGCAAGGGGCGGCACCGCGCGCCATGACGCGGTGGCCTGGGGCTATGCCCGCGCCTGCTCCGACATGGGGATGGACATCATCCAGAACTGCGAAGTCACCGCGGTGCGTTCGGCGAACGGCGTCGTCACCGGGGTGGAGACCACCAGAGGCGAGATCGGCTGCAAGAAGCTGGGGATCGTCGTCGCCGGTCATTCCGGCGTGCTGGCTGAAATGGCGGGCTTCCGGCTGCCGATCGAATCCATCGCGCTCCAGGCGCTGGTGTCCGAGCCGATCAAGCCGTGCATCGACATCGTGGTGATGGCGAACACCGTCCACGGCTACATCAGCCAGTCCGACAAGGGCGAGCTGGTGATCGGCGGCGGCACCGACGGGTTCAACAACTACACGCAGCGCGGTTCTTTCCATCACATCGAGGAAACGCTCCGCGCCCTGGTCGAGACCTTCCCGGTGATCTCGCGGCTCAAGATGCTGCGGCAATGGGGCGGGATCGTCGACATGACCGGCGACCGCTCGCCGCTGATCTCGAAGACGCCGCTCGGGAATTGCTTCATCAACTGCGGCTGGGGCACCGGGGGATTCAAGGCGATCCCCGGCTCGGGCTGGGCGATGGCGGAACTGGTGGCGAAGGGCGAGCCCGGGCCGCTGGCGGCGGAATTCGACATGTGGCGCTTCAAAGAGGGCCGGTTCATCGACGAAAGCGTCGCCGCAGGGGTGGCACACTGATGACCCGCGCGACGGCTCAAATTCCTTCAAAGGAATTTGCAATTTTCTTTGAAGAAAATTGCCGCGCCGCGGGTGGGCCGCGGTCCGCGCGGGATTTCGCGCAGGGACCGGCGGCGAACCGGCGAAACCTGGCCGCTGGCCAGGACAGCCGGAACCTGTGCCGGCCTGCCGTGGTTTCTCCTCCGTCCGCAACAGGAACGGAGACGATCCAATGGCATATGACCCCGACCGCCCGGCGCCGCCGCGCGCCGCTGAATTCCGGCAGCCGCCGGTGGAACGTCGCGTCAGCACCGGGCCAGGACTCATCGTCGCCATCGGCGTCGTTGTGCTGGCCATCATCGTCGCGATCTACGCTTTCAGCGACTCCCCGCCCACGCCTGCAACGCCGGTCGAAACCGTCCCGGCGGTGCCAGCTCCTGCCGCTGACCCGGCAGCCGAGCCTTCGGGCGCCATTCCGGGCGTCGACCCCATGGTTCCGGCCGGGCCGGAAGCCGCACCTGAACCCGTCCCTGCGCCGGCCGACTGACCGCGCGCAGACCGTCACATCTTTCCCTGACCTGCTGGCCGGGGGGCTTTGCGCCCCCTGGCTTTTTGCCGTTGCGAGGCCCGCATGCTGATCCTTGAATGCCCCTGCTGTGGGGTGAAGGCCGAGGAAACCGAACTGTCCCCGGGGGGCGAGGCGCATCTGAAGCGCTTCGGACCCGGCTCGACGGACGAGGATTTCGAGACCTATATGTTCGCCCGGCAAAACCCGAAGGGCGTCCATTTTGAACGCTGGCGTCACGCTTATGGCTGCGGCAAGTGGTTTCTCGCCGCCCGCTGCACGGCGACGCTCGAAGTCTTTGGCACCTATCCTGCCCAGACCACCGAGCCGCCGGCCGAACTCATCGCGAAGATCAAGGCCAGACGGCCGGACTGGAAGGGCTGGAAATGAGCGCGCGGCTTGGAACGGGCGGGCGCCTGATCGACAGGGCGGCCGGGGTTGAATTCACCTTCAACGGCAAGAGGATGCGGGGCTGCCGCGGCGACACGCTCGCCTCGGCGCTCTTGGCGAACGGCCAGACCCTGGTGGGGCGGTCGTTCAAATACCACCGCCCGCGCGGCATCATGGCCTCGGGGCCGGAAGAGCCGAACGCTCTGGTGGGGCTTGGCGAAGGCGCGCGGTTCGAGCCGAACCAGCGCGTCACCACGACGGAACTGTTCGACGGGCTGACCTCGACCAGCCAGAACCACTGGCCCAGCCTCGAATTCGACATCGGGGCGGTGAATGACAAGCTCTACCGCTTCCTGCCGGCGGGCTTCTACTACAAGACCTTCATCCATCCGCGCCCGGCCTGGAAACATCTGTTCGAGCCGATCATCCGCCGCTCGGCAGGCCTCGGAAAGGCGCCGACCGAGCCGGATGCCGACCGCTACGAATACACCTACGGCCATTGCGACGTGCTGATCGCCGGGGGCGGCATCGCCGGGCTTCAGGCGGCGCTGGTCGCCGGGGCCTCCGGGTTGAGGGTTCTGGTGCTGGAACAGACCCCGCACTGGGGCGGCCGCGCGCCGGTCGATGGCGATGTCATCGACGGAAAATCCGCGGATGACTGGGTGAAATCCGCGCTGCAAGCCCTTGATGGCATGAAGAATGTCACGCTTCGCGCCCGCACCATGGTTTCGGGCGTCTACGACCACGGCTATGTGCTGGCCGAGGAACGTATCGCCGATCACACCCCGGGCGATGGCCGTCCGCGCAAACGCCTCTGGCGCATCCGCGCGGGCCGTATCGTCTCGGCCACCGGGGCGCTGGAACGGCCGCTGTCCTTTGCCGGGAACGACATCCCGGGCGTCATGCTGGCCTCGGCCATGCGCGATTACGTGGTGAATTTCGCCGTCTCGCCGGGTGACCGTACCGTGGTCGTCACCAACAATGACGACGCCTACCGCACCGCCATCGCGCTGAAAGAGGCCGGGCTGGTGGTCGCCGCTGTGATCGACGCCCGCGCCCAGGTCACCGGCGAATTGCCCGAGCGGGTGCGCGCCATGGGGATCCGGGTCGAAACCGGCCGCGGCGTGGTCAAGGTCAAGGGGAAGAAATTCGTCACCGGCGTCGCCATCGGCCTCGTCACCGGCGAGGGCGCCGCGCTGGAAGAGATCGCCTGCGATGCGGTCGCCATGTCCGGCGGCTGGTCGCCGGTGGTCCATCTGTGGAGCCATTGCGGCGGCAAGCTGGACTGGGACCGCAAGGCAGCCATGTTCCGCCCCGACAGGAACCGCCCGCCGCTGACGCTGGACGGCACCGCCATGGTTTACCCGGCCGGGGCCGCGAACGGCGCGCTGGCTGCCGCCGATGCGCTCTCCGACGCGGCCGAGGCCGCCGGCGCGGCGCTGGCCGCGCTTGGCCGTGAGGCGCCTTCTGTGGCTGCGGCGCAGGCCGACAGCGTGGCAGAGGGTGATCTTCTGCCGGTCTGGATCATGCCCGAAGGGGCGGGGCCCGCGCTGAAGTCGAAGATGTGGCTCGACTGGCAGAACGACGTGAAGGTCTCGGACGTGCAGCTCGCCGCGCGCGAGGGCTATGTCTCGGTCGAACATACCAAGCGTTACACCACGCTCGGCATGGCGACCGATCAGGGGAAACTGTCGAACATCAACGGCCTTGCCGTGCTGTCGGGCGCGCTTGGCGCGGATATTCCCGCGGTCGGCACCACCACCTTCCGCCCGCCCTATACGCCCGTCACCATCGGCGCGCTGGCGGGCGAGGCGAGGGGCGACATCTTCCAGCCCCTGCGCCGCACGCCGATGCACGACTGGCACCTGTCGCAGGGCGCCTATATGGAGCCCGTCGGCCTCTGGCAGCGCCCCTATTGCTATCCGCGCGCCGGGGAGACCCATGAACAGGCCGTCAACCGCGAGGTGACGAACACCCGCGAGCGGCTCGGCATCCTCGACGCCTCGACGCTGGGCAAGATCCTCGTCAAAGGGCCGGATGCGGGGAAATTCCTCGACATGCTCTACACCAACGTCATGAGCAGCCTGCCGATCGGCAAATGCCGCTATGGCCTGATGTGCAACGAACAGGGCTTCCTGTCCGACGACGGTGTGGTGGTGCGGCTGACCGAGGATTCCTGGCTCTGCCACACCACCTCGGGCGGCGCGGACCGGATCCACGGCTGGATGGAAGACTGGCTGCAATGCGAATGGTGGGACTGGCAGGTCTATACCGCCAATCTGACCGAGCAATATGCCCAGGTCGCCGTGGTCGGCCCGAATGCGCGCAAACTGCTGGAGAAGATGGGCGGGATGGATGTCTCGAAAGAGGCGATCCCCTTCATGACTTTCGCCGAGGGCACGCTTGGCGGCTTCCCGGTCCGGGTGCACCGGATCAGCTTCTCGGGTGAGCTCAGCTACGAGATCGCGGTTCCCGCGAGCCATGGCGCGGCCTTCTGGGAGCTCTGCCACCGGCTCGGCGCCGATCTTGGTGCCATGCCCTACGGCACCGAGGGGCTGCACGTGCTGCGCGCCGAAAAGGGCTTCATCATGATCGGTGACGAGACCGACGGCACGGTGATCCCGCAGGACCTGAACCTCGACTGGGCGGTGTCGAAGAAGAAGGAAGACTTCCTCGGCAAACGCGGCCAGCAGCGGAGCTTCCTTGCCTCGAATGATCGCTGGAAACTGGTCGGCTTCGAGGCACTGGACGGATCGGTGATCCCGGATGGCGCCTATGTCACCGCGCCGGGCAGCAACGAATACGGCTTCCGCAATGCCCAGGGCCGGATCACCTCGACCTATTACTCGCCCACGCTGAAGCGCGGCATCGCCATGGGCCTCCTGAAGAACGGCCCGGCGCGGATGGGCGAGGTGGTGGAGTTCACCTCGGCCAGCGGCGGCGCCGGTGTTTCGGCCAAAGTCGTCAGCCCGGTCTTCTATGACCCGGAAGGGGAGAAACAGAATGTCTGATCCGGTTGCGGCGCTGAACGGCGCCCAGAGCGAGGGCTTCGTCCGTGTGCGCGAGATCGGCCCGGTCGGCATGATCACCCTGCGCGCGAAACCCGGCACTCCGGGGCTTGCGGAAGCGGTGAAGGCGGCCAGCGGCTGCGATCTGCCGCAGCCGCGCCGGATCACCCATCAGGGCGGCATGAGCTGCGGCTGGATGAGCCCGGACGAATATCTGCTGATCCTGCCCTATCACGGCGTTGCGGCCGCGATGGCGGCGCTGGAAGGCGGGCTTGCGGGCACCCATCACCTTGCCGCCGATGTCTCGGACGCCCGCGCGGTGTTCCGCATCGAGGGCGAAAAGGCCGACCAGGTGCTGCGCAAGCTCTCGCCCGCCGATATGGATACGGTGGGGGAAGAGCTGCGCCGCTCGCGCCTTGGCCAGGTGGCGGCGGCGTTCTGGGCGGGCGAGGGCGGCTATACCGTCGTCTGCTTCCGCTCGGTCGCGGGCTATGTGATGGGCCTTTTGACCCATTCCGCACTGCCGGGCAGCGAGATCTGAGCGCAAAAATCGGCCCGGCGGGCTTGCCACGGCGCGCCGGCCGGTTTCAGATCGGCAGAACGATTGTTCTGTCACTGCGATTCCCCGGAGGATATTTTGCGCCATCTCTTTTTCGGCAGTTTTCTTGCCGCGTCGCTTGTCGCGACTTTCGCCCATGCAGACGGGCAGGTGCTTCGCTGCGATCTGAAGGCGCCGCCGGGCGCGTCCTTCAGCGCGACGCCGCTGATCATCGTGCTCGATTCCGATGCGGGGGTCGCTATAGTTTACGACCCGCTGATCGCGTCCATCTACGAGGAGCCGCTTCCGGCGAAAGTCGGGCGCAAGGGTGACAGGATCACGCTGAACTGGACGGTGGCGAATCTTCCCGCCCAGGCCAGCCGCAAGGCGAAGGTCGAATATATCGCCAGCCTGACACCGGAGACCGGCCGGATTTCGGTCCGGGGCTGGCCGCATGGATATGACAACACCCCCACGGTGGTCTATGGCCAGTGCAGGGCCGAAAAGCCCGGCGGCTGAACCGCCGTACGGCGCGGGCTGTGCTGCACAAGGCTCGCGCTGCCTTCTTCTGATCCGAATACCCCACGGCCCCCGTTGATTCGTGAAACCGGCGGCCGGGGCCGTGCAGGGGCGGCCCCCGGGGTGTCCCGGGGCTCTTGACGGGCGGGGGCGGAACCTGTCTTCCTGTGCCGTGCGGCGGGTTTCGCCGGGCCTGACAGGTTGAACGGGATCTTTCATGAAACGCATTGCCGCGGCCGGTCTTCTCGCCTTGTCCAGCGTCTTGTCCTGCACCTTGCCCGCGCTGGCAGGGGGCAGCCTGTGGAAATGCGATCTTGCGCCGGTCAACGACAAGACCGCGTTCTTCTCGGGCTCGCTGCTGATCCTGTGGGACGGCGCGCGCGGCGAGGCCTGGGTCAGCGATCCGCAGATCACCGACATCAGCGGCGATTTCGTCCCCGTGAGGCTGGCGGTGAAAGACGGCGTGATCGGCATGCGCTGGAAGGTCAGGCTTGCCGAGCACCAGGGCGCGCGCACCGCCCGCTTCGCCTACAAGGCGGGATTCGATGCGACCGGAAAAACCATCACCGTCACCGGCTGGGTCGATGGCTGGGATTACCCGCCCGCCCGCACCGTCTCGGGCCCCTGTGCACAGCTCTGAGCGCGACCCGCGCCGCAGGCGGCTGCGCGCCGCCGCCCGTTTTCCGCGCCGTCTTCCGGCGCCCCTGGCACGAGGAAACCATGCCCGGCGATCTGCCTGAAACCGTGCGATTTCTGCTGCGGGAGCTGTCCTTCCCGCGCAAGACCACCATCGTCGACGTGGGGGCCAATCCGGTCAATGTGCCGCCCTATGCGGATCTGCTGAAATCCGGCAACTGCCGCGTGGTGGGGTTCGAGCCGCAGCCCTCGGCTTTCGCAGCGCTTCTTGAAACGAAATCCGGGGATGAGATCTATTTCCCGCATGCGGTGGGCGATGGCAGCCCGGCGACGCTGCGCATCTGCCGCAGTTCGGGCCTGACCTCGATCTTCGAGCCGGATGCCGCGGCGATGCGGCTGGTCGGCGGCCCGCGATGGTCCAAAGTCGAGGAGGAGATCGCGATGGAGACGGTGGCGCTCGACGCGCTGGCGGATCTGCCCGGGTTCGATCTGATGAAGATCGACATCCAGGGCGGCGAGAACCTCGTCTTCGCCGGCGCGGAAAAGGTGCTGGAGCGGGCGGTCTGCGTGATTGTCGAGCTGCGCTATCACCGGCTCTACCGGAACGAGCCGATGATGGGCGGGGTGGACAACGAGTTGCGCCGTCAGGGCTTTACGCTGCACAAATTCCTCTCGGGCACCTCCCGTCCGCTTGCCAATTCACAGAAGTCGCGGCTCAGGCCGCGGCGGGTGTCGGATCAGCTGGTCGACGGCGATGCGGTTTACATCCGCGATCTGACGAAGATCGCCGCATTCGCCGATGATCAGATCGCGCATCTGGCGCTGCTGGCGGCGGCGGTGTTTCAAAGCCATTCGCTGGTGCTGCATCTCCTGGACGAGCTTGTGCGCCGGGGCAGGGTGGCCGGGGACCTGCCCGCCGCCTATGTCGATGCCATGCCCGAGGCGCTGAAAGCCCTTTGAAACCTGCGTAAGCCGGCTCCGCCGGTTGGGCGGGCCTGTCCTTGCTCCATCGGCCAGGACCTGCCGCCGCGGCTGGCATCTCTTTGCCGGGCTTGACCTTCCCGACGGTTGAGCCCTTATTCCCATGGTAGCGCAAATTCCCGGACAGGAGTTCTTCCGATGGCTTTCACCCTTCCCGATCTTCCCTATGCCCATGACGCCCTCGCGCCGCTCGGCATGTCGAAAGAGACGCTGGAATACCATCACGACCTGCATCACAAGGCCTATGTCGACAACGGCAACAAGCTGATCGCCGGCACCGAATGGGAGAACAAATCCCTCGAAGAGATCGTCAAGGGCACTTATCAGGCTGGCGCCGTGGCGCAAAACGGCATCTTCAACAACGCCTCGCAGCACTGGAATCACAACCTGTTCTGGGAAGTGATGGGACCGGGCGAGGGCAAGAAGATCCCGGGCGCGCTGGACAAGGCGCTGACCGAGGCCTTCGGTTCGGTCGACAAGTTCAAAGAGGAATTCTCGGCCGCCGGCGCAGGCCAGTTCGGCTCGGGCTGGGCCTGGCTCGTGAAGGACAAGGACGGCAGCCTGAAGGTCACGAAGACCGAGAACGGCGTGAACCCGCTCTGCTTCGGCCAGACCGCGCTTCTGGGCTGCGATGTCTGGGAGCACAGCTATTACATCGACTTCCGCAACAAGCGCCCGGCTTACCTGACCAACTTCCTCGACAAGCTGGTGAACTGGGAAGCGGTCGCCGCGCGGCTCTGAGGCCGGGTTCCGGGTTTCGGCCCGGTCCGGGCAAAACGGCCCCGTGCGCCCCGGCGCGCGGGGCCTTGTCTTAACCTCTGCCGGAGTTTCCCGATGCGCCTGCGGCTGTCCGCGCCGATCCTCGCCGCGCTTCTCGGCGCCCCGCTGCCGCTGGCGGCGCAGGACTGGTTCACCCCCGAGGCCTGCCTGGTGGGCGAAGCGGTGATCGACCGCAACATCCTGACGCCCGGGGCCGAGGCCCGCTGGGAGGCCGCGGCGGCACAGATACCGAACGGCACCGGCAAGCTGTGGCGGATCACCGCGGCCGGGGGCGAGGTGTCGCATCTCTGGGGCACGT
The DNA here is from genome assembly GCF_900609055.1 of Pseudogemmobacter humi. Lineage (GTDB taxonomy): Bacteria > Pseudomonadota > Alphaproteobacteria > Rhodobacterales > Rhodobacteraceae > Pseudogemmobacter > Pseudogemmobacter humi. Next base: position 21,884 of record NZ_UXAW01000080.1, on the reverse strand, counting down.
ATCACGTGCCGGATCCGGCGATTCTCGATCTGCCGGACGCCTTGCGCGAGGTGATCGCCGCGGCGCGGGTGGTGGCGCTGGAATTCGATCCTCTTGCCGACAGCCCGGCGGAATTGCGCCGCAGCTACGACCAGAACTGGATGTGGCTGCCCTTTCCGGCCGAGCCCGATCCGCGCACCGATATCCCGCAGCCCTGGCGCGATTATATCTACCAGCGTGCCGAAACCTTCGGCTGGATGCGCGATTACCTGCCGCAGATGACCGATGCGGGCGTTCTCAGCCTGCTGCTCGCCGATCCCTGCGCGGATTACCTGTCCGGCTTTCTGCCCGGGCAGGATTATTACATCGCGCAGCAGGCCTGGCTCGGCGGTGCGCAGGTGACGGGGCTGCAAAAGCCCTGGGAATTCGGCGATCAGCTCAACGAGCCGCACCGCGCGGCGGCGGCGCGGGCGGCGGTGCTGTCCTATGCGCTTTATCTGGGGCCGGAATCGGTGGAGAAGGGCGTGCGCGAGACCAGCTTCGCGCTTTACCGCGAGGGGCGGATCGGCCTTCTCGACGCCTGGTCCTCGGAATGGCTGCGCAACACCCTCGGCGAGGCGCGCGGGCGCGAAACCGAGGCGCTGGCGAACGGCTATCTGCTGATCGAGCGCAATGCGATGTGGATGGATGCTTTGCGCCCGCTGCTCGACGAGGGCGGCGCGCTGGTCGCGGTCGGCGCCTCGCATCTGCCGGGTGATCTGGGGCTGGTGGCCATGCTGCGCGACGCGGGCTACCGGGCAGAGCGCGTGACGCTTCCCGGCGAGAGGCCCTGACAGCCGCGCCCCGTCGTCCGGCGCCGGGAATATCTGAGGACAGATGAAAAGGGCTTGCGTCGCACTTTCACCGCCTCCGGGCGGGATACTTGCGGCAAGGTGAGCTCCGGCAGCACGTGACGCGGGCCGGCTCTCCTGCCCGCCCGAGCGCTTCTCGCTGCCACAGGACGCCTCCGGCGGGGGTATTTGTATCAGGATGAAAAGCTCTTTCATCCTGACCGAAATACCCCGGGGGAGTCTCCGAAGGAGACGGGGGCAGGGCCCCCTTTCCCGGCTTGCCGCAAGAAGCGGACGCTGAAAAGGGGGCTTCAGCCGCGGGGCTGGTCCGGCACCGGGCGGATGAAGCGGCTTTGCGGGCCTTCGGCAAGGTAGTCGCGCAGCGCGGCGGTCAGTTCGTCCACGCTGTCCACACTGCGGAACAGGTCATTGAGCGAGGGCGCGGCGAAGCCCTCGGCGATCACATGGTCGATCAGCGCGGTCAGCGGCCGCCAGTAGCCCCCGATGTCCAGCAGGAAGATCGGTTTGCCGTGCAGCCCGATCTGCGCCCAGGTCAGCACCTCGAAGAATTCGTCGAGGCTGCCCGCGCCCCCGGGCAGCACCACCACCGCGTCGGAGTTCATGAACATGACCTTCTTGCGCTCGTGCATGTCCTCGGTGATCACGAAGGTGGTCAGGTCGCGTTTGCCTTTCTCCAGCCCCAGAAGATGCACCGGGATCACCCCGAGCGCGGGGGCGCCCGCGCCCTGGGCGGCGCGTGCCACCTCGCCCATCAGCCCGACGTCGCCCGCGCCGTAGACCAGCCGCCAGCCCTCGCGGGCGATGGTCTCGCCGAAGGCGCGGGCGGCTGCGGCATGGGCCGGGTTGGTTCCGGGGCGCGAGCCGCAGAAGACGCAGATCGAGGGAAGCTGCATGGGAACTCCTGAATTCGGTTGCCAGCGGGGGCGATATCGGGGTTTTCTTAAGCGAAAAGCCGCAGCGATGCGATGGGAAACCGGGCGTTTGGCGGTGGCTGCGGCGAAGACCGGCCGGGACGGCGACCGGCCGGAAAGGGGAAGGCGATGAGGGCCTGGATGGCGATCGGCGCGGGTGCGCGCGGGGGGATTGTGGCGGTGGCCGCCGCCGGGGCGGTTCTGGCCGCCTGGCTGTTGCTGCGGCCCGGAGTTGTGGAGGGTCCGCCCGCGCAGAGGCTGGTTGCCGGCACGCCGGGGGCTGCCGAAATCCCGGCGGACGGCGCCGTGCCGGAAGGCAGTTCCGCGCCGTCCGGGCAGGAAGCGGGGGCCGAAACACCCGCCGCTGCGGAAGCCGGAATTTCTCCTGCCGTCCCCGCCGCGCAGGATCCGGCTGCCGCGGGGGGGGCCGAAATCCCTCTGCCAGCGGGTCTTTCGCCCGAACCCCTGGCTGAGCCTGTGCCGGAGACCGCCGGACCGCTGATCACCACCTGGCTCGTCACCCCCGGGGGACATGCCACGATCGCCGGGCGGGGCGAGCCGGGCGCGCGGGTCGGGATCCTGATCGACGGGGTCGCGGTGGCGGAGACGACCGTCACCCCGGGCGGCGAATTCGCGCTGGTCACAACGCTTGCGCCCGATCCCGCCCCCTCGCTGATGATGCTGGAGATGGAACTGGCCGACGGGCGGCGGATCCGCCCGGATCAGGTGGTGGCGCTCGGCCCGATCGCAGGACCGCCGCCTGCTGCCGCCGTGCCTGACGAAACCGTAGCGGCAGATGCGCCGCCCGACAGCGCGGTGCCCGCGGCGGAGGAGAAATCCGTGGCGCTGATGATCGGTGAGGAGGGGGCCGTCGCGCTGAACGGGGCCGCATCTGCGCTGCTGCCGGTGGCGGTCGAGACCATCACCTATCCCGCGCCAGGCCTCGTGCAGATCGGCGGCAGCGGGACGCCGGGGGCCTGGGTCCGGCTCTATCTCGACAATGCTCCCGCGGGCGGCGAGGCGAGGGTCGGGGCAGACGGCAAATGGCTCGCGGCGCTCGATGCCGTGGCGCCGGGGCTCTATAGCTTGCGGGTGGATCAGATCGACGAGGCTGGCAAGGTGACGGGCCGGTTCGAAACCCCGTTCCGGCGCGAGACGCCCGAGGCACTTGCTGCCGCAACGGACGAGACGCCCGCCGCGCAGGAAACCGCCGCGACCGGGGCAGGGATTGCGGCCATCGCGCCGCCGCCTGCCGCTGTGGAGGACACGCTCTCCGTCCCCGCCGGGGATTCTGTCGCGACCGCGGCGCCCGCGATGGGGCCGCCGGTCACGATCACGGTGCAGCCCGGCCATACGCTCTGGGCCATCGCGCGGGGCGAACTGGGAGAAGGGATCCTCTATGTCCAGCTGTGGGAGGCCAACCGCGACCGCATCCGAGACCCCGATCTGATCTATCCCGGCCAGGTCTTCACCATCCCGGGACGCTGATGCGCCGGGCGCTCTTCCGCCCTGACGGGCGTCATCGCTGAGCGAAGAGGCCCGTCAGGGCCGATGAGCGGCCCATGCAGGGTCAGCCGCGGTCCCGATCCGCCGCTTCCGCTTCGCCCGCGCCGCAGCCGCGGCAGCAGGCGATCACCTCGGGATCCTCGCCGCAGCAGTCGTTCAGCAGGTAACGGATCGTGGCGCCAAGGCCCTGCGCGTCCACCGCATAGATCACGTTGCGCGCGACCCGGCGCGAGCCGATCAGCCCCGCCTGTTCCAGCTGCGCCAGATGGAACGACAGCCGCGACGCCGACAGCCCGAGCGTGCGGGCGATCTCTCCCGCCGCCATGCCTCCGGCACCGGCCGCGAACAGCAGGCGGACCAGGTCCAGCCGGTCGCCGTGGGCGAGGGCGGACAGTGCGGCGAGGGCTTTACTCCGGTCCATCCTTCAACTATTCATGAACTCTTGAAATATGGATAGCCCCGCCGGGCCGGGAAAGCAAGCCTTCCCCTCCGGCCGCCATCTTCCGAAAGAACCTCATGCCCCGCCCTGACGAGTCCCTGCCCGCGAACGGCGCCGTCCCCGAATCTCCCCCCGCATCGACCCCCGGATCCACGCGGCCCGGCCCCGAGCCCGCCGCCAGCGGCTGGCAGACCATCGCCCGCGTGCTGCCGCATCTCTGGCCCCGCGACCAGGCCTGGGTGCGCCGGCGCGTGGTGATCGCCATGCTGTTCCTGATGGTGGCCAAGGTGGTCTCGGTGATCACGCCCTGGTTCTACAAGCTGGCGGTGGATGCGCTGACCGGCGAGGGCGCAACCGATCCTGCGCGGGTCATGGCCATCGGCGCCATCGGCCTTGTGGTGGCCTATGGTCTCGCCCGGCTCGGCGCGGTGGCGTTCCAGGAATTGCGCGATGCGGTTTTCGTCCGCGTCGGCCAGCGCGCGCTGCGCCGCCTCGCGCTCGATACCTTCAGCCATATCCACCGCCTCAGCATGCGCTATCACATCTCGCGCCGCACCGGCGGCCTCTCGCGCATCATCGAGCGCGGCGTGAAGGGGGTCGAGTTCCTCCTGCGCTTCCTGCTGTTTTCCATCGGGCCGCTGATCCTCGAACTCACGCTGATCACGCTGATCTTCGCCTTCGCCTTCGGCTGGAGTTACGCGGCGGTGGTGGCGGTGACCATCGCGATCTATGTCTGGTTTACCTTCAAGGTCACCGAATGGCGGGTGAAGATCCGCCAGGAGATGAACGACCAGGACACCGACGCCAACCAGAAGGCGGTCGACAGCCTGCTGAACTATGAAACCGTCAAATATTTCAACGCCGAAGCGCGCGAGGCGGCGCGCTACGACGGTGCGATGCGTCTCTACGAGGCGGCGGCGGTGAAGACCGGGCTCTCGCTCTCGGCGCTCAACATCGGCCAGACGCTGATCATCACCCTCGGCCTTGTGGCGGTGATGGTGATGGCGGCGGCGGGGGTGCAGGCCGGGCGGCTGACGGTGGGCGATTTCGTCATGGTCAACGCCTATATGATCCAGATCACCATGCCTCTGGGCTTCCTCGGCACCGTCTACCGCGAGATCCGCCAGGCCCTGGTCGATATGGGGCAGATGTTCGGCCTCTTGTCGCAGCCCGCCGAAGTGACTGACGCGCCCGGGGCAGAGCCGCTGGCTGTGCAGGGCGGCGGGATCGAGTTCGATGCGGTGCGCTTCTCTTACGATCCCTCGCGCGAGATCCTGAAAGGCGTGAGCTTCCGGGTGGAGCCGGGCCAGACGCTGGCGCTGGTCGGCCATTCCGGCTCGGGGAAATCCACCGTGGCGCGGCTGTTGTTCCGTTTCTACGACGTGACCGGCGGCAGCATCCGCATCGACGGCCAGGACATCCGCGAGGTGACGCAAAGCTCGCTCCATGAGGCGATCGGCGTGGTGCCGCAGGATACGGTGCTGTTCAACGACACCATCCGCTACAACATCGCCTATGGCCGCGAGGATGCCACCGATGCCGCGGTCATCGCCGCCGCCCGGGCCGCGAAGATCCACGATTTCATCGAAAGCCTGCCCGAGGGCTATGAGACGATGGTGGGCGAGCGCGGGCTGAAACTCTCGGGCGGCGAGAAACAGCGGGTGGGAATCGCGCGCACCATCCTGAAGAACCCGCCGATCCTGATTCTCGACGAGGCGACCTCGGCGCTCGACACCCAGACCGAACGCTCGATCCAGGAGTCGCTGCGCGAAATGGGCCAGGGCCGCAGCGTGATCACCATCGCGCACCGGCTGTCGACCATCGCCGAGGCCGATCTGATCCTGGTGATGGAGGCCGGGCGGGTGATCGAGAGCGGCACCCATGAGGAGTTGCTGGCCCGCAGCGCCCGCTATGCCGCGATGTGGGCGCAGCAGCGCGCCGAAGAGGAAGAGGCGGCCTGAGCACCCTTGGGCCGGCGTCGGCCCGAGGGCGGGGATATTGCGGCAGGATGAACGGCATGGGCCCGCGCCTGCGGGTCCGCTCGCCTGATCCCGTCCGGCGGAAGGATCCGGATCAGGTGTAGCATGCGTCTTCGCCGGGCGGTTGGCCGGGGCCGAAAGGGCGCCGCCCGCTCGCCAGGGGGGGGTGAGAGTCCGCGTTCCTGCCGGACCGGTCGTCTGTGGAACGCGGCGGATGCCTCCGGCGGGGGTATTTGGATCAGGGTGAAAGCATAAGAGCGGGGATGGGGTCGTATGCTTTCATCCTGATATAAATACCCCGGGGGTGAGCGCCGCAGGCGCGAGGGGGCTGCGCCCCCTTTGCGAGGTCGGGTTCTCCGCACGGGGGCGGGGTATTTTCCCTTTGACGCCCCCGGGCGGCGCAGCGAGACTGGCGGGCAGAGCCCGGGTCTTTGCGATGTTTCGCCGCTTTCTCTTTGTCGCTGTGTTTCTTTTCGGTCAGGCCGCCGCGGCCATGGCCGAGAAGCGCGTCGCCCTGATCCTCGCCACCGAGGATTACCGCCACCTGCGCCCGCTCTCCAATCCGGTGAACGATGCCCGGGCGATGGAGGATATGCTCAAGGCCCTCGGCTTCGAGGTCTGGACCGAGACCGACCGCGATCTGCGGCGGATGCGCCGCGCGCTGGAGGATTTCCGCGAGGACGGGGCGGGGGCCGATCTGGCGCTGGTGTTCTACGCCGGCCATGGCGTGGCGATCGACGGGGTGAACTACCTTCTGCCGACCGATGCCGAGGCGAAATCGGTCGCGGGGCTGACGGGTTCGGCGCTGCCGCTCTCGGAGGTGCAGGAGACGCTTGCCGCGGTTTCGGCGAATGCGGTCTTCCTGCTCGACGCCTGTCGCGACGATCCTTTCGCGGGGCAGGGCACGCCCGACCCCGACGGGCGCGGCGCGGTGGCGCTGGCGGACGACCCGCCCGAGGCGGCGAAGCCCGTTCCCGGCCTTGGCCGGATCGGTCGCGCCGACGGGGTGGTCTTCGCCTTCGCCGCCGCCCCGGGCGAGACCGCCTCGGACGGGACCGGGAAGAACTCGCCCTTCACCGCCGCGCTTTTGCGCCATTTCGCCACCAAAGGGGTGGAACTGAAATCGGCGCTGACGCTGGTGCAGCAGGATGTCTACGACCGCTCGCGCGGGCGTCAGCTGCCCTATATCGAAAGCGGCCTGCCGCGGCTCCTCTATATCACCGGCAAGGGCGATCTGCCCGAACGCGAGCTTCTGCTGCTGGCGATGTCGGAATTCACCCCCGAATTGCGCGCCGAGGTTGAGCAGATGGCGGCGGTGAACGACATCCCGCTGGCGCCGCTCTACCGCGCGATGATCTCGGGCAATCTGAAATCCGCCCCCGCCGAAGACCGCCGCGGCAAGCTGGAAGAGGCGGCGCGGGCCTATATGGCCTTCCAGTCGGATCTGATGAAATACGCCTCCGACGATCCGCGGGTGGCCGATCTGCGGGCGAAGGCCGAGGAGCTTGCGGCGCTCGGCTCGCAGGAGGGCGCGCGCGAACTGCTGACCGAGGCCGCCGGGATCGACGCGCAGGCGCGGGTGGCGACGCGCGAGACGAATATCATCCGCACCCTGTCCGAGGCTTCGACCCATATCATGAACGCCAATGTCGCGCGCACCGCCCTGCGCTACGACCTGGCGATCGGCGATCTGACCCTCGCGGCCGAGCTTTACACCGGGATCCGCGCCGATCTGCCCGACCGCGAGGCGAAACTGGCCTATGCCGTGGCGATGGGGGATCTGGGCGATCTCTATCAGGTGGCCGGGAACAGCTACGGCGCGCTCGGGGCTTATCTCTCGCAGGTCGATTTCCTTGAGGCGATGTCGCGGGCCGAGCCCGAAGACACCGGCTGGCAGCGCGAGCTGATCTGGGCACGCCAGGCGGTGGGCGAGGTGATGATCCAGCAGGGCCATCTGCGCGAGGCCGAGGACAGCTATATCCGCGCCTATGAGGCGGCACTGGCGCTGCGCTCGCAGGCGCCCGACGATACCGATCTGATGCGCGAGGCGGCGCTGCTGTCGAACAGCCACGGCCTTGTGCGCTATCTGCTGGCCGATTACCAGGCGGCGCTGGTCTCGCATGAGGAGGCGCGCGAGATCTTCCTGCTGCTGCTCGACCTCGACCCCGAAAGCGTGACCGCGCTCCGCGACGTTTCCTACACCCATGAGCGGATCGGCGATGTCCATGCCGCCATGGGCGATTACGAGAGCGCCCGCGCCGCCTTCGACGTTTCGCTGGAGCTGACGCAGCGGCTGGTGGACCGTTTCCCCGACGACCAGGACCTGCGCCGCGATCTTTCGGTCAGCCTGGAGCGGCTTGGCGACATGATGTTCGCCGAAGCCGATTACGACACCGCGCTGGCGATCTACAACGAGGCGCTCAGGATCCGCGAGGAACTGGCCGAACTCGACCCCGGCAACACGCGGCGGCGGCGCGATTCCTCGGTCGCCTGGGAGCGGATCGGCGATATCCATCTGGGGATGGGCGATGTCGGCTCGGCGATGATGGCCTATCAGCATTCGCAGGGCCTGCGCGAAAGCCTGAGCGAACTCGACCCGCAGAATGCGGTCTGGCTGCGCGATCTGTCGAACTCCTGGGAGAAATTCGGCGAATTGCACATGAAAGAGGGCGATCCCGCGGGCGCGCTGGAGGCCTTCGGCAAAAGCCGCGAGCTGCGCGAGGCGATGGTGGCCATCGACCCCGGCAATCTGCCGCGCCAGCGCGATCTGGCGGTGGCCTATGGCAAGATGGCGCTGGCCTCGATGGGGATGGGCGATTACGACGCGGCGCTGGCGCTGTTTCAGCAGGCGCTCGACCTGCGCCGCAGCCTTGTGGAAAGCGACCCGCGCGTGGCGCAATACCGCCGCGACGTGGCCGCTTCGCTGGTCGATATCGGCGATCTGTATCTGGGCCTCGGCGATGCCGCCACCGCGCGCGGCTATCTCGACGAGGCGATTGCGATCCGCGAGGCGCTGCTTGCGGAAATGCCCGCGGATCACCTGTCGATGCGTGAACTGGCGGGGGCGCTGAACCTGCAGATCGGGGCGCTGGTGGCGCTGAACGAGGCCGCCGCCGCGGTGCCGCTCGGCCAGCGTTCGGTCAGCCTGATGGAACAGATCGCAGCGATGCGCCCGCTCGATCCGCTGGTGCCGGGCGAGCGGGTGAGTGCCGCGAACCGGCTGGGCCAGGCCTTTTTCGCCGCCGGGGATCTGGCCTCGGCGCTGCGGGCCTATCGCGACATGGCGGCGCTGGCCTATGCGATCTCCTCGGAGGATCCCTGGAGCGTTCCCGCCGCGCGCGACTACGCTTTTGCGCTGGAAAAGGCCGGCGAGGTGCTGTTGGCGATGCAGGATTATCCGGCTGCGCGGGTGGAGCTGGAGGCCGGTATCGCCCTGCGCCGCTGGATCGCGGGCCAGGTGCCGGATTCGCCCGATGACCAGCGCAACCTCGGCTATGCTTTGCGCCACCTGGCGGACAGCTGGTATTTTGAAGGCAATTACGAGCAGGGCCGCCCGATCGAGGAGCAGTCGCTGGCGATCATGCGCTGGATCGCCGGCACCCGGCCGGAAGATGCGATGAATCTCGTGGAACTGGCCGACGGACTTTACCGCGCCAGTTTCTATTATCAGGACGGCTCGCTTCTGTTGCAGGAGGCAATCGGCGTGCTGGAGGCGCTTGAGGCCGGGGGACGGATGCCCGACGGCCCTTATCGCGACCGGATCGCGCTGTATCGCGAAAGGCTGGAGGGGCTGTGAGGCCCGCGCGGCTTTCGTCTGAGCCCGCCGGCCGGGACTTGGCAATCCGGCGGGAATCCCTGTAAGACGAGGCGAGACAAAGACCAAAGGCAGGAAGGCCCCGGCCCGTGAGCAATCCCGACAGCTTCATCGACGAAGTCAGCGAAGAACTGCGCCGCGACCGGCTCTATGGGCTGTTCCGCCGTTACGGCTGGATCGGCGGCGTGGTGATCCTGGTGATCGTCGGCGGCACCGCCTTCACGCAATGGTCGAAGGCGCGCGAGGCGGCACGGGCCGAGGGCTTCGGCGATGCGCTGATCGACGCGCTCGACACCGGCTCGCCCGAGGCGCGGCGCGAGGCGCTGGCCGCGGTGCCCGCGACCGGAACCCAGGTGGTGATCCGCGATCTGATCGCGGCCTCGGACCCGGGCGAGGACCGCGAGGCCACGCTCGCCGCGCTGGATGCGGTGATCGCCGATACGACGCTGGCGCCGGCCTGGCGCGATCTGGCGATTCTGCGCCGGGTCGGGGTGGCCGGAGCGGATATGCCGCTGGCCGAACGGCGCGCGTCGCTTGAGGGTATCGCGGGCGCGGGCCGGCCCTACCGGGCGCTGGCGGCGGAACAGCTTGCCTACCTTCTGATCGAGGAAGGCGACAGCGCCGGGGCCATCCAGGCGCTGGTGGCGCTGACCACGGCCGAGGATGCCGGCGCCAGCCTGCGCGCGCGCGCGGGCCAGGTGGTCACCGCGCTCGGCGGCGCGCCTGCGGTTCCGGCTTCGGCCGGGGCAGAGGCGGCGGCGCCCGCGGCGGAAGAACAGGAAGACTGACGCCCGCGCGGCGGCCAGAGCGAAGAAGACGGAAGGGGCAGGACCTGGACATGGAACGGCGGATCGGCTGGCTGACGGGTGCGGCTCTGGGACTGGCGCTGCTTGGCGCTTGCGGCGAGCGCGAGGTGATCCTCTCGGGCGAACGGATCGACGTGCGCGACGTGCTGGAGGGATCCTCCTCGCGCGATGCGGCTGCTGTGCGCGGCTCGGCCGCGATCAGCCTGCCCGGGCAGCAGCAGAATGCCGAATGGGCGCAGCGCGGCGGCAATGCCCGCCACCACGCGCCCCATGCCGCGCTCTCGGCCGCGCCCCGGCTGATCTGGGCGACATCGGTGGGCGAGGGCTCGTCGCGCCGCGCCCGCATCGCGGCCGCGCCGGTGGTGGCGGGTGGCCGCGCCTTCGCGCTGGATGCGGCGATGGTGGTCTCGGCGGTGTCTGCCTCGGGCGCGCTGCTGTGGCAGGCCGACCTCACGCCCACCACCGACCGCGGCGGGCGGGTTTCGGGCGGCGGGCTCGCCGCCGAGGGCGGGCGGCTCTACGTCAGCACCGCTTACGGCGAGATCGTCGCGCTGGACGCGGCCTCCGGCGCAGTGGCATGGCGCCAGCGCATGGATGCGCCGGTTCATGGCGCCCCCGCGGTGGCGGATGGCGTGGTCTATGCCACCGGCCGCGACGGCGCGGCCTGGGCGCTGAATGCGGCCGACGGCAAGGTGGTCTGGCATGTGACCGGAACCCCTGGCCTCGCGGGCTATCTCGGCGCGGCGGCGCCCACGGTGGGCGAGCGTGCGGTGATCTTCCCCTCGGGCGCGGGCGATCTGATCGCGGTGCTGAAGATTGGCGGCGGCACCAAAGTCTGGCAGGAATCCATCGCGGGCCGCCGCCCCGGCATCGCCTATGGCGAGGCCCAGGACGTGACCGGCGACGCGGCGCTGGTGGGCGACCGGCTCTACACCGGCACGGCCGCCGGGCGCACCGTTGCGCTCGACACGGCCTCGGGCGAGCGGATCTGGTCGGCCGAGGAAGGTGCGCTCGGGCCGCTCGCGGTGGCGGGGGGATCGGTGTTCCTCGTCTCCGACGAGGCGCGGCTGGCGCGGCTCGATGCCGCGACGGGCGCGGTGATCTGGGCGGTCGATCTGCCCTATTACACCGCCGAGAAAGTCCGCAAGCGCAAGGACATCACCGCCCATTACGGCCCGGTGCTGGCCGGCGGGCGGCTCTGGGTCGCCTCGGGCGACGGCGTGCTCAGGGGCTTTTCGCCCACCGACGGCACCCTGGTCGCGACAACTGAGATCCCCGGCGGCGCGGCCAGCCAGCCCGCGGTTGCGGGTGGCACGCTCTATGTTGTGTCGAACAACGGCCAACTTCTGGCTTTCCGCTGAACGCTTTCGCGTGTAAGGCCGCTGGCTTCAGGAGAACTGTTGCGCCATGAGCTTTACCCTCGCCATCGTCGGCCGTCCCAATGTCGGCAAATCCACGCTTTTCAACCGGCTGGTGGGGAAGAAGCTGGCGCTGGTCGACGACCAGCCCGGGGTGACGCGCGACCTGCGCGAGGGCGACGCGCGGCTGTTCGATCTGCGTTTCACCGTGATCGACACCGCAGGGCTTGAGGAAATCACCGACGACAGCCTCCAGGGCCGCATGCGCCGCCTGACCGAGCGCGCGGTCGAAATGGCCGATATCTGCCTGTTCCTGATCGACGGCCGGGTGGGGGTGACGCCCTCGGACGAGACCTTCGCCGATATTCTCAGGAAGAAAAACGCCCGGGTGATTCTCGGGGTGAACAAGGCCGAGGGCCGCGCGGGCGAATCCGGCGCGCTGGAAGCCTACAGCCTCGGCCTTGGCGAGCCGGTCCGGCTTTCCGCCGAGCACGGCGAGGGGATGGACGACCTCTACCACATGCTGCGCCCTCTGGGCGACGAATTCGCCGAACGCGAGGCCGAGACCCTGCCGCTGACCGACCTCGACATCCCCGAGGACAGCGAGGAGGAAGACGACGAGGAAGCCTGGCGCCCCTCGGCCGTGAAGCCCCTGCAAATCGCGGTGATCGGCCGGCCCAATGCCGGGAAATCGACGCTGGTGAACCGCATCCTCGGCCAGGACCGGATGCTGACCGGCCCCGAGGCGGGGATCACCCGCGATGCGATCTCGGTCAGGGCCGACTGGATGGGCACGCCGGTGCGGATCTGGGACACCGCCGGGATGCGCAAGAAGGCCCGCGTCACCGACAAGCTGGAAAAGCTCTCGGTCGCCGACGGGCTGCGCGCGGTCCGATTCGCCGAGGTGGTGGTGGTTCTGCTCGACGTGGAGATCCCCTTCGAGACCCAGGACCTGCGCATCGCCGATTTCGCCGAGACCGAGGGCCGCGCGGTAGTGGTGGCGGTCAACAAATGGGATCTGGAGAGCGAGCGCCAGGAGAAGTTGGCGGAACTCAAGGAGATGTTCGAGCGCCTCCTGCCGCAGCTGCGCGGCGCGCCGCTGGTCACCGTCTCGGGTAAGACCGGGCGCGGCATGGACCGGCTCCACGACGCCATCCTGCGCGCCCATGCCACCTGGAACCGCCGGGTGCCGACGGCGCGGCTGAACTCCTGGCTCTCGGCGATGACCGAGGCCCATCCGCCGCCCGCTCCCGGCGGCCACCGCATCAAGCTGCGCTACATCACCCAGGCCAAGACCCGCCCGCCGGGCTTCGTGATCAAATGCTCGCGCCCCGAGGAGTTGCCGGAAAGCTACAAACGCTATCTGGTCAACGGCTTGCGCGACCATTTCGACATGCCCGGGACGCCGATCAGGATCTTCCTGCGCGGTCAGGGCGAGCAGAACCCGTTCAAAGAGCGCAAATTCCACACGCCATCGCGGCTGAGGAAACACACCGGCAAGCAGGTGAAGAAGTAAGAAAGGGGGCTGCTCGCCCCCTCGCCGCCTTCGGCGGCTCACCCCTCGGGATATTTTCAGACAGAAAATGAGGCGAGACGCCTTCGATCATTTTCTGTCTCTAAATATCCCCGCCGGAGGCATCCGCGCCGCAAGGCGCGGACCTCTTTTGTGCCGGCCGGCCGGGCGGGCGGGACTCTGGCTTTCCTCTTGCGCAACCATCTATGCGTAGCAGGCGAGGGGCCGGGAACCGGCCCTTGCTCTTTTCCTCAGACCAGCGCGCCGTCAGAGCTGATGCGGGTTTTGCCACCGAGGTAGCCGTGCAGCGCCGCGGGGATTTCGACCGAGCCGTCCTCCTGCTGACCGTTTTCCAGCACCGCGATCAGGGTGCGGCCGACCGCGAGGCCCGAGCCGTTCAGCGTGGCGAGGAACTCGGGCTTGCCGCCGCCCTCGGGGCGGTAGCGCGCGTTCATCCGCCGGGCCTGGAACTGGCCGCAGGTCGAGACCGAGGAGATTTCGCGGTAGCGGTTCTGCCCCGGCAGCCAGACTTCCAGATCATGGGTCTTTTGCGCGCCGAAACCCATGTCGCCGGTGCAGAGCAGCACGACGCGGTAGGGCAGGCCCAGCTTTTGCAGGATCGCTTCGGCCTGGGCGGTCATGCGCTCATGCTCGGCCAGCGCGGTTTCGGGGGTGCAGAGCGTCACCATCTCGACCTTTTCGAACTGGTGCTGGCGCAGCATCCCGGTGGTGTCCTTGCCCGCCGATCCGGCCTCGGAGCGGAAGCACTGGGTATGGGCGGTCATGCGGACCGGAAGCGCGCGCTCATCAAGGATCTCGCCCGCGGCGCTGTTCGTCAGCGTGACCTCCGAGGTCGGAATCAGCCACCAGCCGTTGGTGGTCTGATAGCTGTCCTCGGCGAATTTCGGCAGTTGGTTGGTGCCGAACATCGCCTCGGATTTCACCAGAACCGGAGTCCAGACCTCGGTCAGCCCGTGTTCCTCTACATGGGTGTCGAGCATGAACTGCGCCAGCGCCCGGTGCAGCCGGATCACCGCGCCTTTCAGCACCACGAAACGCGCGCCGGAAAGTTTGGCCGCGGTCTCGAAATCCATCCCGGGCTTCACGCCCGGAATGTCGAAATGCTCGCGCGGCGCGAAAGAGAGCGCGCGCGGCTCGCCCCAGCGACGGATCTCGACATTCCCGTCCTCGTCGGCGCCTTCCGGCACCTCGGCGAGCGGCAGGTTCGGCACGGTGGCGAGCTGATCCTTCAGCGCGCGGTCCTCGGCATCGGCCTCAAGGGTCAGCCGGGCGATCTCGGCCTTTTTCTCGGCCACCAGCGCGCGCAGGCGCTCGAATTCGGCATCGTCACCGCGGGCCTTCGCGGCGCCGACCTCTTTCGAGGCGCGGTTCTGCTCGGCCTGGGCGGTCTCGGCGGCGAGGATCTTCGCGCGGCGGCTCTCATCCAGTGCCAGAAGCGCGGGCGACAGCGGCGCGAGGCCGCGGCGCGACAGCGCGGCGTCGAAGGCGGCCGGGTTTTCGCGGATCATGCGGATGTCGTGCATGGCTGGTCTCGCTCTCTCGCTCTGGCGGGTCTTTTTCGCTTCGGCGCGCTTATGCCAGATGCCGCGCGGCGGGAAAAGGGCGCGAAGCGCCTCACGCCCGCGTGGCTTGCCGGGCTTTCCGTCGCGGTTCCTCTGGCGCAAGCGGCAAAAACCGCTTACATGGCCACTCATCCGGGAAGCGCGGGCCCCGGCCGCCGCCGCCCCAACCAGTCACACGCAGGAGAGACCCCGCATGTTCGTCACCCCCGCTTTCGCCCAGGCTGCCGGTTCCGGCGGCGCAAGTTCCGCCATCGCCTCGTTCCTGCCGCTGATCCTGATCTTCGCGATCATGTATTTCCTGATGATCCGGCCGCAGCAGAAGAAGGCGAAGGAACACCGCGCCATGGTCGAGGCCCTGCGCCGCGGCGATCAGGTCGTCACCCAGGGCGGGATCGTCGGCAAGGTCACCAAGGTCCAGGAAGACGGCATGGTCGAGGTCGAGATCGCCGAGGGCGTCAAGGTCAAGGTGGTGCGCCACACGATCACCCAGGTGCTGAACAAGACCGAGGCGGCTTCGGCCTGAGCCCCGGCCTTGCCCCGGCGACGGGGCCCGATCCGGCCCGGTTCCCGGCGGGGACCGG
This sequence comes from Pseudogemmobacter humi, assembly GCF_900609055.1. Lineage (GTDB taxonomy): Bacteria > Pseudomonadota > Alphaproteobacteria > Rhodobacterales > Rhodobacteraceae > Pseudogemmobacter > Pseudogemmobacter humi. The sequence goes on along the minus strand of NZ_UXAW01000080.1, from coordinate 6,564 downwards.
ACGATATCAAAGTCAGAGGCAGACATGACGCCGACAGCGACCTGGAAACGTGTTCTCATCCTGCTGGTCTGCCTCTGGGGCATGATCGCGGCCCTGCCGAACGCCTTCTATTCCCGGGTGGAAACCCATAACGATGCCGCGGCCGCAGTGCAAAAGGCCGATGGCGTGGCCACGGCGGAACAGGCCGCCGATCTGACGCTCTGGCCCGACTGGCTGCCCTCGGCGCTGATGCCGCTCGGGCTCGATCTGAGGGGCGGCGCGCATCTGCTGGCGCAGGTCCAGGTCGAAGACGTCTACAAGGTGCGGATGGACGGCTACTGGCCCGAGGCGCGCGACGCTTTGCGCGACATCCGCGATCAGGTGGGCGCCGTGCGCCGTGCGCCGTCCCCCGAGGATACGCTTCGGATCACCATCTCGAACCCGGAAAACATCCAGGCGGCGCTGGCGGCGGTGCAGAAACTGGCGACGCCGGTGATGACGCTGACCGGGGCAGGGGCCTCGGACATCACCGTCTCGGCCGAAGGCGCCGATATCGTGATCCGGCTGACCGATGCGGAAAAGACCGCGACCGACGACCGCACCATGCAGCAAAGCCTTGAGATCATCCGCAACCGGGTGGACCAGGCCGGCACGCGCGAGCCCACCATCCTGCGCCAGGGCAGCGACCGGATCCTGATCCAGGTGCCGGGGATCGGCTCGGCGGCAGAGCTGAAATCGCTGATCGGCACCACCGCGAAGCTGACCTTCCATCCGGTGGTTTCAACGACCACCGACCCGGGCGCCAACCCGGGGCCGCGCAATCTGCTGCTGCCGGCGCGCAATCAGCAGGGGCTTTACTATATCGTCGAGGAAACCCCGGTCGTCACCGGCGAGCAGCTGGTCGACAGCCAGCCCGCTTTTGATGACCGCCAGCGCCCGGCGGTGAGCTTCCGCTTCGATTCCTCGGGCGGGCGGCGGTTCGGCGATTATACCGCCAACAACATCGGCAAGCTCTTCGCCATCGTGCTCGACAACGAGGTGATCTCGGCGCCGCAGATCCAGACCCATATCGCCGGCGGCGCGGGGATCATCACCGGCCAGTTCACCGTCGAGGAAACCACCGAACTCGCGGTGCTTTTGCGCGCGGGGGCGCTGCCCGCCAGGATGGAATTCCTGGAAGAGCGGACCATCGGCCCGGAACTGGGCGCGGATTCGATCGAGGCCGGCAAGAAGGCCGCGATCATCGGCATGATCGCGGTTCTGGTCTATATGGTGGCCTCATACGGCATGTTCGGCTGGTTCGCGAATGTCGCGCTGGTTCTGAACGTGATCATCCTGGTCGCGCTTTTGTCCGCCATCGGCGCCACGCTGACCCTGCCGGGTATCGCCGGGATCGTGCTGACCATGGGGATGGCGATCGACGCCAACGTGCTGATCTTCGAGCGAATACGCGATGAGCTGCGCGAGGGCGCGTCCCCGCACCGTGCCTGTCAGGCCGGGTTCGAGCGCGCCTTCTCGGCGATCATGGACGCCAATATCACCGCGCTGATCACCGGCTTCATCATGTTCTGGATCGGCTCGGGTCCGGTCCGGGGCTTTGCGGTGACCTTCACGCTGGGCGTCATCACCTCGATGTTCACCGCCGTCTATGTGACGCGGCTGGTGATCGAGCTTTATATGAACCGCAGACGTCCGAAGACGATCGTGGTGTAAGGGGAGAATGCAGTCATGGCATGGCGTCTGAAACTCGTCCCCGAAAAGACCAGCTTCGACTTTTTCCGCTATCAGATCGTCACCTTCGGCGTTTCGATCTTCATGATCCTCGCCTCGCTGGTCCTGGTGGCGGTGATGGGCCTGAACTTCGGCGTCGACTTCAAGGGCGGCACCACGATCCGCACCGAATCGTCCAGCCAGGTCGATGTCGGCGTCTATCGCGAGGCGCTGGCGGCGCTGAACCTGGGCGATGTCTCGATTTCGGAGGTCCGCGACCCGGCCTTCCGTCCCGATCAGCATGTGGCCCAGGTCAGGATCGGTGCGCGCGAGGGCGAAGAGGCGGTCACCCCGGAGATGATCGCCGAGGTCGAGGCGGCCTTGCAGGCGGTCGATCCGGCGGTGGTCTTCGCGGCGGTGGAATCGGTCGGCCCCAAGGTCTCGAACGAGCTGATCTGGAAGGCGGTTCTCGCGGTGGCGGCAGGATCGGCGGCGATCCTCGTCTATATCTGGATGCGGTTCGAATGGCAGATGGCGGTGGGCTGCGTCGCCGCGCTGTTGCATGACGTGATCGTGACGGTGGGGATCTTCGCGCTGTTCCAGTTGCGCTTCGATCTGTCCATCGTCGCGGCGCTGCTGACGATCTTGGGCTATTCGGTCAACGACACGGTGGTGATCTTCGACCGGCTGCGCGAGAATCTGGCCAAATACAAGAGCATGCCCCTGCGCGAGATGATGAACCTCACCACCAACGAGACGCTCTCGCGCACGGTGATGACCGCTTCCTCGACGCTGCTTGTGCTGATCGTGCTGCTGGTCTGGGGCGGCGACGTGATCCGCGGCTTCGTCTTCGCCATGGTGCTGGGGGTGCTTCTGGGCACCTGGTCGACGCTCTATATGGCGAAAAACATCGTGCTTTATCTGGGCGTGGACCGCGGCGACAAGCCCAAGAAGACGGGCGGCAGCGAATTCGCCGATGTCGAGGCGTAAGCCGCGATGCGGCTGACCGAGATCAGCTATGGCCAGGCCCAGCCCATTGCGGGCTACGGGCCCGGCTTCTTCCGCGTCAGTGAGCATGTGCTGCGCGGCGCGAGCCTGATCACCCCCTGGGATGCCGGCCCCTGGGGCGGGCTTGAAGACAGCGCGTCGATCCTGTCGCTGGACGGCCGGATCGACGTGCTGCTTCTGGGCATGGGCAAGGATATCGCCCATCCGCCCGCGGCCTTCCGCGAGGCGCTGGAAGCCGCGGGAATCGGGGTCGAGCCGATGTCCTCTCCGGCCGCCTGCCGCACCTATAACGTGCTGCTCTCGGAAGGACGGCGGATCGCCGCGGCGCTTCTGCCGGTGGGATGAGGCAAAAATCTTCGAAGATTTTTGCAAATTCCTTCGAAGGAATTTGTTCCGGCGGGTGAATGCGTTAAGGCAATGCCATGGAACTGGTGATCTCGGATCTGGCGGTGTCGCGCGGCGGGCTGGTCGTGCTGGAGGGCATGAGCTTTACGCTCTCTCCCGGCGAGGCGCTGATCCTGCGCGGCTCGAACGGGGTGGGCAAGACCACGCTTTTGCGCACCGTCGCCGGGCTGCAACCGCCCGCGGCGGGCCATGTCTCGGCCCCGCCTGAAAGTCTCGCCTACGCCAGCCACGCCGACGGGCTGAAATCCGCGCTGACGGTGACCGAGAATCTGGCCTTCTGGGCCGCGGTTCATGGCCTCGGGCGCGACCGGCTGGAGCAGGCTCTGGAGGCGATGGACCTGATGCGGCTGCGCGAGCGGCGCGCGGCGCAGCTTTCGGCCGGGCAGAAGCGCCGGCTCGGCCTTGCGCGGATGCTGGTGACGGGGCGGCCGGTCTGGCTGCTCGATGAGCCCACCGTCTCGCTCGATCAGCAATCGGTCGGGCTGTTTGCGCGGGTGGTGCGCGGGCATCTGGCGGCGGGCGGCTCGGCGCTGATCGCCACCCATATCGACCTCGGCCTTTCCGAGGCGCGGGTTCTGGAGCTGGACCCGTTCCGCGCCGAGGCCCGGCCCTCGGTCGCCGCCGGTTTCGACGATCCTTTCGCCGAGGCCATCGCATGAATGCGCTTCTGATCCGCGATCTGAAACTCGCCTTCCGTGCCGGCGGCGGCTTCGGCCTCGGGCTTGCCTTCTTCCTGCTGGTCGCGGTGCTGGTGCCGCTCGGCGTCGGTCCCGAGGGCGGGATCCTCGCCCGGATCGCGCCCGGCATCCTCTGGGTCGGCGCGCTGCTCGCCTGCCTTCTCAGCCTCGACCGCATTTTTGCCCTCGATTTCGAGGACGGCAGCCTTGATCTGCTGGCGACTGCCCCCTTGCCGCTGGAGGGCGCGGTGGCGATGAAGGCTTTCGCGCATTGGCTGGTGACGGGGCTCGCGCTGACGATCCTGTCGCCGGTTCTGGCGGTTCTGTTGAACCTGCCCGCGCAGGGTTACCCCTGGCTGGTGCTGTCGCTGGTCGTCGGCACGCCCGCGCTTTCCGTCATCGGCGCTTTCGGCGCGGCGCTGACGGTGGGGGTGCGGCGCGGCGGGCTTCTCCTGTCGCTCTTGGTGTTGCCGCTCTACGTTCCGACGCTGATCTTCGGCGCCGAGGTGGTGCGGCGCGGCGCTGAAGGGGCGGCGACCGGGGTGCCGCTGGCGCTGCTCGCGGCGATCACCACCGGATCGGCGGCGCTGCTTCCGTTCGCGGCGGCTGCGGCAATCCGTGTCAACTTGCGCTGAATCAGTTCATCTTACAGACGGTTGCGCTATATAGCAGCCCAAGGGAAAACAGCGGAACGCCATGTCGATCTGGGAATATGCCAACCCCAAGAAGTTCATGCAGGTCTCGGGCCGGGTTCTGCCCTGGCTGACGGGCCTTGCCGCCCTGACTTTGAGCCTGGGCCTGGTCTGGGGCTTCTTCTTCACGCCCGAGGATTACAAACAGGGATCGACCGTCAAGATCCTGTTCCTGCATGTGCCCGCCGCGATGATGGCGATCAACGCCTGGGTGATGATGCTGGTCGCCTCGCTGATCTGGGTGATCCGCCGCCACCATGTCTCGGCGCTGGCGGCGCGGGCGGCGGCGCCGGCGGGGCTGGTGTTCACCCTGATCGCGCTGGTGACCGGCGCGCTCTGGGGCCAGCCGATGTGGAACACCTGGTGGGAATGGGATCCGCGGCTGACCTCGTTCCTGATCCTGTTGCTGTTCTACCTCGGCTATATCGCCTTGTGGTCGGCGATCGAGGATCCCGACACCGCCGCCGACCTGACCAGCGTTTTGTGCATGGTCGGCTCGGTCTTCGCGGTGCTGTCGCGCTATGCGGTGAAGTTCTGGAACCAGGGCCTGCACCAGGACAGCACCATCCTGAAGGTGGGCGAAAGCGACCCGCTGGACGCGGCCTATTACGTCCCCCTGGTGGTCTGTATCGCCGGATTCGTGCTGTTCTTCGTGGTCATGGTGCTGGTGCGGACCCGGATCTGGATCCGCGCGCGCCGTCTGGGGGCGCTGCTCGCGCGGGAGAGGATGGGATGATGCCGGATCTGGGCAAATACGCTTTCGCGGTGCTGGGCTCTTATGGCGCGACGGCGCTGTTGCTGGCGGGCCTGGTCGGGTTCACGCTCTGGCAGCGGGCACGGGTGAAGCAGGCTTTGGCCGAGGCCGAGGCGCGGCTGGAGAAGACGGATGTCCGGTAAATGGCTGATCGCGCTGCCGCCGGTGCTGTTCGCGGGGCTGGCGGTGCTGTTCTGGGTGGGGATGCAGCGCGACAATCCGGGCGAGCTGCCCTCGACCTTTGTCGGCCGCCCCGCCCCGGTGCTGCCCGCGACGGCGCTGCCGGGCACGCCGCTGCTGAGCGCGGAAGACCTGCGCGCGGGTGAGGTGACGGTGGTGAATTTCTGGGCCTCCTGGTGCCCGCCCTGCCGCGCCGAGCATCCGGTGTTGCAGGCGATGGCCGACAAGGGCATCCGGGTGGCCGGGGTGAACATGATGGACAAGGAGGCCGACGCGCTTTCCTATCTGGAGGGCGCCGGCAATCCGTTCTTCGCCATCGCCACCGATCCCGATGGGCGCAATCGGGTGGAATGGGGCGTGTCGGCCCCGCCCGAGACCTTCATCGTCGCGGGCGACGGCAGGGTTTTGTTCAAATTCACCGGCCCGCTGGTCGGCACCGATTATGAGGCCCGCTTCATCCCCGCGCTGGAAGCGGCGCTGAACTGACGCGGCGCATGGGGAGAGCCCGGCGCTTTGGCCGGGGCTGTCTGCGTGTAGCCCGATCCCTGAAGCAGGCGGCGCGATGAGGCGCCGGGGAGCCAGTCTTGCCTGCTGCTGACGGTCGGGGCGAGCATGGCCCGCTCGCTTTCTGCGAGGGCGGAGCAAGTGCCCGGCCATGCTCATCGCGTTGCTCTTCGCTTGTCTGCCCGCGGCCGGAATGGCCGGGCCACAGCGCCCGGATACCGGCTGTTTCACCTGTCTTTACGAACGGGTGGGCGCGGCGCCTGCGCGGATCCCGACCTGATGCGGATCGACCCCCGAGCCAGGAGGCCGGGGCCTCGTTTTGCGCCGCTGCGAAGGCGGCGAGAGCGCTATGCTGCGCCCTGCGAGTTATGCGGATGTGCCGAACCTGCTGACCAGCGATTGGAATCTCGTGCTCTGGTGCCGCTCATTCAACGGTCACGGCGATTCCACGATCCTGTCCTGCGGCGCCGGAGACGGTCTGCGGTTCACCCTCTGGTCGGTGATGGGCGTCCTCACAGCGGATTGCGGTGGCTGGTGTTTGGGGCGCGCGCCGCTCCGGCCGCATGGGTCGTGAGAGTCCGTTGCCCAGCCCGCCGCTCTTCCGCCCTCACGGGCGTCATCGCAAGCGAAGAGGCCCGTGAGGGCCGAAGAGCCC
>NZ_UXAW01000040.1 GCF_900609055.1 Pseudogemmobacter humi | reverse complement strand
GGGCGGGGCAAGCGGGCGCCTTGCCGGGCGGACGGCGGGGGGGCATAGTTCCGGCCCATGGGAATCGCCGCTGACATCACCACCGACCGCGAGGCGAGCCTTGCCGCGCTGGCCTGGCAACTCGACTGCGGCATCGACGAGGCCATCGGCGAGGCGCCGGTGAACCGCTACGAGGTGGTGGTCGAAAAACCCGCCGCCCGGCCCGCGGCGGCCAGCCCGGAGCCGTCGCCCGCATCGCAGCCCGCGGATCCGGTCGCCGTGGCGAAGGCGGTCGCGGCGGGCTCTGCCACGCTCGATGCGTTGCGTGAGGCGCTCGCGGCGTTCGATCTGTGCGATCTGAAACGCGGCGCGCGCAATACGGTGTTCTCCGACGGCAATCCCGCGGCGCGGGTGCTGATCCTCGGCGAGGCGCCGGGCCGCGACGAGGACATCGCCGGCAAGCCCTTCGTCGGGCGGGCCGGCCAGCTTCTCGACCGGATGTTCGCAGCCATTGGCCTGTCGCGCCAGAGCCCCGATGCCGGGGCCGCGCTCTACATCACCAATGTCATGCCCTGGCGGCCCGAGGGCAACCGCGACCCCACCCCCGACGAGATCGCCATGATGCGCCCCTTTGCCGAGCGCCATATCGCGCTCGCGGACCCTGACGTGGTGGTGGTGATGGGCAACACGCCGCTGATCGCGCTGACCGGCAGCCGCGGCATCCTGCGCGCGCGGGGCAAATGGTCCACGGCGCTCGGCAAGCCGCTGCTGCCGATGACCCATCCGGCCTATCTGTTGCGCAACCCGGTCGCGAAACGCGAGGCCTGGGCGGATCTGCTGTCACTTCGGGCGCATCTGGCGAAGGGGGAATGAGATGACCGACAGAGACTTCATCCCGGTCCGCATCGCGGTGCTGACGGTCTCCGACAGCCGCAGCCTTGCTGACGACCGCTCGGGCGATACGCTGGTGGCGCGGCTGGAGGGCGCGGGCCATATCCTTGCCGCCCGCGCCATCGTCACCGACGAGCGCGCCGAGATCGCGGCGCAGCTGCGCATCTGGATCGCCGATCCGGGGGTGGATGTGGTGATCTCGACCGGCGGCACCGGGCTGACCGGGCGCGACGTGACGGTCGAGGCGCATCACGAGGTCTATGAGAAGGAGATCACCGCCTTCTCCACTGTCTTCACCATCGTCTCGATGCAGAAGATCGGCACGTCGGCGGTGCAGAGCCGCGCCTGCGCGGGCGTCGCCGGAGGAACCTATCTCTTCGCGCTGCCGGGCTCGCCCGGGGCCTGCAAGGACGCCTGGGACGAGATCCTGGTGAAACAGCTCGATTACCGCCACAAACCCTGTAATTTCGTCGAGATCTTTCCCCGTCTGGAAGAGCACAAACGGCGGAAGTGACGGCCCTTTCGGGCCGTTGCCTCCGGCGGGGATATTTTCAGACAGAAAATGAGCAGATGCCGCGCTGCGATCATTTTCTGTCCTTAAATATCCCGGGGGAGTCCCCGGAACGGGGACGGGGGCAGGGCCCCCTTCCGCCATCTGCCACAGGCTCAGGGCTCGCGCCGCAGCGCCTGCGCCATGCAGTGGATGCCGCCGCCGGTCTTCGAGATTTCCGCCGTGTCGACCACCGCCACCTCGAAACCGCGGGCCTTGAGCTGCCCGACCAGCGTCGGCGAGGATTTCGGCGCGATGATGCGCTCGCCGCCGAGGCTCATGAAATTGCAGCCCAGAGCCATCGTGTCCTGGAATGGCACGTCGATGATCTCATGGCCCTTTGCCTTCAGCCAGTCGACGATCCCCGGCTCGGTGCAGGCGAGGCAGACCGCGGTCAGTTTCGGCGCGACCGGCACCACCATCAGGTCGATATGGACGTAATATTCGTCGATGAAGGCGAGGCGGACTTCCCAGCCCTCGGCCTCGAACCAGGAGGCGACCTGGCGGGCGCCCTCTTCCTGGGTGCGCGCGCCGCCGCAGCCGATCAGCACGCAGCCCTCTTCGATCACGTTGAAATCGCCGCCCTCGAAGGTGCCGGCGGTCACCATGTCGTAGATCGGGATGCCGAGTTGTTCGTAATGGCGGATCGCGGCGTAATTCTCGCCCCGGCGCCACCAGTTCGCCATGGCGGTGATCACCGCGCCATAGGGCGTCATCACCGAGCTGTCGCGGGTATAGACCTGCATCGGCAGTTCCGGCTCGGGCGGCGCGGTATGAACCTTCACGCCGAAGCTCTCATAGGCGGCGCGCAGCTCCTTGTGCTGGGCCTGGGCGAGCTGGATGTTGCAGGGGCTTTCGCGCAGATGTTTACGCGACAGGGACGAGGTGGCCATGTGGCGCAGATAGGCCGGATCGCCGAGCAGCACGTCGGTCAACCGGTCGGTCTCGTTCCTGAAACCCCATTGCGTCAGCGGCGCGGTGCCGCCCGAGGGGTTGCGGCGGCGCAAAGTGAAGGGGTCGGGTCGGGTCTGCACGTTCATCTTGCTGTCTCCTGTCGGGGTCATGCGCCGGGCATGGCGGAGGGGATCCACCAGTCGCGGCCGCGGGGCGTGGTGACATATTCCGGCCAGCGGAAATGGATGGGCGGCGGGTAGTCGCATTGCGGCGGGATCGGCGCTTCGGCGGTGCGGGCGCGGAATTCGGCGGCCATCTCTTCGCGGATCGTCGCATCCTCCAGGATGCGCAAAGCCGAGAGCGCCAGCACCCCGGCGGCCCGTGTCACCATCGGGTCGATGGTTGCCGGGATGCCGCCGAGCGCGTTCATCACCCAGGACGGGTAGGCATAGCCCTTCGGCGCGCGCAAAGCGGGCCGCGCGATGTAGAACCGCGCGGTCGGCGCGTGCCAGGTCATGTCGGTGTAATCGTCCGAGGTGGAGTTCCGCTGCGAGGGCGGCAGATCCTCGCGCAGGATCCTTTCCGCGGCTTCGGGGTCGATCAGCCGGGTCATCTCGGGGATGAACGGGTCATCCATCGGATCGAGGCCCAGATTGGCCTGGATCTCGCGCGCCATGCTGCGGGCCTCCTCGCCCCATTCGGGCGCGCCCGCGGCCTGCATCGCCTGCCAGACCACCCGGGCGATGGAATGATTGGCGAGGCCGGGGCGCGATTTGCAGACCCAGTGCCGCTCATACCGACAGCCGGTCATAGCTGCGACATGGGCGGCGTTGCGGTCGAGCGCGGCGGTGACGGCCTCGGCCATCGCGATGGTCGGCACCCGCATCATATACTGGATCTCGGCCAGCCCCGCGGGCAGGTTGTCGGCGGTGGCCTGGCCCGCGGTCAGGATCGCCTCGGAAATCGACCAGCCGCCCTGATGCGGCAGCATCGAGTCGCGCAGGGATTTGGAAAGCTGGAACATCAGCGTCAGCGCATCATTCGCCCCGGGCGCGCGCACCGCGGAATGCGACTGCGGGATCGGCGCGCCGTCGAGCCCGGCATGCGCCGCGCGGCCCCAGGCCTCGGGCTCGTCGCAGATAAAGCGGTAGATCATCGACCAGCCGGCGCCGCAATGGGTGTCCCACCGCACCGTGTTGCACATCGGCAGCATGTAGAACGGATGGAACGACAGGATCGCGGCCAGCCCGTCGTAATAGCCCTTTGCGGCATGGATCGGCTTTGATCCGCGCACCTTCTCGGCCGGCTCGCCGGTGAAGCGCAGCCCGCCCCTGATCCCGTGTTTCTCCATCGCCGCTTTGGTCGCGAGCAGCCCCGCGAGCCCCGCGATGCCGAGGCCGGAATGCGGATCGGTATGGCCCCCGGCCTGGAAGCCCAGCCCTTCGCGCGGCTCGCGCCGGGTGCTGGCCGCCTGGCAGTTCCCCGGCACCGCGTCGTATTCGGCATACATGCCGATCACCGGGCCCCCTTTGGACTCGGGCCCATTGGACCATTCGGCGCAGAAGGCGGTGGGCATGCCGCCCGAGCCTTCCTCGACCGTGAACCCCTCGGCGCGCAGGCGTTTCACATACCAGTCGCAGGACTGATATTCGCGCCAGGCGGTCTCGCCATAGCTGAAGATCGTCGCGCACCAGTCGGAATGCTCAGGCTGGCGGGCTGCGACGGCGGCGAGGGCGGTTTCCTGAGAGGGGCTGAGGCGGGTCATGGCTTTGGTCCCTGTGATCCGGGAAGGGCGCCCGGGCGGCTTGCGGGGCGCTTTCATGGCTAGCAGCGCCCGGCCCGCGCGGAAAAGTGAAACCTTTTCCCGCGCTCGGCAAATCATTTTCACCAAGGTGCTGGTGCGGACCCGCAAAGGCGCTAAGCTGCCGGAAACGACCGGAGCCGCAAGATGACCCGCATCCCCTCGACCCAGGCCTTGCGCGCGCTGGAAAGTTTCGCCCGCCACGGCACGGTCTGGCAGGCGGCGGACGAGCTGAACCTGACCCGCAGCGCGGTCAGCCATCAGCTGCGGCTGCTGGAGCGCGATCTCGGCTTCCGGCTGATGAGCCGGGTCGGCACAAGGGCGGAGCTGACGCCGCAGGGCATCGCCTATGCCGCCGACATCCGCCGGGCGCTGGCGATGATCTCGGGCTCGGCCACCCGCAACGCGGCGCGCGGCGTGACCGGCAGCCTCGCGGTCAGTTGCCCGCCCGGCTTCGCCTCAAGCTGGCTTTGCGCCAAGATCGGCGGATTCGTCAGCGATTTCCCCGATGTGTCTTTGTCGGTCCATACTCCGCGGCGGCTGGACGATGTGAGCAACCCGGATGTCGATATCTTCATCACCTTCGGCCAGGGCAACCAGCCGGGAATGCAGGTGGAACTGCTGAAGGAGGTGGATTTCACCCCGTTGTGCAGCCCGGCGCTGCTGAACCGTTTCGATTCCATGGCCGATACCGGCGCGCTTCTGGGCGCGACGCTCTTGCATCTGGGCGATTACGAGGATTGGGAGCACTGGTTCCGTCTGGCCGGCCTGCCGGTCGGGGCGGCGCAGAGCGGGATCCGGTTCTCGGACATGAATCTGGTCTATTCCGCCGCGCTCGGCTCGCAGGGGATCGCGATGGGCGACGAATTCATCTGCCAGGACGCGATGCAGGCCGGGCGGCTGGTGCGGCCCTTCGATCTGTCGCTGCGCTCGGTGCGGTCGTATTTCATGATCGTGCCGCCGGAGAAGGCGGGCAATCCCGCGGTTGCCGCCTTTCGCGACTGGCTGATGGCCGAACTGATCGAGGACGAGGCGCTTTGAGAACGCCGCCCGCCCTATGACAAATTTCATTTTCCGAAAGGGCGAAAAACTTTCTATTGTTTTCTGAGGCCCGGCATTCCAGGCTTTCACCTGTTCCGCCCGGCTGCCCGCGACATGCGAAGGGCGCCCGGCACCTCTGGCAAGGGAAATCCAGTGACGCAGGCAGCAGAGATCGGAGCCTCGGGAATCGGCAAGATGTTCGGGCGCTTCACTGCGCTGTCGGATATTTCCATGACCATCGGGCGCGGCGAATTCGTCACGCTTCTGGGGCCCTCCGGCTCGGGCAAGACCACGTTTCTGATGATTCTCTCGGGGTTTGAGGCACCGACTTCGGGGCGGCTGACGCTGGACGGGCGCGAGATGACCGAAACCCCGCCCGAGGCGCGCGGCTTCGGCATGGTGTTCCAGGGCTATGCCTTGTTTCCCCATATGACGGTCGAGGATAACATCGCCTTTCCGCTGAAGGTTCAGGGCCGCAGCAGCGCCGATGTGAACCGCCGGGTGAAGCAGATGGTCGAGATGGTCGGCCTCGGCGGGCATGGCCACAAACGGCCGGCGGGGCTTTCGGGCGGCCAGCAGCAGCGGGTGGCCCTGGCGCGGGCGCTGGCCTACGAGCCGCCGGTCCTTCTGCTCGACGAGCCATTCTCGGCGCTCGACAAGAATCTGCGCGGCCAGATGCAGGATGAGATGCGCCGCATCCACCAGGAGACCGGGACCACCTTCGTCTTCGTCACCCACGACCAGGAAGAGGCCCTCGCCTTGTCCTCGCGCATCGCGATCTTCGAGAAGGGCACGCTTCAGCAGCTTGCCCCCCCGCGCGAGGTCTATGAGCGGCCGGCGAACCGCTTCGTCGCGGAATTTCTGGGCGATGTCAACATCCTGCCAGTGAAGGATTCGCGGATCGAAGGCCGGGCGATCCGCCTGCCCGAGGGCCAGGGCGCGCATCTGGCGATCCGGCCGGAATATATGGGCCTTGCGCTCAGCGAGCCTGCCGAGGGCAACGCGCTTCCCGCCCGGCTGACCGATCTGACCTATCTGGGTGCCGGGACGCGGCTGTCGCTGACCACCGGAAGCGGGGCCGCTTTGGTTCTGCACATGCCGACCATGCGCCTGCCCGAAGGTCTTGCCCCCGGCGCCGGGGTCTGGACCACATGGGAGCCCTCGCGCGGCTTCCTGCTGTAACGACGGCCGGGTGCGCCGCCGCGAAGAGCGGCCCCCGGACCAGGCCGATCAACAAGAACCACAATCAACAGGGAGAATAACAGATGAACGGACCTTTCCAGCGCGACCAGTTGGAAATCCTGGCCGGCAAGGCGAAACGCGGCCAGATCTCGCGGCGCGACTTCAACACCGGGCTTGCGCTGCTTCTGGGCACTTCGGCGCTCGGTCTCGGCAGCCGGGCCGAGGCCCAGGCGAAAGAGCTGGTGCTGGTGAACTGGGGCGGCGACGCCGGCACCGCCTATGACAAGGCCTACGGCCAGCCCTTCCAGGCCGCGACCGGCGTCGTGGTGAAACAGGACGGCTCGGGCCCGACCGAAGGCGCGATCCAGGCCCAGGTCGAAAGCGGCAAGCCGACCTGGGATCTGGTCGATGTCGATCCGTTCTCGGCCGAGGCGCTCGGCAAGAAGGGCATGATGGAGCCGGTCGATTACGCCGTGGTCGACCGCAGCAAATTCCGCGAGGGTTTCGGCTGGGAATATGCCGCCTCGACCTATTTCTTCAGCTATATCATCGCCTATGACGCCACCAAATTCGGCGACGACCCGCCGAAGTCGATGGCCGATTTCTTCGATGTCGAGAAATATCCCGGCAAGCGCGGCCTCTACAAATGGGGTGTGGGCGTGTGGGAGGCGGCGCTGCTGGCCGACGGCGTGGCGCCGGAGGACCTCTATCCGCTGGACCTGGAACGCGCCCACAAGAAGATCGCCGATTTCAAACAGCATGTGGTCTCGTTCTGGGGCGGCGGCGCCGAGAGCCAGTCGATCCTGCTGAACGGCGAGGCCTCGATGGCGATCGTCTGGTCCACCCGCGCCCGGCTGATCGAGCAGGACAGCGGCGGCGATGTGAAATTCCTCTGGGAACAGGGGATGATCTCGCCCGGCGCGCTTGGCGTGGTGAAGGGCAATCCCGGCGGGGCGGAAACGGCGATGCAGTTCCTCGCCTCGACCCAGGAGCCGGAAAAGCAGATCATCATGTTCGAGATGCTGGGGCAGGGACCGGCGAACCCCGCCACCGACGCGCTGATCCCCGAGGAGGAGCGCCGCTTCAACCCGGTGGACCCGGCGAATTTCGCGCTTCAGATCCCGGTCGATGTGGCCTGGTATGAAGAGAATTACGGGCCCGCGCTGGACGAATATCTCAGGATCATCTCGGCCTGAACCGGGTCCGATCCCGCCCCCGCGCGCATTCCGCGCGCGGGGGCCTTTTTGCCGATGGACCGCCGATGACCCGATCCCGCATCTTCCTGATCGCGCCGCTTCTCGTCTTCCTGGCCGGGGCCTATCTGGTGCCGTTCCTCGGCGTCATGCGGTGGAGCGTGACCCTGCCGCAACCGGGCTTTGGCCAATATGCCGTGGCGCTCAGCGATCCGCTGGTCTTGGGGGTGATCTGGCGCACGGTCAGGATCTGCGCCATGGTCACGGTGATCTCGGTGGTGCTGGCCTATGCGATCACGCTGGTCTGGGTGCGCGGCGCGCCGGTCACGCGGATGGTGATCGAGCTGTGCATCCTGATCCCGTTCTGGATCTCGGTGCTGACGCGGGCCTTCGGCTGGCTCGCGCTTCTGTCGAACCGCGGGCTGATCAACACTCTGGCGCAGGATCTGGGCCTCTGGGCCGAGCCGCTGACGCTGGTCAGGAACGAATTCGGCGTGATCGTCGGCATGGTGCATTTCCTTGTCCCGTTCGCGGTGTTTCCGCTGGCCTCGGCGATGCGCTCGGTCGATGAGCGGGTGCTGCTCGCTGCGCGCGGCATGGGCGCCTCGCGGGCGCGGATCTTCTGGCAGGTCTTCGTTCCGATGACGAAGGGCGGTATCTTCGGCGCGACGCTTCTGGTCTTCGTCTTTTCGATCGGCTTCTTCGTGACGCCCGCGATCCTTGGCGGCGGCCGGTCGGTCATGGTGGCGGAACTGATCTGGCTGCGCATCTTCCAGAGCCCGGACTGGGGCCTCGGCGCCGCGATCTCGGTGATCCTGATGGCGGGGATCGGCATCCTGCTGGGGCTGACGATGAAATATGCGAAAGGATCGGGCAAATGATCCGCTTCCGCCCGAGCCTTCTGGCCACGGTCGTCGCGGCTCTGGTCGCGGTGTTCCTTCTGATGCCGCTGATCGCGGTGATCCCGGTCAGCTTCACGCCCACGCGCTATCTGGCGGTGCCGGACGGCGAATATTCTTTGCGCCATTACCGGGCGATCCTTGAGAACCCGGCCTGGCTCCAGGGGATCTGGCTCTCGATCCGCATCGGGTTTGCCGCCAGCCTGATCGCGACGCTGCTGGCCGCGGGGTTCAGCCTCGGGATCTGGATGTTGCAGCCGCGTTTTGCCGGGGTTTACATGGGCCTCGCCATGGTGCCGATGGTGGCGCCGCCGGTGGTCTCGGCGCTGACGCTTTACTTCTTCCTGACCTCGCTCAGCCAGGTGAACGGCGTCGTGGCTTACGACACGTTCTGGGGCGTCGTCATGGCCCATGTGGTGATGATCGCGCCCTTCGCGGTGGTGCTCTTGACGGTCGCGCTTGGCCAGGTGGACCGGCGCATCGACCTTGCCGCGCGTTCGATGGGGGCGGGGCTGGCGACGCGGGTGTTCCGGGTTATCCTGCCGAATATCCGCTTCGGCCTGATCACCGCCTTTTTCCTGACCTTCGTTCTGTCCTGGGAGGAAATCGGCGTCACGCTCTTCATCACCTCGGTCAATGCGGTCACACTGCCGCGGCTGATGTGGATGGGGCTGAGGGACAATATCGACCCGGCCATCGCGGCGATCTCGGTGGTGCTGATCGCCATCGTCGTCGCCGCGGTGCTGGTCAGGACCGCCGTCGAGCTGCGGCAGAGGAGGAACACGAATTGAGCCGCGAGGGAATTTCGACCGGGGTCTATCTGACCCACCTGCTGCGCGCCTACGGGGTCGAGGTGGTGTTCGGCATCCCCGGCGTCCATACGGTAGAGCTTTACCGCGGCCTCGCCGGCAGCGGGGTGCGCCATGTCACGCCGCGCCACGAGCAGGGCGCGGGGTTCATGGCCGATGGCTATGCGCGGGCGTCGGGCAAGCCCGGGGTCTGTTTCATCATCACCGGGCCGGGGATGACCAATATCACCACCGCCATGGGCCAGGCCCATGCGGATTCCGTGCCGATGCTGGTGATCTCGACGGTGAACGCCCATGGCCGGATGGGCTCGGGCGAGGGCTGGCTGCATGAACTCCCGAACCAGCAGGGGCTGGTCGCGGGCGTTTCGGCCTTTTCGCGCACGGTGAACCGGCCCGAGGAACTGGCGGGCGTGCTGGCCCAGGCCTTTGCGGTGTTCAACGGTGCGCGGCCGCGGCCGGTGCATATCGAACTGCCGATCAACGTGATGCTGGCGGATGCGGGCCATCTGCCCTTGCCGCAGCCCATGCTGGTGGCCCGGCCCGCGCCCTCGCCGGATGCGCTGGAGGATGCGCTGGATCTGCTGACCCATGCCGCGCGGCCGGTGATCCTGGCGGGCGGCGGCGCTTTGCGCGCGGATGTCGGCGCGCTGGCCGAACTGCTGGACGCGCCGCTGGTGATGACCACCAACGCCCGCGGGCTGGTGGAGCCCGACCACCCGCTGGCGGTGCCGTTCTCGCCCTCGCTGCCCGCGGTGCGCCGCCTGGTGCAGGAATCCGATGTGGTGCTGGCTCTGGGGACCGAATTCGGCCCGACCGATTACGATATGTATGAGGATGGCGGGTTCGAACTGCCCGGCAAGCTGATCCGTGTCGATCTCGATCCGGTGCAGATGGCGCGCGGGCTGGCCCCGGTGCTGGCGCTGGTCGCCGATTGCGCCGAGGCGGTGCAGGCGCTGTTGAAACGTCGCCCCGTCGCCCATGGCCGCAACGGCGCGCTGCGCGCCGGGGTGGCGCGGGTCGCCGCGGAAGAGGGGCTGGAGGACAATTACCGCCGCGATCTGCGGTTGTTGAACCTCGTGCGCGACACCCTGCCCACGGCGCGGCTGGTCGGCGATTCCACGCAGCTGACCTATGCCGGGAACATGGGTTTCGCGGCGGCGACGCCGGGAAGCTGGTTCAACTCGGCCACCGGGTTCGGGACGCTCGGCTACGGGCTGCCGGCGGCGATCGGCGCGAAACTGGCGGATGAGCGGCCGGTAGTGGCGATCTCGGGCGACGGCGGCTTGCAGTTCACTTTGGCGGAACTCGCCTCGGCGGCCGAGGCGCAGGTGCCGGTGATCCTGCTGCTGCACGACAACAGCGGCTATGGCGAGATCAAATCCTATATGATCGCGAAGAACATCCCGCCTCTGGGCGTGGACATCTACACGCCCGACCTGGCAGCCATCGCGAAGGCGAGCGGCTGGACCGTGCATCGGGTGACGAAGCTGGCCGATCTGCCCGACCGGCTGCGCGAGGGGGCCGATGCACCGGGGCCGACCATGCTGATCTTCGGTGACGATCTGCGGGCGCAGGCCTGACTGCTTTCACTTATCAAACAAAACGCCCGGATGAGAGGTCATCCGGGCGTTTCGGTTTTCACTTATCGAACATTTCAGCCGATGGCGGCGGCGCGCACGTCGTCGTCGATATGGGCGACATACTGGCCGAAGTTTTTCGAGAACATGCCGACCAGCACCTGGGCCTGGGCGTCATAGGCACCCTTGTCGGTCCAGGTCTCGCGCGGGTTCAGAAGCTGGCTGTCCACGCCGGGCACATCGACCGGAACCTCGAAGCCGAAATTCGGATCCTTGCGGAACTGCGCCTTGTTCAGCGAGCCGTCCAGCGCCGCGGTCAGCAGCGCGCGGGTGGCTTTGATCGGCATCCGCCGCCCGGTGCCGTGCTTGCCGCCGGTCCAGCCGGTGTTGACCAGCCAGCAGGAGGCGCCGGTTTCGGCGATCTTCTGTTGCAGCAGCTTGCCGTAGACCTCGGGGCGGCGCGGCATGAACGGGGCGCCGAAACAGGTCGAGAAGGTAGGGGTGGGCTCGGTCACGCCGCGCTCGGTTCCCGGGGTTTTCGAGGTGAAGCCCGACAGGAAATGATACATCGCCTGCGCCGGGGTCAGCCGCGCGATCGGGGGCAGCACGCCGAAGGCGTCGCAGGTCAGCATGACCACGTTCTTCGGCAGACCGCCCATCCCGGTCGCCGATGCGTTGGAGATATACTCCAGCGGATAGGCGCAGCGCATGTTGTCGGTCAGCGAGTTGTCCTCGAAATCGAGTTCCAGCGTCTCGGGATTCCAGACCATGTTCTCGATCACGGTGGCAAAGCGCCGGGTGGTGCCGTAGATCTCCGGCTCGGCCTCGGCCGAGAGGTTGATCGTCTTGGCGTAGCAGCCGCCCTCGAAGTTGAAGGTGCCGGTTTCCGACCAGCCGTGCTCGTCATCGCCGATCAGGATGCGCGAGGGATCGGCCGAAAGCGTGGTCTTGCCGGTTCCGGACAGGCCGAAGAAGACGGCGGTGTCCTCCGGGTTGCCGATGGCGTGATTGGCCGAGCAATGCATCGGCATCACGCCTTTTTCCGGCAGCAGGTAGTTCAGGATGGTGAAGACCGATTTCTTGTTCTCGCCCGCGTAAGCGGTGTTCGCGATCAGAACCGTCTTCTCGTCGAAGTTCAGCGCGATCACGGTATCGGTGCGGCAGCCGTGGCGCGCGGGATCGGCCCTGAACGACGGCAGGTTCACGATCGTCCAGTCAGGTTCGAAAGTGTCAAGTTCCGCGCGGTCGGGGCGGCGCAGAAGGTGGCGGATGAACAGATTATGCCAGGCAAGCTCGGTCACCACCCGCACGTCCACCCGATGCGCCGGATCGGCGCCGGCATAGAGATCCTGGACGAACAGCTCCTGCCCTTTGGCATGGGCCAGCATGTCGGCCTTGAGCGTGGCCCAGGCCTCCGGCGTCATCGGGGCGTTGTTTTCCCACCAGATGGTGTTTTCGGTGGTGGCGGTGCGGACCACGAATTTGTCTTTCGGCGAGCGTCCGGTGAATTTCCCCGTGGTGCAGAGGAAAGCGCCGCCATTGCCGAGATGGCCCTCGCCGCGCGTCACCGCGGCCTCGACAAGTACAGGCTCCGGGTAGTTGTAGTGAACGGCGGCGGCACCCTTGATGCCCTGGTGTTCCAAAGTGCGTTTCGGGTTCACGCGTCCGCTGATCGTCATCTCTGCCAAGCTCCGGTTGCCGCGTGCCTGCTGCGCGGCGTGAGGTTGAAAGTCGCACCCGGGCCATGGGTGCCGAAAGCCGCCCGCACCCCGGGGCCGCCCTCAGCGCGGCTATAACATGCGGTCACGAAAGGAAAACAGCGCAGTTTCGTGTAGTTAGCGCAATCAGCCCGGAGTTAGCGCAACCACCAGTTTGGGTAGGTCCACCCGGGGCCCGCGCGGTGCGGCAAAATAGTCATGACCGCCGATTTTCCGGGCTTTGCCGGGCGGGGCGGACCCGGGGTGATTCGGTTTTGTATTGATTCCGGCGCCCGCTTTGCAGAGAATGGCGGAAAATATTTTATAACAGAGCAGGATCCGATATGTCGCGCATCGCCCTTGTGGACGACGACAGGAATATTCTGACGTCAGTCTCGATGACATTGGAAGCCGAGGGCTTCGAAGTGGAAACTTACAACGACGGCCAGTCGGCGCTGGACGCCTTCAACCGCCGGATGCCCGATATGGCGGTGCTCGACATCAAGATGCCCCGGATGGACGGGATGGATCTGTTGCAGCGGCTGCGGCAGAAGACCTCGATGCCGATCATCTTCCTGACCTCGAAAGACGACGAGATCGACGAGGTTCTGGGCCTGCGCATGGGCGCCGACGATTACGTCAAGAAGCCGTTCTCGCAGCGGCTGCTGGTGGAACGGATCCGCGCGCTTCTGCGTCGCCAGGAGGCGGGGACGGCCACCGATGCCCCGGTCTCGGAAGAGAACAAGGTGATCGAGCGCGGCAATCTGCGGATGGATCCTTTGCGCCATGCGGTGACCTGGAAGGGCCGCGACGTTTCGCTGACGGTGACCGAGTTCCTGCTCTTGCAGGCGCTGGCGCAGCGTCCGGGCTTCGTCAAGTCGCGCGATCAGCTGATGGACGTGGCCTATGACGATCAGGTCTATGTCGACGACCGCACCATCGACAGCCACATCAAGCGCCTGCGCAAGAAGATGCGCAGCGTGGACGAGGAATTCTCGGCCATCGAAACGCTTTACGGCATCGGCTATCGTTACAACGAAGAATGACCGCTTCTCCGCGTCTGGCCATGGACAATCAGCGCCCGAAGAAAAAAGGGGGCGAAGTGCTTCTGGGGGAGGACTGGGTCTCTCCTGAAAGCGTGCCCGACGATCAGCGTGACGCGCGGCCGCGCGGCGGTCTGGTCGCGCTGAACCGCAGCCCGCTGGCGCGCAAGATCATCATCTTCAACCTGATGGCGCTGGTCGTGCTGGTCGCGGGGGTGTTGTTTCTCAACCCGTTCCGCGACAGTCTGGTGGTCAGCCGCGAGGCGGGCCTCGTGCGCGAGGCGCAGTTGATCGCCGATGTGTTCGAGGCGCATGGCGAAGGCCCCGGCACGGGTTTCGATTACGGCGCGGTGCTGGCCAGCGTCGAGCTTGGCCCCGGGGTCGAGGCTTTCGTTTTCGATCCGGCAGGCGCGGTGGTCGCCACCCGCACCGGACCCGACGGGACTGCGGGCGGCCGCGCGCGCTCGACCGTGATCACCGATTTTCTGAACATGGTCTGGGACGGGGTTTCGGTCGTCCTGTCGCTTGGCCGCCAGGAGGCTGCCGGCGTCGATGGCGTCACGCTCGCGCGCGAGGTGTTTCCGGCCGCGCGAGAGGGGCGGACCGCCTCCAACACCGGGCACGACCCCGAGGGCGGCACGTTGTTTTCGGTGGCGACCCCGGTGGTGTCGGGGGGCGAACTGGCGGCGGTCGTCGCGCTGACCTCGGCGGCGGGCGAGATCGACGCGCTGGTGCGCTATGAGCGCGAACAGATCCTTCAGGTCTTCGTGGTGGCGCTGCTGGTTTCCATCGGCCTGTCGCTGGTGCTGGCCTCGACCATCGCCAACCCGCTTTCCGACCTGGCCGCGGCGGCCGAGATCGGCCGCGACCGCGACGGTGGCAAGGTCTCGCCCGGCCGGGTGCGGATCCCGGATCTCGCGGCGCGGCCCGACGAGATCGGCCGCCTCTCGGTCGCGATGCGCGGCATGGTGGCGGCGCTTTACGACCGGATCGACGCCAACGAACAATTCGCCGCCGATGTGGCGCATGAGATCAAGAACCCGCTCGCCAGCCTGCGCTCGGCGGTGGGCTCGATGCGCTTCGTCAAGAAGGAAGAGCATCGCGAGAAACTGCTCGACGTGATCGAACACGACGTGCGCCGCCTCGACCGGCTGGTGAGCGACATCTCCAACGCCTCGCGGCTGGACAGCGAACTGGTCAAGGAAGAGGAAGAGGAATTCGATCTGGTCCGCACGCTCGCCAATCTGACCCAGTATCTGGGTCAGCAGGCCGGCGAGAAAGGGGTCGATTTCATCACCGACCTGCCGCCCGGCAAGATCGCGATCAACGGGCTTGAGGCGCGGCTGGCCCAGGTCTTCGTCAATCTGATCACCAATGCGATTTCCTTCTGCGATAAGGGCGATGCGGTGCGGGTCTGGGCCCGCCAGCGCGAAAACCGCGTGCTGGTCGTGGTCGAGGACACCGGCCCCGGTATCCCCGAACAGGCACTGACCAAGATCTTCCGCCGCTTCTACTCCGACCGGCCCGAAACCCATTTCGGCAACAATTCGGGCCTTGGCCTGTCGATCTCGAAGCAGATCGTCGAGGCCCATGGCGGCGTGATCTGGGCCGAGAACATCCGCCAGCCGGGTGTCGATCCGAATTCCGAACCCCTCGGCGCGCGTTTCGTCGTGGGTCTGCCGGTGTGATCCCCGGCGGGGAAGAGATCCTTCACGCCACCAGCCTTGCCATCGACGGCAAGGGGCTTCTGATCCTCGGGCCTTCGGGCTCGGGGAAATCGGCGCTGGCCTTGCGGCTGATCGCTTACGGCGCCGGGCTGATCGCCGACGACCGCACCGGGCTGCGGCAGGGGCCGGGGGCGCCGGTCGCCTTCTGCCCCGCCGCGGCGATTCGCGGGCTGATCGAGGCGCGCGGCCTCGGTTTGCTGCAAGTGCAGCCCGCCGCACCCGCCCCGGTTGTGCTGGTGGTGGACCTGGGCTGCGACGAGACCGAAAGACTGCCGCCCCGGCGCCACATCACCTTGCTGGGATACCCGCTTCCGCTTGTGCTGCGCCCGCAAAATGACCATCTTGCTGAGGGATTGCTCGTCTGGATAAGAGGCGGGCGGCAGGAGTGAGCAATGGGAGACCCCCTCCAGGAGTTCAGACTGGTGCTGGTGACCGGCCCTTCGGGTGCCGGACGCACCACGGCCATCCGGGTGCTGGAAGATCTGGGCCATGAGGTCATCGACAATATCCCGCTGTCGCTGGTGCCGCGCCTCTTGGAAGGCGAGGCGCCCGAGCGGCCGATCGCGCTTGGCCTCGATGTCAGGAACCGCGATTTCAACGCCACCGCTTTGATCGAGCTGATCGACGGGATGGGGCGCGATCCGGCGGTCTCGCTCCAGGTGCTCTATCTCGACTGCGCCGCGGGCGAGCTGGTGCGGCGCTATTCCGAGACCCGCCGCCGTCATCCGCTGGCCCCGGCCGAGACGCCCGATGAGGGGATCGCGCGCGAGCTGGACCTCCTGGCCCCGATCCGCGCCCGGGCCGATCATCTGATCGACACCACGGAACTGTCGCCGCACGATCTGAAACAGGATCTGGCGCAATGGTTCGATCCGGGGCGCAGCGGAGTGCTGGCGGTCTCGCTGCAATCCTTCAGCTACCGGCGCGGCATTCCGCGCGGCGTCGATATGGTGTTCGACTGCCGTTTCCTGAACAATCCGCACTGGCAGCCGGGGCTGCGCGCACTCGACGGGCGCGACGCCCGGGTGCTGGACTATCTGAAGACCGACCCGCGGTTCGAGGAATTCGTCGCCCGGCTGCGGGAAATGATCGAATTCCTGCTGCCCGCCCATGTGAAAGAGGGCAAGGCGCATCTCTCGGTGGGGTTCGGCTGCACCGGCGGGCAACACCGCTCGGTCGCCATTGCGGAATTGATGGGTGCCGCCCTTGCACAGGCCGGCTGGCCGGTGTCAAAACGGCACAGGGAACTGGAACGCAAGGCCGCGACTGTCGCCGCCCCAGCTGACAAGGTAACTGGCGCTTGATCGGGATCGTCATCGTCGCCCATGGAGGGCTGGCGCGGGAGTATCTTTCCGCGGTGGAGCATGTGGTCGGCCCGCAGACCGGCATGATCGCCATCGCGATCGAGGATGACCACGACCGCGACGCCAAACAGGCCGAGATCATCGCGGCCGCCAATTCCGTGGATGAGGGCGAGGGCGTCGTCGTCGTCACCGACATGTTCGGGGGCTCGCCCTCGAACCTGTCCCTGCCGGCCTGCACCGCCAGCGGGCGGCGCATCCTTTACGGGGCGAACCTGCCGATGCTGATCAAACTGGCGAAATCGCGCGAATTGCCGGTGCCCGAGGCAGTGGCCGCGGCGCTGGATGCCGGGCGTAAATATATCAACAGCCTCGATCTCGGGGGCGGTGCCTGAAGGATCAAGCTGGTGACGCGCAACTTTCGCATCGTGAACGAAAAGGGGCTGCATGCCCGGGCCTCGGCGAAATTCGTCGAGACGGTCGAGGCGCATGACGCCCGCGCTCTGGTCTCGAAGGACGGGATGGAGGTCTCGGGTGATTCCATCATGGGCCTTCTGATGCTGGCGGCCTCGCGCGGGACCTCTATCGAGGTGGCGACCTCGGGGCCGGAAGCGGAGAAACTTGCCGATGCGCTGGAGGCCCTGGTTGCCGGGCGCTTCGGAGAGGATTATTGAAGGCTGTCCTCCCGGATGAACGGGACAGACGCTGAGGATCGTCCTTTCGTGACCGAACAGAGCCATATCGCCGAGGTTGCTTCCGCCCACGCACCCGCGCCGGTCGACAAACCCTATGACATGCGCCGGCTCAGCTATGCCGGAACCTTCCGCAACCCGTTCAAGTCCGGCACGATCCGCGCCATCGAATGGCTGACGGCCAAGGTCATGCTATTGCGGCTGATCCGCTCGTTCGAGAAGTCCGGCGCGCCTTTCGGCGCTCCGTTCTGGCCCAAGGCGATCCGCCATATGGGGATCCGCATCGACACGCCGGCGGAAGAGATCGCCCGCATCCCGAGGACCGGCCCGGTCGTCGTGGTGGCGAACCATCCCTCTGGGCTGGTCGACGGCATGATCATGGCCGAGATGATCAACCGGGTGCGATCCGACTTCAGAATCCTGACCCGCTCGCTGCTGACCGGCATCCCCGAGGTCGAGGAATTCATGATCCCGGTGCCGTTCCCGCATGAGGAGAACGCCCGCGAACTGGGCCTCAAGATGCGCAACGACACGATGGCGCATCTGAAAGCGGGCGGCGTGATCATCCTGTTCCCGGCGGGCAAGGTCGCGATGTCGGAAACCTGGTTCGGCCCGGCGATCGAGGCGGAATGGAACGTCTTCACCCATAAGATCGTGAAATCCTCGGGTGCGACCATCCTGCCGATCTTCTTCCCTGGTCAGAACAGCCGCGCCTTCCTGATCGCGAACAAGCTCTCCGACACGCTCCGCCAGGGCCTCCTGCTGCACGAGATCAGGCGCGCCCTGTTCAAACCGCAGCGCCCGTTCATCGGCGCGCCGATCCCGGCCTCGGAACTGGCGAAATGGGAAGGCAACCCGCGCGGCTTCCTTGCCTGGCTGCGCGCGCATACGCTGGCTTTGGGGAAGTGAAGTGGACGGCCCTTGCGGGCCGTTGCCTCCGGCGGGGGTATTTGGGTCAGGATGAAAGGGATTTTCGTCCCGATCTGTCACACCCGAGCTGCACTCGTTCCACCGGATTCTCAAGAGACGCGCGCCGGTCCCGGTGACAAAGCGAAGTCGCTTTCATCCTGACCTGAATACCCCGGGGGAGTCCCGGCTTTGCCGGGACGGGGGCAGGGCCCCCTTCTTCCGCCGCCGGTCAGCGTGTCGGCACCGGCACTTCGCCGCGGTAGTCGTAGAAGCCGCGCTCGGTCTTGCGGCCGAGCCAGCCGGCTTCGACATATTTGGTCAGCAGCGGGCAGGGCCGGTATTTGGTATCCGCCAGCCCGTCGTAAAGCACGTTCATGATCGCGAGGCAGGTGTCGAGCCCGATGAAATCCGCCAGTTCCAGCGGCCCCATCGGATGGTTGGCCCCCAGTTTCAGCGCCTCGTCGATTGAGCGCACGTTGCCCACGCCTTCGTAAAGCGTATAGACCGCCTCGTTGATCATCGGGATCAGGATGCGGTTCACGATGAAGGCCGGGAAATCCTCGGCCGAGGCCGCGGTCTTGCCAAGCTTCGCCACCACGGCGAGCATCGCCTCATAGGTTGGCTGATCGGTGGCGATGCCGCGGATCAGCTCGACCAGCTGCATCACCGGCACCGGGTTCATGAAGTGGAACCCCATAAACTTCTCAGGCCGGTCGGTGCGGCTTGCCAGACGGGTGATCGAGATCGAGGAGGTGTTCGAGGTCAGGATCGTCGTCGGTTTCAGATGCGGCAGAAGATCCTCGAAGATCGCCTGTTTCACGGTCTCGCGTTCGGTGGCGGCTTCGATCACCAGGTCGGTCGGGCCGAGATCGGCCAGCCTCAGCGTGGTGCGGATCCGGCCGAGTGCGGCGGCCTTTTCCTCGGCAGAGATCTTGCCGCGGCTGGCCTGGCGTTCCAGGTTGCGGTCGATGGTCGAGCGGGCCTGGTTCAGCGACTCCTCGCTGATGTCGTTGAGCAGCACCTCATAGCCCGCAAGGGCGAAGACATGCGCGATACCGTTGCCCATCTGGCCCGCGCCAACGATTCCGACCGTGCGGATATCCATGCTTTGCCCCTTTTTCTGCTGGTGCGAGATTAGGCGGGCAGGGGCGGCGGGGCAAGGGGCCGGTACCGGCATTGAAAAGGGCACCCGGTTGGGGCGCCCTTTGTCCTGTCCGGCGGTTTCAGATCGCCCTCACAGCTTTTCTGTGAGTTCCGGGACGAGTGTGAAGAGGTCGCCGACGAGGCCGTAGTCTGCGACCTGGAAGATCGGGGCCTCTTCGTCCTTGTTGATCGCGACGATGA
>NZ_UXAW01000115.1 GCF_900609055.1 Pseudogemmobacter humi | reverse complement strand
GGACGAGGTTCACCCCCCGCCCCTCATAGCGTTTGCGCAGGTAAACCAGCGCCTCGGCGGGGTCGGATCCATGCGGCAGGCGTTTCTCCAGTTCCGCCACGCTGACCGGCTCGGTCGCGGCGAAGAGGATCGCCTCGATCATGCGCTCCTGCTCGCCCATCGGCGGGGCGTCGAACAGGCTTTCCCCGGGCGCGTCGCGGCTCATGACTGGCCCTCTGACCGGCTCTCGGCGCGGCGGATCCGGATCGGGGCGAAAGTCTCGTCCTGGCGCAGCACCAGCTGGCCGCGTTTGGCCATTTCCAGCACAGCGGCGAAATGCGCGGCGGTGACCGAGCGCCGCGCCATCGGCGTGGCGTTCCAGCCCTCGGGCAGGAAGGTCGACAGATCGGCCCAGTCCCCGGCATAGCCGATCAGCCCGCGCATCCGGTCGAGCGCCTGCTCCATTGTGAACACATGTTCGCGATCCAGCACGAAGGGGCGGAAATCCTCGCGCGTCCTGATCCGTGCATAGGCGCGCATCAGATCCAGCAGGCTCGCGTCCCAGGTCACCTTGCGGTGCAGGCTCATGGTCTCGGGCTGGCCACGCACGAAGAAATCGCGGCCCTTCTGATCGCGCGCCATCAGCCGGGCGGCGGCCTCGCGCATCGCCTGGAGCCGTTCGAGCTGGAACGCCAGATGCGCGGCGAGTTCCTCGGCGCTCGGGCCTTCCTCGCCGGGCTCGGGCGGCAGCAGGAGGCGCGATTTCAGAAAGGCGAGCCAGGCCGCCATCACCAGATAATCGGCGGCAAGCTCGATCCGCAGTTTCGCCGCGCGGTTGACGAAGCCCAGATATTGCTCGGCCAGTTGCAGGACCGAGATCCGCCGCAGATCCACCTTCTGGGTGCGCGAGAGCGTCAGCAGCAGGTCGAGCGGCCCCTCGAACCCCTCGACATCGACGATCAGCGCCTCGGCCGCAAGCCGGGCCGTCGGGTCGAGCCGTTCGGGCAGCGACCAGTCCTCGGCAAGGGGCAGTTGCGTCTCGCTCATCTCCCGGCGCCTTCGGTCAGGGCCTGAAATTCCGCCTCCAGTGCCCCGGTGTCAACCGCCCCCGGCGCGCGGCGCTGCGCCAGCGCATGGGCGGCGCGGGCGCAGGCACCCTCGCCCATCTCGCCCGCGGCGGTCGCCACCTCCTGCATCTGCGCGAAATCGCCCTTGCAATGCAGCGCGATATCGCAGCCCGCCGCCAGCGAGGCCACTGTGCGCGCGGCCAAACTGCCCGACAGCGCCTCCATGTTCAGATCGTCGGTCATCAGAAGGCCGTGGAAGCCGATTTCCTCGCGGATCACCCGGATCATCTCCGGGCTTTGCGTCGCGGGGGCCTGCGCGTCGAGCGCGGTAAAGACGATATGCGCGGTCATCGCCATCGGCAGATCGGCCAGCGCGCGGAACGGCCAGAAATCCACCTCGTTCAGCTCCTGGCGCGAGGCGCGGACCGTGGGCAGATCCAGATGCGAATCCGTCACCGCCCTGCCGTGACCGGGCAGATGTTTGACCACCGGCAGCACACCGCCCGCCAGATAGCCGTCCGAGACCGCGCGGGCGATGCGCGCCACCGCCTCGGGGCCGGTGCCGTAACAGCGGTTCTTCAGGAAAGGATGGGTCTCGGGGCGCGCCACATCGGCGACCGGAGCGCAATTCGCGTCGATCCCCACGGCGCGCAACTCGGCCGCGATGATCCGGGCCTGAAGCTCCATCACGCGCGCGGCCGCGTCGGGCTCCAGCCGGGCGATCAGGTCGAGCGGCGGCTGCCATTCGCGCCAGTGCGGCGCGCGCAGCCGCTGCACGCGGCCACCTTCCTGGTCGATCAGGATCGGCGCCTCGCGCCCCACCGCCTCGCGCAGATCCGCGGTCAGGCGGCGCAACTGATCGGGGTCCGCGACGTTCCGCGCGAACAGGATGAAGCCGAACGGATCGCAATCGCGGAAGAAATCGCGTTCCTGCGGCGCAAGATCGGGCCCGGCGAGACCGAAGATCGCCGCCCCCCGGCCGACAGGGGCCGCGTCTGAACTCATCTGTGCGTCACCGGGATGCAGTTCACCCCTTCGGCCAGCGCGGCCGAGCAGAAGCGGCGCGCGTCGTCCTCGTTCTCGAAACCGTGGCCGCGCAGGCGCCAGAAGGTATGGCCGCCGCTTTCCGCCGCCTGGATCACCATGGCCTTGCCCGCCATCAGCGGGCCGAGCCGGGCGGCGATCTTCGTCCATTCCGCCTTTGCCTGATCGCCGCTGTCGAAAGCGCCGAACTGCACGAGGCGCGTGCCGGGGGCCAGCGTGGCCGGGTCGATCCCGACAGGGGGCGCGGGTGCCACCGATCCGGTCGTGGTGATATTCGCGGGCATCACGCCGGGACGGGGTTTCGGGCGCGGCGATTTCGCCATCGCGCCGGGCGGCAGATCCGGCGGTAGCGCGACCTCGCCAAGCGCCTCGGCCAGCGCCAGCGCGACGGCATCGTCCTGGCTGAGCGGCGCGGCTGCGGCGGGTTCGGGCAGCGCCAGCGCAGCAGGCCCGGCGGCGGCATCGCCCGTCACCGGCGGCAGATCGGTAGAGAGGCCCGGCACATCCTCAAGCGTCAGTTCGACCGGCGCGGGCGCCAGCACGACGCGATCCGAGGGCGCCGCCCCGTCGCGCGCCGCCACGTCATTGACCGCCAGCCCCTGGTGATCGACCACCGCGCCCCCGGGGTTTTCCGGGGCGATCCGCATCGGCCCTTCCATCGCGCGCACGACCGGCACGCCGCGCATATCGCGCACGGCGAGCTCCCAGCCCCACCAGCCGAGGCTTACGACCAGAGCGACCGATCCCGCCGCCCCGGCGATATTGACGATTTTCTGACCGCGCGACACCGCCTGATAACCGCCCCGCCCCGCTTCCGCGGCCTGGGAGGCTCTCCAGGCATCGAACCCGTCATAATCAGCATCTGCCATGCCTGACCTTTGCGCCTGCTCGTTCCAAAGCGCTTATTGCTGCGCCCTTTCGCATCCGGCCCGGCGCCGTTGATCAGCGCATTTCTTCGACCGGAGTGACGCCAAGGATAGCAAGACCGGCGCAAATGACAACGCCCGTGGCGCGCGCAAGCGCGATTTTCGCCTGGGAAAGCGCCGGATCGGCCTGAACGAAGCGCAATTCGGTCTCGTCATTGCCGCGATTCCACAAAGCGTGGAGTTCGGAGGCCAGCTCATAGAGGTAGAAGGCCACCCGGTGCGGCTCGTTGTTCTTCGCGGCGATCTCCACCAGACGCGGCCATTCGGCGATCTTTTTCAGAAGCGCGATTTCCGCCGGATGGGCCAGCGCCGCGTGATCGGCGGCGCGCAGGTCACCGTCGTCAACAGCGATCCCGGCCTCGCGCGCCTTGCGCAGGACCGAATTCACCCGGGCATTGGCATATTGCACGTAAAAGACCGGATTGTCCTTCGACTGCTCCAGCACTTTCGCGAAGTCGAAATCCAGCGCCACGTCGTTCTTGCGGGTCAGCATGATGAAACGGGTCACATCGGCGCCCGCTTCCTCCACCACATCGCGCAGCGTCACGAAAGTGCCCGCGCGTTTCGACATCTTGAACGGCTCGCCGTTCTTCCACAGCTTCACCAGCTGGATCAGCTTGATGTCGAGCGGTACCCGCCCGCCGGACAGCGCCGCGACGGCGGCCTTCATCCGCTTGACATAGCCACCGTGATCGGCGCCGAAAATGTCGATCAGCTGATCGAAACCGCGTTTCACCTTGTTGTAGTGATAGGCGATATCGGGCGCGAAATAGGTCCAGGAGCCGTCGGATTTCTTCACCGGCCGGTCCACGTCGTCGCCATGCGCTGTCGAGCGGAACAGGGTCTGCTCGCGCGGCTCCCAGTCCTCGGGGGTCTTGCCCTTGGGGGGCTCCAGCACGCCCTCATAGATCAGGCCGGCGGCGCGCAATTCCTCGATCGCCGCCTCGATCTGGCCGGTGCCGTAAAGCGCCTTCTCGCTGGAATAGACATCCATCTTCACGCCGAGCGCCGCCAGATCCTCGCGGATCATCTGCATCATCATGCCGGTGGCGAATTCGCGCACATCGGCGAGCCAGACTTCCTCGGGCTGGTCGATCAGGCCGGCGCCGTATTTCTCTTTCAGCGCCTCGCCCACCGGGATCAGATAGTCGCCCGGATAAAGCCCCTCGCGGATCGCGGGCTCCAGCCCGTTCGCCTCGCGGTAACGCTCATAGGCCGAGCGCGCCAGCACATCGACCTGCGCGCCGCCATCGTTGATGTAATATTCGCGGGTGACATCCCAGCCGGCGAAAGCCAGCAGATTGGAAAGCGCGTCGCCCACCACCGCGCCGCGGACATGGCCGACATGCATCGGCCCGGTCGGATTGGCCGAGACGAATTCGATATTGACCCTCTCGCCCCTGCCGATCTGCGAACGTCCGAAGCCTGTGCCCGCCTCCAGCACGGCATCGACCAGCCCCTGCCAGACCGGGGCCGCAAGCCGCAGGTTGAGGAACCCCGGCCCGGCCACATCGGCGCCCTCAATGCGCGGATCTTCCATCAGTTGCGCCGCCAGCGCCGTGGCGATGTCGCGCGGGGCCATTCCGGCGGGCTTCGCCAGCACCATCGCCGCATTGGTCGCCATGTCGCCATGGGCCGCATCGCGCGGCGGCTCGACCGAAACGGCCGAGAGGTCCAGACCTGCGGGCAGCAGCCCCCCGGCCGCCATCCGGCCCAGAGCATCCGTCACCGCACCGCGGATATCCGCAAAGAGGTTCATCTGATCAAATCCTGTCCTGACGCCCCGGCATTGCCAGAGCCGGCCAGCCAGGTCAAGCGAGGCGCATCACGCAAGGCCTCCGGCGATGGCCGTCCGCCTGCAAAGAAAACGGGGCCCGGCCCCCTCGCGCTTGCGGCCCGCCGTCCATCGGCTTCCCGAACCAATGGCGAAACCGATGGACGATCCGGGATATTTTCAGACTGAAAATGAGCAGATGCGGATCATGGATCATTTTCTGTCCTTAAATATCCCCGCCGGAGGCATCCGCTCCCGCCAGGGAGCGGACCTCTTACCGGAACAGCACCAGCGCCGAGGGGCTCCAGGCGAGCTGGACTTCAGTGCCGACATCCAGCACCGGGCGCCCCGGCACGTTGCGCATGGAAAGCCGCACCTCGACATCGGTGCCGCCGATGAACACGTCGTAATAGGTCATGTCGCCGAAATAGATCACCTCGTCGATCCTGCCCGCCACCGCGCGCTCCTGCGGCTCCTGGCCGGGGTAAAGCATGGTCAGCGTCTCGGGACGCAGGCCGACGACCGGCTCGCCCTCGCCGCGGGCGGGCGGCACCTGATCCTCGTCCAGCATCACCCGGCCAAGGCCCTTCGCCTCGACCTCGATCCTGCCGCCGGTCTCGGAGAGGATCTGGCAGGGGATGAAATTCATCGTGCCGATGAAATCGGCGACCTTGCGGCCATTCGGGCGGCGGTAGAGCGTTTCGGGATCGGCAAGCTGCGCGATCTGGCCCTCGAACATCACCGCGATCCGGTCGGACATCACCAGCGCCTCTTCCTGGTCGTGGGTGACCAGGATGAAGGTGATGCCGACCTGGCGTTGCAGCTTGATCAGTTCGACCTGCATATGCTCGCGCATCTTCTTGTCGAGCGCGGACAAAGGCTCGTCGAGCAGCAGCACCTTCGGCTTGAGGATCAGCGCGCGCGCAAGCGCCACCCGCTGGCGCTGGCCGCCCGAAAGCGCATGGGCCGCGCGGGCGCCGTAGCCCTTGAGGCCCACCATTTCCAGCGCCTCTTCCACCGCGGCGGCCTTTTCGGTTCTGGAACGCGGATCGCGGCGCAGGCCGAAACCCACATTCTCGGCCACCGACATATGCGGGAAGATCGCATAGCTCTGGAACACCATATTGGTGGGCCGGGCGTTGGCGGGCACCTTCGCCATATCCTTGCCGTCGATCAGCACCGCGCCATTGTCGATCCCCTCGAACCCGGCGATGGTGCGCAGAAGCGTGGTCTTGCCGCAGCCCGAAGGGCCGAGCAGCGAGAAGAACTCGCCCGCCCGGATCGTGCCGTTGATCCCGCGCAAAGCGTGGTAATCGCCGTAATATTTGTGAACGTCCCGGAATTCGATCATCGTCGGGCGGTCGGGGGAAAAGGTCACAGGAAGCCTCCGGTATCCTTGCCGCCGGTCCGGGCGATGCCGCGGCGGCGGAAATATTCGGCGATTGCGAGAAGCACGACCGACACGCCGACAAGGATGGTGCCGAGCGCCAGCATCGAGGGGACTTTGGCCGGGAAGCGGAACTGCCCGAAGATGTAGACGGACAGGATCGGCTGGCCCGAGCCGAGGAAATTCGCGACGATGAATTCGTCAATCGAGATGGTGAAGGTGATCAGGAACGAGGACAGGATCCCCGGCATCACCAGGGGCAGGATGATCAGCCGGAAGGTCGAGGCCGCAGACTCGCCCAGATCCAGCGCGGCTTCCTCCAGCGAACGATCCAGCGACTGGAAGGCCGAGGTCAGGATCGCCACCGCGAAAGGCGTGCACATCAGCACATGGCCCATGATCACCGTGAAGATCGACAGGTTGATCCCGATCCCGAGCAGCACGATCAGCAGCGACATGGCGACGATCATCTCGGGCAGCACGAGCGGCAGCATGATGAAGCCCATCACCACGGGCTTCCCCGGCCATTTGTAGCGCACCGAAGAACGCGCGGCGAAGATCCCCAGCACGGTCGAGAGCGTGGCGGTGGAGAGCGCGATGATCAGACTGTTCTTCAGCGCCTTCCACAGGTTCGGGTCGGCCCACATCTCGGCGAACCATTTCGTGGTGAACCCGGCCAGCGGGAAGGCCACGATAGAGGCGTCGTTGAAGGCGAACAGCGGCAGGATCAGGATCGGGCCGTAAAGGAACAGCAGATAGATCACCGCATAGGTTTTCAGACCGGGCGCGCGGTTCATTTGCGGCCTCCGAGGAAGCGGCGGTTCATCAGGATGAAGATCAGGCTGATCACCGCGACCACGATCATCGCGCTGGCCGCCAGCGCCGAACCCATGGCGAAGTTGCGCCGTTTCAAGAGCTCGACCTCGACGAAATTCGAGATCATCGGCACCTTGCCGCCGCCGATCAGCTCGGGCGTGACGTAATCGCCCACGGTGGGGATGAAGACGATCAGCACCGCCGCGATCACGCCGGGCATCGACAGGGGCAGCGTGACGCGCAGGAAGGTGCGGAATTTCGACTCGCCCAGGTCCTGGCCCGCCTCCAGCAGCGAGCGGTCCACCTTTTCCAGGCTGACGAAGACCGGCAGCACTGCGAAAGGCGCATAGGCATGCGCCAGCGTGATGATGATCGAGGTCACGCCGTAGGACAGGATGTTGAGCTGGCCGTCCATCAGCCCCAGCCCCATCAGCGAGGAATCGACGATCCCGTCATAGCCGAGGATGGTGCGCCAGAGCGCGACGCGGATGATGTAGCTGGTCCAGAACGGGATGGTGATCAGAAACAGCCAGAGCGCCTTCTTCGAGGGCTGGACGTGGAAGCTGACGAAATAGGCGATCGGATAGGCCAGAACCACCGTGGCCAGCGTCACCAGCAGCGCCACGAACAAGGCCCGTCCCGCCACCAGGAGATAGGGCGCCTTGGTCAGCGCCGCCGGAATCGCCCCCCATTCGCCGGAAAAGATCAGATCGAGGATATTGCCGTCGGAGCTGCGGAAGATGTTGTAATAGTTTTCCGCCGAGAACGGCAGGCTGACCGCGCCGCGCGAGCCGGTCAGCACCGAATAGACCAGAACCGTGGCGAGCGGCGCCGCCAGCAAAAGCAGCGTCACCAGCGCGGGCGGCGAGATCAGAAGCCATCCCGTCCGCGCCTCAGAGGATTTCGATTGCGCCATTGCCTCCCCGCGGTGCTGGTCATTATTTGATCAAATTCTGCCGGTGCCGCAGACTTCTGGCAAGCGTTTATTTCTGGCGCGGCCCTGGCGCCACCACAAAAATATCGTTCCGCTCAGCCTCTGACCATCTCAAACACAATGGCGCGCTTTTTCAGCTCATCATAAAGCGCGGGCAGGATCCGGCGCTGGCCGACGGCGACTTTCAGCGCGTCCGACAGCCGGTGCTCGAAAGCGTCGCGGCCCTCGACCCGCCAGACCATATGCCGCGCCACGCCGTCGTCATAGATCACCTCGACCGCATCGCCGCGCCTGCGCCAGCCCAGAAAGTCCGCCCCGCCATGCGGCGCATGGAAAGAAGTCTGCTGTCCCATTTCGAGATCTCGTTGTTGCTGCTCTTTCCCCCAGGGAACAGGCAGCACCCCCTCGCGTCAATCCTGGCCCGCCGCGAAAGCCCGCGGGCGAGTCCGCGCGGCCACACCCGCTCAGACCCCGAGCGCCGAGGGCGGGCGCGCAAGCAGCCGGGCAAGGCGGTCGAGCGCGGTCTCGAATTCCGCCATCGCGATATTGCCGGCCACGGCAAGGCGCACCGCATTGGGCGCCCGCCCGCCCACCAGCGCATATTCGTCGGCCGAGCGCAAAAGCACCCCCTCGGCCTCGGCCATGCGGGTGAAGGACGACGCCCGCCAGCCCATCGGCAGGTTCAGCCAGGCGAAGGGCACGCCCGGCTGCCAGGCCAGATCGAAACCGCCCAGCCGGTTCACCAGCACCTGGATGCGGCGGGCGAATTCGGCCTGGACGCGGGCGCGGATGTCCGCGGCCGCGCCCGAGGTGAACAGATGCAGCATCAGATCGGCCACCGGGCGCGAGAGCGCGAAGAATGCGTATTGCGCCGCCAGCCGCCCGGCCTCGCCCATCCCCGCCGGGCAGATCACGAAGCCGAAACGCAGCGCCGCCGAGATGGTTTTCGACACGCCGCCGACCAGCCAGACCCGCTCGGGCGCCAGTGCGCGCAGGCTGGGGATCTCGCTTTCGGCCACCGAATAGCAATCGTCCTCCAGCACCTGGAGGTCGTAGTGCCGGGCGATTTCGGCGATCTTCAGCCGCCGCTCGACCGGCATCCGGCCGGTGGTCGGGTTCTGCGCCTCGGTGGTCAGGCACAGAACCTGCGGCCCGTGGCGGCGGCAGGCGTGTTCCAGCGCCGCCGGAACGATGCCATGTTCGTCGATCTCGACCGCGACCACCTCGGCCCGGGCCGAGCGCGCCGAATAGCGAAAGCCCGGATAGGCCAGTTCCTCCAGCAGCACCACCGGCCGGTCGCCGCGCAGGCAGCAATCAAACACGAGGCTCACCGCATTCTGGCCGCCATGGGTCAGCATCACATCCTGAACCGTGGCCGGGCCGAGGATGCGGTCGCCCAGCCAGCGCAGCACTTCCGCGCGCAGCCGCTCCTCGCCGGCCTGGCTGGTATAGTCGAGCCAGTTCCCGCCGGTCTGCCCCGCGAGGATCATGAGCGCCTCGCGGAAGGCTTCCGTCTGGCCGGCCTCGGGCACCTGGGGCGGGCGCAGATCGACGAAACCGTTGGTGCCGGATTGTATCCGGTCGGTATAAAGCGGCTGTGTCGGGCCAAGGCGCGGATGGCTGGCGGCGACGAATGTGCCGCGGCCCACCGTGGCCTCCAGCAGTCCCTCCTGCGTGGCGAGCTGATAGGCCCGCGCCACAGTGCCCGGCGTCAGAGACAGCCGCCAGGCCAGATCGCGCACGGTGGGAAGCCGGCTGCCCGGGGCCAGTTCGCCCGCACGGATCGCCTCGCGCAGGGCCCGGCTCAGCCCCAGATATTTCGGACCGCTGAAAGCGGCAAGATCCGGCCGCCAGCTTGTATCAGGCACAATGTTGCTCTGGCTTCTGTTATTGTGGCATTGTATTCTTCATCGTAACAGAATTGCGCGATTGTATCAATACAAGGCGAGAGCGATGCAACAGGCCGTCATTCCATCACATTCCGCGGCCCGGACCCCGGGGCGCTCTGCGGTGGCCCGCCTGCTGCTGGCGCCCGGCCGGGGTGTGGCAGGCTGGATGGACCGCTACCGCTCGCGCAAGGCGCTTTCGCGCCTCGATGACCATCTGTTGCAGGACATCGGCCTGACCCGGCCGGACTGCACGACCGAGATCGAAAAGCCGTTCTGGCGGGCCTGAGCGCCCCGGACGGCACTGCTCCCCTGAGCCTGGGGCCGGCGCGTCCGGCCCCTCTTTTTTATCCTGCCGCCCGGCGGGCGATGGCCGACAGGATACGGCGGCGGATCAGACCGCTGACCGGGCGGATCAGATACCAATAGGGCCGCAAGCGGCGCAAAGCCCGACGGTCGTGGCAGATAATCCGGGTTTCCGTAAACAGCTCCACCCCGCCCGTCCCCGAGGGCGCGATCCTGAAGCCGAGCGCCAGCCGCGCCGCGCCCCCGGCCACACAGTCCCGCCAGGCGGCGGCATCCGTGATCGCGATCAGCCCGTAATCCGCCTGCCAGAACCGTCCGGCAAGACCGTAAACCAGCTCGCGGTCGCCCTCGCGACCCAGCAGGGTGAAATCGTCCAGCCCGAAGGGCGGACGGCGGCGGCGCGTCAGACGCAGCGGCAGTTCGCGCAAAGCAATGGCGGCGCGGAAGAGCGGATCGCTTTCGGGCCGGTAGCCGGCGACCGCCGCCATGACCGGCGCCGCAGCGGCGCGGATCCGGCGGCTGTGGATCTCGCGAAACTGAAATTCGGGAAGGAAATCGTCGATCAGGCCCATCGTCCCGCAATGCCCCCTCGCCCGCCGGCACACAAGGCCGCGCGCTGTCGCAGCGGCCAAAAGCAAAGCGCGGACCCGAGGGCCCGCGCTTGCCGTAAGATTGTAAAGCGGATCAGCGCTTCGAGAACTGGAACGAACGGCGGGCTTTGGCCTTGCCGTATTTCTTCCGCTCGACCACGCGCGAGTCGCGGGTCAGGAAGCCCGCGGCTTTCAGCGCGCCGCGCAGGGCCGGTTCGTAAAGCTGGAGCGCCTTCGAGATGCCATGCTTGACCGCACCGGCCTGGCCCGACAGCCCGCCGCCCGCCACGGTGGCGTAAACGTCGAACTGGCCTTCCACATTGGCGACCTGGAACGGCTGTTTCAGGATCATCTGAAGCACCGGACGCGCGAAATAGGCGTTCAGTTCCTTGCCGTTGACGGTGACCTTGCCCGAGCCGGGCTTGACCCAGACGCGGGCGACCGCATCCTTGCGCTTGCCGGTCGCATAAGAGCGGCCCAGCTTGTCGCGCACCGGGGCGCGGGGCGCGGCTTCAGCGGCAGCGGCCGGGGCGGCGGTGCCCACGGCGGCCTTGAGATCGTCGAGAGACTTGATATCGGCCATCGGGATTACGCGCTCCGGGTGTTCTTCTTGTTCAGCACTTTCACGTCGAGGACGGTCGGCTGCTGCGCTTCATGGGGATGCTCGGTGCCGGCATAGACGCGCAGATTGGTCATCTGCTGGCGGCCGAGGCGGTTGCGGGTGATCATGCGCTCGACGGCCTTGGTCACCACGCGCTCGGGGTGGTTGCCTTCCAGCACTTCGCGCACGGTGCGCGACTTGATGCCGCCCGGATGG
Organism: Pseudogemmobacter humi; assembly: GCF_900609055.1. GTDB lineage: Bacteria > Pseudomonadota > Alphaproteobacteria > Rhodobacterales > Rhodobacteraceae > Pseudogemmobacter > Pseudogemmobacter humi. The sequence continues at coordinate 9,005 of NZ_UXAW01000115.1, read as the reverse complement.
CCGGTGTGCCAGTAGTAGCGCTTGTCTTCACGCTTGTTGCCGGTCAGCTGCACCTTGTCGGCATTGATGACGATCACATTGTCGCCCATGTCCATGTGCGGCGTGAAGGTCGGCTTGTTCTTGCCGCGCAGGATATTGGCGACGATCGTGGCGAGGCGGCCCAGAACGACGCCCTCGGCGTCGATCAGGATCCACTTCTTCTCGATGTCCGCCGGAGTTGCGGTGAAGGTTTTCATCGGTGGTTCCATCAGGGATTCGGGCGGAGGACAGCCCCCGCGAATTCGGATGCGGGCTTATCGCGCAATCTCCCGCAGCGGTCAAGAGCAGAGGTCAATAATTAAACAATGAAAATCAAGAAGATACATGATGGGGTTTAATGATACCCCATCAGCGCAGCCGCGGCGGCTTGTCGGGATCGCTGCCCGGCGCCACGGGCCGCAGCACCGCTGGCGCCTCGGGCTCCGGCAGATCGAAGCGCAAGGCGACGCGGGCCAGCGCCGCGAGGCTCTTGTCGTCGGGGGAGAGGAACGCCACGTCCAGCTCGCCCGCCTCGATGCCCGAGAACACCAGCGCCTCGCGCACCGCCCGCGCGAGTGCGGCCTGCGCGCCTTCCGCCGCGCCGGTGAAGGCCAGCAGATGCCCGCGCCTGCCGTCCTGCCAGCGCACACCGGCAAGGAAAGCCGCCCCCGCCAGCCCGCCAGCCCGCGCGAGCTTGCCGTCGAGCGCCGCGATCAGCGCCCCCGGGGCCGAAGGGGCGAAGAACTCGCCCGGGCTCGCGACGGCCTCGTCCGGCTCGCCCTCCAGGGTCTCGGCCAGCCAGTCCATCGCCTCGGGCGGCAACAGCATCGCCGAGGGCGCAACGCCAAGGTTCACCCCCAGCCCGATCCCCTGCCCTTTCAGCAGCCCCGCAATCACCCGCCCGGGCAACGCGGCCCAGGGCGCGATCCCGCCGGAAAACTCCGCCAGCCGCTCCTCGCGGTCGAACACCAGCACCACCGGGCCGCTTTCCAGATCGAAGACCTTCGGGTCCAGCTTCTCCCCCACGGCCTCGCGCTCCAGCAGCAGGAACAGCTCGCCATCGGCCAGCCGTTCGTAAAAGCGCAGCCGGGCGGTCTCGCTGGCGGGATCGGCCGAGACGGCGGCATGGGCCGCATCCAGAAGGGTCAGAACGTCGCTCATGGAGTCTCCAGCAGTTCGCGGATCCGGGCGCGCAGTTCCGGCAAGAGGTCGGTTTCAAACCAGGGATTGCGCTTCAGCCATCCCGTATTGCGCCAGGACGGATGGGGCAAGGGGAAGAAGCCCGCCGCCAGATGCGCACACCAGGCGGCGACGGTTTCGGTGACATTCCCCGCGCCGAGATACCAGCGCATCGCGGCGCCCCCCACCAGCAAAGTGAGCCGCACCTCCGTCAGGCTCTCGCTCACCCGCCCGCGCCAGGTGCGCGCGCAGACCGCGGGCGGCGGCAGGTCCGAGCCTTTGGCATCATAGCCCGGAAAACAGAAGGCCATCGGCACCACGGCGACGCGCGACAGATCATAGAACTCCGCCTCGCTCAGCCCGGTCCAGGCCCTGAGCCGGTCGCCGGAGGGATCGGTGAACGGCCGGCCCGAGGCATGAACCCGCGCGCCCGGCGCCTGGCCCACGATCAGCAGCCGCGGCCCGCCCGCGCCGGGGCGGAACCAGACCACCGGGCGCGGCTGATGCGCGGTCGCGGTCAGAGCAAAGCGCGGCGCGCAAAGCCGGCAGGCACGGATTTCGTCGACAAGATCCATGGCCGGAAGATAGGAGCCCCGCCAGCCGTTATCCAGCACACCCCTGCCGCACCCTCGTCCTCCTGACGAAAACACTCTCCGCACGCCCTGCCGCCCGCGGCTTTCGGCTATCTGCATCAGGAGAAAGTCCCTGCCGCTTTCATCCTGATCCAAATACCCCCGCCGGAGGCATCCGCCGCTGCCGCCCGCGCCGCCCTCCGGCAGAAGGGCCTCGCTGCAACAGCCTCACAATCATCGCCCCGCCGGATTGCCCGCGCCCGCCCCGGGGGCTAAGCCGGAGGGAACCGCCCCGCTTCGCCCAAGGCCCGCCCGATGTATCGTATCTCGCCCTATGTCCGGGATTTCGCCCTTGCGCTTCTGTCGGGGGCGGTTCTCGCCACGCTCTGGGTCAACCTTTCGCCCGCGAGCTATTACGATTTCATCGAATGGCGCATCGCCGATCTGGTGCTGCCGGGCTGGATCTGGGCCGGATCGGTCAGTCTGACGCCCTATCTGATCGTCACCGACATTCTGATGGCGTTGTTTTTCTTCTTCATCGGTAAGGAGTTGTGGGAGGCGATGGTGCTGGAGCGCGGCGCGCTCTCGGGGCGGCGGGCGCTGTTGCCGATGGGGATGACCCTCGGCGGGCTGACCGGCGCGGCTCTGGGCTGGCTGGTGCTTTCCGCGCTGATCGAGACCGCGGAAGAGGCGGTTCCCGGCGGCGGATGGGCCGCGCCTCTGGGCAGCGACACGCTGCTGGTCTGGCTGTTCGGCCGCGCGGTCTTCGGCCGCCGCCCGGCGCTCCATCTGGTGATGCTGCTGGCCATCGCCACCGACATCTTCGCGCTGCTGATTCTGGGCCTCAGCAACCCCAATCTCTCGATCCGCCTCTTGTGGCTCCTGCTGCCGCTGGCGACGGTACTGATCGTCCATCACCTCTTCGGCCGCCGCCCGGCCCCGGGCGCGACCGAGCGCGAGCGGCGCGCTGGCCAGGCGCTCTGGCCCTATCTGGTCGCGGGCGGGCTTTGCTGGTTCGGCACCGCCGCCGCCGGGATGCCGGCCTCGCTCGGCCTTCTGCCGCTGATCCCGGCGGTGGCTCATGCCGACCGCAGCTTCGGCCTGTTCGCCGAGGCCGAGGGCTTCCTGTACGACCCGCTGAACCGGCTGATCCGCTTCCTCGTGCGGCCGGTGACGGTGGTCTTGTTCCTGTTCGGCCTGATCCGCGGCGGCGTCGATCTTGCGGCTTTCGCGCCGACGACGCTGGTGATGCTGGGCAGCCTGTGGATCGGGCGGCCGCTCGGGATGATCCTCGTGGTCCTGGCGCTGGCCGCGGCCTTCGGCAGCCGCCTGCCGCGCGGCCTGCGCAAACGCGATCTGGGGCTGGCGGTGATGCTCTTGTCGATGGGCTTCACCGTGCCCGCGGTGGCGATCGAGGCCAGCGTGCCCGGCGGCATGATGCGCGAGGCGGCGCGGATGGGGCTGGCGCTCAGCCTGATCGCGGGGCCGCTCGCGGTGCTGATCTCGCGGCTGACCGGGCGGGTGCGGCCCGGCCCCGGCGGGGGCTGAGGCGCCGCCCGCGCACACGAAACGGTGCGCCAGGCTTCAGAAAGATTGTCATCCCCCCCTGCGCTCAGACATAATGCAGCCAGAATGTGATGCTATCCCGACCTGACGCGAATGGGACCGCGCAGGATGGCAAAGCGTCAGACCCGGCGCAGAACGCCGCGGAAACCGGGAAGACGGAGACAGGCGGCGCGCTCTTCGCCGAGATGGGCAGAATGATCGAATTCGACAGCGTTTCCAAATCTTTCTGGACCGGGACAAGGCGCAAGGTCATTCTCGACCGCGCCTCGTTCCGGGTCGAGGTCGGCCGCTCGCTCGGGATCCTCGCGCCGAACGGCACCGGCAAGACCACCCTGATCCAGATGATGGCCGGGCTGGAAAAGCCCGACGAGGGCCGCATCACCAAGACCTGCCGCGTCTCTTTCCCGCTGGGCTTCATGGGCGGCGTCTCGGGCAAGATGTCGGCGCTGGAAAACAGCCGCTACATCGCCCGGCTCTACGGGCTTGATCCCGATTACGTGGAAAGTTTCTGTCGCTGGGTCTGCGATCTGGGCGAATATTTCCAGATGCCGGTGGCGACCTATTCCTCGGGGATGCGCTCGCGCTTCAGCTTCGCGCTGCTGCTGGCGCTGGAATTCGACATCTATCTGATCGACGAGGGCATGCCCTCGACCGGCGATGTCGAGTTCAACCGCAAGGCGGGCGGCATCCTGCGCGAGCGGCTGAAGAACGCGACGGTTGTCATCGTCTCGCATTCGCCGCAGACACTGGAGAAATTCTGCCGCCAGGCGGCGGTGCTCAGAAACGGCCAGCTCTATATGTTCGACACTCTCGAAGAAGCGAAGCGTCTCTATGACTATGCTTAAGGCTGCGCGTTTCCACATCCGCCGCCCCGTTTCCCCTGCCCCGCCCGCGCCCCGGCCCGCGCAGCGCGCAGCCGGCGGACAGGATCAGGCGGCAGAGATGCTGTTCGACAATCACGAGGATGGTTTCGGCGATCAGCCCTTTCCCACCGCCGCCGCAGCAGGGACGGCGCCGGTGTCCGGCTCCGAGGCCCCGGCCGAGGCGCAGCTTGAAGCGATCCGCAAAGAGGGGCTGACCGGGCGCCAGCTGCGCACCGCGCGCAGGCTGGCGCAACGCCACAACCTGCCCGCCATCTCGGATTACGATGCGGTGCGGCTGCTGCGCGATGCCGGGATCGACCCGTTCCAGCGCGGCTCCATGCTGGATCTGGTGGCGGCCGAACCCGCAGACGGACCCGCGCCCCGCACCGCAGCGAATGGCGGCGGCGGGCAGCCCCCCGCCGAGCCGGGCCGGGCGCTGACGCCCCTGCCCGGGGACGGGGTGAAACTGCCCCAGACCATGAAGCCGATCCAGGTCCCCTCGACCGAGCAGCGCGCCGAGGTCAGCCACGCCACCGAAATCCTGCGCATGCAGCAGGAGATCGCCCGCCGCCGTCGCCACAAGCTGGCGCTTCTCTTCGCGCGGATGTTCGTCTTCGTGCTGCTGCCGACGATCATCGCAGGCTGGTATTTCTCCTCGGTCGCCACCCGGCAATTCGGCACCAAATCGGAATTCGCGGTGCAGATGGCCGAATCGCCGATGTCCGCGGCGGGGATGGGCGGGCTGTTGCAGGGCACCTCGCTCGCCACCTCGCAGGATTCGATCGCGGTCCAGGGCTATCTGCAATCGCGCGAGGCGATGCTGCGGCTGGAAAAGGACGTGGGCTTCCGCGACCATTTCAAGGGCGACGCGATCGACCCGATCATGCGCCTGCCCGAAACCGCCTCGCTGGAAGACGCCTACAAGCTCTACAAGCGGCATATCCTGATCTCTTACGACCCGTCCGAGGGGATCATCCGCATGGAGGTGATCGCCCCCGATGCCGATCTGTCGGTGCGCTGGTCGCAGCAACTGATCTCTTACGCTGAGGAACAGGTCGATCACCTGACCCAGCGTCTGCGCGCCGATACGATGCGCGGCGCGCGCGAAAGCTATACCGAGGCCGAGGCCGCGGTGATCGCAGCCCAGCAGAAGGTGATCGCGCTGCAGGAGCAGTTCAAGGTCCTGTCCTCCGAGACCGAGCTGACGCTGCTGACCACGCAGATCAGCACGCTTGAGGGCCAGCTGATCCAGGAACGGCTGGCGCTGGCCCAGATCGAGGCCAATGCCACCCCGAACACCGCCCGGCTGGAGCCGGTCAAACGCCGCGTCGCCACGCTGGAAGCCGAGATCGCCAGCCTGCGCAAGCGGCTGACCGAGGGCGGAGAGGGCGGCAATTCGCTGGCGCAGATCCAGGGCCAGCTTCTGGTCGCCCAGGCCGATGTGGAAACCCGGCAGATGATGCTTGCGCAATCCTTGCAGGCGATGGAAAACTCGCGGATCGAGGCCAACCGCCAGACGCGCTATCTTTCGACCTCGGTTTCGCCGGTGCCGCCGGACGAGCCAACCTATCCCCGGGTGTTCGAGAATACGCTGGTGACCATGCTGATCATGCTGGGGATCTATCTGATGATCTCGATGACGGTGGCGATTCTGCGCGAACAGGTCTCGTCCTGAACTGAGACGACCGGAGTGAACAGAATGAAAACCGTCAGGATCGGGGCGCTCAGCGTCGGGAACGACTGCCCGCTCGTGGTGATCGCGGGGCCCTGCCAGCTGGAAAGCCTCGATCACGCGCAGATGATCGCCGGGCGCATGGCCGAGGCCTGCCGCGCGGCGGGGGCACAATATGTGTTCAAGGCCAGCTACGACAAGGCCAACCGCACCTCGCTTGCCGGACGGCGCGGGCTGGGAATGGACGAAGGGCTGAAGATCCTCGGCGCGATCCGCGAGATGGGGATGCCGGTGCTGACCGACGTGCATTCCGAGGACCAGGCCCGCGCGGCCGCCCAGGTCGCCGATGTGATCCAGATCCCGGCCTTCCTGTCGCGCCAGACCGACCTGCTGCTGGCGGCGGGCAACAGCGGCGCCGCGGTCAATATCAAGAAGGGCCAGTTCCTCGCGCCCTGGGATATGGAGAATGTCGCCGCCAAGGTCGCCTCGACCGGCAACGAGCGGATCCTCTTGACCGAGCGCGGCGTGAGCTTCGGCTACAACACCCTGGTGACCGACATGCGAGGGCTGCCGGTCATGGCGCGCACCGGCTGGCCGGTGATCATGGACGCCACCCATTCGGTGCAACAGCCCGGCGGCCAGGGCGGCAGTTCCGGCGGCCAGCGCGAATTCGCCCCGGTGATGGCGCGCGCCGCCGTCAGCCTCGGCATCGCGGGGGTGTTCATCGAGACCCATGAAGATCCCGACAACGCACCCTCCGACGGGCCGAACATGATCCCGCTCGACAAGATGCCCGCGCTGATCCAGAGCCTGATGGCTTTCGACCGGCTGGCGAAAGCCGACCCGCTGCGGGTCTGACGCCTTTCGGGTGCCCCCACCCGGTCGCATCGGCCGGGCAGGCCCCCTCGTCATGCCCGCCGACCGGCTCAAACGCCCAAAGAGCGGCAAACGCCTGCGGCTTTCACCCTTCCCTGCATATCCCCGCGCAGAGCCCGGGGCGCGCGCAACCCGCGCTCAACGAGGGGCCGCCCCGGCAAGCACATCCCGCAAAGCCTCTTTCACCCTGATCCAAATACCCCTGCCGGAGGCATCCGCCGGCCGGCTACAGGCGGCCGGCGCGGAAGCCAGGCCCTCCTGTCCGGGTATCCGTCCCCGAGGCAATCCGAACCCGGCCCCGATCCGTGCAGAGCCATCTGCATGGTCTCGATTGCGCTCACAGCACCTGCCCTGCGGCCCATCCGCTCGACCAGGCCCATTGGAAATTATACCCGCCAAGCCAGCCGGTTATGTCCACAACCTCACCCACGAAATGAAGTCCGGGCACCGCTTTCGCCTCCATCGTGCGGGCGTCCAGCGCATCGGTGTCCACGCCGCCCAGCGTGACTTCGGCGGTGCGGTAGCCCTCGCTGCCCACGGGCGTCAGCCGCCAGTCGCCCAGGGAGCCCGCCACCGAATCCAGCACCGCGCCGGACATCTCCGCCAGCGGCTGACCCTTGCCATGCGCCTCGGCCAGATGCCGCGCCAGCCGCTCTGGCATCAGCTCCGCCAGCGCGGCGGCCAGGCCCGAGCGGCCCATCCGCCGCTTCGCCCCGCGCAGCACCTCCGCCGCGCCGCCCTGCGGCAGAAGATCGACCGAAATCGCCTGGCCCTCGCGCCAATAGCTTGAAATCTGCAACACCGCCGGCCCCGACAGACCGCGATGGGTGAACAGCATCGCCTCGTCGAACGCCTGGCCGCCGCAGGACACCCGGACCGGCAGCGACACCCCCGCCAGCGGCCGGATCCAGGCCAGTTCCTGTTCAGCGAAGGTCAGCGGCACCAGCGCGGGCCGGGTCCCGGTCACCGGAATGCCGAAATCCGCCGCCACCCTGTAGCCCCAGCCCGAGGCCCCCATCTTCGGGATCGACTTGCCGCCGCTCGCCACCACCAGAGCCCGGCTGCGCTGGATCCCCCGCGAGGTCGTCAGCGCGAAACCTTCCGCCCCCCGCGTCACCTCGCCCGGCTCGCAGGAGAGCCACAACTCCACCCCCGCCGCACGCATCTCTGCGGTCAGCCAGTCCACCACCTGCCTGGCCGAGCCGTCGCAAAACAGCTGGCCGAGCGTCTTTTCATGCCAGGCTATCCCCGCGCCCGAGAGCGCCCCGGCGATGTCCCATTGCGTGAACCGCTTCAGCGCCGAAAGCGCGAAACGCGGGTTCTTCCCCAGATAGTTATCGGCCGAAATGCCGGTATTGGTGAAATTGCAGCGCCCGCCGCCCGAGATGCGGATCTTCTCGCCAGGCTTCGCGGCATGGTCGATCAGCAGCCCCCGCCGCCCGCGCCGCCCCGCCTCGATGGCCGCGAACATCCCCGCGGCACCTGCGCCGACGACGATCGCATCCCAGGCCCCTGACCCGCCTCCAGGCATCGAAAACTCCTGTCATTTTTCCTGCACACCCCCCTTGCAGCCTCCGGGGAGCTTCGCTAAACACCGCCTCACGGTTGGGGCGTCGCCAAGTGGTAAGGCAGCGGTTTTTGGTACCGCCATTCCCAGGTTCGAATCCTGGCGCCCCAGCCAATCTTCCTGTGACAGTTGAGAAGACCAGCCGCAAGCGGGAAACCGAGCGTTGGCAAGGGGTTGGGCTGTTGCGAGGGTGGGGCAGTGGAGGAGGAATGCCCCAAGGGATGCCCCACGGGCCATGCCTATTTCAGCAGCAGGAACCGGGTGTTAGGCTGATCGCGGATCGCACGGAGCCAGACCAGATGCCAAACGAAATCAGGCTGCCCGTCTATCTCGATCAATGCATAATCAGCAGGTTGCAACCCGGCAGCCCAGAGCGCGATGATCTGCTCGCAATCCTGAGATTCATGACCGAGAAAGGAGTGACCTTCGTCTATTCCTGGCTCAACGTAGAAGAGTCGCGGGCATCAAGCAGGCCCGAAGTATTTTCCCAGATACTAGACGAGCTTTCTGCGGGGCTGCGGGGCTGCGGGGCTGCGGGGCTGCGGGGCTGCGGGAACCCAGCGGCAATTCTGACGGCAAGGCAACTCTTTCTCAGTGAGCTACTCCCCGGAAATCGGACAGTGACGGAAGCTACGATCTGACGTTTGCTGGTCTCCAATGACGAGGAGATCAGGAATGCGGAAACGCAGGAA
>NZ_UXAW01000022.1 GCF_900609055.1 Pseudogemmobacter humi | reverse complement strand
AGCCCGGCCTGTTCCAGCATCTGCCAGGCCCAGGGCGCGCCCTCGCCGGCGCCGCGGGTGCCGCCATGATCGGGCGCGTGGAAACTGAACAGCCCCCACCGCCCCAACCGGAACAGCCCGCGCGGGCGCAGGCTTTCAGGGGCCATCAGCAGATAATCGACACGGTAGCGAAAGGCGTGGCGCACCGCGCCGCGCCTTGCATGGCTGACATCGGCGTTCAGATGCAGCGCGCCGCCCGCTGCCAGAGTGGATGCAAGACTGCCCATCGCCTAGACCGTCGCAGGCGAAAGCTGACGGGCGATCCGCATGGCGCTGGCGAACCCGTCCTCATGGAAGCCGTTGCGCAGCCAGGCCCCCGCGAACCAGGTCTGCCGCTGGCCCTGCATGGCGCGCAGCCGGACCTGCGCGTCCAGCGCCGCCTGATCGAAGACCGGGTGGCGGAACACCGTCTCGTCATAAATCAGCGCGGGGTCGATGGTGATGCCCGGGTTCAGCGAGACAAACAACGGGTCATCCTCGGGCAGAGATTGCAGACGGTTCATCCAATAGGTCACGCCGACGCCGCTGTCTGCGGCGGGATTGTCGTCGCGGTACACCCATGCGCCCCAGCACTTGCGGCGGGCAGGCATCACCCGCGGATCGGCATGCAGCACGGCGCGGTTGTCCTGGAACCGCACCGCGCCCAGGGCTGCGGTCTCATCCGCCGAAGGGTCGGACAACAGCGCCAGCGCCTGATCGGCATGGCAGGCCAGCACCACATGCTCGAAGGCCTCGGCCACGCCATCGGTCTGCACCGTCACGCCCGTCTCGCCACGCGTCACCGCGCGCACCGGGGCGGCGCACCGCAAGGCGACACCGGCTGCCTCCAGCGTCCCGGCCAGCCGGGTGACATAGGTGATGCTGCCGCCCGTCACCGTCCACCACTGATGCTGGCCGCCCTTCGACATCAGCGCGTGGTTGGACATGAAGCGCAGCAGGGCCCCGGCGGGAAAGGCGCCGATCCGGCGGGCGGGCGTCGACCAGATCGCGCCGCAGATCGGATAGAGATACTGGTCGCGGAACCGCGCGCCCAGCCCCAGCTCATCGATCAGCTCGTCGATGGTCAGATCGGGGCGGTCACGCGCGGCCGCCCCGGCCTGCGCGTTGAAGCGCAGAATGTCGCGGATCATCCGATGGAAATCCGGGCGCAGCAGGTTCGACCGCTGAGCGAAGACAGCGTCCAGCGAGCGCAAAGCATATTCCACCCGGCCATTGTCCAATGACACGCCAAAGCTCATGTCGCTGCGCTGCACCGGCACGTCGAGATCGCGAAACAGCGCCGTCAGATGCGGGTAATTGGCGTAATTGAACACGATGAAGCCGGTATCCACCGCAATATCGCCGCACCGCCCGGCCATCACGGTGCGGGCGTGGCCGCCGGGGCGCGGCGCCGCCTCGAACAGCGTCACCTGATGGTGGCGCGACAGGAGCCAGGCCGAGGACAGGCCGGAAATGCCGCCGCCGACGATGGCGATCTTTTGCGGGGCGCCGCGGGTCGCGTCAAAGGGCAAGGCGGTCTCCTTCTGCTGTCGTGACCGGAATACGCGGCCCGGCCGGGGCCGGATCATCGCCGGGGTTGAAAAATGCCGCAGAGTCGCATTGTTTCTGCACCGGTGATCCGACCGGCCCGCCGCTGCGTATCCCCGGCCATGATGCAGGAAGACCGCAGCCGCCAGATCGTGATGGCGCCGCCCGATGGAGGGGGTGTCCCGTCCGGTGGCCACGCCCAACCGGGCGGCAAGGAGAATGGCGTTTTGCCCGCTGACATTTTGCCCGATGACGTTTTGCCCGACAACCAGGCTGGACCGGCCGAAGCGACGCTCTGGCTGATCGCCGTGCGCGACCATCGCGACCGCGCGGCCTTTCTGCGGCTGTTCGACCATTTCGGGCCGCGCCTCAAGGCGATGCTGATCCGCGGCGGCCTGCGCGACGGCAGCGCCGAGGACGTGGTGCAGGATGTCATGCTGGCCGTCTGGCACAAGGCCGCGCAGTTCGACCCGCACCGGGCCGGGGCCAGCGCCTGGATCTACCGCATCGCGCGCAACCGCCGCATCGACCTTGCCCGCCGCAAGCCTGCGCCGGAACCAGACCCTCTGGCCGAACCGGAAGGCTCGGAACCCGACGCGGCGCAGATCCTGGCCCTCGGGCAGGAGGCCGCGCTGTTGCGCCGCGCGCTCGGCGCGATGGCGCCCGATCAGGCCCGGGTGCTGGAACAGGCCTATTTCGAGGATCTGCCTCACAGCCGCATCAGCGAGATGACCGGCCTGCCGCTCGGCACCATCAAATCCCGGATCCGGCTCGGGCTGGAACGACTGCGGCGCGAACTGAAGGATCTGAGGCAGCCATGACCGCGATCACCCATCACATTTCCGACGATCTGCTGGACGCCTATGTCACCGGCAACCTGGCCCAGGCTTTCTCCGTGGTCGTGGCGGCGCATCTGTCGCTGTGCGACGCCTGCCGCGCCCGCGCCGGGGCGGCCGAGATGCTGGGCGGCGCGCTGCTGGAGCGGGTGGCGCCGGCCGCAATGAGCAGCGGCGCGAAGGACAGGCTGCTGGCCGCGCTGGACGACACGCCGCCGCCCGCGCCGGTTGCGCGCTCGGGCATCTTTCCCGCGCCGGTGATGCAGGCCCTCGGCGGCCAGCCGCCGAAATGGCGGATGCTGGGGGGCGGCATCCGCCAGCAGATCCTGTCTGCCGACAGCGACGGCGCGCTGCGGCTTTTGTATATCCCGCCGGGCCGCGCGGTTCCCGAACACAGCCATGGCGGGCTGGAGCTGACCCTGGTGCTGCAAGGCAGCTTCTCCGACAGCGAAGGCCGCTTTGGCGTCGGAGATGTCGAAACCGCAGGCGATGAGACAGACCACCAGCCGGTCGCCGGGGCCGGATGCCCCTGCATCTGCCTCGCCGCCACCGATGCGCCCTTGCGGTTCCGCGCGATGCTCCCGCGGCTGCTGCAACCCTTGTTCAGGATCTGAGCCCATGGAATTTGCCGGCAAGACCGTCTGGATCATCGGCGCCAGCGAAGGCATCGGCGCGGCCCTCGCCCGTGCCCTGGCCGCACAGGGGGCAAAGCTGATCCTGTCGGCGCGCAGGTGCTGCCGCTGGATCTGGCCCGGCCGGAGGCGCTGGCACAGGCCGTCGCCGAAATCGCGCCGGGGTCGCTGGACGCGGTGATCTGCACCGCCGCGCTTTACGATCCGGGCCGGATCGCCGATCTGGAGCCGGAAACCACCGCCCGCCTGGTGACGGTGAACCTTCCCGGCAGCCTTGATGTCGCCCGCCTGACGCCGCCCTTGCTCCGTGATGGCGGGCAACTGGTGCTGTTCGGCTCGGTCGCGGGCTGGTTCGGCCTGCCGGGCGGCCAGCCCTACAGCGCCACCAAGGCCGCCGTGAACAATCTGGCCGAGAGCCTGCGCGTTGAACTTGCCCCCCGCGTCGATGTGCGGCTGGTCTGCCCCGGCTTTGTCCCGACCCGGCTGACCGCGAAGAACCGCTTTGCCATGCCCGCGATCATAACGCCGGAACAGGCCGCGCAGGCGGTGATCCGGGGGCTGCAAGGGCGGGCGTTCGGGATCCGTTTCCCGCGCCGCTTCACCCTTGCGATCAGGCTGTTGCGCGCCCTGCCCTATGCGCTTTCCCTGCGCCTGACCGCGCGCATCGGCGTCAGGCCACCCGACCGCTGAGCGCCGCCACCCCGGCCCAGGCCGCAAAGCCGGTCAGAAACGTGCCCCAGAGCCCGTCGACCACGACCTGCCTCCACGACCAGTCCGCCAGCGTGGCGTAGTTGGTCATCTCATAGGTGCCATAGCACATCGCACCCAGAAGCGCGCCGAAGGCCAGCGCCTGAAGCGGCGCCCCGGCCTTCAGCGCGGGCCAGGACACGAACAGCAAGATCCCGGCCACGTAGAACAGGTAGAACACCACCGCCGGCCCCAGCCGCAACGGAGAGGCCAGCAGATGCCCGACATGCGGCTCGAACACCGGGCGGACGAGGTAGCGGATGCCCACCATGTCCAGCCCCAGAAAGACCGTGGCCGTGATGACGTAAAGCAAAGCGGTTTGCAGCATGGAGTGCCTTTCAGTCCCGGGTCAGCC
>NZ_UXAW01000041.1 GCF_900609055.1 Pseudogemmobacter humi | reverse complement strand
GTTCCTGCGTTTCCGCATTCCTGATCTCCTCGTCATTGGAGACCAGCAAACGTCAGATCGTAGCTTCCGTCACTGTCCGATTTCCGGGGAGTAGCTCACCCGACCACGACTGACACTCACGATCAATGCGGACTGCCCCTTAAGTTTTCAACCTCTTTGTGGCGCGAACACGATCTCGGGCAGAACCGTCTCCCAAGTATCCCTGCGACAGTAACCGGCGTATTTTTCTTCACCGTCAGACTTTCGCCACCGCACCACGGCGCCAACTCGGCCCTCCATGAAGGTATACTCCGGCGGATGCTTCCAAGTCTTGGACATACGGCCGATGACGCATCCGCGCTGATCGACCAGCATCCAGTTCGTATCCCGTAACTCGAGTCTGAGACTGTCCCCCACCCTGCAGCGCCGAACAGCGTCGTGAATCTCGTGTTGATCGCCCTGCCGTCCTGCGAAGGAGAGATCGGCATTTCTCAGATTGGGCGGGTGATAGACATTCGGTGACACCATCATATCCGACTGATTAGGACGAACAGGGCGTCGGAGCACGTTTGTAGAATCGTTCTTCAGCAAGACGTGCTCACCCGTGGTCATGACCGCCAGGCTCTTCTGGGCGCGCGTCATCGCCACGTAGAACAACCGGCGCGGCGCATCCAGATCCTCGCCTTTAGACGGTCGGTCCCAGCCTCCGTTCAGGATCACCACATGGTCAAACTCCAGCCCTTTCGCCCGGTGCGCCGTCAGCAGAAGCAGCCCGCGCTGTTCGCCGCGCGTGTCGCGGGACCATTCGGCCAGCCACTCGACAATGTCCGGCACCGGCATCGTCTTCGAGCCCAGCTCCCGCGCCAGTTCCGCCACGCCTTCCGCCAGGAGCTCAACCCACCGGTTGGTCACCTGTTCGTTGAGCACGGCCAGTATGTCGTCGATCCCCAGCAAATCCCCCTGACGTTGGCGCAGGCCCGCCACTAGCGCCTGCGTTTCACGCAGCCGCCAGATGTTTGGTAGGTCTTCATTGGCCATCTCGACCTTCACTCCCTGCGCCTCGGCATAGGACCGCGCCGCGCCCAGCTTGCGCCAGTCGCGCGAGATGATCGCGGTCCGCGACCAGGACCAATCCGGATCCAGCCGTGACAGGCGTATCAGCTCATCCACCGCCGCGATGGCCTGTGCGGCATCCCCGGCGGGCGCATCAAGCAACTGCACCCGGCCTTTGGCCACAGTGTCCATCTGCTCCAGAACGCCGCCCAACGGGTTAGCGCGCCGGGCCGCGTTGATCCTGATCTCGTGATCCAGTTTCATACGGTCCTTCGCGCCCGCGATCACCGCATTGGCGGCCGCGATTATGTTTCCAGTCGAGCGGTAGTTTTCGACCAGAAAGACCGGGCGCGCCTTATAGTCCTCTTCGAACTTGCGGATGAACTCGATGGAGGCGCCATTGAAGGCATAGATGTTCTGATCATCATCACCGACCGCGAAGAGGCTGAGCTTCAGGTCGCTGTCTTCCTGCTTCCGGCCGGCGACGGCGGCGATCAGCTTGTATTGCGCGGGTCCGATGTCCTGGTATTCATCGACCAGGATCCAGCGATAGCCCTGGATCAGCGTCTCGCGCTGCGCCTCGGCCTCGGATTTGGACAGGCCCTCGCCCTCCAGCTGGCGGACGGCCTCGAGCACAACATCGTCGAAATCCTCGGTATCGGCCCGCTGGCCGACGAAACTCGCCCCCACCAGTTTCATGGCAAGCGCGTGGCAGGTGGAGATCGTGACGCCCTGCGCGTCATCGCCCACCAGCGCCCGGAGCCGCACCCGGATTTCGGCGGCGGCGTGCCGGTTGTAGGCCAGGACCAGGATGCCGCGCGGATCCTCGCGCTTCATCCGCAGGAGATAGGCGATCCGATGCACCAGCACCCGGGTCTTACCCGATCCCGGACCTGCAAGGGCGAGAACATTGGTTCGGTCCCGGTCGTCGGTCACGATGTCTTGCTGGACCTTGTTGCCAAGCGCCTCG
Source organism: Pseudogemmobacter humi (assembly GCF_900609055.1). Classification (GTDB taxonomy): domain Bacteria; phylum Pseudomonadota; class Alphaproteobacteria; order Rhodobacterales; family Rhodobacteraceae; genus Pseudogemmobacter; species Pseudogemmobacter humi. Next base: position 45,184 of record NZ_UXAW01000041.1, on the reverse strand, counting down.
ACGATTGTGCTCCACGAGGCACTGGTGGTCTGGCGCCGGACCTCGCGCCCCATACCCGGCATCCAGCGCTTCATGAACTGCTCTTTGTTGAGCAGGAAGTAGTCCTCTGACAGACGGGCGGCATCCGTCATGGTTTTAAGCCCGGTTTCCGCATAGGCGGCCATGACATGCGTCTGAAGGGTCTGCTCGGTATAATGGTCTTCCAGCGGGGCGAAATGGCCTTGCGTGAAGGCCCCGCCTGCCGGATCCAGATAGACGGTCATGGCCGAGCGGAAGACCGCCAGCCCCTTGCCCAAGGTCAGGACGCCCTGCTCGTGCAACCACATCAGCGCGCGTTCCAGAAGCTTGGTCATGTCGCGGATGCCACTGGTCCGCAGCAGGGCATCCTGCGTCAGCTGAGCCAGGAGATCCCCCACGGTCGTCTCGACCTGCACGTCCTTGCCGCGAACACCTTTCTCCAGCCGACCGGTCAGATGGGCCAGCAGCAACTCCGCCGCCGACCATCGCAGCCGGGCGGTCTCGTTCACCGTGGCCCAGGGCCGGATCAGCGTGACCAGCAGCGTGTTGCGGCTGGCCTTGCGCAGCGCGATGTTGCCGCGCCCGCCCTCCAGGCTGCGCCCGTCCTGCGCGATCCCACGCATCAGCCGGTCGATCGTGTCAGGCCGCACATCCGGGTGATGCTTGTCCCGCAGATGCTGGCAGGTCTCGGCCAGATGCAGCGGCGCGGGCGTCCTGTCGTCCAGATCCGGGGCAAGCTCCTGCAGGAAACCGATCAGATCGCGCTCCAGCGCGCAGGCCTCCGACAGGCGCTGCACCGAGGCGCGCGGGACACCGACATGGAGGAAGACCGTCATCGCGATATCATTGCGCGCGATCCCGAGGGCTTCCAGCGTGGCCATCGCCTTTGGCAGCGCCCCGGGGGACATCTTCGCCGCGCCGCACAGCTCATCCGTCGAGACGCCCTCATCGGGTGCCGCGTTGAACAGCCGCGAGACGATGCCCAGAAGCTGCGTGCGCGCAACCTGGGTCAGATCGGCCTGCGCGAGAAGGGCCTTCGCCTCCTCCAGGGTCCGCACCATCAACGAGGAGGGGAAGACCTGGACCCGGTTCTCCTCGCGCGACAGGAGCTTGGCCTCCTCCAGCCAGGACACGGCGGTCTTGACGCGGGTATCGTCCGTATTGCCGTCGCGCTCGAACTCCTGGTCCTTCTCCGACCGCACGATCTCGCCCGAAGTGACGACGACCTTCCCCGTCTTCTTTGTGCGCTCGTCGATCCGGCGCAGCGCCTTCAGGATCGCTCCGATCTCGTGCCGGGCCAAGCGCGAGCTGGCCGAGAGCCGGAATTGCCGCTCCACATCATCAGCCACGAACAGAAGGACGCAATGCGCGTCCTGCCGGTCCCGGCCAGCCCGACCGGCCTCCTGCAGATAATTCTCCAAGGATCCGGGAATGTCGGCATGGACGACCAGCCGGATGTCCGGCTTGTCGATGCCCATACCGAAGGCATTGGTTGCCGCGATCACGCGCAACTCCCCGACGCGGAACTGCTCCTGAACCGATTGCTTGTCATCCGCGCTAAGGCCGGCGTGGAAATGCGCGGCATCAAGGCCCTGGGTGCGCAGGAAGGCGGCCACCCGCTCCGTCTCCGCTCGGGAGGCACAATAGACGACGGCGCCGGACCGCCCTTCTTCGGGCAGCAGCTCACCGATGACGGACAGCACATCCGACAGCTTGCTGTTCTTCGTCGTCGGGCGGACGTCGAAGGCCAGGTTGGTGCGCGATGCCCCACCGTCAAGCGGTAGCAGCGTGATCCCGGCGCGGGTCTGGAAATGGTCGATGATATCCGCCACTACCTCGGGCTTGGCGGTGGCCGTCAGGCACAGCACGGGGGCCGGATCCTGATCCCCGGAGAATTCCTTGATGAACCGGCCGAGATAGCGGTAGTCGGGCCTGAAGTCGTGCCCCCACTTCGATACGCAGTGCGCCTCGTCGATCGCCCAGAGCCCGACCTCGCGCTGCGCCAGCACATTGCGGATCGAGACGCTGCGCAGCTGCTCGGGCGAGATGATCAGGATCCCGGCATCGCCCAGCCGGACCCTGTCCAGCGCGTCCTGCCGTTCCGGCATGGAAAGCATACCGTTGATCGTGACCGAGCAAGAAATGCCCGCGCGCTCCATCCCCTGGACCTGGTCGGCCATCAGCGCGACCAGCGGCGAGATCACGACGGTCAGCGCGCCGATCTTGTCGAAACGCGAGAGCGCGGGCACCTGATAGCACAGCGATTTTCCTGTCCCAGTCGGCAGGATTCCAAGAACGCTGTTGCCCGACATCGCCTCATCGACGATTCGCTCCTGCAACGGTCGGCCCTCCGGGTCGACAGGCTGTGGGCGGAAGGCGGGAAAGCCGAACCATCTTTCCAGCGCCCGCACGGGGTCATTCTGCTCGGCGCACCAGCCGCAGCCGGGATCCTTGCACGACGTGTCGCGCAGATGCCGAACGATCAGCGAAGCTTCCCGGAACCGGGCGCGCACCCAAGGCGGCATCACAGAGTCGCCCCCGGCCACCGTGATCCATGACAAGGCATAGGCCATCGGCCATCCGTTACGCGGACTGCTCAGCCGGGTGAGGGTCTGCTCGACACGCCGGTCACAGGCTCGCCCGGCCAGCATACGCCGGACTGCGGCCATCGCCTCATCGAGGTCAGGGCAAGCCTTGCCACGCAGGTATCGGAAGACCGCATCAAAGCCTCCGGCATTCTCGATGCGCGTGGACAGATAGTGATAGGCCGTTAATGCATCGGGCGCGTCACGGCCCAGTTGTCCCAGCGCATCAAGTTGGTTCGCCAGCACTTCGAAAACAAGACGCGCATCCCGTTCGGGATCATTCACATGCCCTGTGGCAAGGCGACCATCATGGTAGTGTTTCACCAGATGGTGATACGGGTTCCGAGGGAAGGCGAGCGGGTTTAGCCACAAGGTGTCGATCGGCGACCGCATGGCCCGCTCAATCCCTGGCCGCTGAGCCACGAGATGCTCGAGGTCATGATTTAGTATGTTATGCCCGATTGGATAATCGACATGACCAAGCTGGACCTCAAGTGCGTCCAGAACTTGCTCGGTCAGTCGGCCCACAACCTTCAGGGCAGTCTGGTCATCGTTGCGCACAGCAGCAACCGCAAACACCTTCGCCTCACGCGGATCCACCTCGAGGTCGATCGATAGGCAACGTGACAAGATGTTAGTGTGTCGAAGTTCCATCCGCGAATGCTTACCGAAATGGGCACAGTGAAAAAGCCCGTTTGTCTTCAATGATGTGTGGAAGCTTATCTGGTCGTCCTGATGATGGCGAGATCATCCTTCGTTGCCAAACAGGGGGCATATTGTTTGCCCCCTGCCAAATCGACTTTCAGGCCGCCTGCCAGACCTGATTGAGTATCCTCGCCGCGATCTCGGCCTTGTCCTGGGGCAAGAAGCGCCCGTAGTGCTGCGCGACCATCTCGGCGGTATCCTGGATCGCGTAGCTGGCCTGTTCATAGGAACCGGTCTGCTTCAGGATATGCGTGGCCAGAACGTCCCGGACATTGTGGGGGCCGTGAGGCAGTAGGCCCTTGATCGCGCCGCGCTCTGTCCAGGGGTTGTAGATACCATAGCGCTGGATCGCGGTGCGCCAGGCCTCGTAGAAGGTATTCTGACAATAGGCGGCATTGGTGCTGGTCATCTTCGCAGTCTTGACAAATAGAGTGCCAGGATCGGCGGCCGCACCGATCAGCCTGCTGCGATGACGATCAATCCAGGCCTCAAGCAGTTCATAGAGCCGACTGAGGTCTGGGAGGATCAGGCGGAAGGGCTTTGAACCGAAAAATGACGAATTCGCGTTCTTGAATGCGACAGATGGGATCAGGATTTCCCATCCGTGATCGCGGCTGCTCCAGCGCAACTCGCCGCGTTTCATATCCTCGAGCTTGCGTTCCGCCGTGGGCAGGTTGCCCGGTTTGCACAGCAGCAGTTCCCTCAGGTTCTTCTGCCGCAATCCGGTGTGCAGGCCGATGCGAAGCAGAAGAAAGGATCTGACGACCTCCGCCGCAGCGCGCGGATGATGTCGCTCATCCGGCATCTGGTTCAGGATCTCCTCGGTGATCTTGCGATACTCGCCGACCGGACTGGAGGCCTCCAGGACCGGCAGGATGGGCTCGAAGGGATCGCGGTGGATCCGGGCGACGCGGTCGATTTCCTTGATGCGCCGCCGGGCGTGCTTATACATCCGCTCGCACGCACCTGCCCAATCGGCACGGACTGCGGCTATGTCCTGACCGCTGATCAGCCCGTCGATCTCACGCAGGTTGTCCGCGATACGCGGGGTCTGGCGCAACCAGCCGGTTTCCTCCCGGCAGAAGGCGGCGGCGATGGAAAGAAGGTCGACTTCCCATTTCGTGTAGAATCCGCGGCGCCGTTCGCGCCATGTCAGATACCAGTCCCAGACCTGCGGAAAGACCATCATTGCGAAGGTCAGCAGCTTTGGATCAACGCCGCAACCCTGAACCTCGCTTTCGGGCGGGGCGGCGAATGCGCCGAACCACAGCCCGAAATGCTCGACCTTCTGCGCGGCGGTCTCGGTGCCCCAGACGCCGTTCCGTTGCAGACCGAAGTCGGCGAAAGTAGCGGTCTTGAACCTAAGGATGGCAGCCATTTCGTCATTCAGCCGTTTCGGCGCAATCGTTATGCCGGAGTCCTCCGGTGTCTGGGCGATGGAAGATGGTCGCCGGGGGCCTGAGGCGCAGGTGAACCGCACGGCATAGCGCTGCCGCATCATAGCGGCCTGATAGCGCCGATAATCCGTCGAACCGCTGATGATGACGTTGCGCACCCAGTCTAGGATTTCCGACTTCTCATGGCGGCTGCGGTGGTTGAAATCATCCGGCAGATGCCAGGCGAGGCGCCGGCGTTCGGCGGGTGTTACCCCTTCCAGATTGAAGTCACCCGGCGCACGGTCCCGGGTGCCGGCCTTCTCCACAAAGTAGCCCTCGGGAAGCCGGTATCGCCGCTCGATCCGTCCCAGAATTTCTAAGCTGAGGGTGGCGCGCGGTAGTTTGGTCCCGCGGCCCCAACTGATCAGCGTGCTGCGATTGACGCCATCTTCGGGCCGGACGACAGCGTCGTAGAGGTGATAGGTCGTTTCGCCGTGGCCGCTTGCGTGCAGCCTCAGTGCGGCGCCGAAGCTGTCTGGTTCGTCCCAGGTCGAGAAAAGGGGCTCCGGGAACTCAACTATCAGGCGCGCTTCCCTGCCAGGGCGCTTACCGGTGTGGCCCGGGACTTTTGCGTTACACGTTGGCACCGCCTTCGCGGCAACATCCCCTGCCTTTGCGATGGCTACCGATGTGGCTCTGCGGCCCCCAGCCTCCAGGCCGGCTCGAAGTCGGCCTTCTGCCGCCGCGCGCGCGATCGCGTCAAATACCGGGGTGAGGTGCGCCTTTTGCGCCTGTAGCAAGGATCGGTCCAACCCCAAGGTCTCAGCCACAGCTCCGAGGTCAAGCGTTGCCCCTCGGTAGGGAGGATACTCCTCTCGGCTGAGCAGCTCGGCCATGTATCGATGCAGGGTCCGGACAACTTCCTCCGACAGGACGGGCGCCAGCCGTCTGGCGCAGAATTCTGACAGCATGCGTGGGGTCAAGGTTGAAGCTTTTGTTTTCATTGGGGCCTTCCGATCTTTCGAATGGCCGGTCTACTGAATGCTTCCGCGGATAGGGAGGTGCGCCTCCTCCCGATAATGCGAAGCTGTGACCTGATCACAGCCACTAAGAACGAAGGGCTTATTCCGGCGAGGTAGGCCCCGCTGACCAGCTGCTTCGCTCCAGTATGCTCACGACGCCCCACCGCGATCGGGATTGGACAGAGGGCAAGCAGGACCTGCACCATCCGGTGTGGGCGCTCACCATCGCATCGCGGGGTTTCTCATGGGCGAAGCCCTAGCGGATAGACGGTGTTCACCCCGCTTACCTGCCGCAAAACGCGGCAAAAGCTACCAGCGCAATCGAATCGAGGAATCCAACAGGGTTTGCCTGCCCATCCCCCCATCATATCATAGCATAATCAATGCTTTACGTCTGCGCACATTATTCCTTTCCTGCGCACCATTTGCCAGCCCACCCGAAGGCCCGCTTCACGCGAGCCTTCTTGCGTTTTCAACTGCCGAATATCGAAAGTTCCGTTGCCCACTCAATAGCAAGCTGAGAATATTCGGCGATCAGGATAAGGAAAGATAATGGGCCGGCGCAGCAGGAAGCAGATCGAAGACGACATGATCGCCAAGATTGTCGTTGTATTTCTCGCTGTCGGTGGAGCTGTCTCAGCCATTGTATGGTTCGCGACCAAGGTCATCAGGAGCGTGGCAGCGCGATGGGCCGAGAGACCGGCTGACGTCATCATTGTCGCGATCGCCCTTATCTTTCTTGCGCTCATCCTTCTGTCCCTAAAAACCAATATCCGTGTCTTCCCGAAGCCGATGCATGACGCCCTCCACCGGCACGGCAAGACACGCTCGTCACCCAGAGTGACAAACACCGGCACCAGGGTCCCGACCATCTCAGACGATCCACCGATCAACGGACACGAGTTCGAGCATTGGGTTGCGGCTAAGCTGAAGGCCGATGGTTGGGATGCCACAGTGACCCGCGGTTCCGGCGACCAAGGACTCGACATTATCGCCTGGCGCTATGGCAAGTCTATTGGCATCCAATGCAAGCGTTTCAAGGGATCCGTAGGCAATGGGGCGGTCCAAGAGGCACATGCGGGGAGAATGTATCATCACTGCAATGCGGCCGCGGTAGTCACTACTGGTCGCTACACCCGATCTGCCAAGGATCTTTCGCTCAGAACGGGCGTCATCCTTCTCACGCCCGACGATCTGCCCCAGCTTGCCCAGATAGCGGGCTTCGCTTCCGCCTATTACAACTGGCCGCCGCGACATCCCGCTCAAACGTCAAAGCCAACCGGCTGAAGAACCGGTGTCTGGCTTCAGATGTCAATCGGCGTGAAAAGTTGACCCATCATTAGCGCACAATATTGATGGGAAGGACGATTCCTGTTCGGGACACGGCGCACGTCGGCGCCGTGGTATGATCAGGGCTCCATAATTGCACACCGGAACACACTGAAGGGCGGTCCCTCGCACCCAAGACCTCCAACGCGCCCCGATACACGCACACCGAACCGCCGCCGAACCTCGCAAGAGTTCGCGCTTGGCGGTCTTTTCGCCAACTTCCTCCAGAACTGATGTCAGTGGCACGGCTTACCCGCAGAGGGGATTATTTCTTCTCGATATTTCATGCATTTAGCTTGCGCATGCTTTTGGTTTCTTGCGCAGGCTATTGCTTTTCGTGGTCAATCAGCCCAATTTTAAGCAATTGAATCGAAATAGTTTTTCGATTTCCCGAATCGATGGCGCGTCACGTTCTGCGCATGCTTTTGGTTTCTCTGGCAGGTATCCCGCGCAGGGTTGAATGGCCATGGCCTGCGATAACGGCCAGACCCGTCGCAGGATTGATGATCGTTAAGACTGCCCGGCCCCTCGGGATCATTTGATTTCAATATGTTACGCCAGGCGTCCCTGGCCGGGTGTTTTCGGGCCATTGCAACGCGGCCGAGCCCGCCGCCGGTCAGCAGCCTGGCGCGGGCCGCGACCGGACCCGCCGATCTTCAGCAACTGACGATGCGAGACGACGGGGCCGACATCCCGGGTGTCGATACTGTGGCCGAAGGTGACGCTGGCTGCCCGTCCGGGCCCGGCTGTGGGCGGGGCGAGCCCGGACGCATCGGGCGGACACAGGGACCGGCGAGCCTCGCTGCCGGAGATTCAAAATCCCATGGCACTCCGTATTGCCGGGATACTCCTGACGCCCGCGAAAGCTCCGGGGTGACTGCGGCTGTCGTGGGGGATGACCTTCATCGCGCCCGGCTTCCGGTCATCCGGGGAAACGGGGCCATCGCCGTTTCGCGGCCCCGGCGGCGGCGATCACCTAGGTAAACGATACCTATAGACCTAGATGACTAAGGGTTGCATTCATTTCCGCAGAACGAAGGAATGCCCTCTGGCAATGGCCAGAAAAGACGGCCCGTTGCGCGGCGGAAGCGCATGAAAAGCAGGGGAACTGACGGCATGAACGAAGCGGCGATCATCGGCACGGGGTTGATCGGACAGGGCTGGGCGATCGTCTTCGCCCGGGCCGGCTGGAACGTGAAGCTCTACGATCCCGCGCCGGGCGCGGCCGCGCGGGGGCTCGGGATGATCGTCGCGCAACTCGCGCTTCTGAAGCGCGAGGGGCTGATCGGCGACGATCAGGCGGCAGCGGCCCGGATAGCCATCGCGGACACCCTGGAGGAGGCGCTGAGATCGGCGGATTACGTCCAGGAATCCGCGCCCGAGACGCCCGAGGCCAAGCGCCGTCTGTTTGCCGAAATGGACGTGCTGAGCCGCCCGGATGCGCTTTTGTGCAGCTCGACCTCGACCATTCCCGCCAGCGCCTTCACCGAACATCTCGGCGGCCGCGAACGCTGTCTGGTCGCCCATCCGGTGAACCCGACCTATCTCGTTCCGCTGGTCGAGCTTTGCGGTGCGCCCTGGACGGCGGGCGAAAGCCTGCTGCGGGCGAAGGAGATCCTGCGCGGCATCGGGCAGCAGCCGGTCGTGCTGAACAAGGAGATCGAGGGTTTCGTGATGAACCGGCTTCAGGGCGCGGTGCTGCACGAGGCGTTCCGGCTGTTCAGCGAGGGCATCGCCTCGGCGCGGGATATCGACAGCACGATCAAGCACGGCCTCGGCCTTCGCTGGGCCTTCATCGGCCCGTTCGAGACCATCGACCTCAACTCGCCCAACGGGATCGAGGAATATTGCGAGCGTTATCAGGGGGTCTACCAGTCGATCGGCGCCACCCTGGGCCAATGCGTCGACTGGCAGGAGGCGCTGCGTCAGGGGATCGCCGCCGAACTGCGGCAGGATCTGCCGCGCGAGGATCTGGAAAAGCGGCGGCTGTGGCGGGACGGGAAACTGATGCGGCTGGTGCGCCAGCTTTACCGCGGGGCCGAGTAACCGGCGCATCGCCCGCGAGGGGAAGGAAACGGATATGTCTGCACCTGTTATCATCACCTGCGCGGTGACCGGCGGCACCGATCATGCGCATAAGAGCGCGGCGGTCCCGGTGACGCCCGAGGCGATCGCCGCCTCGGCGCTGGACGCCGCCGAGGCCGGGGCGGCCATCGTCCATATCCATGTCCGCGATCCGGTCACCACGCTGGCCTCGACCGATTTCGCCCTCTACGAGGATGTGACCCGGCGCATCCGGCAGGGGCGCCCCGATCTCATCATCAACCTGACCACGGGGCCGGGCGCGATGGTCACGGCGGATCAGATCCGCGACGGGCAGTCCGGCGCGGCGGCGATCCATACGCCGGAAAGCCGGGTGGCCCATATCACCCGGCTCCGCCCCGAAATATGCAGCCTCGATATCGCGGCGATGAATTTCGGGGATCAGATGTTCCTGAACTCCATCCCCGATCTGAAGGTGATGGCGCGGCTGATCCGCGAGGCGGGCGTCATGCCCGAGCTGGAGGCCTTCGATCTCGGCCATCTCGGCATCATCAGCCATTTCCTCGCGAAGGATATCGTCGCATCGCCGCCTCTGGTGCAGATCGGGCTGGGGGTTCTGGGCGGCGCGTCGCCCGATGCGCACAGCATGTCGGCGCTGGTCCGAATGCTGCCCGCAGGTGCGGCCTGGGCGATGTTCGGCGTCGGGCGCCATCAGTTCCCGGTGGCGACTCAGGCGATGCTCATGGGCGGCCATGTCCGCGTCGGGCTGGAGGACAATCTCTGGCTGGAAGACGGCGTCCTTGCAGAGTCGAACGCGGCGCTGGTGGCGAAGATGGTCTCCATCATGCGGCTGCTGGACCGGCGGCCCGCGACGACCGCCGAGGCCCGCGCCATCCTCGGTCTGCGGGGGGCGTGAGCATGGCGGCCGACCCGGGGGAATATACGGATGTCTGCCGGATGGCGCTCCAGATCCGCTGGGGCGACATGGACGCGGCCGGGCATGTGAACAACACGGTCTATTTCCGCTTCATGGAGCAGATCAGGATCGCCTGGTTCGAGGGCCTCGGGCTGCTTGGCGAACTGGGAAGCGGCGAGGGGCCAGTCATCGTCGATGCGACCGCGCGCTTCCTGCGGCAGCTCCGCTATCCCGGGGATGTCCTCGCCACGATGTCGGCGGGAAGCCCGGGGCGCAGCAGTTTCGATACGCGCTACCGGCTCAGCCGCACCGACGATCCCGATACGATCTGCGCCGAGGGCTCCGCCCGCTGCGTCTGGATCGACTTTCGTCAACAGAAGTCGGCGCCGATGCCCGACAGCCTGCGCAACGCCATCCTCCATCCGCGCCCGATCCCCGTCGGACCCGGCAGAACACAAGATTGATAAGGAAATGCCATGTCTCGTCTGCATGATGATCTGATCGTTTTCGATGGGCTGATCGTCTCGAATTTCGATCGTTCGGTTTATGAGGACATGCGCAAAGGCGGCGTCACCGCCGCGAACTGCACATGCTGCGTCTGGGAGAATTTCCACGACACCATGCGCAACATGGCGCGGCTGCGGCAGGATTTCGTGGCCCATTCCGACCTTATCACGCAGGTCTGCAAGGTTCAGGACATCTACGACGCCCGCGATCAGGGCAAGACCGGCATGATCCTCGGCTGGCAGAACACCTCGGGGCTTGAGGACCGCATCGAATATCTCGAACTGTTCTACAGGCTGGGGCTGCGGATCGTTCAGCTGACCTACAACACGCAGAACTATGTCGGCTCCGGCTGCTACGAAAGCGTGGACAGCGGGCTTTCCGATTTCGGGCGCGACGTGCTGGCGGGGATGAACAGCCTCGGGATTCTCTGCGATCTGTCCCATGTCGGGCCGAAGACCTCGGAGGATGCGATCCTCGCTTCGACGAAGCGGGTCGCCTATTCCCACTGCCTGCCCGCCGGGCTGAAGGCCCATCCGCGCAACAAGACCGACGAGCAGCTGCGTTTCATCGCCGGGCATGACGGCTTCGTCGGCGTCACCATGTTCCCGCCCTTCCTGAAGAACGGAACCAGGTCGGATGTTTCCGATTATGTCGAGGCCATCGAATATGTCATCAATATCGTCGGCGAGGATGCGGTCGGAATCGGCACCGATTTCACCCAGGGCTATGACGCATCCTTCTTTGAATGGATTTCGCGCGACAAGGGCACGGGCCGCCTGCTCACCGATCTGGGCGAGATCGTCAATCCGGCCGGAATGCGCGAGATCGGCGATTTCCCGAACCTGACCGCCGCGATGGAAAAACGCGGATGGCCGGTGGGCAGGATCGAGAAAATCATGGGCGAAAACTGGGTGCAGCTTCTGAAAGATGTCTGGGTGGAATAAAGCCCCACCCCGGCTTGCCCCAGGCATACGGAGATATGCGGGACGATACAGTGGCCTGGAAAAGAAAATGCGCACCGCAACCGGCCGCGATGCCGCGCATGACGCCAGAATTATCCAACGGGAGAAATGACCATGACGATCAACAGACGAAACCTCCTTCTGTCCGGGGCGGCCTGCACCGGGGCCTCGGTATTCGGTTTCGCCTCGCTCGACGAGGCGTTCGCGCAGGCCACGGGCCGGCTGACGGTCTGCCTTTATCCCGAGCCGCCGTCGCTGATGCTGGGCCTGACGCAGACCACGCCGGCCTTCATCGTCGCCGGCAAGATCTATCAGGGGCTTCTGACCTATGATTTCGATCTGAACCCGCAGCCCGGCCTGGCCAAAGAATGGAGCGTCTCGGAAGACGGTCTGACCTATACGTTCAGATTGCAGGAAAACGTCAGGTGGCATGACGGGGCGCCGTTCACCGCCCATGACGTGGTTTTCTCGACCCAGGAATGCCTGCCCGAGATCCATTCGCGGGCGCGCGCGAATTTCGCCAGTGTGGAATCGGCCACCGCGCTGGACGATCATACCGTCGAATACAGGCTGAAGACCCCGTTCACCGCCTTCCTGCAGGTGTTCGAGGCCAGCGGCGCGCCGATCCTTCCCGCGCATATCTACAAGGGGACCGATTACCGGACCAATCCGGCCAATGAATCCCCCATCGGCACCGGCCCGTTCAGGCTGAAGGAGTGGCGCCGCGGCGAATATATCCATCTCGTCCGGAACGAGGATTACTACAAGGAAGACCTTCCGCTTCTGAACGAGATCTATTTCCAGATCATCCCGGATTCGGCCTCGCGCCTGGTCGCGCTGCAAAACGGCACGGTCGATGTCACCGGCTATGACAACATAGATTACGTCTTCATGCCGGCGATCAGGGAATCTGCGGATTTCGGCATCACCCACGACGGCTATCAGTTCGCCGCGCCGCTGGCGACGCTGGAGTTCAACACCCGCAGCGGCCATGTCGCCGACAAGCGTTTCCGTAAGGCGATGCTGCATGCGATCGACCGCGATTTCATCATCGAGAACATCTGGTTCGGCCAGGCCGCGCCGGCGACCGGGCTGGTCAGCTCTCCGACCCGCTATTACAAGGATACCGGGCCGCTTTATCCTTACGATCCGGGCCAGGCGACCGCGCTGCTGGACGAGATGGGGTTGCAGCCGGACGCGAACGGCGTGCGGGCGAGCGTGAAGCTGCTTGGCATTCCCTATGGCGATATGTGGACCAAGCTCGGCGAATATGTGAAGCAATCGCTGAGCCAGGTCGGTATCGACATCCAGATCGAGAACACCGATCCGGGCAACTGGGCCTCGCGCTATTCCAACTGGGAGTTCGAGACCACCTTCTGCTTCTGGTATCAGTTCGGCCATCCCGGTCTGGGCATCACGCGGCTCTATCACAGCTCCAGCATCGCGAAGGGCATCTACGGCAGCAACACCGCGGGCTACGAGAACCCCGAGGTGGACAGGCTGTTCGACGAGGCCATCCGCGAGATCGACGAGGAGAAACGCGCCGCGATGTACGGGCGTCTCCAGGAGATCCTGATCGAGGACCTGCCGAACGCCCCGCTGTTCGAGATCAAATGGGCGACGGTCATGCGCAAAGGTGTAAAGAATGTCGTCACCACCGCGATCGGGATCTGCGAAGGCTTCGAGACGGCGACCGTCGAGTGACCCTGCCAGAGGAGTGATCTGACATGCTGAAAGCCGGGCTGGGGCGCGTGATCAAGGTGCTGATGGTATTGATCACCGTCATTATATGCAATTTCGCTCTGGTCCGGCTGGCGCCCGGCGATCCCGTCAGCGTCATCGCGGGTGAGACGGGCGCGTCCGATGCGGCTTTCGTCGCTTCTCTGCGCGAGGAATTCCAGCTGGACAAACCTATCCATGTCCAGCTGGGAACCTATCTGGCCAATGTCGCCACCGGCGATCTGGGCTACAGCTACCGGCAGCGCCGGCCCGTCGCGGATCTGATCTGGGAACGGATGCCGGCGACGCTGCTGCTGACCGGGACGGCCTTCGTCCTCTCGCTCGTGGTCGGGGTGGCCTCGGGCATATTCGCCGGGCTGAAACGCGGCACCTGGGGGGACAATACGCTGGTTGTGCTTTGCCTCTTCGGCTATGCGCTGCCCGCGTTCTGGCTGGGGCTGGTTCTCGTCCTGATCTTTTCGGTCTGGTTGCAGTGGTTGCCGGCCTTCGGCATGCAGACGCTGGGCTTCACCGGCACCTGGTGGGAGCAGGCCGCAGACGTGGCGAGGCATCTCGTCCTGCCCGCCGTCACCCTCTCGGCCTATTACATCGCCCTTTATACCCGGGTGATGCGCAGTTCGGTGGCGGATGTGCAGAGCTCTGATTTCATCAAGACCGCGCGGGCCAGGGGCCTTTCGCGCCGGCGGATCATCGGCGTTCACATGCTGCGCAACGCGGCGCTTCCGGTCATCACGCTTGCCGGGGTGCAGGCGGGTCAGCTTATCGGCGGCTCCATCGTCGTCGAGACGGTTTTCGCATGGCCGGGCATCGGCCGTCTCGCGCTCGATTCCCTGCTTCAGCGCGAATACATGGTTCTGCTGGGCGTGTTCATCGTCACTTCGGTCATGGTGATCGCCCTGAACATCATCACCGACATCATTCTTGCCATCGTCGATCCCCGGATCAGGAAGGCGGCCGCATGAAACTTTTCCTCAGCAACAAAAGCGCCGCCGCAGGGCTGGTGATGCTTGTTCTCATCGTCCTTGCCGCCCTTCTGGCGGATGGGCTTGCCCCCCATGATCCCTGGCAGACCGTGGGGCGGCCGCTGTCACCGCCCGGCACCGCCTATCTGCTGGGCTCCGACACCCTGGGGCGCGACACCCTGTCGGGCATCCTGCACGGCGCGCGTGTCAGCCTGGAGATCGGCATCCTTGCCGCGATCGTATCGGTCTGCATCGGCGTCGCCGTCGGCCTGGTCGCGGGCTATTTCGGCGGCCGGGTCGATGACCTCGCCATGGGCCTGACCGAGATCGTCCAGACGATCCCGTCCTTCGTGCTGATGGTGGTGCTGGTTGCGATCTTCCAGCCCTCGATCACCTCGATCATCGTCGCGATCGCCGTCGTCAGCTGGCCGCCGCTGGCCCGTCTGGTCAGAGGAGAGGTGCTGTCGCTCAGGACGCGCGAATTCGTCGAGGCGGCACGGCTGTCCGGCCTTGGAAACCTGCCGATCATGCTGCGGGAAATCCTGCCGAACTGCGCCTCGCATATCATCGTGATGGGCTCGCTCATGGTCGCCAATGCGATCCTGCTGGAAAGCGCGCTCAGCTTCCTTGGCCTGAGCGATCCGAATGTGATCACCTGGGGTTATATGATCGGATCCTCGCGCGCGATGCTGCATCTTGCATGGTGGACCTGCGTCTTTCCGGGCCTTGCGATTTTCATCACCGTTCTGGCCATCAATCTTGTCGGCGAAGGCATCAATGACGTCTTCAATCCCAAACTCGCCGGGCGGAGGGGATGATATGACCGCTCTTCTCGACATCCGCGATCTCGATGTGGCGCTGCCCGCGGTTTCCGACCGCCGTTTCGCGGTCAGGGGCGCCAGTCTCCGGGTCGACCGCAATGAAATCGTCTGCGTCGTCGGCGAATCCGGCTCGGGCAAATCCACGCTCGCCCATGCCGTCATGGGGCTGCTCAGCCCGGCGCTGAAGATATCGGGGGGCCGCATCGACCTGGACGGCAGGTCCGTCACCGATGCGACGCCCGCCGACCTGCGCGCCATGCGCGGCGAGAAGATGAGCATGATCTTCCAGGAGCCGCTGACCGCGCTGAACCCGCTGATGCCGGTGGGCAAGCAGATCGCCGAGGGGTTCCGCGCCCATAACGTGAAGGCCTCCGGGGCCGGGATCGCCGGACGGGTGGCCGATCTGCTGCGGCAGGTGGGGCTGCCGGATGTGGAGCGCGTCGCCCGATCCTATCCGTTCGAGCTTTCCGGCGGCCAGCGCCAGCGGATCATGATCGCCTCGGCCATCTCGCTGAAGCCGAGGCTGCTGATCGCCGACGAGCCGACCACGGCGCTTGATGTCACCACCCAGGCGCAGGTGCTGCGGCTGATCGTGGATTAGCAGAAGGAATATCAGCTCGGCGTTCTGTTCATCACCCATGATTTCGGCGTGGTCGCCGATATCGCCGACCGGATCGTGGTGATGCGGCAGGGCGAGATCGTGGAACAGGGACCGACCGCGCAGATCCTCGGCGATCCGCAGCAGGAATATACGCAGAAGCTGATCGCGGCGGTTCCGCCGCTGAAGCCGAAGCCCGCGGCCCGGGTGTCGGGGGCAGAGCTGATCACCATCCGCGACCTGTCCAAGACCTATGGCGGCAGGCGCGGCCTTTTCGCCGCGAGGACGCCGGCCTTCACCGTCTCGGACAGGATCAGCATGACGATCCGCGAGGGCGAGATCTATGGCCTCGTCGGCGAATCCGGCTCGGGCAAGTCGACGCTGGGGCGGATGATCGTCGGGCTGGCCGACCCCGACAGCGGCGAGATCCGCTGCGGCGATCAGCCGGTGAGCCGGGCGGCCTTCCTTGCCAGCAAGACCCTGCGCCGCAGCATCCAGATGGTGTTCCAGGATCCCTACAGCTCTTTCAATCCGCGGATGAAGATCGGCCCCGCCCTGATCGCCGGCAGCGTGGCGGGGGGCGAGAGCCGGGCCGATGCTATGCGGCGCGCGCGCGAGCTGGTGGAACTGGTCCAGCTGGACCAGAGCGCACTCGACCGCTTCCCGCATGAATTCTCGGGCGGCCAGCGCCAGCGCCTCGGCATCGCGCGCGCGCTGATGATGCAGCCGCGGCTTCTGGTGGCCGACGAGGCGGTCTCGGCGCTGGATGTCTCGGTGCAGGAGCAGGTGATCCGGCTGCTGCTGGACATCAAGGCCAGGATCGGCCTCTCGATCCTGTTCATCACCCATGACCTGCGGGTCGCGGGCCAGATCTGCGACCGGATCGGCGTTCTGCGCAAGGGCGTCCTGGTCGAGGAGAACACCGCCGAGCGCATCCTGACCGAACCCACGCATGATTATACCAGAATGCTGCTGGATTCGGTGCCTGGCCGCAGCTGGCGGTGAGGTGCGGGGATCGCGTCCATCTGCGTCGCCGCCCCGAAGTCGCGGGGGGCGCGCGGTGGACCGGAAGGCGGCGATGCACTAACGTCCGCAGCGGACCACAGAATGGGGGAGGCACATCGCCCCCGGGAGCTTGCCGGCAGGATGTCCGACACCGATCTCGACTACCGCAGGATATTCCTTGGCCTTCCCGTCGCGGCGATCATCGCGAGAAACCGGGTGATGGTGGATTGCAACGATGTCACGCTCAGCCTGTTCCGGGCCGAGCGGGGCGATATCGTCGGCAATCTCTTCGAGGTGCTCTACCCCAATCACACCGAATTCGAGGCCGCCGGTCAGCGGATGGAGCCCCTGCTCGCCGCCCGGCTGTCGCGGTCTGACGACCGGATCATGCGCCGCATCGACGGAACGCATTTCTGGGTGACGGTGCGGGGCCATGCGTTCAACCGGAAGGTGCCGCATGAGGTGACGGCCTGGACGTTTTCCGAGCTTTCGGACGATGCGGGCCAGCAGCGGACCGCCGTCGCGCTGACCAGGCGCGAAAGAGACGTTGCGGCTTTGCTGATCGACAGGATGACCAGCAAACAGATCGCGAAATCCCTGAACATCAGCCCGAAGACGGTCGATATTCACCGCGCGGGCCTGCTGCGGAAATATGCGGTGCGCAACACCGACGATCTCATCAGATGCCTGCTCAACTGAGGCTTTCGGGCCCTGCCGGTCGCAGGTTCCGGCGGAACCGTCCCGCCGCCGTCCTGGCCGGGATCACATCTCCCCGACCCGCCCGAGGGGCCCCGGGCCATCCGGCCGCCCTCAGCGGCGTCATGGCAGCCCGCATGTCATGACCGGGGCCTGTTGCGCCGGGCTGCCCCGGGCCGGCAAAGGCCGTCCGCCTTTGCGCCAGCCCCGGGGCAGGGGTCAGCCGGCCGCGCGTTCCCCGATTGCGTCCCGGATCGCCTCGGCCGCCTCGGTCAGGTCGGCGCGCACGGCGGCATCGGCGGCGTCGGCATCGCGGCGTTTTATCGCGTCGATGGTTTCCTCGTGCCGGTGCTGGCCCGTGCGCGACAGAACCCCGCTGCGCACGATGTTCATCAAGGGCCCGTAGCGCATCCACAAAAGCTCGATCAGATCCACCAGGTCGTCGTTGCCGCAGGCCCGGTAGATGGTGAAGTGAAACTGCTGGTTCAGCCGCAGGTAATTCTTCGTATCCTCAAGCGGCACCATGCGGCGCATCTCGCGCTCGATCGCGGTCAGTTCCGCGACGATGGCGGGATCGGCCCGGGTCGCCGCCAGCCGGGCGGCCTCGCCTTCAAGGTGCAGACGCAGCGGCAGCAGCGAATCAAGGCGTTCGGTCGTCGCCTCGGGCACGCGCAGCGAGCGCCGGGGCAGGGCCTCGATGGCGCGCGCCACCACGAGGCGGCTGGTCGCCTCGCGCACCGGCATCTGGCTGGTGCCGAAGGCCTGGGCCAGTTCGGGCAGCGTGATCTTCTGGCCGGGCACGAATTCGCCGATCATGAACCCCTGCTTGAGCTCGCTATAAACGTGATCCGGTTCGGAAATCACCTTTCGCTGCTGGAAAGCGGGAAGGGCGGTGGCATGCTGAGGCATCATCTGAGTTCCCAATGGATCCGGTTCCGGTCTTTCCGGACGGGCAGGCCGACATCCGGCGCCGCTTCTTTTTAGGGCAGAGACCGGAGCTTTGTCAGCAGGCGATCCGACATCCGCCCCGGTGCGGCCCGTCTTGTCGATAAAAAATATCTGATCAGATATCATATTGACAAGAGGGTTCCTGCGGACCTACGGTAACTCAAATGACCGTGCCGAAGCATGGCGCCAACCTCTCTCAACAGGGATAAAAGCTATGACCAAACACACTGGGCCTGCCCAAACGCGGCGGCATTTCCTGCGCATGGCCGGGGCTGCCGGGCTGGCCGCGCCGGCGCTGATCGGATCGCGGGGCCTCGCGGCCGAGCCGCAGCGCATCAAGATGGGCATGGTCACGCCGCTTGAGGGCGAATGCGCGCAATGGGGCATTCCGATCACCCGCGCCGGTCAGATCTGGGCCGATGAGCACAACGCCGAAGGCGGCATCCTCTGCGGCGACGGCGAGCGCCACATGATCGACTATTCCGCCTATACCAATGTCTGTTTCTATCCGAACGAGGAACTGACGGCCTTCCGCAACGCCGTGCTTCAGGACGGCTGCAAATACATGTTCCAGACCTATACCCCGGCCTCGCGCAAGGCGATCGCCCGCTTCGCCACCCAGAACGAGGTGCTGACGAACTCTTACGGCGGCGGCTTCATGAGCGGGGATTTCCCCTATCTGATGGGCGGGATCACCGGTTCTCCCACCGCCTTCCTCGGGCTGGTCTCGCATGTGCTGGAGCGGCACCCGGAAATCAAACGCGTCGCGCTGATGTTCACCGACAATTCCTTCGGCCTTGCGGGGCGGGCCTACAGCCACGCCGGTTGTGCACCCTATGTCGCCGCCGGCAATATCGAGATCGTCTATAACGAGCTGTTCGACCCCAATATGACGGACTACTTCCCGCTGCTCGGCGCGGTGATGCAGACCCGGCCGGATGCGATCTTCTATTCCGACCTGCCGCCCGGCAAACAGGCGATCCTGCTGGAGGCCGCCCAGTCCCTCGGCTTTGAAGGGGTCTGGATGTCGCATTCCTGGGATCTGCCGCAGATCGCCCAGCGGGTGGATCTGGCCGCGCTGGAAGGCCGGGTCTACGGCGGTTTCGGGGTGGATGCGATGGAGCCCTCGTTCTCGGACAAGGCGCACCGGATGTATCAGTCCTATGTCGAAAAGTTCGGCGCCGGGGAATGGATCGGCTTCGCCGGGCTGACCTATTCGGCGATGGCGACGCTGGACGCCGCCTTCGCGCAAAGCCCCTCGGTCGAGCCCGCCGACGTGATGGAAACGCTTTACGGCATGAGCGACATCGACCATCCGATCTACGGCAAATCCGCCTGGTCGGGCCAGGACATCTTCGGGGTGAACCATCACCTTCTGACGCCCACGCCGAAATACGTCATCCAGGACGGTGGCCTCGCCCTTTCCGGGGTCGTGAACGATCACGACTGGTGGGAAGAGCACAAGGCCGCCGCGCTGCCGGTGCTGCAACAGCATCAGATGACCGAAGTCTGACGACACGCCGGAGCGCCCGGCGCTTTGGGCAGGGCGCGCCTTCCGGGCGCACCCGACGATCCCCCTTTCCCCACTGACGGAGGCTCCCTTGGCCAGAGACGATATTCTCATTCCGCCCTACAAGACGGAACTCTTTGCGGAACCGATCCGCCCGGAAGAGATCGCGGGTCTGCCCGGCGCGCTCGACACCGGCCTTGATCAGGTGGATCCGGTGACCTTCTCGGTCGTCCACGCCCGGATCGAGGGCATCATGACCGAGATGACCGAGACCATCCTCGCCACGGCGCGCAACCCGATCCTGCACGGGGCCAAGGATTTCACCTGCTGCCTGCTCGACACCTACGGCGCCTCGATCCTGTCGATGGTCGATTGCATCCCGGTTCATGTCGGCACGATGAGCCCGCCCCTGCGCTTCATCATCCGCGCCTTCGGCGACGACATCCGCGAAGGCGATGTGTTCCTGAACAACGCCTCCTATGCCGGCAACAGCCATGTCGGCGATTTCACCATGTTCGCGCCGATCTTCTATGAGGGTAAGATCGTCGCCTGGGCGTGCTCGAAATGCCACCTGCTGGACATCGGCGCGCATCTTCCGACCAGCATGGACCCCTTCGCCAAGGACATCTACGAGGAAGGCTTCCACTTCCCCGGCGTGCGGCTGTGCCGCGACCACAAGCCGATCACCGATCTCGTGCGCTTCATCGCCTACAACTTCCGCTATCCGCAGCAATGGCACGGCGACTTCCTCGCGCAGCTTTCCTCGCTCTGGGTGGCCGAGGCCCGCGTGATCGAACTGTGCAAGCGCTTCGGCTACGACACGTTCAAGGGCTGCCTGACCGAGAGCCTGCGCTACGGCGAGCGCGCGATGCGCGAGGAAATCGCGAAACTGCCGAAGATCACCGTCACCGAGACGCTGAAGACCGAGTGCTTCAAGGGCTATATCGACGAGCCGCTTGAGTTCAAAATGACCCTCACCATCGACCCGGAAGAGGGCTACATCGACTTCGACTATTCGGAAATGCCCGATCAGATCGATTTCAGCTACAACCTCAGCTACGCCACCTGCCGCTGCTCGGCGATCCAGGGCACGCTGCCGATCCTGTCGCCCGATCTGCCCTACAACAGCGGTGCGCTGGACCGGATCCGCGTCAAGCAGCGCGTGGGCGCGCTGGCGGGGATCCCGCGCTGGCCGGTCGGCACCGAGGTCGCCACCGTCGGGCTGAACGACGAGGTGACGAACCTTGTCTTCAAGACCTGGGCGAAGGTTCTGCCCGACCGCGCGCTGGCGGGGATGGGCGAGCATCCGGCGGCGAACCACACCGGCGCCGGGATCGACCCGCGCAAGAACGATCAGCCCTATGGCCACCTGCATTATCTGGCCGCCAGCGCCGCGGGCGCGACCGAGGGCTTCGACGGCCTGCCGCATATGTTCGGCCACTGCATCATGGGCAACATGGGCTACGAATCCCTTGAGATCCACGAGCAGTCGCTGCCGCGCATCATCTGGGAGGTGAAGGCCGAGCAGGATTCCGGCGGCGCCGGCAAATGGCGCGGCGGCATCGCCATGTCGCACCGGCTTCAGCCCGTCGACCACGACATGCAGCTCATCTATTGCGGCGTCGGCCATACCTGGCCCGCCTTTGGCCTCTACGGCGGCGAGGGCGGCGAAGTGGCCGACCACTGGCTGCTCGATGCCGGAACCCAGGAGATCGAGGCCCGGCTGGAGAACATGGGCGAGACGATCTGCCGCCGCGACCAGCACTGGTATGCCAGGACCGGCGGCGGCGGCGGCTTCGGCGACCCGCTGGAGCGCGACCCCGCAAAGGTGCGCGACGACGCCCGCGACGGCTTCATCTCGCTGAAGGCGGCGCGCGAGGTCTACGGCGTCGTGCTCGACACGAAACCCGAACTCTATGCGGTCGACGAAGCTGCGACGCAGGCATTGCGCGCCGAAATGCGCGCCGCGGCCTGAGCAAAAGGACATGACCATGAAATATCGTATCAGCGTCGATGTCGGCGGCACCTTCACCGACCTGACCATCGCCGAATCCGAGACCTTCACCCAGCTCGGCAGCCACAAGTCGCCGACCACGCCCGAGGACCGCTCCGTCGGCATCCTCAACGCGATGACGCTGGCGGCCGAGGGGCTGAACCTGACGCTTCAGGAACTTCTGTCGCAGACGGCGGTGTTCTGCCACGGCTCGACCACGGCCACGAACACCATCATCGAGATGAGCGGCGCCAAGACCGGGCTGATCTGCACCCGCGGCACCAAATACATCCTGTGGCGCGGCGAGGGCCGGCGCCAGACCATGTTCAACTACAAGATGGAGCCGAACAAACCGCTGATCCGGCCCTATCTCTGCCGCGAGGTGACCGAGCGGATCGACGCCCAGGGCAATATCCTCGTGCCGCTGAACGAGGACGAGGTGCGCGCCGAGGTCCGCCAGCTGCGCGAATGGGGCGTCGAGGCCATCGCGGTCTGCACCATGTGGTCCATCGTCAACGACAAGCACGAGCGCCGCATCGCCGAGATCATCGAAGAGGAATGGCCCGGCGTCGATTATTGCATCAGCTCGGACATCCAGCCGATCATCCGCGAATATTACCGCACCAGCTGCGTGGTGCTGAACGCCATGCTGCAACCCAAGGTCTCGCGCTATCTGCGCAACCTCCAGGGCAAGCTGGAAGAGCGTGGCTTCCGCGGCGAGACGCTGATCGTGGTGTCGAACGGCGGCGTGGTGCCGATCTCGGAAGTGGCGAAAAAGCCGGTGTTCATGCTGTTCTCGGGCCCGTCGATGGCGCCGGAAGCCGGGTATTACTTCAGCGAGATCGAGGGCATTCCGAACTGCATCACCGTCGATATGGGCGGGACCAGCTTCGATGTCTCGACCGTGCTGGAAGGCCAGGTCACCACCACCAAGGACGGCCGGATCCTGAACTATCCGACGGGCGTCGCCTCGATCGAGATCGCGACGCTCGGCGCGGGCGGCGGCTCGATCGCCACCATCGACAAGGGGCTGATCAAGGTCGGCCCGCGCAGCGCCGAGGCGGTGCCCGGCCCGGCCTGCTACATGCGCGGCGGCACCGAGCCCACCGTGACCGACGCCTATGTGGTGCTGGGCTACATCAGCCCCGAACACTTCCTGAACGGCCGGATGAAGATCGACCGCGACCTCGCGGTGAAGGCGGTGAAAGAGCATATCGCCGATCCGCTCGGGATCAGCGTCGAGGACGCCGCGCTCGGGATCACCCAGGTGGTGAACGAGAACATGCTGGGCGGCATCCTCGACATGACGATCCGCCGCGGCGTCGATCCGCGCGAATTCGCGCTGGTCACCGGCGGCGGCGCAACGGCGGTGCCGGTCGCGTTCCTGGCCCGCGAGATGGGGATCAGGAAGATCGTGATCCCGCGCGAAACCTCGGTCCTTTGTGCCTTCGGCGCCAACAACGCCGCCATCGCCATGAGCGAGGTGGTCTCGAAATACAGCGACACCGGCAATTTCGACTACGAGGGCGTCAATGCCGCCGTGGCCGGGATCACCGGCAAGGGATCGGAATTCCTGACCCGGATGGGGATCGCCCCCAGGGATCAGAAGTTCGAGCTGTTTGTCTCGGCCCGCTATCCGATGCAGACGACCGAGCTGGAGATCCCGATCACGCTGGACGACGGCAAGATCACCCCGGCGAAGCTGGACGAGATCACCGAGGCGTTCCACGCCGCCTATCTGGCGCGCTACAAGACCAACGATCCGGCCTCGGACGTGGAATTCCTGATGTGGCGCAATATGGCGACCTTCCAGCGCCCCAAGATCGTGCTGGCCGAGCGCGCGAAATCCACCGAAGCCACCCCGCTTTCGGCGATGCTGAGCACCAGCAAGGCCTATTTCGGCGGCGGCGAGGCGGTGGACATGCCGATCTATGACGGCGACCGGCTGCAATACGGCATGAGCGTTCCCGGCCCGGCGCTGGTGGTGCTGCCCGATACCACCATCGTCGTGCCGCCCTTCGCGACGCTGAACATGCGTAAGCACGGCTATTTCGTGATGGATGTCGATGTCGACACGCAGCAGACGAACGCCAGATCGCGCAAGCGCGCGCTCGCGGCGGCAGGCTGAACCCGTCCAGGTCCTGTCCCGGACAGACCGGGGCAGGACTCGTCCGACCCCCGCGCGAGGTGAACATGCCCGACATCAACGTCATGCAGATACTGATCAATTTCCTGTCGCTGAGCGCGTTCTACGGGCTGTTCGCCGTCGGGCTCGCGCTGGTGTTCGGCGTGATGAAGGTGGTGAACTTCGCCCATGGCGAGTTCTTCATGATGGGCGGCTATGCGCTGTGGCTGCTGCTTGCCCTCATGCCCGGGGTGCCGCTCTGGCTGGTGTTCGCCGGCGCATTGGTGATCGGGCCGCTGGTCGTCGCGGTGATGGGGATCGTGGTCGAAAAGGCGATCTTCGAGCCGACCTCGCGCGATGCTTTCGGCGGTTTCATCGCCTCGCTGGGCCTGTCTTACGTGCTTCAGGCGCTGGTGGTCATGGCTTTCGGCGTGGTGTCGAAAAGCCTGCCGGTGATGATCCCGGGCCAGATCCAGATCCTCGGGGGCACGCTGACCTGGCAGCGCCTGGTGGTGATCCTCTGCGGCGTCGTGATGATGGCGGCGCTTTGGTATTTCCTGGCGCGCACCCGCGCCGGGCGGGCGGTGCGGGCGGCCTCGCAGGATCGCAACGCGGCGCTTTTGCAGGGCATAAACCTGCGCCGGGTGCGGATGATGACCATGGCGATCGGCGTGGCGATGGCGGGGCTTTCCGGCGTGCTGATGGCCAGCGTGATCAACGTCAGCCCCTATATGGGCCTTGAGGCGATCTGGAAGGCCTTCATCGTCGTCATCGTCGGCGGTCTGGGCAGCATCCCGGGCGCCATCGTCGCGGCCATGCTGTTCGGCCTGATCGACAGCATCGTGACCACCATCGGCTACGGCCAGTATGTGATCATCATCGACACGGTGATCATGCTGGGCGTTCTGACCTTCTTCCCGCGCGGCCTGCTGGGACGCGAGGCCCCGCCGCTGGATCAGGGCCAGGTCCAGCGCGACCAGTTCATGGACGGCCGCGTCTGCGTCGGGCTGCGGCTGGCGCTGGTGACCGGCTTCGTTGCGGCGCTGGTGGCGCTGCCGCTGATGGCCTCGCAATATTATACCGGCATCGGCATCCTGTTCCTGATCAACCTGATCCTCGTGATCAGCTACCGCACCATCACCACCATGGGCGGCTGGTCCTTCGCCCATATCACCATGCTGGCGATCGGCGGCTATACCACGGCGCTGTTGCAGACCCGGCTCGGGCTGTCGTTCTGGGCGATCCTGCCGCTTTCGGGGATCGTGGCCATGGGCGTGGCGCTGCTGATCGCCTTTCCCGTCATGGGGACGCGGCAGTTCTACTTCTTCCTCAGCACTTTCGCCGCCGGAGAGGCGATCCGGCAATGCTTCATCCAGTTCCGCGGCACCTTCGGCGGCATCGAGGGGATCCCCTTCCTCTCGCCGCCCGAGGATCTGTTCGGGCTGAGCTTCTACGATCCGGTCAATTACTATTTCCTCGCCCTTGCGGTCTGCATCGTCAGCGGCGCGCTGCTCTGGGTCTTCGACCGCAGCCGGACCGGGCGCACGATCAAAGCGATGTCGGAGAACGAGAACCTTTCGGCGGCGGTGGGCATCAACGGGCTTGCGCTGAAGATGCTGGCCTTCTGCGTGGGGTCTTTCTTCGCGGGCTGCGCCGGGTCTTTGTTCGCCGCTTACAACGGTTTCGTGGCGCCGACCGATTTCACCGCGCAGTTCATGTTCAAGATCATCGCCGCGGTGATCATCGGCGGCACCCGCACCTTCTGGGGGCCGGTGATCGGGCTGGTCGTCCTGACCGTGATCGAGGAAGCCCTGACCGGCGCCAATCAGCTGGTTCCGCTGTTCTGGGGGCTGATCATCATCTTCACGGTCCTGTTCATCCCCTCGGGGCTGGAGGGGCTTGGGCGCCGGATCCTGCGGCGCCTCACCGCTGGCAAACCGGCGCCGGCAACTTATCAGGGGGGCAACGATGCTTCGCGTGCATGAACTGACGCGGCGGTTCGGCCGGCTCACGGCGCTGGATGCGGTCTCGTTCGAGGTCGCCGAGGCGACGATCCACGGGCTGATCGGGCCCAACGGCTCGGGCAAGACCACTTTCTTCAACCTGGCGACCGGGTTTCTGGCCCCGAACGGCGGCAGGGTGTTCTGGGAGGGCGGTGACATCACCGGCCTGCCGCCCCATGCCATCTCGCGCCTCGGGATCGCGCGGACGTTTCAGAACACCAGCAATTTCGCCAATCTGACCCTGCGCGAGAATCTGGTGATGGCCGCCCGCAACCGGGTGCGCACCGGGGCGCTGGCGCGGATGCTGCATCTGCGCCCGGCCCGCGACGAAGAGGCCGAACACGGCCGCATCGCGGAAGCGATCCTGGAGCGGTTCGGGATGGCCGGCCTTGCCGATACCGTCGCCGCCGATCTGCCGGGCGGCACGCAGAAGATCCTCGGCGTCGCCATCGCATTGGCCACCGCGCCCCGGCTTCTGATGCTGGACGAGCCGCTCGCGGGGCTGAACCCGGCCGAGAAGGTGCAGCTGATGGAGATCCTGCGCGGCATCCGCGAAGAGGGGCTGACGCTTCTGCTGATCGAACATGACATGAAGGCGATCATGCAGGCCTGCGACCGCATCACCGTCCTGAGCTATGGCACGCTGCTGGCCGAGGGCACCCCCGCCGAGATCAGCCGCGATCCGGCGACGATCAAAGCCTATCTCGGGACGGAGGCCGCCTGATGCTGAGCATATCCGGTCTGACCGTGGATTACGGCGGCGTCATCGCGCTGGAGGATGTGTCGCTGACCGCCCGCAGCGGGGTGATCACCACCATCGTCGGCGCGAACGGCGCGGGGAAATCCAGCCTGCTCAAGGCAATCTCGGGCCTCGTGCGCCCCCGTCAGGGAGAGATCCTGTTCGACGGCACCCCGATCACCGGCATGGCGCCCGAGGCCATCGTGCGCATGGGCCTGTGCCATGTGCCCGAGGGGCGGGGGCTGTTTCCCTATATGTCGGTGCTCGACAACCTGCTGACCGGCGCCAGCCTGCGCCGCGACGCCGCCGGAATCCGCGACGATCTTGACAAGGTGTTCCACTATTTCCCGGCGCTGAAGGATCACCGCCACCGGATCGCGCGCAATTTCAGCGGCGGCCAGCAGCAGATGATCGCCATCGGCCGCGGGATCATGTCGCGCCCGAAGTTCTGTCTGTTCGACGAGCCCTCGATCGGCCTTGCGCCCCTGATCGTGCGCGACGTGATCGACACCATCGCCACCATCGCGCGCGAGGACAAATGCGGCGTGCTGCTGGTCGAGCAGAACGCCAATCTCGCGCTCGACGTGGCCGAGGACGCCTGGGTCATCGAACTGGGGCGGATCACCCTTTCCGGCAATGCGAAGGCGCTGAAGGCGAACGAAGGGGTGCGGCGGGCCTATCTGGGACTTTAGGGCGCGCCGGGCAAGGGCGCATGACCACTTCAACAGAGATCCGGCTTTATAAGCCTTCAGGTCTGATCAGATATCACAGGAATGAACTATGGCGCGGGATGAACTGAGAAAAGATATCGCTCTGCCCAATATCGCGATCATCGGAACCGGGCTGATCGGGTGCAGCTGGGCCGCGCTGATGGCCGGGGCCGGGCGCAGGGTGGCGATCTACGACACCCGCCCCGAGGCCGGCGCTGCCTTTCTGGAGTTCTGGAACGGGGTGAAGCCCGCCCTGGTGGAACTGGGGCTGGCGCAGCCGGAACAGGAGCCCGATTTCCGCATCGCCTCCTCGCTGGACGAGGCGCTGCGCGAGGCGGATTTCGTCTTTGAATGCATCCCCGAGCGGCTGGATCTGAAACGTGCGCTTTATAGCGAGATGGAGCCGCTCCTGAAGCCGCAGGCCATCGTCGCGACCAGTTCCTCGGGGCTGAAACTGTCGGATCTGCAAACCGGCTGGCAGAATCCGGCGCGCATCATCATCGGCCATCCGTTCAACCCGCCGCATCTGGTGCCGCTGGTCGAGCTTTACGCCAACGACCGGACCGATCCCGATGTGCTGCCCGCCGCCCGGGGGCTTTATGAAAGCTGCGGCAAGGTGGCGATCACCCTGAAACGCGAGGTGATGGGCCATGTCGCCAACCGCCTTCAGGCCGCGATCTGGCGCGAGGCGATCCATCTGGTCGAGGCCGATGTCGCCTCGGTCGAGGATGTGAATGCCGCGGTCTGGGCCGGGCCGGGGCTGCGCTGGGCGATCATGGGGCCGCATATGCTGTTGCATCTGGGCGGCGGGGCCGGGGGGCTTGGCGCCTATTGCGAGCAGTTCACCCAGAGCTACACCGAATGGTGGGAGGATCTGGGCAAGCCGCAGCTGACGCCCGAGACCATCGCCACTCTGGTCGCGGGCCTGTCCGAAGAGATCGCCGGCCGCGACTATGCCACCCTGCGCCAGCAGCGCGACCGCCAGCTGGTGGCGGTGCTGAAAGCCCTGGCCGAGACGCGGCAGAGCCCGGCCACGGCCCCGGTGGCGGGCTGATATTTCAGGATACAGACAGGAGAAATCCATGAAACGCAAAGTCGTGCTGACCTGCGCCGTGACCGGCGACGGCCCGATCCATCCGCGCTATCCCGATTACCCGGTGACGCCCGAACAGATCGCGAAATCCAGCCTGGAGGCCGCCGCCGCCGGCGCTTCGGTCGTGCATATCCACGGCCGCAACCCCGCGACGGGCGAGGGCGACCGCTCGCCGCAGGTCTTCCGCGAGATCGTCGAGCGCATCCGGGCGGAAAACCCGGATGTGGTGATCAACCTGACCACCGGCATGGGCGCGACCTTCGTGCCCGACCCGGCGGACGAGGCGGTGGCGCATCCCACGACCGACGTGGCCACGGCCGAAGACCGCGTGCGTCATGTCGCCGAGATGCGGCCCGAGATCTGCACGCTCGACACCACGACGATGAACCTCGAAGGCGGCATCGCGGGCGCGCCCGACTGCGTTTTCATGAACACGCCGGGCAAGCTGCGCGACATGGCGGAACTGATCCGCAAGGCGGGCGCGAAACCCGAGATCGAGGCGTTCAACCCCGGCGACATCCTGCTGGCACGGCGCCTGATCGAGAACGGCCATATCGACGCGCCGGCCCTGTTCCAGATCTGCCTCGGCGTGAAATGGTCGGCCCCGGCGGATGCGCAGAGCCTGCTCTACATGAAGGGCCTGCTGCCCGAGGGCGCGATCTGGAGCGCCTTCGGCATCTCGCGCTGGCAGATGGAGATCGTGGCGCTCTCCACCATCCTCGGCGGTCATTGCCGGGTGGGGCTGGAGGACAACATCTATCTGGAGCGCGGGGTCTTCGCCACCAACGCCCAACTGGTGGAACGCGCGGCACGGATCATCCGCGACCTCGGCTGCGAGGTGGCCACCCCGGACGAGGCGCGCGAAATCCTCGGCCTCGGGGCGCGGGCATGAGCGGCGAACGGGAGATCACCTCCTTCGTCGCCCATACCTGGCTCTGCGATCATTTCGGCCATCTGAACGTCCGCCATTATGCCGCGGCCTTCGACGATGCGACTTTCGTGTTCTGGAGCGGCCTCGGCTTCCGGCCCGGGCCGGACAGCCCGATGCCGGTCACGCTGGAGGTGAAGACGAGCTTCCGCCAGGAGACCCAAGTGGGCTCGGTGGTTCGTATCGCCGCGCAGGTGAGCAAGGTCGGCACCAAATCCGTGGGGCTGACCTTAACCATGCGCGATGCGGGCGGCGATGTGCTGGCCCTCTGCGAGGTGGTCGAGGTCTTCATGGATCCGCAAAGCCGCCGGAGCTGTCCGATCCCGGTCGCCCTGCGCGAAGCCCTGTCCGAAGCGGCAGGCCCGATGCCGGGCTGAGCGGGCAGGCCCGTATCGGATCGCAGGACCATCGGGGCCCCGGGGCTTTGAGGAGGGTTTCTTCATGACGCTGCGCCTGGTTTTCCTGGCCTGTCTGAGCAATGCGGCGATGGGTGTTCTGTATGTCTGGAGCCTGTTTCTGCTGCCGCTGGAGGCGGCGCTCGGCACATCGCGTTCCGGCCTCAGCCTGATCCCGGCCTGCGCGCTGGTGGCCTTCACCCTCGGCATGGTGCTGCATGACCGGCTGCTGCGGATGCTGGGCTTCAGAGCCTTTTCGCTGCTCGCCTTCGGCCTGGCCGGTGGCGGGCATCTGGTCTTTGCGGCCGGCGGCAGTCTGGTCACGCTTTTCATCGGCTACGGGCTGCTGTTCGGGCTGGGGGCGGGCCTCGGCTACGGGCTGGCGCTCGCGCTGGTCACCCGGCTGCCCGATGCGGTCCGCAGCCTCGGCCTCGGGCTGGCGATGGCGGCTTTCGCCGTCAGCGGGGTCGCCCTGTCGGGCCTCTTCGCCGGGCCGATCCGCGATGGCGATCCCGCTTACGTGTTTCTGATCATCGGCATCGCCATCGTGCTGACCGGCCTTGTGGTGACGGCGCTGCTGCCGGTCTCGCGGCCGGTGGCGGTGGCAGAGGAGGTGCGGGCGCTGCCGCTCCTCCGGGATGTCACCGATCCGAAATTCCTGCGGCTTGCGCTGATCTTCTTCTTCATCTGCTACACCGGGCTGATGGTGGTGGCGCATCTGACCGGCATCGTTCTGGCGCAGGGCGGCACCGCAAGGCTGGCCGGGCTGGCCCCCGGGGTGTTTACCTTCGGCTATATCCTCGGCTCGCTGGCGGGCGGGCGGCTGGTCGAGCTGTCTTCGGGCCGGACCATGCTGATCCTGTCGAATTTGCTTGCGGGGGCGGGCCTCGTGACGCTCCTGTTGCCGGCCCCGCCGCTGGCGCTGGCCGGGGCGCTGGCGGTGGGGATGGTGTTCGGGGGCTCGGCCTCGCTGATGCCGGTGCTGATCGGCGGGGAATTCGGCACCGAGAGGACAGGCGGGATCTACGGACGGCTGATGCTCGCTTTCGGCGCCGCGGGGCTGGTGGCGCCCCCGCTTTCCGGCCGGCTGTTCGCGGCGGCCGGTTCCTACATCCCGGCCCTCGGCATCGGCGTGGCGATGTGCGCGGCAGGGATGGCCCTGGGGATGACGATGAAGCCGGAAAAGAGCGGCGGGTAGGGCCGATCAGCCGGGGCGGTCGGCCTCTTTCTTGCCCGACATCTGACCGCGTAGCATGAGGATCGCTTTCGCGTTTCCTGATCCTGGGCCGGGTTTCATATGCCATCCGATCGCCCCTTCATGAGGACCCGCGGCGGCGTTTTCCAATCTGGTGCGGAGGGTGACTTCGGATGCGTATCGGATTCCATCTGGCTTGCCCGTCCCCGCGATGTTCAGCGAAGGCTCTGGCAAGAGCGGGGGTTTCATGGTCACGAAGGGAGCATGGGTATCGGCAATCAGCGCCCGGGTCTTCGCATGGCAAAGGGCGGGACCGGGTGGCGGTCGCGACAGAGGGCTTGCCGCGCCAGTGCGGGGATGCAAGATTCGGGGCCGGAAGGCTGGCCGGTCCGGCTGCCCGGGGGAACAGAGATGACACGCCAGACGCAGGCCGCCGAACGCAGCGCGGATTTCAGCGAAGCGCTGGCGCAGGCCGCGGTCCTGGTGATCGACGACGAGCCGGGGATGCGCCACTTTCTGCAACGCACGCTGGCCAGCCGCTGCAAGACGGTGGAGATCGCCGCCGACACCGATCAGGCGGCGGAGTTGCTGGCGGCGGGGCATTTCGATGTGGTGATCCTCGACAATGTGATGAACGGCCGGCGCGGGGTGGACTGGCTGGCGGCGCAGCGGGCTTCGGGCTTCTTTCCGCCGGCGATCCTGATCACCGCCTATGCCGATCTGGAAACCGTGATCCAGGCGCTTCAGGCCGGGGCCTCGGATTTCCTGCTGAAGCCGTTCCGCTCGAACCAGATCCTGAACGCGCTGGCGCGCTGCCTCGACCGCATCCGGCTGGAGCGGGAGAACCATGTCCTGCGCCATGAGTTGCGCGCGAACTCCGACCATATCTTCCTGCGCGACCGGCTGATCGGAGAATCTGCCGCGATCCGGGCGGTGCGCGACATGATCGGGCGGGTGGCGCCCTTGCCCTCTTCGGTGCTGCTGACCGGCCAGTCGGGCACCGGCAAGGAAATCGCCGCGCGGATGATCCACGCGCTTTCGCCGCGGGCGGAAAAGCCCTTCGTGCCGGTGAACTGCGCGGCGATACCGGCCGATATGATGGAGACCGAGCTTTTCGGCCATATGAAGGGCGCCTTCACCGGCGCGCATCAGAGCCGCGAGGGGCTGTTCCAGCATTCCCGCGGCGGCACGCTGTTTCTCGACGAGATCGGCGAGCTGCCGCTGGCGGTGCAGGCCAAGCTGCTGCGGGTGCTGGAGGACCGGCGCATCCGTCCGCTCGGCTCGGAACGCGAGGTGCCGGTGGATGTGCGTCTGGTGTTCGCCACCAATGCCGATCTGGAGAAGGCGGTGGCCGAAGGGCGGTTCCGCGCGGATCTTCTCTATCGGATCAATGTGTTGTCGATCCATATGCCGCCCCTGTCGGCGCGGGGTGACGATGTGCAGGATCTGGCGACGCTGTTCATGACGAAACTGTCGCAGCAGCTCGGGATGCCGCCGGTGCCGGTCACGCCCGAGGTGCGCGCGGGCTTTGCCGCCTATTCCTGGCCGGGCAATGTGCGCGAATTGCGCAACATCATCGAGCGGGCGCTGATCCTCGGCCGGTTCGCGACCGAGGGCGCCCCGTCCGCCGCCGCCGCGCCGTCCGCCGCCGCGCCCGAAACGCTGGCCGATGTCGAGCGCCGCGCCATCCTCGCCGCGCTGGCCGCCTGCGACGGCGACCGCGAGGCGGCGGCGGCCCGGCTGGGCATCTCGCGCAAGACCATCGACCGGCGGCTTGCCGACTGGAATGGCTGATCCGGCCCCGCCCCCTCCGCGCCCGCGTTCGGTGCGCCACCGGCTGCTGGCCATCGCGCTTTTGCCGACGCTGGTGATCCTGCCCCTTCTGCTGGGCGGCACGATGCTGCGCTGGCAGGCCAAGTTCGACGACCTGCTGATCACCAAGGTCAACAGCGACCTGACCGTGGCGCGGCAATATCTGGCCCGCCTGCTGGAGACCGCGGGCGAGCGGGTGGATGCGCTCAGCCGCTCGGTCGCCTATGCCGCGGCGGCGGAACCGGCTGCGCTGCTCGACGAACAGCGCCGGCAGATGGGGCTCGATTTCCTCTATCTCGCCGATCCGGCGGGGCGCCCGCTGGCGGCCAGCCCGCCCGGGGCCGAGGCCGCGCCGCCCGGGCCGCTGATCGCCGGCGCGCTGGAAGGCCGGGCCGGAACCGGGATCGAGATCTTCGCCAATGACGACCTGGCCGCGCTGGATCCCGCGCTTGCCGCCCGCGCGCGGCTGCCGTTGGTGCCGACGCCGAACGCCGTGCCGACCGGGCGGCTGGAAGAGGACCGCGGCCTCGTCGTCCTGACCGCCGTGCCCGCGCCTTTGCCCGACGGGCGGCGGGGCGCCCTGGTCGGCGGGCTGCTTCTGAACCAGAACCTCGTCTTCATCGACACGATCAACGATCTGGTCTACCGCGCCGGCAGCCTGCCCGAGGGCAGCCAGGGCACCGCGACGCTGTTTCTCGACGATGTGCGGATCTCGACCAATGTCCGGCTGTTCGAGGGCAGCCGCGCGCTTGGCACCCGGGTCTCGGCCAGCGTGCGCGAAAGGGTGCTCGGGCGGGGCGAGACCTGGCTCGACAGCGCCTTCGTGGTCAACGACTGGTATGTCTCGGCCTATGAGCCGATCCTCGACAGCGCCGGGGCGCGGGTGGGGATGCTTTATGTCGGCTTTCTCGAAGCGCCCTTCACCGACGCGCGGCGCACGACGCTCTGGCTGGTGGGGCTTGGCTTTCTGGCCGTCACCGCGATCTCGATCCCGGTCTTCCTGCGTTGGGCGGGCGGCGTGTTCCGCCCGCTGGAGCAGATGTCCGACACCATCGCCCGGGTCGAGGGCGGCGATCTCGGCGCGCGCAGCGGGGTGGGCGAGCGCAGCGATGAGGTGGGGCGGGTGGCCGGGCATCTCGACCATCTGCTCGACCTGCTCCAGGAACGCGACGCCGAGCTGCGCCGCTGGAACGACGAGCTGAGCGCCCGGGTCGAGGACACCACGCGCAAGCTGATCGTCTCGGAAAAGCTGGCCACCATCGGCGAGATCACCGCCGCCGCGGCGCATGAGATCAACAATCCGGTGGCGGTCCTCCAGGGCAATCTGGATCTGCTGCGCGAGATCATCGGGCCTCATGCCGCCGGGGCCGCGACCGAGTTCCGGCTGATGGACGAACAGATCCAGCGCATCAGCCAGATCGTCAACCGGCTGCTGCAATTCGCCCGGCCCGAGGAATATGCCGGCTGGGCGGCGCGCACCGATCCGCGCGATGCGGTGGCCGACTGCCTGCCGCTGGTGCGCCATCTGTTGTCGCGCAGCGGCGTCACGCTGCGGCAGGACGGCCAGGTCGGGCGGCAGGTGCTGATGAACCGCACCGAATTGCAGCAGGTGCTGGTCAATCTGATCGTCAACGCGATCCATGCCATGCCCGCCGGCGGCGAGATCGTCGTGACCCTGAGCGACGCCGACGAGGGCGGCACCCCGGGCGTGCGGATCGCGGTCGCGGATCAGGGCGTGGGCATGGACGCGGCCACCCTGTCGCGCATCTTCGAGCCGTTCTTCACCACCCGCGCGGGCAGCGGCGGCACCGGCCTCGGGCTGTCGATCTGCCGCACCCTGGTCGAGCGCCAGGGCGGCCGCATCGATGCCGCAGGCAGCCCGGGCCGGGGCACGACCTTCACGCTCTGGCTGCCGGCCGCGCTCTGACGGACATTCTGTCCGGCCGCTACGGACATTCTGTCCTCAGATTGCGCGGAAAATTCCGTCAAGTCATTGATAATCCTTATCGTCCAGCCTGGCACGATTCATGCTTGTTTCCCTTGTGAGGGAGTTTCTCCGGTGACGACGGAGGCGGCCGCATTGCGGCCGGAAAGCCACCGC
This sequence comes from Pseudogemmobacter humi, assembly GCF_900609055.1. Lineage (GTDB taxonomy): Bacteria > Pseudomonadota > Alphaproteobacteria > Rhodobacterales > Rhodobacteraceae > Pseudogemmobacter > Pseudogemmobacter humi. The sequence goes on along the minus strand of NZ_UXAW01000041.1, from coordinate 10,347 downwards.
GAGAGCCCCTTCGTCAAGCGCCCCGCAGAGGGCAAGGGAGGGAGAAATGACCGTAATATCCGAAGGCTATCCAGGCCGCGGCCCGGGGATACTTGACCGCGAAAGGATCATCGCGAAGCCGGGCTTCAACCGCTGGCTGGTGCCGCCCGCCGCCCTGGCGATCCATCTGTGCATCGGCATGGCCTACGGCTTTTCCGTCTTCTGGCTGCCGCTGTCCGCCGCGCTGCCGGGCGAGGCGAGCGAGGCCTGCAAGACCATGAGCCTGTTCACCGCGCTGTTCACCACCGACTGCAACTGGCGCATGGCCGATCTGGGCTGGATCTACACGCTGTTCTTCGTGCTTCTGGGCTGTTCGGCGGCGATCTGGGGCGGCTGGCTGGAACGGGTCGGCCCGCGCAAGGCCGGTTTCGTCTCGGCCTGCTGCTGGTGCGGCGGCATCGCCATCGCCTCGCTGGGCGTCATCACCCATCAGCTCTGGCTGATGTGGCTGGGCGCCGGGGTGATCGGCGGCATCGGTCTGGGTCTCGGTTATATCTCGCCGGTCTCGACGCTGATCAAATGGTTCCCCGACCGGCGCGGCATGGCGACCGGCATGGCGATCATGGGCTTCGGCGGCGGCGCCATGGTCGGCTCGCCGCTGGCGCAGAAGCTGATGGAATATTTCCGCACCGATGCCTCGCCCGGCGTCTGGCAGGCTTTCCTCGCCATGGCGGCGATCTATCTGGTCTTCATGATGGGCGGCGCCTTCGGCTATCGCATCCCGCCCGCCGGCTGGCGCCCCGAGGGCTGGACGCCCCCGGCCGCGAAGAGGAAAGCGATGATCACCGAGCATCACATCCATCTGCGCGATGCCCATAAGACGAAGCAGTTCTGGCTGATCTGGATCGTGTTGTGCATGAACGTCTCGGCCGGGATCGGCATTCTCGGCGCCGCCTCGCCTTTGTTGCAGGAGATCTTCGCCGGCCGGCTGATCGGTCTGCCGGAGCTGAGCTTCTCGCAGCTGAGCGCCGAACAGCAGCTTCAGATCGCCGGGATCGCGGCGGGGTTCACCTCGCTCTTGTCGCTGTTCAACATCGTGGGGCGGTTCTTCTGGGCCTCGATCTCGGACCGGCTGGGGCGCAAGAACACCTATTACGTGTTCTTCCTGCTGGGCATCCTGCTTTACGCCTCGGCGCCGACCTTCGCCCATATGGGCAACCAGCTGCTGTTCGTCGCGGTCTTCTGCATCATCCTGTCGATGTATGGCGGCGGGTTCTCGACGGTGCCCGCCTATCTGGCCGACATCTTCGGCACCCAGTTCGTCGGCGCGATCCATGGCCGGCTGCTGACCGCCTGGGCCACGGCGGGCATCCTGGGCCCGGTGGTGGTGAACTACATCCGCCAGTATCAGGTGAACCGCGGGCTGGAAGGGGCCGATGCCTACAGCGCGACGATCTATGTGCTGTGCGGCATGCTGTTCATCGGCCTGATCGCCAATGCGCTGATCCGGCCGCTGGACGACAAATGGTTCATGAAGCCCGAGGAGGTCGCGGCGCTTCAGGCCCGCTCGGCGGGGGCCGAGGCCCGGATCGAGCACGGCTCGTTCGGCATCGACCGCGGACGCTTCGACCTGCCGGCGCTGCTGGCCTGGGTCGCCGTGGGGGTTCCGGCGCTCTGGGGCGCCTGGTTCACCCTGGTGAAAACCGCGGCGCTGTTCTGACACCGCCCGCCCGCCGGGCTTTCCGGCGGGCGGTTAAAGCCTGTGCGCGGCCGGCCCCGGATCCGCGGATCGAAAAACGGTGCGCGTATCATTGGCGTCTGCCGGGGACTCTGGTTCCGTGCTCCGGTGAGGAAAACCGCAGGCCCGCAGGACGGTCATGGCAGGCAATGGCCGGGCCGACATCACCCCCGGGGGCTGCACCTGCCGCCCGGGGGAGATTCCGGCAGCCGGAGGCAGGTCAGAGCGTGCGGCCGCTTTCGCGCAGCAGGGTCTTCTGCATCTTGCCCACCCGCGCCTTGCGTGAGGGGATCATGGCGCGGCAGGAGGCCGTGCGCCTCGGGTCCGGCTTGTTGGCCCAGAGGGGAAACCCTCCGCTTCAGGTGACGATCCTGCCGGGCCAGCGTCCTTCCCTGACCAGCTTGCGGGAGATCGACGCGATGCTGCGTCCGGCGAAATCCGCCAGTTGCGAGACCGGCCGGTCCGAGGGGAAGCAGAGCTCCAGCTTGCGCTTGATGACGGGGCTGGCCAGCGGCGCGACCGAGACCCGGCCCGCGGCAAGATCGTCCTGAACCGCCGCCAGCGGCAGGATCGTCCAGCACCGCCCCTCGCGGACGAGATCGCGGACGATCGAAAGGGAATCGGCCTCCACCACGACGTTCAGGGTCGAGCGGCAGGCCTTTGCGGCGTTCTCGACGAGGATGCGCAGGCTGTGGTCACGTCCGGGGAGCGCGAGCGGCGCGTCCCTGAGATCCCGCACATTCAGCGGCATGTCGGGTTGCAGCCCGGCTTCGGGCGGGGCAACGGCGTAGAGATCCTCCTCGACAAGCGGCTCGGCCCTGAGCGAGCGTATGCCCAGCGGATCGTAGAGCACCAGCACGTCGATCTTGCCCTGCAAGGCCCAGTCCATCAGGTAAAGCGAATAGCTGTTGACGATCCGCACCGTCGCATAGGGACAGGCCTCGCGGATCGTGTCGAAGAGCGGGACGGCGAGGATATCCGACACGGTCGGCGTCAGCCCGATCGCGATATGGCCGCGCAGGCTTTCGCTCTCGTCGGCGACCGAGATCCGCATCTCGTCGATCTCGGCGACGATGCGCTGCGCGTGCCTGAGCGCGATCTGGCCCTGTTCGGTCAGGACCATGCCGCGCCCATGCCGCTCGAACAGGCGGGTGCCGAGCTCCTCCTCAAGCATCCTCACATGCCGGCTCAGTGCCGGCTGTGCGATGCAGAGACGGTCCGCCGCCTTGGACAGGCTCCCCGTCTCGGCCACCTGGATCAGCGTGCGAATCTGGGTGATATCCATCGAGACGGAATATCAGCATCGCCGCTGCCTGGAAAGCGCGGCCCGGCTAGGCCTTGCCGTTGGCGATCATCACATGTTTGGTGCGCGAGAAATCCTCAAGCGAGAGGATCGACAATTCCCGGCCATGGCCGGAGGCATTGAAGCCGCCCCAGGGCATCTCGGTGGGCAGGACGAGATGGGCATTCACCCAGACCGTGCCGAAATCCAGCGCGTCGGTCAGGCGCAGGGCGCGGCCGATATCGCGGGTCCAGACCGAGGAGGCGAGGCCGTAAGGCACGTCATTGGCCTGGCGGATCGCATCGGCTTCGTCGTCGAAGGTCTCGACCGAGATCACCGGGCCGAAGACCTCGTGCCGGGTGATCCAGCTTCCGCGCGCGACATCGGTGAGGATGGTCGGCGGGAAGAAGAAGCCATCGCGGCTGATCGGCGTGCCGCCAAGCGCGACGGTCGCGCCCTCGTCGCGCGCGCGCGCCACGGCGGCGGCGACCGAGGCCAGATGGCGGGCGCTGATCAGCGGGCCCATCTCGATATCGTCGCCTTCCTCCAATGTGCCGACCCTGATCGTTGAAACCGCCTCGATCAGCCGCGCGGTCAGCGCCTCGCGCACCGATGCGGCGCAGATCACCCGCGTGGCCGAGCCGCATTCCTGACCCGAGTTCCAGAAGCCCGCTGCCCGCACCGTCGCCGCCACGGCGTCGAGATCGGCATCCTCGAACACCACGACCGGCCCCTTGCCGCCCAGTTCCAGATGGGTGGGCTTCAGCGTCCGGGCCGAGGCTTCGACGACGCGCCGGCCGCTGGCGACACTGCCGGTCAGCGATACCATGTCGATCCCCGGATGTTCCGAGATCGCCGAGCCGACCTCTTCTCCGGTGCCCAGGACGATGTTCAGCACGCCGGGGGGCAGGATGTCGGCCACGATCTCCATGAACAGCAGCGCGGTCAGCGGCGTCATCTCCGAGGGCTTGAGCACGATCGTGTTGCCCGCCGCCATCGCCCCCGCGACCTTGAAGGCGAAGGTCAGCATCGGATAGTTCCATGGGGTGATGGCGCCGATGACGCCCAGAGGCTCGCGCCGGATCATGGACAGATGGCCGGGCAGGTATTCGTCGGTGGCCGGGGCCTGCATCGCGCGCGACTGGCCGGCGAGACAGCGGAACACGTCGGCGACGACCGGGACCTCGGGCTGCGACACCATTGCAGGCTTGCCGGTATGCAGCGATTCGAGAAAGGCCAGATCGTCGGCCCGCGCCTCGATCGCATCGGCGATGCGCAGCATCACCCGCGCCCGCTCCGAGGGCGGGGTAGCGCGCCAGAGCGGGAAGGCACGGCGCGCGGCCGCCACCGCCCGGTCCACATCGGCGGCGCTGCCGCGCGCGATCGCGGCGATGGGTTTGCCGGTGGCCGGGTTGAGCACGTCGAGCCGCGCGCCGGTCACGGGTTCGCTCTTGCCGTCGATGACATGGCCCAGAGGGGCGGTCTTCAGGCGCTCTTCGGCCTTGCGGCAGAGCGCGAGGGAGGTGTGTTCGGCGGTCATTTGCGGTCCTCTGGATCGGAAAGGGAAACGGGAAGGCCGGCGGCCCGGATCAGGTGATGTGCGGTCATCAGGTCCAGATGCGCGCCGCCGCCATTCTTGAACACGGTGATGTCGCGTGGGCCGGTGCGGCCGGGCATGCCGGCGGTCAGGTCGTAGAGATCGCCCAGCACGTCGCTCTCGCGGATCGCACCCGAGGCCAGCGGGATCTTCAGTTCGCCGATATCGTGCAGCACCGTCTCGCGGCAGTCGACGAAGAGGCGGGCCTTTTGCAGCAGCGTGTCGTCGGCCTCGCGCATTTCGGCGGTGAAGGCTCCGATCAGATCGACATGGGTGCCGGGACGAAGCCAGTCGCCGCGCAGCACCGGCTCCACCGTCGCGGTGGCCGAGGCGATGATATCGGCCTGCGCCACCGCGGCCGCGAGATCGGGGGCAGGGCGGGCCGGGATATGCTGACCGGCAAGGCGCGCGGCCAGTTCCGCGGCCGCGGCCGGGCTGCGGTTCCAGATGGCGATATCCGCAAGCGCCGGAAAGATGTCGCGATAGGCATGAGCGAGGCTTTCGGCCACCACCCCCGCCCCGAGGATCAGGAGGCGCCGGCTGTCGGGGCGGGCGAGGATGCGCGCGCCCAGCACGGAATCGCCCGCCGTCTTCCAATAGGTGACCAGCGGCCCATCGACAAAGGCGAGCGGCCTGCCGGTCAGGTCGTCGAAGACGGTCATCGCGCCCTGCACACTGGGTTTCCCGAGCGCGCGGTTGGCGGCGATGCGGGACATGGACTTGACGCCGAAGCCGAGGCCGTCGATCCAGGCGGCGCGGCTGAGCAAAGTGTCCGGGCCACGGGTCAGGAACTGGTCGCCCAGCCGGGCGCGGGGCAGGCGGTGACCGGCTTCGATGGCGTCGGCGATGGCGGTCCAGGAGACCTTGCCCGCTAAATCCTCTGGTCCGATCTGCGCCGTCTTTGTCACCACGTTCCCCTCTGAATGCCCGGTGATCCGGGTTTCAGGGTGAACATTTCGCACAAGATCGACCCCCTGAAATATACTATTGTTGTATAACTGAAAGACGCGATTGCTGTTGGTCGCCGCCGCGCGGGCGCCGGTAGACTGGCCGGCGAAGACCCGGTTCCGGCGCATGAATTGCGGCGCCGTTGCGGACTGGTGCGGCATCTTTCTGGAAGGGGTGAACCCATGAACCTGCATGACCATTGGATCGACGGCGTTTCGGTCGCGCCCGCGGATGGGGCGCGGCTGGAACGGGTGTCGCCCGCCGACGGACGGGTGATCGCGGCGGCGGCGCTTGGAACGGCCGGGGATCTGGATGCGGCGGTCGTGGCGGCGCGGCGGGCCTTCGACACCGGGCCGTGGACGACCCTGCCGGGCAGCCAGCGGGGCGAGGTCCTGTTGCGGCTCGCGGCGCTCATCGAGGAAAATCTGGAGGCGCTGGCCTTCCTTGAGGCCGAGGAAGCGGGCAAGCCGCTCGCCGTCGGCCGGAGCGAGTTGCAGTTCGGCATCGAACTGATCCGCTACGCCGCCTCGCTTGCCTCCGGCCTGTCCGGGCGGCTGCTGAGCGAGAGCGGGCCGGAGGCGATGGGTCTGGTCCTGCAACAGCCGCTGGGCGTGATCGGGGTGATCTGTCCCTGGAACTATCCGGCGGTCTGTCTGCTTCAGAAACTGCCTTTCGCGCTCGCGGCGGGCTGCGCGGTCGTGGCCAAACCCTCGGAGCTGACGGCCGGGACCACGGTGCAGATCGCGCGGCTGGCCCGAGAGGCGGGATTGCCGGACGGCCAGTTCAACGTGGTGATCGGCACCGGCGAGGTCGTGGGCGAGGCGATGACCGCGCATCCCGGGATCGACAAGATCTCCTTCACCGGATCGGGCCGCATCGGGCGGCGGATCGCGGCGAAATGCGGCGAGAGCCTCAAGCGCTATTCGCTGGAACTGGGCGGCAAGGGCGCGAACATCATCTTCGCCGATGCCGATCTCGACGCCGCCGTCGAGGGCGCGTTTCAGGGCTTCACCATCAACAAGGGCGAGGAATGCTGCGCCGGCAGCCGGATCCTGGTCGAGGAGAGCATCGCCGGGGACTTTACCGCGCGCCTGCTGGCCCGCTGCGCCGCCGCGCGGCTTGGCGGTGTGCGCGACGAAGAGGCCGAGATCGGGCCGCTGATCCATGAGCAGCACCTTCAGAAAGTGCTGTCCTTCATCGAAGGGGCCAGGGCCGACGGCGCACGCCTGCTGTGCGGCGGCGAACGCCTGACCGGGGGCGACTATGCCAAGGGAACCTATCTGCCGCCCACCATCTTCACCGATGTCCGCCCCGACATGACGCTGTTTCGCGAAGAGGTTTTCGGACCCGTGGCGGCGCTGATGACCTTCCGCACCCTGGACGAGGCGGTGCAGATCGCCAACGACACGACCTACGGCCTTGCCAACGGGATCTGGACAGGCAGCCTCGACAAGGCGATGGCGATGACCCGGCGGCTGCAAAGCGGGATGCTCTACGTGAACACCTATCTCGAACTGGTGCCGCAACTGCCCTTCGGTGGCATGAAGAGCAGCGGCATGGGCCACGAGAACGGGCCGGAAGGGCTGCAGGAGTTCCTGACGACGCGCTCTGCCTTCATCCGGCTCAGGACGGCATTCTGAGGGGGCGGCAACCGGGGCTCTCGCAGCGAAAGCCCCGGTTGCCGCGACCGAACGGCTAAAGCGCCGCGACGACGATGATCTCGACCCTGACCTCGGGCAGCGCCAGCGGGATTTCCCCGGTGGCGCGGGTCGGTGCATGGCCCTCGGCCACCCATTTGTCCCAGACGCTGTTCATGCCCTCGAAGTCGGCGATATCGGCGAGCCAGACCTGCGCGGTCAGGAGCCGGGTCTTGTCGGTGCCGGCCAGGGCCAGCAGGCGGTCGATCTCGGCCAGTGTCGCGGCGGTCTGCTCGGTGATCGTCTCGCCGGCTCCGACCTGCCCGGCCAGATAGACGAGGCCGCCGTGCACGACGCACTGGCTCATCCTCCTGCCGGTTTCGTATCGGGTGATCTGTGTCATTCGGTCAACTCCATTGCGGTCAGAAACGGCTCATCCAGGTATCGGTCAGCGTGAAGCCGTCCTGGAACGGATCGGTGGGGTCCATCCCCATCTGGCTGAGGCCGGTGATCCAGGCCTGCCCGGCGACCGAGGGGATCACCGCGTCATAGGGGCCGACGCGCGCCAGCCCTTCGATGCCGCAATGAAACTCGGTTCCGATGATGGATTGATGCACGAAGACCTCGCCCTGCCGGATCTGCCCCCTGGCATGCATGACCGCCAGCCGCGCCGAAGAGCCGGTTCCGCAGGGCGAGCGGTCGCAGCGCCCCGGCGAGACCACGACGGCGTTCCTGGACCGGATCTCGCCCCCCTCGCGGCGCAGGGGGCCGGTGAAGGACAATTGGGTGATGCCGGGGATCTCCGGGTTCTCGGGATGGCTGACGGCAAGCTGTTCGGCAGCGGCGGCCTTGATCCTCTGGCCGACGGCGCACATGTCGCGCGCCTCGTCGGGGGTGATGGCGAAGCCGGCATCCGCCGCCTCGACGAACACATAGGTCATGCCGCCATAGGCGACATCGACCCTGAACGACCCCAGGCCATCGACTTCGATCATGCTGTCCATGTGATAGACGAAGGCAGGCTGGTTGACGAAAGTGACCCGCGTGACCTTGCCGTCCTTGCAGTCGCAGCGCACCCGGATCAGCCCGGCGGGAGCTTCGAGGACCAGATCGGTGACCGGCTCTTTCATCGGCAGGATGCCGGTCTCAAGAAGCACGGTCGCGACGCAGATCGTGTTTGATCCCGACATTGCCGGATATTCGCAAATCTCCAGAATGACGAAACCCATATCCGCCTCGGGATTGTTCGAGGGCAGGATCATATTGGAATTATGCCAGACAGCGCCGCGCGGCTCGAAAAGAACCATCTTGCGGATATGGTCCATATTGTTCTGCAATTCATTGCGCTTGTCGAACATCGTTTCGCCGCGGACCTGTCCGAAACCTCCGACGATGACTTTGCCGATCTCGCCCTCGGCATGGCAATCGACAATCTGCAAGACCCTGTTCCAACGCATTCCGGCACCCTTTTCTGTGGTTTTCCCACTGCGGCACCCGTCAGGCGCCCGGCTTTCCGACCGGACCGGCGATGCCTTCCGCTGCGATCATAGCCTTGTGCCGGAAGATGAGGAGTTACGCTTTTCAAAAGCAGAATTAGAGAAATTCTATTCCTGAGACGGATATTGTTTCTTGACGTTTCCTCAGTCGGATTGCGTGATGGCGGTGCTGTAATTCCAATTCTGGAATTGCAGGATTGAAAGAGATCCGCGCAATGTCGTTTCGTCCGAATGCCGAGCAGATCGAAAAGCTGAAAAGGATCGGCGCCGCCACTTTGCATGAGGCGCAGGGCCAGACCGGCGCGCTCGATTCCGGGCTGAAGCCGCTCGACGCGGGGCTGCGTCTCGCGGGCACGGCCTTCACCGTCGACTGCCGCGCCCATGACAATCTGGCGATCCATCTTGCCGTCACCATGGCCGGCCCCGGCGACATTCTGGTCGTCGACGCCAAGGGCTTTATCGAGGCCGGTCCCTGGGGCGATATCCTGACGCTGGGGGCGCAGAAGCGCGGCATCGCCGGTCTGGTCATCGACGGCGCGGTGCGCGACAGCGAAGAGATCATCGCTATGCGCTTCCCGGTCTTCGCGCGCGGGCTGTCGATCAAGGGCACGCTCAAGGCCCAGCCGGGCCGGATCGGCGCGCCCGTCATCTGCGGCGGGCAGCAGATCCGCACGGGCGATATCATTGTCGGCGACCGCGACGGCCTTGTCGTGGTGCGGCCAGAGCGGCTGGACGAGGTGCTCACCGCCGCCGCGGCGCGCGAGGAGGCCGAGCGCCGTATGCGAGAGCGGCTGGAGGCGGGCGAGACCACGCTGGAGATCCTCGGGCTGGAGCCGGCGCTGAAGCGGCTGGGGATGATCTAGCGTCCGGCGGGATCTGCATTCACCGCAATCCGATCATGGCACATGCGAGCCGGATGAAGCCCGTGAATGCGGGGCGTGCATTGCCGCCCCACAAAGCGATGCGTCGGACCCGTCTGAGAGAGACCTTCGGGAGGGTGACGCTCCGTGACGAGGTTCCAGGTCGATGCGGGGCGCGGCCTGGGCTGGTCCTGATCAGCCCGCATCCCGGATGGGTCCTGGCAATGAAAGCAGGAAGCTGATCGCATCGTAAGCCGCAACGGCCATGACGGGGCCGACACTTTGCAGACCGGACAGGAGGGGCCCGGCCTTACGTGTCGTTTGATCGTCAGCCGCCGGGCGACTTCCCCCCCCACTTGCGTGGACACAGTGGAGAGCATCCACCGATGCATCAGAAGGTGTTCTGTGAAAACGGGAACAGACCGACGCCGGAGTTTCGGGGGTGCCTGGCGCTGACGAGCGGGAGGACGCCTCGGAAGACCACGGATGATCCGGGCACCGGGCTTGTCGGGGTCGCCCGGCAATCCCGCCGACAGGCAGAAAACGCCATCGCCAGATAGATCGACGGCTTCTGCAACCCCGTCAGACGACATTCATCGCCCGACCTCCAAAGCCCCGTCACCTCTGAGCGGAACGCAAGGGAACTGAGCTGATCCCTCTTCGCAAAAGCCGGGAAAGGCCATCCGCCGGCTTCTCGCCCTCACAGCTTTGCTGTGAGTTCCGGGACGAGTGTGAAGAGGTCGCCGACGAGGCCGTAGTCTGCGACCTGGAAGATCGGGGCCTCTTCGTCCTTGTTGATCGCGACGATGA